>PKUO01000034.1 GCA_002869585.1 Sedimenticola sp.
CTGTCAGTACCACGCAGGTAATCGAGGGATGCGGTGACCATCTGTTCCATTTCGTTCAGGTCTGCATCTATCTTGCTGGCCAACTGGGAGTCCTCCAGCAGTTCGGTGCGTAGGCGCAGGCGGGTGATCGGGGTTTTCAGATCATGGGAGACCGCCGCCAGCACCTGGTTGCGGTCATCGATGTAGCGCTGCAGTCGTTTCTGCATGGTGTTGAACGCCTGGGCCGCCTGTCGGACCTCCTGTGGCCCCTTTTCCGCAAGCGGGGGGTTGTCGATGTTTTTCCCCAGCGATTCTGCCGCTGCAGACAGGGTGGTCAGAGGCTTGGTCACCAGGCGTACGGCAATCAGGGCGATGATGATGATGCTGACCAGCAGGGCCAGCAGGAAGCCGAGAACTTTCATCGGCCAGTGCACCGCCTCGTCCGGCAGCGGGCGGCTGAAGATGATCCACTGCCCATCTCGCAGCTTCACCTGCGCCGTGGCAATAACCGGTTTTGCCGCTGAACGCCAGGGTCCGAAACCCGGCTGATGGTCTCGCCGGCGTTCCATGGGCATAGTCCCGGATTCATCCGACCGGCGATCCCGGCGGTGTCTGAATCTATCGGAAATGTCACCGACGCTGACCCGAACCTCTTTGTGTCCTGGCAGCGCCTGGCTGAGCAGAAACGCCAGGTGATTGGAGGGACGGGCGGCATCGCTCTCGTTATAGGGTGTATCGGAGAGGGTGACCCTGAAGGTGGCTGAGCTCAGGGCGGTGAGCATTTGCTCGCGTTTTTGCGGGGACATCTCCTCCATCAGGGTAACAACCGAGGCAATACGCTGAATAAGCTGCAGCCCGAATCGGTCCTGAATGATGTCGCGGCGATCCTTCAGCAACAGCGTGGCGCTGATGACCTGGGCCAGAATCAAACCCAGGATCAGAATCAGCGTCATACGCCCGAAGAGTGTTTTGGGCGCGAGTCTCATGGGTTTTCCCCGTCCAGTTCGACCCGGGCGGTGAAGACATAGCCCTCACCGCGCACCGTTTTGATGATTTGCGGGTCCTTGGGATCATCGTCCAGTCGCCGGCGCAGGCGGGAGATCAGGACATCGATACTGCGGTCAAAGGGGTCTGATTCACGGCCCTGTGTCAGATCGAGCAGTTGATCACGGTTGAGTATGTGGTTGGGATGATCGAGGAACACCCTCAGCAAACGGTACTCGGCGCCGCTCAGCGGGGTGACGGCCGCGTCCGCCGAGAGCAAGTGGCGGGCGATCGGGTCCAGGGTCCAGCCGACAAACCTGATCGGGGTATTCGTCTCCGGTGTGTTGCGTGGCGTCAGCGCCTGGGTGCGTTTCAGCACCACCTTGATGCGTGCCAGCAGCTCGCGCGGGTTGAATGGCTTGGGCAGATAGTCATCCGCGCCCATCTCCAGCCCCAGGATACGGTCCATCTCGTCACCACGGGCGGTCAACATGATGACCGGTATCTGGGATTTCACGCGTAGATTGCGGCAGAGTTCCAGTCCATCTGCGCCGGGCAGCATCAGGTCGAGCACAATCAGGTCGATATGGGCGGAATCAAGGGACTGCTGCATGCCACGGCCATCGCCCACCGTGGTGACGCGCATGCCGTTCTTTTCAAGGTACTGTTGCAACAGTTCCCTGATCTCCCGGTCATCATCGACCACCATTATGTGAGGGCGCGTCTCCATGTGCTTTTTATACCGCAACTGGGGTGTGAATTTCTGACTTTTTTGTAAGCCAATGTATCAGCGGTGGACCAGTTACATTGTGTTACAAAACTCGCCCTCGCAGACATCGACGGTTTACAAACTCGTGGTTTCATAGATCTCACAGGAGGTGATGAGCCTCTAACAACAGGAGATAGAGAGATGAAACGCAATACTAAAATTGTAGTGGTCGCACTTATGGCCGTGGGTATCACCGCCGCTTCCGTCAGCATGGTCTCTGCGGGTGGTCGTTGGGGTGGATGTAACTCCTATGGCGGAGGTCCGATGCGCATGAATGTTGAAGACCGTGCTTACCGCATGGAACAACGCCTGGTCTTTTTGAAGGAGAAGTTGAATATCACGGCAGAACAGGAGAGCGCCTGGAGCGAGTTTGAATCCGCCATGCGGGAGAAGATGTCCAACATGGGACAACGCAAGGCCTTCATGAGTGGTGGTCTGACTATCCCGGAACGGTCTGAGATGATGAGAGGTCGTGCCGATCAGATGCAGACCATGGCCGAGGCCATGGAAAAACTGTACGCCTCGCTGACACCTGAGCAACAAGCCATTGCCGATCAGCACCAGCCGATGAGAATGGGACGGAGGTTCTGACTAAACTAGGTCCGGAGTCCAATTTCCGCGACTCCGGACCCTGGCGATGGTTCTGGGTATATAATTCTCTGAAAGCACTATCAGAGAGGTAGCCATGACCCAGGATCACCAGCGAATTGAACAGCTATTGACGCAGCTCGAGGAGGAGATGCGCGGGTTGTCGATCTGGGGTGATCAGCCGCCCGATCCCACCGCTTTCGCCAGTACACTGCCGTTCTACCATGACCGGATGGGGTTTCATGAGTGGCTACAGTGGGTGTTTGTACCGAGAATTGCGCGACTGGCCGAACAGCGTATCGACTTTCCAGGGAAATGCGACATTGCTCCGATGTCAGAGGTCTGGTTTGAACAGAAGCAGATGGTGCAGGCGGTCAATCTGGTGAGGATACTCCAGGAACTCGACCGGCAGTTATCCGCATGACTGCAGAATCGCCCAGGTGGATTATGCATCTGGACATGGATGCCTTCTTTGCCTCGGTCGAGCAACGGGATAATCCGGAGTTTCGCTCCCGCCCGGTTATCGTCGGCGCCATGCCGGGCCGGCGGGGGGTGGTCGCCACCTGCTCCTACGAGGCGAGGGTGTTTGGCGTTCGCTCGGCCATGCCCATTTCCGAGGCCTATCGGCGTTGTCCCCAAGCGGTCTATGTCAGGCCGGATATCAGGCGTTATGCCGCTGTCTCAAAACAGATCATGACGATTCTCGGCGAAATCTCCCCGTTGGTTGAGCCGATCTCCATCGATGAGGCCTATATCGATATCACCGGACTGGAGCGGTTGTTCGGCGCACCGGAAGCAATTGCCGCAATGACCAAGCAAAAGATACTCGAACAGGTTCAACTGGTCTGTTCAGTCGGGGTTGGGACCAACCGGTTGCTGGCCAAGCTGGCATCGGAAGCTGGTAAGCCTGACGGGCTGAAGGTGGTTGCCCCGGAGCAGGTTCAGGCGTTTCTCGATCCCTTGCCGGTATCGGATCTCAGGGGAGTCGGCAAGCAGACGATCAAATCCATCCGTAGGCTGGGGATCTGCAGTGTACGGGATCTGCGGCATTGCGACCTGGAATTGCTGGTCGCCCAGTTCGGTGGAAAGGGTGCCCTGCATCTTTATAACCAGGCGAGGGGTATTGCCTCGGATGTCGTTGGCCTGGTCTCCGAGCGAAAATCCATCTCCAAGGAGCACACCTTTAACGAGGATATCTCGAATCCGCAACAGATCCGCGACTGTCTGCGCCGGCTCTCTTCGGAGGTCGGGAGAATCACCCGTAAAAAGGGCCTGGCCGGTCATGTCATCTCTCTGAAAATCAGGTTCAGCGGCTTTGAAACCCACACCCGGCAACAGACACTGACGGAGTCGCTGGATACCGATATCGCCATCTTCCGCAGCGCCTGGAGCCTGTACGAGAAAAGTGGTTTTCAGGGCAGGGCGGTCCGGTTGCTCGGTGTCGGGCTATCGGTATGGGAGGTGGAGACTCCGGCAATGGGGGATCTGTTCGCTACGCCTGATGAGAAACTGCAGGAGAAGAGAGTCTATTCAACACTGGATGAGATCACCGACAAGTTCGGCGAGGGTTCATTGACCCTCGGTCTGCATAAGCGCCAAGGTTAACCACAGAACCCCGGAGTTGTATATCACCCGGCAAATCCCCATAGTCAGTGCCATGCAATTTGAAATCTGTAATGCGATCGAGCGGGTGCCTGCAGACCAGTGGAACGCCCTGGTCGTCGGTAATAATCCGTTTCTGCGACATGAGTTTCTGTTGGCCCTGGAACGGCATCACTGCGCCAGTCCGCAATATGGCTGGCATTCCAGACATCTATTGGCTTGGGAGGGAGAGGGAGCGGAAAGGATTCTGGTTGCGGCTTGTCCCATGTATATCAAGGATAACTCCTATGGCGAGTTCGTGTTCGACCACGCCTGGGCGGATGCCTATCAGCGCCATGGATTGTCCTACTATCCGAAGCTTGTTTCGGCCATCCCTTATACCCCGGCTACGGGTGAGCGAATATTGATCAGGCCGCGATTGCCTGGTTCAACGGAAGAAGTGGTCGACCGGAAAGAGATTGTCCGGCAGTTCATCGACCTGGCCGCACAGTTAGCGATCAATGACGGCCTGTCGTCGATTCACTGGCTGTTTATCACCGAGGCCGAACGCCGGGTTTTTGAATGCGGGGATGTACAAATACGCCTGGGCGTTCAGTTTCACTGGGAGAACCGGGGTTATCGGGATTTCGAACAGTTTCTCTCGCAACTCAACAACAAGCGCCGCAAAAATATCCGTCGCGAACGCAGGTCGGTGCTCGATCAGGGCCTGCAGCTGAGGGTTATCGAGGGCGCTGATGTGACGGCCGAGGAGTGGGCGATCTTTACCCGCTTTTATATCAAGACATTCGAGGATCGTTACAGCATGCCCACCCTGAACCTGGGTTTTTTTCAGGAGATAGGCAGAACTTTGGGTAAGCAGGTCATTCTGGTGCTGGCCTACGATCAAACAGAGTGTGTTGCCGGCGCCCTGATGTATCGCAGCGACGACACCCTCTATGGGCGCCATTGGGGGTGTGAGCGGGATTATGATTCACTGCATTTCGAGGCCTGCTATTACCAGGGAATCGAGTACTGCATCCGGCATGGGCTGAGAAAGTTTGAACCCGGCGCCCAGGGCGAGCACAAGATCTGGCGGGGTTTTCTGCCAACCCTGACCTACTCGGCACACCGGATCATCCACCCTGGATTTTCAGAGGCGATAGCCGATTTTCTCAAACGCGAGCAACCGGCGATACTCGATTACAAGGAGAGCCTGGATCAGAGTTCACCGTACAAGATACCGTCGGCGGGATAGTCGGCACAGGCTATCCGCACAGTGTTAACGACCCCACAATCTAAAGGTTTATACTGAAAAGATATATTCGTACTATCGAAAGATTTACTGTTGAAATCCGAACATGATGTTCTGATATTTAAAATTATTACAATGAGGTAGTTATGGCCCAACCCCTTGATGATCTTGCCTTTGACACGCTGTTCAGAAACGCCAGAACACATAATACGTTTCAGGATAAACCGGTGACGGATGAACAGTTGCAGCAACTCTACAATCTGATGAAGTGGGGGCCAACGGCAATGAACGCGCTGCCGGCGCGGATGGTGTTCCTCAAATCGAAAGAGGCGAAAGAGAAGCTGAAACCTGCCTTGTCACCGGGTAATCTGGAAAAGACCCTGGTGGCGCCGGTGACAGCGATCATCGCCTATGATCTGCGTTTCTTCGATCATCTGCCCACCTTGTTTCCCGCCTACGATGCCCGGCCCACCTATGAGGCCGATCCTGAACTGGCAAAAACAGCTGCGTTTCGTAACGGTACCCTGCAGGGCGGTTATCTGATTCTGGCGGCACGCGCCCTGGGTCTGGATGTGGGCCCCATGTCCGGGTTTGACAACAAAAAGGTCGATGCGGCTTTCTTCCCCGATGGACAGTACAAGTCCAACTTTCTCGCCAACATCGGATATGGCGATGATAGTGGACTCTACCCGCGTGGACCGCGTCTGGAATTCACCCAGGCCTGCTCGATTCTGTAACGGATGGGCAATTCCACAGTGTTGAACTGATCTACTCGATAACGGCCGTCAGTGGCTGGAGACTGGGGATAGAAACGGCCGGGATGGTCGTTTCCACCAGCTTCACGCTTAGAGGCGATTCACTCAGCGACCACTGACCCTTGAGCCTGTTGTTCACCGCATCGCCTTCGAACAGGGTATAGCTGTACCGGCCGTAGTGGGGGAGTTTACGGGCAAGGGTTTTCAGTGCTGCAGGCGTTGGGCTGGTGAGAAATCCCAGCGTAA
>PKUO01000105.1 GCA_002869585.1 Sedimenticola sp.
CGGTAAAAAACTGAGCAAGCAGACCCAAGCTCATCGCGTTGACAAGAAAAAGCCACTGCCGGAACTGATCGCGGCATTTGAGTTTCTCGGACAACAACTGGACAGAGAAAAACCGGGATCGGTTGCGGAGTTCTGGGAGTTTGCCAGGGAAAACTGGCAGATAGATAAAATCAGGTGAAAGAAGCTTCCAACGGGTCAGGCATGTGGTGCCCGGGGCCGGAATCGAACCGGCACGGGGTTTCCCCCGAGGGATTTTAAGTCCCTTGCGTCTACCAATTTCGCCACCCGGGCAATGTCGCGATCTATTTTAAAAACAAATAGTTAATATGAAAACCTGACAAATAGATGCTGGTTGAACCGCGAGGGATTATACACACCATCTGTATTGATGGCGACTCTCTACTATTACAACGATCCTTCTCTCTGAAACCGGGAAAACACCATTGTCAGAGAGTGGGTTTTTATTGGTATGCATCCGTCCAAGCATCCTGCTCAAAATGACAAAGTTGCGTTTGTGATGAGCCGATCTCAAATCTGACTGCGCAACTTCGCCACTCTTCCGCTAACAGCCTCTAATCTTCCTGAATGGACTGTATGTAATAGACCAATTCGAGAATTCGTGCGCGTATTTCTCTCTCATGAGTTCCCGGTGGACCTTGATCTATTATTTGGAAACGACTCCCCCATACAGGCATGGGTCGATCGCCATGTCCAGCGACCTCGGTTCTACCATCGATAATCTGAAAAACTCTTAGAAATGGATAACTGCCTGCTTTGATGTCAGGGTACTGACCACCATTGTTCTTAGCCAATTGGGTCAGGTCGGTTGGTTTGATGGTGAGATACTGAGCCATTGGGCCATCCCCTTTTCCGCCAACACCATGACAAGAGAGGCATGAAATGCGGTATTCATCAGAACCGATCAACTCTTCCTCACCGAAAGCAGCAGTAGAAGCACCCACCAAAACCAGCAAAACAACCAAACTAAAGAGTTTTACATAATCATGTAACTTAATGATACTCAACATAATTTACTCCTCGTATAGTTGATACTGCTATTTATCCTCCTACACTAAAACTATAGTATATACAGCAATTTTCTTGTGCTTGTTAATTTTGAATGAGTCCACTAGTTCAGAGATATCCACGAGGAAAAACGTTGAAGAGTAACAATTTGCACGGCTGAAATTCAGACAATAAAAAAGGCGCTGAGAAAAGCGCCTTTTTTATTGTCTATAATTCAGTGGAGGCTGAGCCCGGAATCGAACCGAGGTCCACGGCTTTGCAGGCCGCTGCATAACCACTCTGCCACTCAGCCATGGTCTTACATTTACAGTGGGCTAGTATCCCGTATTGGGCTACTATTTTCCAGATCTACAAGAAAAAAACCCCGAGTCTTGGCCCGGGGTTTTTCAGAAATTGGAGCGGGAAACGAGACTCGAACTCGCGACCCCAACCTTGGCAAGGTTGTGCTCTACCAACTGAGCTATTCCCGCATCGCTAGAACGCCGGCTATTGTAATGTCCCATGCAAAAGAGTCAAGGAAAAGATGAAAATAATGGGTCTTTACAGCTATTCGTCGTCCGCTGCCTGATCCGATTTTTTCGCCTTGTGGTGTTCTCCCATCAAGCTGGGCCAGGCAGCGCGCAGATAGACGGTCATCGACCATAAGGTCAGAATCACGGCGACATAGAGCAGTACATAACCGATGGTATAGACCGGAACTCCCCAGAAATCATCGCGTAATATTAACAGGGTAAGCGCGATCATCTGGAAGGCGGTTTTAATTTTGCCGATCACCGATACGGCCACCTGCGCCCGCGCACCGAGTTCGGCCATCCATTCGCGCAGGGCCGAGATGGTGATTTCACGCCCGATAATCACGGTTGCGGCAATCGACATCAGCGGTGATGGATCGGTCTCAACCAGCAGGATCAACGCAGCGGCCACCATCAGCTTGTCCGCGACCGGATCAAGAAAGGCGCCCAGTGCCGAGACCTGTTCCAGTCTGCGCGCCAGATAGCCGTCTAGCCAGTCGGTGATGGCTGCCAGGGTGAACACTATGGCGCAGGTGAGATTGGCGTACTCCCAGGGCAGGTAGAATATGACAATGAACACGGGAATCAGCAGAATTCGCAGCAGTGTCAGAATGTTCGGTATGTTGTTAAGCATGTCTGATTCTATCCTTCTGCATGGAAGGCCTCATATATCTGCTGCGCCAATAGTGCGCTGATTCCATCGATCCGTGACAGATCCTCGATCCCGGCTCTGGCGATGCCCTGAATACCCCCAAAATGCTTGAGCAGTTTTTGGCGCCGTTTCGGACCTATGCCCGGCACAGCCTCCAGAGGCGATTGTTTGCGGCTTTTATCGCGACGCTGTCTGTGCCCGGTTATGGCAAACCGGTGTGATTCGTCGCGGATATGCTGGATCAGGTGAAGCGCCGGTGAATCCGCGGGGAGTATAATGGGCGTCTCCTTCTCTAACAAGAACAACTGCTCCAGACCGGCCTTCCGGTCCACCCCTTTTGCCACGCCCACCAGCAGCACACCGCCCACGGCAAGCTCCTCGAGCACCTGATGAGCGGCATTGAGCTGCCCTTTACCACCATCGATGAACAGGATATCCGGCAACACACCCTCGCCCGCCTGAATACGGCTGTAGCGCCTGTTGAGCGCCTGTTGCATGGCGGCATAATCATCCCCGCCCTGAATCCCTTCGATATTGAAGCGGCGATAGTCGGATTTCAGCGGTCCTTGCTGATCAAACACCACGCAGGATGCAACCGTCTTCTCCCCACCGGTGTGACTGATATCGAAGCACTCCATCCGCGAGGGCGTCTCATCGAGCATCAGCGCGGTCTGCAGCGCCTCGAAACGTTTCTGGATGCCGGCCTTGCTCGCCAGACGGCTGGAAAGTGCAAGTTCTGCATTGTTGACGGCCATTTTCAGCCATCTGGCGCGCTCGGAACGGACCTGGTTTTTGATACTGATCTGGCGTTTCTCCTGGCGACTGAACACCTCTTCCAGCAGACGCTGATCATCGGGGCGACAGTTTACGATAATCTCCTGCGGGACGGGTTTGTCCAGGTAGTACTGGGCCAGGAATGCCGAGAGCACGCTCCTTTCGCCCTCATCTTCCGGGGCTTTGGGGAAAAATGCCTTGTTTCCTAGGTTGCGGCCATTGCGGATGAAAAACACCTGCACGCAAGCCGTTGACTCCTTCACAACACAGACGACGATATCCAGATTGCCGCGTTCCCCGCTGACATACTGTCGCTCCTGTACCCGTTGCAGAGTGGCGATCTGGTCCCGGTAGCGGGCAGCCGTTTCAAACTCCAACACAGCAGATGCGGCTTCCATTTTCGCCACCAGCGAGTTGATTACCTCACTGGTTTTTCCATCAAGAAACAGCGCGGCATCCTCGACATCGGCAGCATAGTCATCGACGCTCACCAGATCGACACAGGGGGCTGTGCAGCGCTTGATCTGGTACTGCAAACAGGGTCTTGAGCGGTTCCTGAAAAAGGCATCCTCGCACTGACGGATCGGGAAGAGTTTCTGCATCAGCTGCAGGGTTTCGCGCATCGAGCCGGCATTGGGATACGGGCCAAAATAGCGTCCCTTCAGTCTTCGCGGACCACGATGAAAGGCAAGCCGGGGAAAATCTTCATCAGAAAGAAAGATATAGGGGTAGCTTTTGTCATCCCGCAACAGCACATTATAACGAGGTTTCAGGGATTTGATCAGGTTGTTTTCCAGAATCAGCGCTTCGGCCTCTGTGTGCGTCACAGTGACCTCGATTGTATTGATTTTGGACACCATCAGCTGAATGCGGCGATTCAGAGAGCGGGAAAAATAGCTGCTGACCCGCCGTTTCAGATCACGGGCCTTGCCGACATAGAGAATATTTCCTTCCTCATCCAGCATCCGGTAGACACCGGGAAGGTTGGTCAGTGTTTTGAGGAAGGCTTTATGATCGAATGTGCTGTAAGTCGATGATTCGGCAGACATCAATCCATTATACGCCGTCTATCAGGCTGCGTGCGCGTTCGAACACCTGATGGAACATGGCCTCGGTCAGACGCCGGGTCTGGGTGTTGTAGCGACTGCAGTGGTAGGAATCCAGCAACTGTAATCCCCGGGGGAGTTGGTGCAGATTATTGTGCCCGAATTTGTAATCGGACTGCTTCAGAGACAGGGCTTTTACTACCGCATTATGTGCAATCGAGCCCAGAACAACGACAACAGAATTATCATGTAAATCATTAATTTCACATGATAAGTATTTGTTACAACTGTTTATTTCACTACCCACCGGTTTATTCTGCGGCGGCAGACACTTGACTGCATTGGTGATCCGACAGTTGATCAGGCGAAGGTTATCATCCGCTGCTGTCGATTCCGGCTGGTTGCTGAAACCGTACTTATACAAGGTTTCGTAAAGCAGGATTCCGGCAAAATCGCCTGTGAACGGACGTCCGCTGGCATTTGCACCGTGCATGCCCGGTGCAAGCCCGACAATCAGAACACGGGCCTTTTCATCCCCAAAGGGTGCAACCGGCCTGGCGTGATAGTTCGGGTACTGCTGCTTTACCTGATCAAGAAACTCGGCAAGACGCGGGCATTGTCGACAGTCGATATCAAACACGGGGTGTTCAGCCGTTATTCTCGATCAGGCCGTAACGCAGGACCAGATGAGTCAGTTCAACATCGGTTTCGACACCCAGTTTTTCGTATAGTCGGTGACGATAGGTGCTAACGGTCTTTGGACTCAGGCAGAGCGCATCGGAAATGGCCTGGGTTTTCTGCCCCTGGGTGACCATCAGCAAAACCTGCATCTCCCGCTGTGAGAGGTCGTTGAAAGGCGAATCGGTATCAATGCCATTCAGTCTCGCCAGGGTGATTTTCTGGGATACGCTGCTGGCCACATAAGGTTTGCCGCTGGCAACCACCCTCATCGCCTGCAACAGTTCATGTTCCGAAGCGCCCTTGTTGATATAGCCCAACGCCCCGGCATCGCGCAGTTGCTCGGGAAATGGCGTATCAGAATGGACGGTGACAGCGATGATGTGAACATGGGGAAGCAGGCGACGGATTTTTCGTGTCGCTTCGATACCGCCGATACCCGGCATATTCACATCCATCAGAATAATATCGGGTTTGAGTTGCGTGGCTACCTCTACGGCTTGTTCACCACTGGTGGCCTCACCGACAACTTCGAATCCATCCGCACCCAGCAGGAGATACTTGAAGCCGGTTCTGACTAGATCGTGATCGTCTACAATCAGTACCCTGATCATTAATTCTCTAGATCCTCACAGATACTTTTTGCCACCCTGGATGCTGCAAAAAATGCTAGTTTCTGATTTAAATAACAGAGATAACTATCTAATTTTAGATAGAAAAATGGCGGAGAGGCAGGGATTCGAACCCTGGGAGGGCTACAAACCCTCAACGGTTTTCAAGACCGCCGCTTTCAACCGCTCAGCCACCTCTCCGTATTGAGACGCGAAGAATACCCGATAGTGACGATTTGCGCCAGTATTTCAGATGTAAAAACCCGCGGCCTTTCTGATCTTGATTTGTTGCACTTTTTCCCCATTTAAGTATCCTGATGAACAAATTCGCCGAAAGACAGTCTTACATTAAACAGTGGCAAATCATCCTATAAAAAATCAGGAGAGAGAGAACGCATGAATCGTCTTGACTATTCAGTTGCACGCCCCGCCGAAAGCGGTCTGGCGGTTAATAAAGTCATCAAAAACACCTATATGCTGTTATCCATGACACTGCTGTTCAGTGCCTTGACAGCGGCTGTGTCGGTTGTTGTCCAGATGCCCCCCATGACCCATCTGCTGAGTCTGGGTGGCGCTATACTGCTGATGTGGTTTGTTCTGCCCCGCACCGCCAACTCCTCCACTGGACTGTGGGTGGTGTTCGCCATTACCGGCCTGCTGGGCTTTGGTCTTGGCCCCATGCTGTCCTACTATCTGAACATGCCAAACGGCCCGCAGATCGTTGCCACGGCCCTTGGCGGCACAGGCATCATCTTCATGGGTATTTCAGGCTATGCCCTGACCACCCGGAAGGATTTCAGCTTCATGGGCGGTTTTCTGGTTGCAGGCCTGCTGGTTGTGCTGGTTGTGATGCTGGCGAACATCTTCCTTTCCATGCCGGCCCTGTCGCTGGCGCTGTCAGCCGCAGTGATCATGCTGATGAGCGGTTTCATACTCTATGACACCAGCCGTATGATCCACGGTGGAGAGAACAACTACATCCTGATGACCATCAGTCTGTACATGAGCATTTACAACATATTCGTTCACCTGCTGCATCTGCTCGGCGCCCTCTCTGGCGACGATTAAATAAGAAGTGGGTTAGACGTCATCAAAACCCCGGTTAATTCCGGGGTTTTGTGTTTTAAGGGGTGATATTTTATGGATTGGATGAAAATTGGCTGGGCATTGTTGCTGGTGTTGATGATTCTGGCTCTTCTGCCCCGCGCCAAGGCAATGATGACCGATAGCCCCAAGGCGCAACCGGGCGACTGGAATGCTGTACTGTTGCCGATTCTGGGCGTGGTCGCCTTTGTGATGCTGCTCATCACCCTGGTACGTTAGGGTCTGTTTAGCACCATGCAACCGATACCACCCGGGGGGGGCAGACATTAATTTTTCATGGATGTGAAACAGTCGCTGTTATTTCCTCCACCCCTACTCAAGGTTATGGATAATAAGGGTCAGGGGGAATTTGCATAGCAAGGGGGGGTAAAAATGGATATATTTATACGGAACCTTCCTGAGTCGGTAACCCGTCTCGATCTGATCAATTTCATCGAGAAGGGATTGAAACCTCGCTGGAGTCTGTTTGGCTCAAACAACGGGCGAATGCTTAAGTGCCAGATTTTTGTGGTCACCAATATGCATACCCGGGCCAGTGAATTCCACGCCCTGGCCAAGGTGGAGCCCTCAAGCGCGGCAAACAGCCTGATCGCAAAACTCAATGGCAGCCTTCTGAAAGGCAAGCCAATGACGGTACGCAAGTTCATGCGCCGTTCGATTTTACGCAACAGACGACGTCAAAGCTTGGAGATCAAGCCAGAACGAACTGAAAATCAAAGACGCACTGACCGGCGCAGATCCAATATCCGCATCGATATCCTGCATGCCGGCGCAACGGGAGCCCAGAGCAAGAGCACCCGCCGGGAAAAGATGGCAATCTGACCCCTGAGCAGTCCCGCTTTCACTGGTCCACATCCACTGTAAACACAGACCATTTCTGCAACTTCGCGTTAAGTTTTCTCCCTTATTGCCGCTATAAGACCGTGTCTGTCTATCGATTGGCAGAACACTTATATGGAGAAGCTATGTGAATTCGGTTCTATCATCCATTGTCACCCTGAATAACGACCAGAAAGGCTTGGCCCTGATTGTCGATGATGAACTCTCTAACCGGGTTATCCTCAAATCACTGCTGAAAAAAAATGGTTACGATGTCATTCAGGCTGAAAATGGTGCCGAGGCCCTGCGCTTATGCATAGATACCAGACCAGACATCGTGTTCATGGACATCCGCATGCCGGTAATGGATGGCTATGAGGCGGTAAAAAGAATACGTGAGATAGATCTTCCCTACTTTCTTCCCATCATCTTTTTGACAGCGATGACCGATGAGGACGCCCTGTCCAAATGCATCGACGTTGGTGGTGATGACTTTCTGACCAAACCCTTTTCGCACGCCATTCTCAGATCAAAAATCATCTCCATGGAGCGTATCAAAGCGCTGCATCACCGAACCAACAGCCTAAGTGGCCAATTGATGAAAGATCAGGAGATGGCTGAATCAGTCTTTTCCGGAGCTGTATTGGCAAACAATGTCGCCGAAGACAAAATAGATCGCTTGCTGAAGCCGGCTGAGTTGTTCAGTGGCGACGTATTTCTGACCGCTTATGCGCCTTCACAGGACATGAATGTGCTGTTGGGTGATTTCACCGGTCACGGCCTTGCGGCGGCGATCGGCGCCCTCCCTACATCCGAAGTGTTCCGGGCAATGACCAACAAGGGGTTTAACCCGGCCCAGATACTTGCAGGAATAAATCGAAAGCTTTTCACCCTGCTGCCTACTGGAATGTTCTTTGCCACCCAGTTTGTTTCTATCAGCCGTGATCTTGATTATGTAACCATCTCGAACTGCGGTATGCCTGACATACTGATCCTTGATGGTATGACCGGGATGATCAAGGAGCGAGTGTCATCCAATAGCCTGCCCCTGGGGATAACGGAAGATATCGATTTCCAGGAAACCCTCGTCCGTATCAATATCCAGCCAGGTGACCGATTCCTGCTCATCAGTGACGGGGTTTCCGAGGCACGCAACTCGCTAAACGAGTATTTCGGCCAGAAACGGGTGGAGGAAGCCATCACCCGCAAGGGGGAGATGACGGCGTTTGACAGCATCGTTCACTCGCTCAAGTCCTTTTGCCAGGACGCCCCCCAGGATGATGACATCAGCCTGGCGGAAATCCCTTGCACTACCGACATTCTTCCCGATTGGGATTCCCGAACTACTGACCCGAAGCCAAATAAGAACGAAACCTCGGAAGAAGATCCTATAGAGTTCACCCTGAAACTTACCGGAAAGAGACTGCGCGATGCCGATCCCGTTCCTCTGGTAATTAATCAGATACAGGAGATAGAGGGGCTGAGCAGGCATCGCAGGCACCTGTTTACCATTCTCACGGAACTGTATGTCAATGCGTTGGATCACGGCGTATTACGCCTCAGTTCTGAGCTGAAAAACTCACCAGAGGGCTTCACCAAATATTTCTCGGCCCGTCAGCAGCGCCTGGCCGTGCTAAGCGACGGCTTTGTATCCATAAGCATCACCTCGTACTCATCAAAGGACCAGGGTAAAATACGCATCTCCGTTCGGGACAGCGGCGATGGCTTCGATGTCAGTGCCTACAGAAACAAAGTGGATGTAGGCTGTAACAGACTATTTTCGGGAAGAGGCATTAAACTGGTCGAAGAGCTATGTGAATCGGTCATCTACCAGCAGAGTGGTAATTGCGTGGAAGCCGTCTATTTCTGGTCAAAGGATGTGGATGCCGCCTGAAAATCTCGCCGCAGCTGGTCGATTCCAATAAATAGGGCTTCAAAAAGTTCTTTTTTTGTTCTATATACTCTATAATAGAACCTGTTTAGAACATGAGAGCCTCGATATGGACCAGCCTTTAACCCGTCGCCAGCAGGAAATCTATGAATACATTCAGGATCATCTGGAGGAGTTTCCCCACCCGCCTACACTCGATGAGTTATGCAACGCATTGGGCATGAGTTCAAAAGGCTCCCTGCATAAACAGATTCAGGCCCTGATCGAGGCCGGTCTGGTGGAGCCGATGAATAACAAGCGTCGAGGCATCCGCCTGACACACTCCCCTGATCATCAGGGTAACGAATTACCCATGCTGGGATATATCGCTGCAGGTCGACCGATTGAAGCGATCAACCATCAGACCAGGATTCCGGTGCCAGAGATGCTGCGCACCACCAAACCCTGCTATGTTCTCACTGTTAAGGGTGATTCGATGATCGACGAAGGCATTCTCGATGGCGATATGATTGTTATCGAGCAACGCTCCAGCGCCAGAAACGGGGAGATCATAGTCGCACTGATCGAAGGCAGCGATGCAACCCTGAAACGCATTGAGCAAAAACCGGGAGAGGTTATTCTGCACCCCGCCAACGCTGCCATGCAGCCGATGATATTCTCACCCGAACAGGTTGAGATCCAGGGTGTGCTCGTGGGACAAATGCGCCAATACCATTGATGATCCGATCATCAACACAGATCCAATTCAATTGGGCTGATAGTTAAAGGTGATTTCCTGGTGCTTCTTGATCGCTACCCGGGCATAGAGATCGAAACCATCAAACTCGGCATTTCCCGGCTTTGCGTGATTCAGGAAACGTAACAGGTTTTTTCCACTTCGACCTATCGCCTTGTCCTCTTCACCATGATCGTAGACCCATAAGACATAGGTTCCATTGCGTTTCGCATCGGGTCCATGATAGGTGCCTATGTATTCGCCTTTTTTGATATTGCGTGTGGCGAAAAGCCCGGTACCGTGAATTTCTGATGATGCGGAGTAGACGGTTTCACGCAACTCCTGATTTTTGATCTTTTTTGGGAACGACATTTGGCTGATCTACCCTGAATTCACTCTTTAACAACAGGCAGGCTTTGGATCAGCATATCATCACCGTTATCCGCAACCCTGCCCCATCCAATCTGATGCTGCCCGATTGTAGCAAGATTATTGGAGGCAAGCAGTTCCCCCATTGTCATGAAATCCCACTGTGAGCCTTTCCACATCACAATCAGCTTTTCAAATATCGTCAGGTGTTCACTCTCTGCATTGATGTTGAACACCTCACCATGCGGATAGATTCTCTGGGACTCGGCAAAAATATACTCGTGGACGTTATCCCGTGTCACACCCGGCCTGTTCAGCACCTCATCAATGGAGGGAAGCGTCGTCGGAACCTGCGGACAACTGGAGGTCACATCCTGGAGTTTTGGAAAAAAGATGGTTTTTCCACGAACATCGCTGGCGTATTTCATCGCGTATCTCTCTTCCAGAGAAAGCAATGCGGGGTTGCCCTGCCAATTCGAAGCCGCATGAAACACCGGGGGCTGATTGAACAGTGAATTGAATGCAGCGAGTGCCTTTTCGAACTGCTGCTCAGTCCAACTGTTGTTCTGCAAACCTGCCTCTGCAATCCAGGCGCTAGGATCAAACGCTGCCATGCCTAACTCATGTCCAGCCTGTTGGATTGCCAGCAGTGAATTTTTTGCATTATTGGCAATCTGGTGTCTGGCGGGTGAAAACTTGTGTGCTAAAGATATTGCCAGACCGCCAGAT
Source organism: Sedimenticola sp. (assembly GCA_002869585.1). Lineage (GTDB taxonomy): Bacteria > Pseudomonadota > Gammaproteobacteria > Chromatiales > Chromatiaceae > BM503. Next base: position 10,927 of record PKUO01000105.1, read on the forward strand.
TGCCTTTCAGGGCCAAGGCTCAGGGCGAAACTGGCCTTGACCTGGTGTTCTGCCAACATCTTGAGCAATACCGGCAGACCTTGTTTGGCGCCTCGCAGCGTGTCGACGCAGATTCTGAATGCGATACGCAATTTATCCCGTTCCTCCGTTATACATTTTATGCTTCTAAATAATTCTAGCGTTTTCCGCCCAAGGCATTGGCCAATGCCGCAGCCATGGCACCCTGGGGTTGACTGCCCTGATCTGTGTTCTGCTTGACCTTTCTGCGGCCCTGCGCTTTCTCTCTGTTTGAGATTTGCGGCTGCTGTGGCTTTTCGATGGCATCACCCAGACGCATGGTCAGGGCTATTCTGCGACGATCCTTATCTACCCCAGTCACTTTGACCTTCACCAGATCACCCGCCTTGACCACCTCCCGGGGGTCTTTGATGAATTTTTCAGACATGGCGGAGATATGTACCAGCCCGTCCTGATGAACGCCAATATCGATAAAGGCGCCAAAGTTGGTGACATTGGTAACCACACCTTCCAGCACCATCCCTTCCTCAAGGTCTGAGATCTCCTCAACGCCATCCTTGAAGGTGGCAGTTTTGAATTCACCGCGCGGATCTCTGCCCGGCTTTTCCAGCTCAGCGATGATATCGATAATGGTCGGTTCACCGAATCGCTCGTCCGTGTAATCCGCTGCCTTGAGTGAGCGCAGATAAGGTACATCGCCGATCATCTGGCTGAGACTCCGACCCGCCCGGTCCAGAATTTTTTCAACCACCGGGTAAGATTCAGGATGCACAGATGAGGCATCCAGCGGGTTTTCACCATTGCTGACCTTTAAAAAGCCCGCCGCCTGCTCAAAGGTTTTATCGCCAAGACGTGGGACGCTAAGCAGTTGATTTCTATTGGTAAAAACCCCCTTCTCATTGCGAAACTTGACGATATTGTCAGCCAGAGTTTTGCTCAGGCCGGATACCTGTTCCAATAGAGCCGGAGATGCGGTATTCACATCGACCCCGACCAGATTCACACAATCTTCCACGATATTGTTCAGGGTACGGACCAGGCGTGTCTGATTGACATCGTGCTGGTACTGTCCGACTCCGATCGACTTGTGTTCGATCTTTACCAGCTCAGCCAAGGGATCCTGCAAGCGCCGTGCAATGGAAACCGCTCCGCGCAACGAGACGTCCAGATCAGGCAGTTCAGACGATGCCAGCTCAGAGGCCGAATAGACGGAAGCCCCTGCCTCACTGACGACGATTTTCTGCAGCTTCAGCTCAGGGTTTTGTTTGATCAGATCAAGGGCAAGTCGGTCGGTCTCGCGTGAAGCCGTTCCATTGCCGATACTCAGTAATCTGACACCATGTTTTTTAGCCAGTTGCGCCAGAAGCATGAGGGATTCATCCCAGCGCTTTTGCGGTGCGTGTGGATAGATAGTCGCGGTATCCAGCACTTTGCCGGTCGCATCGACGACTGCCACCTTGACGCCCGTACGCAATCCGGGGTCCAGTCCCATGATGGTGAAACTGCCGGCAGGTGCGGCAAGCAACAGGTCTTTCAGATTGCTGCCAAAAACCCGTATCGCCTCCTCCTCGGCGGATTCGCGCAGACCCATCTTCAGCTCCAGATCGAGATGGGTGAAGATCTTGACTTTCCATGCCCAGCGAACGGTCTCTGACAGCCAGGAATCCGCAGGTCTGCCGAGATCCTCTATCTGCATGTGTCTGGCAATCATCAACTCACAGGGTGAGGTTCCCGACAGCTCCTCATCGACCACCATTTCAACATTCAGCAGCCCTTCATTCCGGCCCCGAAACAACGCCAGGGCGCGATGTGAGGGTATTGTCTTTATCGTCTCTGAATAGTCGAAATAGTCTGAGAACTTGCTTGCCTCGCTCTCTTTGCCCTTTGTCACCGTGGATTTGAGCACAGCGTTGTCCCAGAGATAGCTCCTCAGCTGGCCCAGCAGTTGCGCCTCTTCGGAAAATCTCTCCATGAGTATCTGCCGTGCGCCATCGAGAACGGCCTTTTCATCAGGGAAGCCCAGATCGGAATTAATGAAATCCGCGGCCGCCTGTTGCGGGTCCGTTTCAGGCTTGCTCAGCAACAACTCGGCCAGTGGTTCGATACCCGCCTCCCTGGCGATCTGCGCCTTGGTGCGACGCTTGGGCTTGTAGGGCAAATAGAGGTCTTCTAGGGTAGTCTTGGTATCCGCTGATACGATCGATTGTTTCAGCGAATCAGTGAGCTTGCCCTGCTCGCTGATGGTTTTGAGGATAGTCGTTCTGCGCTCTTCCAACTCCCGCAAATAGGTCAAGCGATCTTCGAGATGGCGCAACTGCACATCATCCAGCCCACCGGTTTTCTCTTTCCGGTAACGTGCAATGAATGGGACTGTCGCACCCTCGTCAAGTAACGCGACGGCGGAAGCCACCTGTGTTTCGTGTGCGGAAAGCTCTTGTGCGATAAGTTTAATGATTTTCTGCATAATAACTACAATGCCCGTCTATAAATAAAAACCGAATAGCCAGTATTCGGTTGGACTGATAATGGGGGGTTTAATTAGATTCGGCAGCTATCGCCATACACTGCCATGATGGCTTGCAACTCTTTTAGAACCTGCTGGCGCTCATCTTCCCTGAGACCCAGGATTTCAGGAACAGTTTTACCGTGCTGCAGATTGTCGATATCGTGCCTCACCAGTTCACAGCCCTTGTTGCAGATCGCCTCAACGCAGGCGTTAATTTTGTAACTATCCATCCCTAATTGCTCAATTCCGAGTGCATAAATTATAGCCCAGATATTCCCGAAACTCTTTCACATAAAAAAATGTTCTTCTTTTGTTCTCTTTATGCTACATTAAGAACCAATGGAGAACTTATGTCGATAGCAGGGATAGAATGAACTGAAAACATTAACCGATTGAGGTGTACAAAATGGCTATGCGTTCAAATTATGTGATGCGTGATCAGGTCCGTGAGCTCGTGCCCAGCATCATGGAATATGATGTTACCCGTGACAGGCATAGATCTGAAACCCCAATGCATTTACTGGCTGTGGCCGTGGTTACAGCTGTCTATCTCCTAGCCATGGCTATTTCTGGTTGATGATTACGCCATACCCAGGAGATCGAACATGCCCTTGGCCTTGTGGTAGGTCTCCAGGTATTCCTCATCAGCCACAGAATCAGCCACAATTCCACCGCCTGATGAATAGGCCAAAATTCCCGTCTTATACAGGAAGGTTCGGATGGCGATATTGCTATCCATATCGCCATCATAGCCGATGTATCCGATTGCTCCGCAATACACCCCGCGTCGGTGCGGTTCCAACTCTTCAATGATCTCCATTGCACGCAGTTTTGGCGCTCCGGTTATCGACCCCCCGGGGAAAGCCGATCTCAAGAGTGACAGGGCATCCTGATTATCAGCCAAAATACCTCTTATGGTGCTGACCAGATGGTGGACGTTGGGAAATGACTCGATATCGAAAAGTTTTAATACCTGGATAGAACCCGGCACGCATGTCTTGCCCAGGTCATTTCTGAGCAGATCGACAATCATCAGGTTTTCGGCCCTATCCTTTTTACTTTCCGCCAGTTCGTCCATATTCTGCCTGTCAATCTGGCTGACCGGCGAACGCGGACGTGTCCCTTTGATCGGCTTGGTCTCCACCTGGTCCGATCTCAACTCCAGAAAACGTTCCGGAGAACTGCTGAGTATCTGCCCAAATGGCAGATTCAGGAATGCACTGTACGGGGATGGGTTGAGCTTGCGCAGTTTTCTGTAAACCGACCACATATTTCCCCGGCATGGCACACTGAAGCGTTGCGAGAGGTTCACCTGATAACAATCACCGGCGGTTATGTATTGCTGAATCTTATTGAAAGCCGCCTGATATTCACCCCTGGTCATGTTGGAGGTCGGGGTATCTTCAATGGCAAGGTCCGCTACCTGTCGTCCTTCAGTCGGGTTGGAGAAGATATCAACCAGGCTATCCCACTTTCGATGGGTTGATTCATCTCGGCCTGCGCTGATCAGAAAAGTCTTTCTTTCCTTGTGATCAACGACTACCGCCCAGTCATAGATCCCGACAGCCAGATCGGGTATTTGTGCGTCATCTTTGGCCAAGGCGGGCAACCTCTCGATGCGACGTGCAAGATCGTATCCGAAATAGCCCATTGCGCCACCGATAAATGGGTGTGGGCCGGTATTGCCAACAGGTTCTCCGAGCAGTCCCCGAAGCAACTGGAAGGGATCATCGGTTGATTGATGAATTGCCCCCTGAGAGGCTATCTGACTTAACTGGTCTTTGGTTGTGAGGGTCGCGACAGGTTCTGTTGCAATGATGTCATAGCGGCCGTACGCGGATTCCGGTCGACAACTGTCCAGAAATACCGTCCAGGGTGAATTTGCAACCTGATTGACCAGAATCGAACTATCCTGGTGATAGGGAATTTCCTGTTGCAGAAGTTTACTCATCTACACCCAATGAATCTGTGAGTTTGTAAATCAGGCGGGACAAGGAATCTGCTTGGAAAAGCAGTCTGTTCGTGTGAAATGAGTGGGATTTTCTATCAGAAAAACAGTTTCGCCGTTCGAAACCACGGCCGAACGACGAAATAAAAACTTCAGGCCTGGTTCTCTGAACTACGCTTCGTTTTCCAGTGCACTGTTTACCCGATCACGCAGCTCTTTTCCCGGTTTGAAATGGGGAACATATTTGCCGGTGAGTACAACTGACTCGCCCGTCTTTGGATTACGTCCCTGGCGAGGCGGCCTATAGTGGAGAGAAAAACTGCCAAATCCACGAATCTCAATACGCTCACCTGACGCAAGCGCCTGACTCATCTGCTCGAGAATACATTTCACCGCCAACTCTATGTCTCTATAGGCCAGGTGACTCTGTTCCTTGGCGATGACGTCAATCAACTCAGATTTTGTCATTCTTTTTTTACTCCGCTAAATAGCTGGGGCCACTAGGACCCCAGCAACACGCATACATCAGACGATGTTATTCCTCGCCCTGCTCCATCTGCTCTTTGAGTACATCACCCAAGGTGGCAGTACCGGCAGTGCCGCGAGAATAGGACTTGATTGCAGCTTGCTCGTCATCAACGTCTTTCGCCTTGATGGAGAGTGAAATCGTGCGGTTCTTGCGATCCACACCAGTGAATTTCGCTTCAATCGGATCACCCTCTTTCAGTACGGTACGGGCATCTTCAACACGTTCGCGAGAGATCTCGGAGGCACGCAGATAACCTTCAACCGAATCATCCAGAGTAATAACAGCACCCTTGGCGTCAACTTCCTTGATGATACCTTTAACCATGCTGCCCTTGCTGTTGGTGGCGAGGTACGCGGAGAAAGGATCTTTGTCGAGTTGTTTCACACCGAGGGAGATACGCTCACGCTCAGGATCAACGGACAGTACGACTGTCTCCAGTTCCTGGCCTTTCTTGTAGTTGCGAACTGCCTCTTCGCCGACATCTTCCCAGGTGATGTCTGAGAGATGGACAAGACCGTCAATACCGCCATCCAGACCGATAAAGATACCGAAGTCAGTGATGGACTTGATCTTGCCGGAGACATGATCACCCTTCTTGAATTTCTCGGCGAACTCTTCCCATGGGTTGAGCTGGCACTGTTTCATGCCCAGGGAGATACGACGACGCTCTTCGTCGATATCGAGAACCATAACCTCAACTTCATCACCCAGCTGAACCAGCTTGGAAGGATGGATGTTCTTGTTGGTCCAATCCATCTCGGAAACGTGAACCAGGCCTTCAACGCCCTCTTCGATCTCCACGAAACAGCCGTAGTCAGCCAGATTGGTTACCTTACCGAACATGCGCGTGCCTTCAGGATAACGACGCATCAGGTTGACCCAAGGATCATCGCCCATCTGCTTCAGACCCAGTGAAACACGCTGTTTTTCACGGTCGAACTTGAGGACCTTGACCTGAATTTCATCACCGATCTCTACAACCTCGGAAGGATGCTTGACGCGCTTCCAGGCCATGTCGGTGATGTGCAGCAGACCATCGATACCACCCAGATCAACGAACGCACCGTAGTCGGTGAGGTTCTTGACGATACCCTTGACTTCCTGGCCTTCCTGCAGGGATTCGAGCAGCTGTTCACGCTCTGCACTGTATTCGGTTTCAACCACAGCGCGGCGGGACACAACAACATTGTTACGACGGCGATCAAGTTTGATCACCTTGAATTCCAGATCCTTGCCTTCGAGATAGGTGGTATCACGCACGGGACGTACGTCAACCAGCGAACCCGGCAGGAATGCGCGTATTTCACCCAGTTCAACAGTGAAACCGCCTTTAACTTTACCGTTGATACGGCCAACGACAGTATCTTCCGCCTCAAAAGCAGTTTCCAGAACTTGCCAGGCCTGATGGCGCTTGGCTTTTTCGCGGGATAGACGCGTGGCACCGAAACCGTCTTCGACAGTATCGAGTGCGACTTCCACCTGGTCGCCAACAGCGACTTCGAGATCGCCATTCATATTGAAAAACTGGTTTTTGGGGATGACACCTTCGGACTTGAGTCCGGCATTGACAATCACTGAGTCGTTGGTGATATCCAGCACGGTGCCGATAACGATTGCGCCTGAGCGCAGTTGGGTATTGGCAATACTTTCTTCAAAAAGTTCTGCAAAGCTTTCGGTCATGAGTAGAACATCCTGGATCGGTTTGATCGATCCTCGGAACAGAGACTGTTCCATGGGTTAGGGTTAACAATAATGACCCGAACAAGTGTTTGTAAGGGCCGCTCTAAACAACAAGGTCCGGGAAAGTGCTGCGCACTTTTTCCAGGACCTTCTCCAGCACCTCATCGATACCGAGGTCTGTGGATTCAACCACCAATGCACCTTCCGGCGCTTTGAGTGGGGCAACACTACGGTTACGGTCGCGCTCATCACGCTCCCGTATTTCCGCAATAAGGTTGCGAAGATTAACATCTAATCCTTTTTCTTTCAACTGGTTATAGCGCCTTCTGGCCCGTTCTTCAGCGCTCGCGTCAAGAAATATTTTTACCTCGGCAGAGGGAAAAACCACGCTTCCCATATCGCGTCCATCCGCGACCAAACCCGGTTGTCTGGCATAATCACGCTGCCACTTCAGCAACGCCTGCCGAACCTCGGGAAATGCAGCCACCTTGGAGGCGTTATTGCCTGCCGTTTCCGTGCGGATCAGATCAGTGACATCATCATCGTCCAGATTGATTCGGCCCTGGGAAAAGCGCACATTCATTTTTTCTGCATATTCAGCTATTTTAGCTGCATTATCAAAACCAATACTTGCACGATGAACCAATAACCCCACAAGACGGTAGAGCGCCCCACTGTCGAGACAATGCCAGCCGAGGCGTTTTGCCAGCAACTGGGCAATAGTTCCCTTCCCCGAGCCACTGGGTCCATCGATGGTGACAATTCGGATCATTTGTGAGTTCATTCCGCGACTGAAATGTCCAGGCCGGTCGCTCTGGCAAGCGCCACAAAACCCGGAAAGGAGGTGTTGACGTTGGCGCAGTCGTTGATTTTTATCGCCCCCTTGGCTCGCAGGGCCGCCATGGCGAACGACATCGCAATGCGATGATCGCCGTGACTCTCCACGCTGCCACCCTGTATCTCGCCTCCCTGGATACGAATGCCATCGGCCGTCGGCTCGGCCCTGATACCCAGCGCCTGGAGTCCGTCCGCCATTACCTGTATGCGGTCGCTCTCCTTGACCCGCAACTCTTCAGCACCGGTCAGAACCGTCTCACCCTCAGCACAGGCGGCTGCTATAAACAGCGCCGGGAATTCATCTATCGCCAGAGGCACCTGATCTTCGGGTATCACAATACCCTTGAGCCTGGCCGAGCGAACCCGCAAGTCAGCGACAGGTTCTCCACCCACATCACGTCGATTGAGGATCTGGATATCGGCCCCCATGTATTTGAGGATCGTGATCACCCCATCACGGGTTGGGTTGATGCCGACATGCTGCAGCGTCAGTTCAGAACCTTGCGCAATTGATGCGCCGACCAGAAAAAAGGCGGCAGAAGAGATGTCCGCCGGTATTTCCAGCCGGCAGGCCTTGAGCCGGCCACCGCCGGAGATACAGATTTTGCCGTCCGTGTGTTCAACCGGATATCCAAACCCCTGCAACATGCGCTCGGTATGATCGCGCGTCGGGGCAGGCTCAGTGACGCACGTCTTGCCCTGGGCATACATGCCGGCCAGCAACAGACAGGATTTTACCTGGGCGCTGGCCACCGGCATCGGGTAATCGATGCCCTGCAGTTGTTCTACAGGTTTAATACGGAGTGGTGCAGTTCCGGCATCGGTGGTTTCGATGTTCGCCCGCATCTCGGCCAAAGGCTGGGTGACGCGTTTCATGGGGCGGCTCGATAACGAGCTGTCACCTACCAGAGTCAGATCCAGCCCCTGCCCGGCCAGCAGACCAGAAAGCAGGCGCATCGATGTCCCGGAATTCCCCAGATCAAGGGCTGTATCAGGTTGTTTCAGGCCATGCATGCCGACGCCGTTGATGGTGACTCGACCACTCTCCGGTCCGTCGATCTTTACGCCCATCTGGCGAAAGGCATTGAGTGTAGCGAGCGCATCATCGCCTTCCAAAAAGCCACTAACCTCGGTCACGCCCTCGGCAAGCGAACCGAGCATGATGGAGCGGTGGGAGATCGATTTGTCTCCTGGCACGCGTATGTTTCCAGTAAGCCTGCCACCTGGGCTGGCGGAAAAAACAATCTTTTTGTTCACACCCAAAGAAAACTCCACAAGGCGAAAGGCCCATACAGGGATTTGAAAAGCCCGACAGCTTAGCCGCTCAATATCCAGAAGTAAATAGAAACCACGACCAGAAACAACAAGTTATGGACTGGGCATGGCCGCAGAATGTGGTCTGGACGGTCAACCGCAGCAGCACAAACCCCTGATTATTTTCCGGAATACAAAACCAGGGCGACATGCTTTAATTTTGTTGCAAGATCAGACATTCGAGCCGAGCCGATGCAAAACAACTATCAATCCAGTGTTTGCCCCCACGATTGCCCATCCGCCTGCGCGCTGGAAATCGAGCGTCTGGACGAGCACACCATAGGTAAGGTGCGGGGCGCAAAAGAGAACAGCTATACCCTGGGCGTTATCTGCTCGAAAGTATCGCGCTATGCCGACCGCGTGCATCATCCACAAAGATTGACCCAACCGCTGAAACGCACTGGTCCCAAAGGCAGTGGCGTATTCGAACCTATCAGCTGGGATCAGGCGCTGGATGAAGTGGCTGACAAATTCCTGCAGATTGCTGATGAATATGGCCCGGAATCGATCTGGCCTTATTATTACGCGGGAACCATGGGCCAGTTGCAACGGGATGGCATCAACCGATTGCGTCATGCCATGGGCTATTCCCGTCAGAAAAACACCATCTGTACCGGCCTCGCCTACCCCGGTTGGATGGCTGGAACTGGGGCGCTGTGGGGAACCGATCCGCGCGAAATCACAGAGAGCGATCTGATCGTTATCTGGGGATGCAATGCCGTAGCCACCCAGATCAATGTAATGACCCATTCAGCCATCGCCAGACATCAGCGCAAAGCAAAACTGGTGGTGATCGATCCGTACCGCACCCAGACAGCCGAAAAAGCGGATATCCACCTGATGCCGAGGCCCGGCACAGATGGTGCACTGGCCTGCGCTGTCATGCATGTGTTGTTCCATGAGAATCTGGCTGACCTGGCATATCTGCACAAATACACTGATGAGCCCAATGCTTTCAAGGAACACTTGAGAGACAAATCCCCGGAGTGGGCAGAGGCTATTACTGGTATCGATGCGGCTGAAATTCGCGCATTTGCAACACTTTATGGGCAGACCAAACGAAGCTTCATTCGCCTTGGCCTGGGTTTTTCCCGCTCACGTAACGGCGCACATAATGTCCATGCCGTCAGTTGCCTGCCCGCCGTGACGGGAGCCTGGCAATATCGGGGCGGTGGCGCTCTGCTATCCACCAGCGGTAGTTTCCATCTGAACAAGAAACTGATCGAGGGCCTTGACAGGCTTGATGCGAATACACGCATTCTCGACATGTCGAGGATTGGTCCAATTCTGTGCGGAGACCCCAAGGATATCGACGACGGCATACTGGTCAAAGGCATGCTGATTCAGAACACCAATCCGATGGTGGTCGCCCCGGATTCAAGCAAGGTGCATCAGGGCATGTCTCGCGAGGATCTGTTTGTCTGCGTCCACGAGCAGTTCATGACGGAAACCGCAAAGATGGCAGACATTGTTCTTCCTGCCACCTGCTTTGTCGAACATAACGACATCTACCAGTCTTACGGCCAAACCCACCTCCAGTTTGGCCCGAAAATCATTCAGCCACCGGGGGAGTGCCATTCCAACCACCAGCTAATCAACGCCTTGGCAAAACGCCTCGGCGCGGAACACCCCGGGTTTGATATGACCGAGGAGGAGATTATCGACAACTGTCTGAAGCTGTCCGGTTACCCGCCGCTCACCGAGCTAAGGGACGCACGCTGGCTGGATTGCTCGCTGCCTTTTGACAAGGCGCATTTCATCGATGGGTTCGCATGGCCCGATAAGAAGTTTAGATTTCGGCCTGACTGGTCTGCGCTCGGTTTGAATGGCGGCGTCATACCTGATTTCCCTGACCATTGGCCGGTGATTGACCAAAGCAGCGACAAAACCCCGTTTCGACTGATCACCCCACCGGCTCGTAATTTTCTTAACAGCAGTTTTACTGAAACCCCAAAATCTGTTGAACGCGAACGGCAACCCCGGGCAAAAATACATACCGATGATGCCCGCAGAATAGGCCTTGTTCAGAATGAGATGATCATACTCGGTAATAAACGCGGCGAAATCCGTATTGCTGCGGAAATCATTCCCGGTATTGCCCAAGGTACGATTGTTGTGGAGGGGATATGGCCAGGATCAGCATTTCCCGAGGGTAAAGGTATCAATCACCTCACCTCTGCAGACACCCCCGCGCCATCCGGTGGTGCTGTGTTTCACGATACCGCCGTCTGGGTAAAAGTTGACGGTTCTGCTACCTGAACCAGCGCTACCATATTTTGACATATTCAAATATTTGCTTATCCTACGCGATTCAATGTTATTGCAGGATGTAGTGGATGAATATTGTCTTAATCGGGATGCGAGGTGCAGGTAAATCGAATATCTCTCGCCGCTTGTCAGTGATGACAAAATGGCCTGTATTATCAACCGATTTACTGATTCAGTATGAAAACCAGGGCAAAACGATTGCGCAGATCATAGCCGAGACGCAGGGTGACTGGCGGGCGTTTCGTGACATGGAGTTTGTGGTGGTCCGGAAAGTCGCGTGTCTTGATAATGTCATCATAGATTGCGGTGGTGGCGTTGTCGTCGATCTGGACGATCAGGGAAATGAGATATTCAGCTCCCGAAAAATTGACCTGCTGAAACAAAACGGGAAAATCATCTGGCTGAAAGGCGATATTCATCGACTGGCCGCAAAGGTCAAAGATGACCAGCAACGCCCCAGCCTGGATCAGATGAAATCTACCGAGGAACTAATGCAACGTCGCATGCCATTCTATAAAAAAGCGGCCGATGTGATCGTGGATATAGAAGACAAGGGCCGGAGGCGTTTGGCGAAAAAGGTTTATCGGGTGGCATTAAAATAGCGAGTCTATTCAGGTGCCAACAATACCAACTCGATTTCAACACGACGATTTTCTCGTCGACCTTGCTCGGTATCATTACTCCGTTTTGGTTGCTGTTCGCCCAGGGCATGAGTCGTGATTACTTGAGACGAAATACCCTTGAGGGCCATGTAATTTGCAACGCTTTGGGCACGTCTTTGCGATAATCCAGCGTTGTATCGTCTCCGCGCTATGCTATCTGTGTGTCCTGACACCTTAACTCTATAGCGTCCTTTTGTTGACAGGATATGATCAACAATCCGGTCAATCTGCTGTTTCATTTTATCATTAAGGGTAAATACATTTGTAGAAAAATTCAACTCTGTGTGGCGGACATCATCAAAGCTATAGTCAACAAGATTACTTTTACATAATTCGAAATCCCTGTAAGCCTTCTGAAATTGAATTGGATTCAGAGATACCTGAATTTGCGAATCTGCGAATTTGGATTGCTGATATTCCAAAGTCACATAATAGCCGTGCTTGAGAACCTCAATGCTACGTAAGGCCGGTTCACCTTCTATTATTATCGGGTATTGTTGCTTTTCCAGCCTATGATCAAGTAGCGGGCTTACTGATCCATCGTGCATCCAGGAAGGAGCGGTTTGTTTCAGAAAAACACCAGTGGTAGTTACGTCTGCTGGGGTGGACTCAATACTCAACCTGAGTTTGCGAAATCTTTTTAGCTGATATTCTGCTGTCGCAAAGTCGGCGATCTTATGTGACAGAATACAAATGCCCGCAGAATTCTTGATACTCCATTCTGACTGATGGATATCAGTAACATAATGTCGGTTTTCGCTTGCGATACTCGTTGATACAAAAAGCAGAATATATGGGAAATAAATTTTCACAGTTCAGGCACTAGTAAACGATCTATGAATTCTGTATCGACTGCTTGTGGCTGAACTTGATACGGCAACTTAAGGCAAAGACATAAAAAAACCACTGGCATTGATACGCCAGTGGTTTTTTTAACTTGAAGTTCTGAGAACTAAAACTATTCCATACCAATAGGCTCTTGAACGGGCTTTATATCTTCCAGTTTAAAGTTAATCACACCGTTTTGTGGTACGAGCCTCAAATCAGCTTCCCAGACTAGACCATCGTACTTCACTTCAGGAATATGAAGAAGATTGGTTGATGGGCTGAATTTTGAACGTACCTTCTCCAGTTGATCAGAGAAAGTTAATGCCGTAGAAGGTGTCAAGGAGGTGCGTGTTACGCGCAATGAATACTGATCATCATTATACGGTTCCACAACGATGTAGACACGATCTGAAGCCTGATCGACTTCCTCCACAAGGAGAACACTACCGTTGCTATCCCGCTTTAGTATCGGCATCACCAGGACATAGTAAGTACCTGGATCAGACAGTCCCACATTCAGGCTCGGGGATTGACCAAATACCGGATCCATTTTACCTATCATGGATGAGTTATATACACCTGCCTCGAGCAGAAAATATGGATGTGAACTAGAAAATGATACGCTTCCCGAATTACCAGTCGCGTCAACACTCTTGTCAAATACGGATACTCCAACAGGGTTGGTTACCAGGCTATCCCCTGTTATCTGAGAGCCGTCCAAAACGACCAAGGCCCAGGCATTACCACCAGCACAGCTATCGTTATCCGTGCACAGTTCCAATCCGACTATTTCATTTCCTGCGCTATCAATTCTGTATACATCAAGATCATTGCTTCGCATCATTTGCCCCTGCATCTCGATGCCAGAAACAAGGGAATTCGCAGTTGTAAAACGATCGTTGTTCTCCAACTCTACATCGAAAAAATTATAGGGGAGTTGTGTGATGTCCACACCGCTGGACTCGACATGCGCTGCCAGCTTGTAAAGCGAATCTGTATAGGTGCCCGCTGTCGAAGGTTTTACCACAATATAGTAATTGCCAGTTTGGGCGACTGTTGTTTCGTAAGAGAAAGAGGCACCTGGAGTCGTGTCGCTTGAAGATAGAATATTGCCTGAGCTATCACGCAGCGAAACATTCCAAGACCCTTCCGTTTCTGCCATTGACACTGTGATTATGCCATTGACAGTTGTCGTCTGAATAAAATACCAATCTTCATCGAATGCGGAATAGAGTTGGCCGGTTAAAGGAATGTCGGCAGTAATAGGATCTGCGCTAAACCTTGAGTCATTGGGCTCGGTTTCCCCAAAAAGGGCATCACCAGTAACATCAGCCAGTGTAATCCCACAGGCAGTAGGGTTTTCCTTACACGCAGCAATGGTATTAGCATCCAAGGTTACTGCCACGGTAGTCCCATCAGAAGTGGTCGTGGTTGTAGTTGTGGTGGTGCTTGTTCCGCTTGGAAGTGTTATACCAGCCAGACCCACGGTTGGCGCCGCCACAGAGCACAAAACCATTGCGCTGATGAGTCTACGTACATTCATTGTCGAATACCCCTTTGACTTAATAAATCCGAATAAGTTTTATCACTAAAGTATAATGATTACACGCTTTTTTTCCAGAACATGTTTCAAATTCTGTCACATTTTTCCGCGTGGTCAGCTTGTCTTGATAGCTGCAGACCACGGTGTTACTTGAGTTCCAGAGGATAAATATACCAATTCTTACTCCCAGCAGTATCAGATTTGATACCCAAGTCTCAAAAACGCCAATTTGTCTACCTCCTCAGTCTATTTTCCAGTTTGCTTTTACCTCAAATAAAGCAGGCAGGAATAAAAGAAAATTCTGATTATCTTATGCTCTGCAATTATCCTTGACAGAAAAACCTCCAGCCCATAACCTTTCATACCGAAAACACAATATGTAGTGTTTTCATGAAACAGATAACACAACATAGCCGAAATAAACATACTGTCCAAATGGACAATTCTGTTCCCTAAGTAGCAGAATTTAATACAAAATTACACGGCTAGAGTTTTTAACTACCGATATTTCAAGCTGTAGATACAGACCGGTTTTCCTGACACTGGAGTTGATAGGAAGTTAGCCAATGCCGGATTTCGATAACGATAACACCAAGGGTTCACGTGACATGAAAAGCGCTCACCTAAAGGCCGTCCCGTTAACTGCCACCGAAATTGAATTGCAGGAGGCATCTCAGGATATTTGGGACACCAAATACAGGTTGAAATCAAAAAATGGAGATCCGATAGATCAGGATATCGACGGTACATACAAACGTGTTGCCAAAGCCCTTGCCGAGATCGAGCCAACTCCCGAACTACAGGAGATCTGGGAGGATAAGTTTCTCTGGGCCCTTCGCAACGGCGCGATACCCGCGGGCAGAATCACCTCGAATGCCGGCGCCCAGGAGCACAAACCGGCGACATCGACCATCAACTGTACCGTTTCCGGAACAATCAGGGATTCGATGAACGATATTCTGGGCAAGGTGCACGAGGCAGGCCTGACCCTGAAGGCCGGCTGCGGCATTGGTTACGAATTCTCGACCCTGCGTCCGAAAGGCGCCTACGTAAGCGGTGCCGGAGCCTATACCTCAGGCCCCCTCTCCTTCATGGACATCTATGACAAGATGTGTTTCACGGTCTCATCGGCAGGTGGACGGCGGGGTGCGCAAATGGCCACTTTTGATGTGGGACACCCGGATGTTATGGATTTTATCCGCGCCAAACGTGAGGATGGCCGCCTGAGACAGTTCAACCTGTCGCTGCTCATTACCCAGGAATTCATGGAAGCGGTGAAGCAGGATCACGACTGGCAACTTGCCTTTCCTCTGACTGAGCTCGAGGTCACGACCGACAAGCTCGATCTAAGTGACTCGGAACAGATCATCTGGCGCGAATGGCCGGATCATAATAGTTATATCCGTAACGAAACCGGGCTGGTCGCCTGCAAAGTCTACAAAACCATTCCGGCAAGACGTCTCTGGAACATGATCATGTCTTCCACCTACGACTTTGCCGAACCCGGCTTCATCCTCATCGACAAAGTCAACGAGATGAATAACAACTGGTTTTGCGAAAACATTCGTGCAACCAATCCTTGTGGAGAGCAACCTCTACCCGCCTACGGCGCCTGTTTGCTGGGCTCCATTAATCTGACCAAGTTTGTCCGCAACCCCTTCACCAGAGATGCAAAATTCGACTGGGATGAATTCAAACGGGTCGTCGCAGTCTTCACCCGAATGTTGGATAACGTGGTAGAAATCAATGGATTGCAGCTACAACAGCAGCGTGATGAGATCATGCGTAAGCGCCGCCACGGCATGGGTTTTCTTGGCCTGGGATCATCCATGACCATGCTGGGCATGCGATATGGTGAAACCGATTCTCTGGCCTTCACCGACAAGGTGACCAAAGAGTTGGCGTTGGTCGGGTGGCGCACCGGGCTGGAACTGTCAAAAGAGAAAGGCGCGGCGCCGATCATGAACGAATCGTTCACGGTCACCACCGAAATGCTCGCGCAACGCCCTGAAATGGCCGTCGATGGCTGGAAAATCGGTGATCAGATCGCAGGCAAGGTGCTGCACGCCAAATACAGCCGCTACATGCAGCTTTTGGCCCAGGAAGATCCTGAACTGATCGAGGAACTGGCCGAGAGCGGCTGTCGTTTCACCCATCACAGCTCGATCGCCCCCACGGGCACCATCTCCCTGTCACTGGCTAACAATGCCAGCAACGGCATCGAGCCGAGTTTTGCCCACCACTATTCGCGCAATGTGATCCGCGAAGGCAGGAAGACAAAGGAGAAGGTTGACGTCTTCAGTTTCGAGTTACTGGCCTACCGCAAGCTGGTTAATGCCAAGGCGATGCCCTACTCCGAGGATCCGGAGCAGCAGTTACCCGAATATTTCATATCCGCCGATGATATCTCGCCCAAACAGCATGTCGATGTCCAGGCCGCCGCGCAAAAGTGGATCGATTCATCCATCTCGAAAACAGCGAATGTACCGACGGATTACCCCTTTGATGATTTCAAGGATATCTATCTGTACGCCTATGAGCAGGGTCTGAAAGGCTGCACCACCTTCAGGTTCAACCCCGAGGCCTTCCAGGGCGTGCTGGTCAAACAGAAAGATCTGGAGAATACCGTATATCGGTTCACCCTCGAAGATGGCACGGTGGTTGAGGCCAAAGGCAATGAGGAGATCGAGTACGACGGAGAAACACACTCCGCCGCCAATCTGTTTGACGCCCTGAAAGAGGGGTATTACGGGAAATTCTAGGCACCTGACTCCGCCGGATACGTTCCCCTGAGATTACCGAATTGAAACAAGGTCAACTGACATGACAATCAAAATTGAAAAGAGCATCGTTGATTACAGTGTTGCAAAACCTGAAGACGAGAAACAGGCGGCAGAAAAACAGGCCGCCAGCTACGAGCAGGAAGGCAACATCGTGCATATGCACGAAAAAGTGGCACGTCCTGAAATGCTGTTTGGCTCAACCTACAAGATCGCCACACCGCTGTCCGAGCACGCATTGTATGTCACCATCAATGACATTATCCTGAATCAGGGTACCGCGCATGAGGTCAGACGGCCGTTCGAGGTGTTCATCAACTCAAAAAACATGGACCATTTCCAGTGGATCGTGGCCCTGACCCGAATCATCTCCGCCGTATTTCGCAAGGGTGGCGACGTGACCTTTCTGGTGGAAGAGTTGCGCTCTGTTTTCGATCCAAGCGGCGGTTATTTCAAGAAAGGCGGCAAGTACATGCCCTCACTGGTTGCAGAAATCGGTGATGTCATCCACTGCCACCTGGTCATGATCGGCATGCTCAAGGAGGAAGGCCCGGATGAACACCAGCAGAAACTGATCGACGAGAAACGCGCCCAATACGAACAATCGATAGAACTACAGAATAAGAGCAGTGATGGTGACTTTCCCGAGGGAGCCCAGCTGTGTAAAAAATGCAACACCAAGGCAATGATACAAATGGACGGCTGCATGACCTGTCTCAATTGTGGTGAATCCAAGTGCGGTTAATATAGGCCGATCAGACAATCCAGTCCCAGGCCAGCCGTTGCATGAGTGAAAAGTTCTATATTACTGCGCAGTCCTTGTTATTAGACTCATTCCGGCTTGGCCTGCAGGCCTACAAAGACGGATTTCGTCCGGACTTTATCGTCGGTGTCTGGCGAGGCGGCACGCCGGTAGGCATAGCCGTTCAGGAGATTCTGGATGTAGTCGGTGTTGAATCCGATCACATAGCCATTCGCACCTCATCCTACACCGGTATTGGCGAGCGAGACAAAAAGGTTCGGGTGCATGGACTGAGCTATATCATTCGTACCACGAATGCAGCGGATTCCCTACTCATCGTGGATGATGTTTTCGACACCGGCCTGAGCATTCAGGCGATCATCAACACCCTGAGAATGAAGTCCCGCAGAAACACCCCTGAAGACATTCGGATCGCCACCCCTTGGTTCAAACCGAATAATAACCGTACCGACCTGGTTCCCGACTACTATGTTCACGAGACCGATCAGTGGCTGGTTTTCCCCCATGAACTCGACGGCCTGACCAACGAAGAGATTCTCAACAACAAACCCGGCATGCGCGAACTGCTGGATGAGATGGACGTATCCCTGCCCTGAGGCACTTTCAAAGCTTACTCCGCCTGTTGGGAAGCAGCGCCATAACCGACGAGAATCGCGTACATCTCACGCACCTCATCAGCGACATTTCCGAAAGCAAGCATGCAGTCTTCTTGGGTCAATTTTAGAAAAGAGAGCGCTTGTGTATCAATCTGGCCAAGTACTTCCTCGATATCCCCGCCTCTGTGCATACCTGCGGCCATCACATGGCTGACATGGATAATTGCAGTTTCCGTCAGATACTTCTTGCTCACCATCGGCTGATGATGATAACGAACCGCATTGCAAATGCTTGCCGGCAATCCCCAACTCTCGGCCAGCAGACCACCTACCTCGCAATGATTAAAACCCAGAACTTCCTGTTCCGCCTCGAGCAACAGCTCATCCTTGCCTTGGCTGACCAGTAACACATCCCTTGCCAGCTCCGGTAATTTCTGCAGAATCGCCAGACGCCCGATATCGTGTAACACACCCATGACAAGCAGTCTTTCAGGATGAAGGACACAGCATTTTTTCCCAAAATCCTGGGCCAGTGCTCCACAGGCGACAGATCTGTGCCAAAAATCATCCATATTCAGAAGATCGGCAGGAATACCGTTGAACAGGTCACAAGCCGATGTCATGATCGCCAGATTGTGCAGATCCTTTGTTCCAATTATCGTGATCGCCCGGGAGATTGTTTCAACAGGAACCTTCAGACCGTAAAAGGCGCTGTTCACAGTTTTCAGCAGTCTCGCCGTGAGATCCGTATCCTGTGAAATCAATTTCGCGATATCCTCGGCAGATGCCCGCGGATCTTCAACCAGCGCATTGATTTTTAGACATACTTCGGGGAGAGAGAATAACCCTGTTATCTCCGCCACCAACTGTTCTGGATTCATCGTTTGAATCATCGGTACTACTGCCACCTCGACTCTGTTCAGGATTGGGTCGATCAGAATAAATCCACCCGTATAACGGATGTAACGGCAAGCCTCCAAAAAACTTTAACGCTGATTTCCAAACATAACGATCCCTGGATAATGGAAGAAAGATTGCCTTAGAACGCTTCAGATATCCGCAATTTCGCCGATAAAAATCTCTGTAGACATTCAATTTCCATCCAATCACGTGGAAACAGATTTCAGGAACCAGGTGTCTACCTCAACCATAAATGACAATAAACTCATAAGGTTATTGAAATGTCGAAGACCATCACCGTATCCACAGACGATATCCTGCTCATGCTCTGTAATTCAGTCACCAATGTGCTCGGTGCAGCAACAAACACCGAGATTGGTTATTCGGCCATGGTGCAGAAGATCAACAAGACCTGCCTGAAACCGGATATCGGCACCTTCGTACTGTTTGATGGAGGGTTTTCTGGACTGGTTGTGATCAATTTCACTGCCCCGGCAGCACTGGAGATATACCGAACCTATATGTCCAACATGGGCATTCCACTGGAGGAGCTGGCAGCCGTTCACACATCCGATGAGGTCGGTAATGTGCTGGGTGAGTTGATGAACCAGATTGTCGGCGACTTTACCGGCAAGGTGGGACAACAGTTACTGACCTCGATCACTCAGAACCAGCCAAAGATGCTGACCATTAATAAAGAGGTGGTGGTATCGATAAACACCAATCTGGACAGACCTCAGGCAAGACGGGTTACTTTCAAAACCAACCGGCACAATATTTTCTATCTCGAACTGGCCATGGATAAGACGGAGTTCATCAAACTGCACGATTTTGAATCGCCGGATGAACTCAATCCTGATGAAATTCTTCGCCAAAACTCACTGAGTCCGACGAATTCGCCAGCAACAGCAGCGAGCCAACCCGATATAGATATTGATCTCCTTGAGGAACTGGGCATTTAGCCCGCTGACTCTGCTTTTCCATGCTGTTACGCGTATCTATGGGCTAAACTAGCCAGAACACCTATCTGGAGAGTTAATCATCGTGGAGACCCCTTTCACAACCCTGATCGAACCCGGGAAACTGCTAGCGCATCTTGACCGGCCTGGGCTTGTGCTGTTCGACTGCCGGTTTGATCTGGGCGATACAGAGCGTGGATATCAGGATTACCTGAAAGGCCATATTCCCCATGCCGTCTACGCACACATGGACCGGGATCTCTCATCGGCTATCACGGAGACGAGCGGCAGGCATCCCCTGCCGAACCCCGTGGCCTTGATCGAATGGCTCAAAAACAGTGGGGTAAATAACCACAGTCAGGTCATTGCCTACGACAATTCCGGCGGCACCATGGCTGTTCGCATCTGGTGGCTGTTGCGTTGGCTGGGTCACACCAACGTTGCCATTCTGGACGGGGGCTGGCAGGAGTGGACCCAACTGTCCATGCCTATCGCACAAGAGATTCCCAAGCCGCACTGCGGGCAGTTCATCGCTACCATTGACCAGTCGCAAGTTCTGGAAACAGAGCAGATACTCATCGACCTGCAAGAACCCCAACAACAATGGTTACTGATTGATGCTCGCACTTCTGAACGCTACCGTGGTGAACACGAACCGATAGACCCGGTTGCCGGGCATATACCGGGGGCGGTCAATCTTCCGCTGCAGGACAACCTGGGTAAAGATGGCCGTTTTTTAGCCCCGCACAGGCTCAGATCGCTCTATGAGCCCCTTATAGGCCAACACCCTGTAGAGAAAATTGCCTGTTATTGTGGCTCAGGCGTTACCGCCTGCCACAATCTTCTGGCGCTTGAAATCGCAGGATTCAGGGGTGCCAGGCTTTATGCCGGTTCCTGGAGTGAATGGATCAGGGACTCCCGGTACCCTATCGCGACAGTCGCCGATAATCCATAAAATACCTAGCCATTCAGCGCATCACGAAGATAGGTGAGATATTCCAGGCGCTTGATTGAGAGGTTGATCTTATTTTCCAGTTCGTCATCCACATCGTGTATGAAATGCAGGATGTCGCGGTGGAAAAACACCTCAAAGCTGTCCAGATACTTGACCTCGTGATTTCGGTCCAGGACCAGGTTATCCAAACCATAAAGATCTATCACCCGATCCGCTGCAAGCCACTCCTGGGCAGTCTCAACAAACCGATGGAGTTGCTCCTTCGCCTTGGTCAGTTTAGTGAGTAAAGGAAGCGCCTCATCCTCCATGGCAGGATTTGCCAGATTGAACCAGGGTGTATAGGCATCCGCTATCACCAGCACATTCGCTGTCCCATCCACTCGGGTTCTGACATACAGGGTCTCGGGAATAATGTCCTGCAGTTTCTCCTTCAGCAACCGGTAATCCTTCAGATAGAAGGCCGTCTCCCGATAGGAACAGGGGAGCGTGTGGTGTTTGACGATATAGTCACGGCTGTACTCGGTCTTTTTTACCCCTGAATATCCAGGTGACTGCCAAACGTCGCAATGTGCCCACACTGTGGAAATCAGCGTTGCCCGCAGTTTGCCGACATCAAGACAGGCAATATCGGCCGCGATGCGGTTGGAGGCCTCAGTCACCTGTTTCAGCTCACGATTTCAATGCCAGGAAACCCGGCAACTGTGGGCAGGTCTTCGTCAAACACCTTGTCGCCCTCAAACCGTTGGTCTTCGAGATTCCTGAAATCATAGAGATCTGTATCAGCGAGATGGGATGGGGCGACATTGGACAATGATCTGAATATATTCTGGGTCCGCCCCGGGTAGCTGGCCTCCCAGTCTTTCAACATCGACTTGATCTGCTTGCGTTGCAGATTCTCCTGGGAACCGCATAAGTTACAGGGAATGATCGGAAAATCGCGTGCCCTGCTGTACCTAGCGATGTCTTTCTCTGCGCAATAGGCCAATGGCCGAATGACTACGTGACGCCCATCATCGGTATACAGTTTCGGTGGCATTGCCTTGAGTTTCGCACCAAAAAACATGTTCAGAAAAAGGGTTTCGACGATATCGTCGCGATGATGGCCGAGGGCAATTTTGCTTGCCCCAAGCTCACTGGCCACACGATAGATGATCCCGCGACGCAGCCGGGAGCAGAGCGAACAGGTGGTTTTACCTTCGGGTATCTTCTGTTTGACGATCGAGTAGGTGTCCTCCTCGACGATGCGATAATTGACCCCGATCGATTCCAGATACGCAGGTAAAACCGTCTCGGGAAAACCGGGTTGTTTCTGATCGAGATTCATCACCACGAGCTCAAAATTGATCGGAGCGCGCGACTGCAGGGTCTGCAGTATGTCAAGCAGGGTGTAGGAGTCTTTGCCCCCGCTTAGACAGACCAGCACCCTATCGCCCTCTTCGATCATATTGAATTCGGCGATGGCCTTTCCAACCTCGCGTTCCAGACGTTTTTTCAGCTTGTTGAAATTACCGGAGGTTCGGGCCTGACCCGTTGCATTGCTCATAGCTTCAGTGCTTCTAACTAAAATCAGTCGATTATACATGCAGGGGCAACAAAGAACTTTGTCATGGTCACTCAAAAAACGAGAAAATAATGGATAAACGTGCGGACAAGGATCGCAATCAGCGCACCGTAAATCGCTGGACGCAAAACAGATGCAACCCTGGGTCCGGCAGCGACAAACAAAGCCACGCCAACAATATCAAACGGATGAATCAAAAAACCCGCCATCCGGTTCATATCCTCCGCGCTCAGCAGTCCCTGATTCATGAAATCAACGCTCACCCCCATCATTGCTGTGCCACCGGCAATGTACTTGGAGATGATCGGCAACAAGGCAGCGGAAGGCAGATCGAGCCAGGAGAATAATGGCACCAGCGATGTTTCCAGCATCCCAACCAGACCCACCGCTTTCATGATATTGACCAGCAGCAAGGCGATCACCAGCATGGGAATCGCATTGATCGATAGATTAAACGCCTCTTTACCCGCTCGGTTGATGACACTCAGAACACCTTTGGTATCCTCGGCCAGCGGATGTTGCGGTTTCAGGTCCGACTCATCATGCTCAGGTAGCCCTCTGGCAAACACGTAATAGACCAGACTGGCGGCGATGATTCCGGAAACGATAGAAACAAGAATCACCATCGGCCCGTTCAACCCGATTGCAGACATGGGGAAAGTAACATTGGCCTGTGCACAGGTAAGCACCATAGCCAAAGTCGCCGCGATATGACGCCGTGAGATATTGGCCTTATCCATCATCGCCAGGGTGGCGACGGGTGCGGCAAAACCAACAAAAATAATCTGGATCAGGGCAAACACACCGATCCCTGGAATACCCAGGTAATGAAAGGCCGGGGTGATTTTAGCGACCAGCCAGTCCAACGCCCCTTTAGCCTCCAGCAGGCGCATGATCGTCAGCATAATGATCATCACTGGCAACAGGATGAACAATGCCAATTCCACCCCCGCCTTGCCGGATATCAGAATAAGATTGGAGAGTTCCGTCATTAGAAATTTTTGACCTTCAATCTCAATGAGTTAATGATATTTTTAGTTTCACAAAATATACTGGGTGCAACGCAGAGCGATTATCCCCGCTATGTTTGGGTTATTCCAGTTCAAGTCATGGAGTTGGTGTTGGCTTTTTCAGATTTAGCGCTCATCAGAAGAGAATTTTTACGCCTGGGGCTTACCAGAAACGACCTCAACCAGGATCCGTTCGAGCAGTTCAGTCTCTGGCTTAATCAGGCGATGGACGCCGATCTGCCGGATGCCACCGCCATGAGTCTGGCAACCAGCACCAGCAGCGGCGCACCGTCTCTACGAACGGTTTTGCTCAAATACTACGATCAAGACGGCTTTGTCTTCTACACCAACTATGGAAGCCGAAAGGCCCGGGAGATTGGGTCAAACCCACAGGTGGCGCTCCTGTTCTTCTGGCGTGA
Source organism: Sedimenticola sp. (assembly GCA_002869585.1). GTDB lineage: Bacteria > Pseudomonadota > Gammaproteobacteria > Chromatiales > Chromatiaceae > BM503. The sequence continues at coordinate 35,003 of PKUO01000105.1, forward strand.
ATTTGAGCGCCAGATCATTGTTCAGGGCACTGCAGAAAAAATCAGTACCAGCGACTCGCTTAAATACTTTCTCAAAAGGCCGCGGGATAGCCAGATTGGCGCCTGGGTCTCGCAGCAAAGTAACGTAATCACCTCACGCAAGCTCCTCGAGCAGAAGTTTGAAGAGATCAAGCATAAATTCGCCAATCACGAAATCCCTCTGCCCAGTTTCTGGGGAGGCTACCGGGTATCACCCCACTCCATTGAGTTCTGGCAGGGACGGGAGAACCGTCTACATGACAGATTCTGCTATCTCAAGAGCGACGAAAACGGCTGGAAAATCGATCGCCTCGCGCCCTGATCATATGTCATGAGGAGTCGACAGACCGATGGAATCACCATTTAACAATCTCGTGGTTGCCACCCGCCTTTCAGTATGATTAGCTGGATTTTGCTATTTGTGACCCGGTAAGGACATATCCATGACAACACGACCTATCAAGAGTCTGGCAACGGCATTTGTGCCTATGGTGCTAATCGCCACCACGGCATCCTGCACGCCCGTCAGAGATAATTCACCTGATTACACCTACTCCACCCATAGAAGTGATTCGGTGGCACTCTGCAAGGATGCCGTAACCACCAAAATCAATCGGGACAAGGGTCACGGCATGAATATCCAATTTGATCGGCCTGAAGTTTTCGAGGCGTCGAGAAGGATTGATACCGTAGAGGGCCGCGGTGTATTGCGGGACAACAGGCGATATACCAACTTTGAATACCGTTGCGATATCAATGTCGACTCCAATCGGGTGGTCCGCACCGATGTCGATTACCAGTACGACGCCGATGACAATCAACTGGTGCGTGTCTGCCAGGATCAAATCCGGGACAAGGTGCATAAAGAGGTAGGCCCGGGCGCCCGGCTGAACTTCAAGCCGGCGGATACCGAACAACTCTCCCGTCGCCAGGTGCGGATCTCCGGAGAGTATGACGTCTCGCTGAATAATCGAACCGGAAAAATGAGTTATCAGTGCGAAATCAATAAACGCATCGATAAAATCGCGTCGTATTCGAACCGCTGGCTGATACCACTTTCTGCACCGGTACGGGCCAATGAGCAGGACTGCCATGATGCCGTGTTGAAAAAGGCCCGTAGAAACGGCGCTGACCGGGTAAAGATCGAATCCACCGAGAGGGAACGCTCTTCCCGCGACCAGGTGAAAATCTACGGTGATGCCGCACTACTCGACGGCAGACAGTGGAAATCGATTGAATATGTATGCCGGATCAACACCAGATCGGATCGACTGGAAACAGTCAACTACAAATTTAAATCAGGCGGATCAGGACCAGTTCACTCAATGAAAGGCAATCAACATATCGAATCCCTCTGTAAAAAAGCACTGACCCAAATTGCCTTGACATCTTCACCCACAGATGAACGCCGGGTAAGGTTTATCGATTTTGCTTCGGAGCCATGACAGGTTAGAAAGCCGGACGGCGTTCATATCGATGGTGAAGTGAAACTTTTTGTGGATGGCTTTCCACAAACCAAACCCTTCAGATGCATCTATGACAGAGAGACCGATAAGGTCGAATCGGCAAAAATCTTTTTTAACGCAAAGTAAATACAAAAAAACCTCCACCGAACGGTGGAGGTTTTATATGTCTGAGTCTTTATTTCTGATTAGATTGAGCAGCTTGAACCATCACCTCCGGTGACCTGAACTTTGATCAACTCCTCGCCCTCTTCATCGGAAAGATGGACTGCACAGGCAATACAGGGATCGAAACTGTGAATCGTCCGTAGTATCTCAATCGGCTGCTGGGCATCATGCAACTCATGATTATCTTCCAGGGCAGCCTCATAAGCACCGGGCACGCCTTTCGGATCACGCGGACCGGCATTCCAGGTAGATGGCACAATCGCCTGGTAGTTTGCAATCTTTCCGTCCTCGATCACAATCCAGTGTCCAAGCGCACCACGTGGTGCTTCCATGTATCCCGCACCCTGACATTTGCTGGGCCAACTGCTCGGTTCCCAGAGTTTTTCGTTGAAGGTTTTGGTGTCACCCGCCTTGATGTTGGCGATCAGGTCATCGAACCATCCCTGCATCTGATCTGCCAGCAGCTTGGTTTCGAGTGTTCTGGCGGCTGTTCGTCCCAGTGTTGAGAACAGGGCTTCGATAGGCGCATCCAGTTTCTGTAAGGCATATGTTGCCAACTCCTTGGTCGGTTCATGGCCCTTGGCATACAACATCAGCACCCTGGACAACGGACCTACCTCTACCGACTGATCTTTCCAGCGCGGCGCCTTCATACAGGAGTAAGACTCCTCGACATCAAGCTGTTTATAGGGTGGCTGAGGTCCAGTGTAATTGAGCGTGGTTTCGCCATCGTAAGGGTGCAAACCCGCATCCTTACCTTCTGAATAGTCGTACCAGGAGTGTGCAACGAATTCCTGAATCTGCGCCTGATCATGCACATCGACATCATGAACAGTGCTCAAATCCCGATTCAGAATCACCCCTGACGGGAAGAAGAAGCTGGATGGATCGTTCATGCCGGTTGATGGCAGATCGCCGTAACACATGAAGTTACCCAGACCTTCGCCGCGGGAGAACCAGCCGGAATCCTTGTAGAAAGATGCTATCGCCAGTGTATCGGGTACATAGACCTGGTCCACAAAGGTGCGCATCATGGTAATGACATCCTGCACCTGTGAGAGCTTTTTCGAGTTGATGGCTGAATCGGAATTCAGATCAATAGGTGATGCAACACCCCCCACAAGGAAATTCGGATGTGGATTTTTACCTCCAAAGATCGTGTGCAACTTGGCGACATCCCGCTGCCAGGCCAGTGCTTCAAGATAATGCGCCGTAGCCATTAAATTGGCCTCTGGAGGCAGTTTATAGGCGGGATGGCCCCAGTATGCCTTGGCGAAAATACCCAGTTGTCCGGCCTCGACAAAGTTCTTCAGCTTCTTCTTGGTGTCTGAGAAATAACCCGGTGATGATTTCGGCCAGTTACCCAGAGATTGGGCCAACTCGGATGTGGCCTTCGGATCGGCATTCAGCGCGGATACGATATCCACCCAGTCCAGGGCATGCAGGTGATAGAAGTGCATGACATGGTCATGGATATACTGCGCCCCGATCATCAGATTACGAATCAACTGTGCGTTGGTGGGTATCTCGTAATTCAGGGCATCCTCAACCGACCGGATGGAGGCCATGCCATGCACCAGAGTACAGACACCGCAGATTCTCTGGGCATAGGCCCAGGAATCACGTGGGTCTCTGCCCTTCAGAATGGTTTCAATACCACGCACCATGGTACCCGAGGAGTAGGCTTGACCAATTTTCTGGCCATCCATCTGCGCCTCGATACGTAAGTGGCCCTCAATACGAGTGATCGGATCAACGACTACGCGTTCGCTCATAACTGTTTTCTCCAGTTATCGCCCTACTCTTTTCAATCTCTGGTCAGGCGATGCATATCTCACACTATCTACTAGAGTGAGCTAAGGATTATTACATCAGTGAAATCGCTCGATCTCACCACTTATTCTTTGGTTTCATCCACCACAAGATGTTCCGCCACCAGTTCTGAAAGGCCTGTGATGGGCATCTCCATCTTGTACTCTTCCAGCCCCTCTTCAATGACCAGACGGCAGTTGGCGCAGGCGGTAACCAGGATATCGGCTCCGGTCTGCTCAAGCTGCTCTTTCTTGCGCTTGAATACTTTCAGCCTCAGCTCTTCGGCGTCCTCATTACTCGATACGCCGCCACCACCACCGCAACACCAAGCCCACTTGCCATGATCCTGCATTTCAATGAAATTGGTGGTTACCATACCCATCAGATTTCGCGGCTCCTCGATCACACCACCCTTACGCACCAGGGAACAGGGATCATGGAAAGTCATGGAATCTGACTCGAGACCCGTGGTTTTGATGCGACCAGAGGCGCGCAGTTCGTCCAGCAACTCGAGAATATGCACCACTTTGAAAGGGAATGGCTTGCCGATGAGGTTCGGCCCTTCCCAGCGGATAGCGGTATAGGCATGTCCACATTCCGGACTGATGACACACTTGACCTTGAGTCGTTCTGCGCCATCGACGATTCTTTGCACCAGCTCACGAGCGATATCGCTTGATCCGATCTGGATACCAGAGTTAGTCGCCTCGAATGCCGTTGAACAGAGTGTCCAGGTCACTTTTGCTTGCTTGAAGATCTTCGCCAGCGCTTCCAGGTATTCCGGGAAGTTCATGATCTCCATGGACGAGAGCAGCACCAGATAATCGGCACCCACTGCATCCATTGGAATCGTCAGGCCTGAGTCGGCCTCGATGTGTTTGATTTGGGCCTCGACCGCTTTCAATGTCACGCCCATCGGACTGCCAATCTTGACGGCACGCATGGATGCGCCTTTGACCCCTTCCGGGGCATTTCCAGATGCAACCATGCCCTCACGGGCCTTGCGCACCATATAGGCAATGTCGTTACCCACTGGGCATACCATGGAACAGCGTGCACACATGGTACAGCTATCGTAAAGCAACTCCTGCCACTCCTGGAGGAGCTCATCGGTAACCGGTTTCGACAGTCCCAGCAGAGACTTGATTTTGCCTACGATGGTGTACTCCTGCTCCCAGACTCGACGCAGCGGTTCAAGCTTGCGTATGGGTGTGTACTTGGGATCTCCCGTCTCTGTGTAGAACAGGCAGGCCTCGGCACACATACCGCAACTGACGCAGCTGGAGAAAAAGGCTGCTACCGGGGCATCAATCTGCTCTTTAAAGGCATTAAGTCCGCGTTCAAGTGTAGCTTCGCTCATGACTCAACCACTCTGCGACCGCTCATGGCGCCGTTGTACCAGCGTGCAATAAACAAGGTAAACGCATGCATCAGCTTGGTGAATGGAAAGAAAATCATCAGTGCCTCAATCGACAGGATGTGAAGACCCAATGCCAGCGGATAGGGGTCTATCATCCGATGATAGGCGATATAACCGGTAAGCATTGGCAAAAAGGTCAGTGCCCATACCAGCCAATCTTCGTTGGTTGTCAAAATACGCATGACCGGACTGCTGATGCGGTGCCACAAGGCTGCAAGCAGCGCAACGATGGACAAAACTGCCGCAGCATCCACTAAGGGATTGGGCAGTCCTGGCCAGCCAAATCCGAAAGTTTCGCGAAACAATTCAATATGCGGAACAAACAGTATCAGACTGATCAGCAGACCGATGTGGAACACGTAACCAACCAATATGGTCAACGGCTGGCGCTTGAACATTCCAGGCTCGGGCAGTGAACGTGTCAGAACAGATTTCATGCCAGGCCCAAACTCGGTGCCTCTCGGTTCAGAAAAGTTGGCTTTTCTTCCCAGCGAAAATATTTCAAAAAATCTGACTACTACGCCGATCACAAATATCAGTGCGGCGACATCGAATGCGGGACCACGCACCCATAAGAGAAAGTCCATCGGTTCGCTCATGACGTTTTCTCCAGATCATCAACGGTAACAGTGCCATGGTTTTTCGCCGCATTCGACTTGGTCTTGTGATTCAGACCGGCGGTGGCGGCACCCAGTGCTACACCGGCAGCAACGCCGACGGTGACAAGTTTGGAGACATCGCTGGTCGGTATCGACAAGGCGTTGTAAAAACCGCCCGCATCCCAGAAATCAGGTTCGGAACAGCCGAGGCAGCCGTGACCTGATTCAACCGGCCAACTGGCCCCCTGATTCCACTTGGCAGTGGCACAGGCGTTATAGGTCATAGGTCCTTTGCAGCCCAGTTTGTAGAGGCACCATCCCTTCTTGGCGCCTTCGTCGTCAAAGGTCTCTGCAAACAGGCCCTTGTCATAAAATGGACGGCGATAGCAGCGATCATGGATGCTCTGCCCGTAAAAAACCATGGGCCGGCCATACTCATCCAACTCGGGAATAGTCCCAAAGGTCAGAAAATGTGCCAGAACACCGGTTATCACCACCGGAATAGGCGGACAGCCGGATACGTTGATTATCGGTTTATCCTTAATGATGTCCGATACCGCTACCGCACCGGTAGGATTGGGCTCAGCCTTGTGAAGACCACCAAAAGCTGCACAGGTACCTACCGCGATGATCGCAGCGGCGCCCTTGGCGCTCTCTTCCAGCATCTGCAGATTGGAGATACCGGCGATGGTTGAGTAGCCGGCATTACCCTCTGGGATTGATCCATCAACGACCAGCAGGTACTCCCCCTCGTTTTCATGCATGGCCTCTTCACGGGCTGCTTCGGCAGCATCCCCGGCAGCAACCTGCAAGGTGTGGTGGTAATCGAGTGAGATGTGATCAAAGATCAGGTTCTCAACCGTGGGCGCATGACTGCGGGTCAATGACTCGGTACAGCCGGTACACTCCTGGAAGGATAACCAGATTACGGATGGTCGTTTGGCCTTCTCTAAAGCAGCGGCAATGGCCGGAACCATTGTCGGTGGCAGTGCCATCATAGATGCAGTCGCGGTACAGAACTTCAGAAAACCGCGTCGAGACACCCCATGAAGCCTAAGGCTCTCACCAAGGGTCTTTGTGTCAGCCATATTACCTCCCAACGGATATTGGCTTGTTAAAACTCGGCATTGCTTTGCTCTAAGGTTTCACCGATCAATGCAATACTGTCGAGAATATCTGCGTTTTGTGTCATGAGAATTGTCGGAACCTGGGTGACTTCTATCTGCAGCGCCACCCTGCTCAGTTCAGGGTTTTTATGTTCAACCAGCCAAACTGCCGGATACTGGGTTTCGAAAATTTTCGTCTCACCGAGTGCATTGACTGTTGCACTCACCTCACCTGTCCCAAGGAAAGACAACAACCTGTCCTCGTCACCAGGGCCAAAAGGTATGGCCTGCAGATCCAGAATCGTAGACTCGCCACTCTCGGCAAGCCTGATCAGGGCATGGCGTATTTCATGCAGCAGCGGAAGCGTGTTTTCGGTCAGTTCCGAAATCACCGCAGGCTCCACCACAATCTTAATATTGTCTAATACAGTCATACTCTTAATTAATTCATTTCTCAGGTGTATAGATTAGACTTTCGCAACACTTTTTGTGATGACACAGGTCAGTTATTTTTGCGCTTTTCAGAAATTCATTGACAAAATTCAATGCGACAGAATTTAAAGCCGATATTCCCCCCTCGTATTAAGCAAAACTTAAGACAAGAACAGACAATTATCGGCAATAAGTGTAGACCTAATTTTTAAATTTTGATGTTTGAATTAAACAATCAATACCCTGAAAAAAAGGGGCTAACTGTCTTTCCACTTATCGATCAAGGCCATGACCCGTTCGGCTGCGACAGGCACGGAGGGTGCAACCTGTTCCGAAGGTTGTTCGCCCCAGTCCAGGTAGAGAGGTTCTATCCCGACCAAGGCCCTATGTTCGGGATAATGATCAGACAAACGTGCGATATCCAAAAGGTCTGTAAGTCCTACCTCATGCACGCTCTGGCGATTACCGGTGAGGTACTTATCCATGGCGTCCCCTTCGTAGCAAACCACGTTGCCGGCCTCTCCTCCGGTTCGTGCGGCATCGACGACAACCAGGTTGTTGTGGGTTGCCAGCAACTCTGCCAGGGTAAAGCTCAAGGTTCCACCATCAATAAAGGTGACATTTGCCAAATCGGGGTGCTGTTTCTCAAGCAATTGGACAACATGCACACCGACACCCTCATCGCTCAACAGCGTGTTGCCTATACCCAGTACCAGTGTCGTTTTCATGTGCAGGTCTCTATAAAAAATTTGCCGGACAGTTTACTGACGATCCAATGTGTTTTCACTATACGGCAACTTCCCAGGGGCATTTCTGCGCTCCATCAAGACAGTAATATCATTTAATTATTGATTTCTGATTAGCTGACGTGGGTCAAAATAAATCCCGATTTTCGACATATAATTTTCACTGTAGGCGCTGTATTGCGCCTTGAGCTGGCAGTATTCAATCTCAAAACCGGAGGGAGATTCGTCAATGAAAAAAACAACGCGCTTCTTCGCTGCTGCTACGATTGCTGGTGCGGCAGCAATGGCTCCTTTGAGTGCAGACGCCTGGTGGTGGCCAGGCAGTGGTTGGGGAGGCCCATGGGGTGGTGGTCCCTGGGGCGGCAATCCATGGTATGGGGGCGGTTACCCCTACTATGGCGGCTATCCAGGCTGGGGGGGCTATCCTGCCTATGGGTACGGCTATCCCGGTTGGGGTGGTTATCCTGCCTATGGTTACGGCTATCCTTATGCCCCTGCACCCCAGGCAAGCCAGGCAGCCCCCAGTAGCGAATAATTCAACCCAGACAAAAAACCCCGTCCTTGGTGGCGGGGTTTTTCTGTTTGCTCAGGCCCTGGATTCAATCAGCCGATGCTGGTGATCCCCCCCATGTAAGGTTGCAGGACCTCGGGTACACGAATAGACCCATCCGCCTGCTGGTAGTTTTCCATCACAGCCACCAGTGTGCGACCGACTGCCAGACCTGATCCGTTCAAGGTATGCACCAGTTCCGGCTTGCCTGTTTCCGGGTTACGCCAGCGTGCCTGCAAACGTCGCGCCTGGAAATCCTCAAAGTTTGAACAGGAGGAGATCTCCCGATAAGTATTCTGGCCAGGCAGCCATACCTCGATATCGTAGGTTTTTACTGCCGAGAAACCGAGATCGCCGGTGCAGAGCGTGACCAGTCGATAGGCCAAGCCCAGCTTCTGCAGAATTGCCTCGGCATGCCCGGTCAGCTGTTCCAGCGCCTGATGAGATTCATCGGGTCTGACGATCTGCACCATCTCCACCTTCTCGAACTGGTGCTGGCGAATCATCCCGCGCGTATCCTTGCCGTAAGACCCCGCCTCGCTTCGAAAACAGGGCGTCTGCGCCACCCAGCGCTTTGGCATCTCGCCGTCATCGATGATGGTATCGCGCACCAGATTGGTGACCGGAACCTCCGCCGTCGGAATCAGAAAATAGGGTAACTCGCCAGACAGTTTGAACAGATCCTCTTCAAACTTCGGCAGCTGTCCGGTACCACGCAGACTGTCGGCATTCACCATGAACGGGACATAGGTCTCGGTATACCCATGCTCACTGGCATGCGTATCCAACATGAACTGGGCAAGCGCACGCTGCATTCTCGCAAGGGGCCCATGCAGGGTAACGAAGCGTGATCCGGTCAGTTTTGCCGCCGCCTCAAAATCCAGAAAACCACTCTTCTCACCCAGATCCACATGATCTCTGGGTTCAAAATCGAATTGTGGCGGCTCACCCCAGCGCCGTTCCTCGCGGTTGTCTGATTCGCTTTTCCCATCCGGCACGCTGGCATGGGGAATATTGGGAAGACTCAGGGCGATATCCTGCAACTCAGCTTGAATCCGTCCGAGTTGCTCCTGGGCCGCAGTCAATTTTTCACCCAGACTGGACACCCGGTCCAGCAATGGCTGGATATCCTCACCGGCGGCTTTGGCCTTGCCAATCTGTTTGGAGTGGCTATTGCGCTCGCTCTGCAACTGTTCTGCCAGCACCTGGGCCTGTTTGCGCTCTGACTCCAGTTGGGTGATTCTGTCGACATCCAGCCGCAAACCACGACGTGCCAGCTGTTCAGCGGTTGTTTCAAGCTCATTTCTCAGAAGACGGGGGTCAAGCATCGTTTACTCACCGGTATTGATTGTGGCGGGCCAACTGACGATATGACCCGGTTTAATTAATTGATTGAGGTGTTCCAGCACGCTCTCGATTTTTTCAGGCCGGTCGAAAAACTCCATGATCAGGGGCAGATCCAGGGACATATCAAGCAGTGTTGAAGAGTGCATCGCACCGGATTGCCCAAACCCGGCAATACCGCGAAAGGCTGTCACGCCTGCGACATGCGCTTCATCATGCAGATACTGCATGATGTGCTGATACTGATGCTGACCCTCGGTCAGATAAAGCCGCACCATAGTCACTGCCTGAGTCGTCATAGCTGTCTCCCGATCAACATTCCCAACCATGCCGCAGCCACGCAGGCGAGCACGGATATCAGCATATTGGCGCCAGCCTTCCAGTAATCCGCCTGTTCCAGCAGATTCATGGTTTCTATGGAAAAGGTGGAAAAGGTTGTAAAGGCGCCGAGAAAACCGATCAGCAGCGCACCACGCAGTTCAGGGCTTACCGTCATCCTCTCCAGAAACAGGATATAGAGAAATCCCATAGCCAGAGAACCCAACAGATTGACCACCAGCGTGCCGTAGGGAAAGCCCCTGCCCAGCCAGGCATAGACGCCGTTCGACACCCAGAAACGCATCAGCGCTCCCAGGGCGCCACCGCCGGCAATGGCCATCGTCTGTAGCAATTTGGGCTCTCCAGGTATTCGATCAGCGGGATATTCTACACTTTCTCAGCACAGGTTTTGACATAGGCCGGGAATTTATTCTTTGCTTTGCCTTTTTCCACGGGCCTGTCTGTCCAGTTCAGAGAGTCGCGCCAGTTTTTCGCCTATCTTGATCTCCAGACCTCGTTCCACGGGATGATAATAGCGGCGCTCGCCGATCTCCTCGGGAAAATAGGTTTCACCGGCGGCATAGGCCTCGGGCTCATCGTGCGCATAGCGATAGGCGCGGCCATAGCCCAGCTCTTTCATCAAGCGGGTTGGCGCATTGCGCAGATGTATCGGCACCTCGCAGGAGCCCTGCTGGCGAACATCGGCCATTGCCTGATTGAAGGCGCTATACACGGCATTGCTCTTGGCCGCACAGGCCAGATAGAGCACTGCCTGCGCCAGGGCAAGCTCGCCTTCCGGACTGCCCAGGCGTTCCTGGGTCTCCCAAGCGCTAAGGGCAATCGTCAAGGCGCGCGGATCGGCATTGCCGATATCCTCGGAGGCCATGCGCATCACCCGGCGTGCGATATAGAGCGGATCACAGCCCCCGTCCAACATGCGGCACAGCCAGTATAGCGCGGCATCAGGCGCGGAACCCCGTACAGATTTATGCAGCGCCGAGATCTGGTCGTAGAAGGCCTCACCTCCCTTATCGAAGCGGCGCAGGCTGCCACTCACCACCTCCTCCACCACCTCGCGGGTGATGCGGCCCGACTCAGACAGATCCGCCGAGATCTCCAGCAGATTCAGTGCCCGTCGCGCATCACCATCCGCCGCTTCTGCCAACAGATGGCAAACATCCGCCTCGATGTCCAGATGGCTTTGACCAAGCCCCCGCTCATTGTCGTTGAGCGCCTGCCTGATGATCCGCTCCAGTTCTTCGCTGGAGAGGGATTTCAGCACATAGGTTCTGGCGCGGGAGAGCAGCGCATTGTTCAGTTCAAAGGATGGATTTTCGGTTGTGGCACCGATGAAGATTACCGTGCCATTCTCGACATTGGGCAAGAACGCATCCTGCTGGGATTTGTTGAAGCGATGAACCTCATCGATGAAGAGAATGGTTTTGCGTTGTTCCAATTGCTGGGTCTTTTTCGCCTCCTCCACCGCACTGCGTATATCCTTGACGCCGGACAACACGGCAGAAAGGCTGATAAATCTCGCGCCAGACTTCCTGGCGATCATGCTCGCCAGGGTAGTTTTACCTGTACCGGGCGGTCCCCAGAAGATCATCGAGTGGAGGTGATCGGATTCGATCGCCATCTGCAACGGCTTGCCATCCGCAACGATATGCGACTGTCCGAGAAACTCATCCAGGGTACGTGGACGCATACGGTCCGCAAGCGGTCGCGTCTCGTCCAGTTGCTGATCCACGAAGAGGTCCGATTCAGACACGGGGGCCATTACTGGTTGTAGATATCGATGTTCAGTGGTGGTTCGAATTCAAAAAATCGGCTGGTGAAGACCGGATTGTTTTCTATCGCGCTGAAGTGGAAGCGTGTGATCTGACCAAACTTGTCGACCATCTCCATCGAGATCAGCTGGTTTTCGTAGAACGCCAGCAGAATCCTGGAGAACTGACTCTCCTCATCCTTCGGCGCCAGTTCAACCCAACCCTGCCCGTCGCGCTCACCGAGATCCATAACGCTGAAGTGTTTTTCAACCGGATCACCGCTGATTAGCAGCATCGCCGGGGTGCCGGTCAGTGCTGTCGCCTGAGATTGCACACTGACCTGCTCCAGTTCTGGATCAAAGACCCAGATCTGGCGTCCGTCGGCAATGATCTGCTGGTTCTCGGGGGAAATATAATCCCAGCGAAACTGATCCGGACGCCGGACATAGAAAACCCCTTCGGAAGCGACCAGCTCCCGGGTATTCTCATTGAATACCGTCTGCTCGAAATTCGCCTGAAGGGTGTTCAGATCCTGCAGAAAGCGGTTCATCTGATCCCGGCCGTTGGCCGCAGACAGCGCGGATGTCCAGGCGATGAAAACCAACAGTGGGACTATTCGGAAGCTTAACATTCGATGCACGTCATACCTCGGGTGGCGGTGGCGCCAGCACTTCACGGTTACCATTGGATTCGGCCGGGGTGACGATCCCGGTGCGCTCCATCTCTTCGATCAACCGGGCAGCGCGGTTGTAGCCGATTTTCAAGCGGCGCTGCACGCCAGAGATAGAGGCGCGTCTTGTCTCGGTAACGATACGAACCGCCTCGTCATAGAGCGGATCACTGTCCTCGACACTCTCGCTACCCTCCAGCGATAGACCAGGAATGACCTCGGTAGGTTCCGAAGTAATCTCATCGAGATAATCAGGCTCGCCGGTCTGCTTGAGATAATCGACCACCCTGTGCACTTCGTTATCATCCACAAAGGCACCGTGAATACGCTTTGGAATACTGCCTCCCGGGGGCAGAAACAGCATATCGCCATGCCCGAGCAGGTGCTCAGCGCCCATCTGATCGAGAATGGTGCGGGAATCGATGCGCGAGGAGACCTGAAATGCCACGCGGGTCGGGATATTCGCCTTGATCAGACCGGTGATCACATCCACCGAGGGCCGTTGGGTAGCGAGCAGCAGATGTATACCCGAAGCACGGGCCTTCTGGGCCAGACGCGCAATCAGCTCTTCAACCTTCTTGCCGACCACCATCATCATGTCTGCCAGTTCATCGATCACAACCACAATGTAAGGCAATGTGGAGAGATGCGGAATCTCTTGTGCTCCACCCAAAGGATCAGGTTTGAACAGTGGATCAGGCATCTCCTCACCCCGGCTTTTCGCCTCCCTGATCTTCTTGTTATGGCCGGCGATATTTCTGACACCTGTGGCAGCCATCAGTCGATAACGCCGCTCCATCTCACCCACACACCAGCGCAGTGCGTTGGAGGCCTCTTTCATATCAGTAACCACCGGGGTCAACAGATGGGGGATACCCTCGTAGACCGAAAGTTCAAGCATCTTCGGATCGACCATGATCAGCCGCACATCCTGCGGAGACGCCTTGTACAACAGGCTGAGAATCATCGCATTGATCGCAACCGATTTACCCGAACCGGTGGTGCCGGCAATCAGCGCGTGGGGCATCTTGGCCAGATCGGCCACCGCCGGATTACCGGCAATGTCCTTACCCATGGCCAGGGTCAGTGGTGATTTGGAGTTGTCATAGGTCTCTGATTGAAGCACCTCGCTGAGCATCACGATCTCGCGATGCTCATTGGGAATCTCGATACCGATAACCGATTTTCCGGGAATCACCTCGACCACGCGCACGCTGATTGTCGACAACGCACGCGCCAGGTCTTTCGCCAGATTGGTCACCTTGCTCACCTTGATGCCTGGCGCCAGCAGCAGTTCAAACAGCGTAACCACCGGCCCCGGGTGAACCGCCACCACCTCGACCTCGACACCGAAATCACGCAGCTTCAACTCAACCAGGCGCGACATGGCCTCCAGCGCCTCGTTGGAATAGCCCTTACCGCTGGGTTTGGCCGGATCAAGCAAACCAAGGGGTGGCAGACTGCCTTCAGCCACCGAGTTGAACAGGGGCGCCTGGCGCTCCTTTTCCACACGAACGCTGGGTTTTACCTGTTTGATAACCGGTTCGATCCGCGGCGGTTTACGGTTTTCGGTCTTTTTGACCTCTACCCTCACCGCCTCGCTGCGTTGTTTCTTGGCCTCTTTGGATTTTCTCGACTCGATGAATCGCTCTCTGGCATCGAGAAAATAGCCGTAGCCCCAGAGCACCGCGCCACCGATCTTGTCCATTACCGTAAACCAGGAAACCCCGGTAAACAGGGTAAAACCGATCAGTATCAGGGAGAGCAACAACAGTGTTGCGCCGGTAAAGCTGAACACGCTCACCAACACTCCCTGAAGGAAGGTACCCAACACACCGCCGGTGCCTGCTGGCAGATTAACCTGCGCACCGTCCAGGTGAATGCCAAACAGTGCCGTGCCTGCTGCCAGGGTAAGAAAAAAGCCGAACCAGCGCAGCGCAACGAGATGGACATTGACGCTGTCATCCGGATTGCTCTCCTTGTAGATCAGCCAGCCGCTCCAGCCGATCATGAAGGGAAACAGATAGGCGAAGAAACCGAACAGATAGAGGAAGACATCCGAAAACCAGGCGCCGACCGGGCCGCCGCTATTGAGCACCTGTTCGCGCGGCCCGGTATAGGACCAACCGGGATCGTCCGGAGAATAGGTCAACAGCGAGAGCATGAAGTAGGCTGCAATAGCAACCAGCAGCAACAGTGCACCTTCACGCAATCTGCGTCCAACGTGGGTGCTGACTGAACCGCCCTGTGCTTGTGTATGACTGGCCTGTGCCACCATTGCTCCCGAAATTCTTATGAATTTAAATAGTTAGAGATATTACTTAGTCTAAATTGCTAATTATAACAGGAGTATGATGCTTGGTTCATCCATTAACTTTGAAATAGATTGTTACGATCCAGCGGCTGTCAGGGCGCTGTTCTTATCGCCGTCAGGAGCCCGCTCAATCTCCACGCCTTCTCTGCTGAACAGGCTTTCTTTATCCTGGCAGATTCCGTAGTATCTACCGACTTCCAGGCCTTCTCCCGAACCCGCGCGAGCTGGGCTGAATCAGGATTGTTTCGTAATAAATAACAAGGTCCTGCACATCTGTCCTTTTGCGAGGCGTGTTAACAGGCCCATGTAAATCGGAGTATTGCCACATGAGTGAAACCAAACACTGCCGCCTGCTTATTCTCGGGTCCGGACCGGCGGGATATACCGCCGCTGTCTATGCCGCCCGCGCCAACCTCAATCCCGTGATCATCACCGGCATGGAACAGGGTGGACAGTTGACCACCACAACCGATGTGGACAACTGGCCCGGTGACTGGGAAGGCGTACAGGTACCTGAACTGATGGATCGCATGCTCAAGCATGCCGAGCGTTTTGAAACCGAGGTGATTTTCGATCACATCAACCAGGCGGATCTCTCCAAACGCCCCTTTACCCTGACTGGTGATTCAGCCGTTTACACCTGTGATGCCCTGATCATCGCCACCGGTGCATCGGCCCAGTATCTGGGGCTCGAATCCGAAGAGGCCTTCAAGGGGCGTGGCGTTTCAGCCTGCGCCACCTGTGACGGTTTTTTCTACAAAAAAGAGAAGGTGGCGGTAATCGGTGGCGGTAATACCGCCGTCGAAGAGGCCCTGTATCTCTCCAACATCGCCTCTGAAGTGGTAGTGGTTCACCGCCGCGACGCCCTGCGCGCAGAGAAAATTCTGCAGAAACAGATCCTGGATAAGGCGGAAAACGGCAACATCACCATCGAGTGGGACAGTGTTTTGGACGAGGTTCTGGGCGACAACAGCGGCGTCACCGGAATGCGCATCAAAAACGTTAAAGATGGTTCCACCAAGGATATCGACCTGCAGGGCGTGTTTATCGCCATCGGTCATAAACCTAATACCCAGCTGTTCGTTGACCAACTGGAGATGGCCCACGGCTATATCAAGGTCCACAGCGGCACCGATGGCAACGCAACCCAGACTAGTATTGAAGGGGTGTATGCCGCGGGAGATGTCATGGACCATGTCTATCGACAGGCTATCACCTCAGCCGGCACCGGCTGCATGGCGGCACTGGATGCGGAAAAATTCCTGGACGCCCTGGAAGCGCAAAGCAAGTAAAGCAAAGGGCTCCCGTGAATCCGGGGGCCTTTTCCATCCCTGATCAGATGATCTACCTCCTGGACCCTGACAACCCGAACGCCCCCTTTCCGCCCGTCGAGCATGCAGAGAAAGAGCCGGACGGCCTGCTGGCCGTCGGTGGTGATCTCTCCGCACAAAGGCTTTTGAACGCCTACCGGCACGGTATCTTTCCCTGGTA
The DNA here is from genome assembly GCA_002869585.1 of Sedimenticola sp. GTDB lineage: Bacteria > Pseudomonadota > Gammaproteobacteria > Chromatiales > Chromatiaceae > BM503. Next base: position 51,223 of record PKUO01000105.1, read on the forward strand.
CTCGGATCAGCAGCCGATACTCTGGTGGAGCCCCGACCCGCGAACCGTGCTTTATCCGGATAAAATAAAGATCTCCCGCAGCCTGAAAAAGGCTCTGCGTAACAAACCCTTTACCGTCACCTTCGACAGTTGCTTTGCGCGCATCATTCAGGCCTGCGCCAAGCCGCGCAACGACAGTCCGGGAACCTGGATCACAGAGGAGATGCAGGAGGCCTACACCCAGCTGCACAATCAGGGTTTTGCCCACTCGGTTGAGGTCTGGCTCGATGACAGGCTGGTGGGCGGGCTATATGGCATCGCTATCGGAGAGGTCTTTTTCGGTGAATCGATGTTCAGCCGCGTGGCCGATGCCTCCAAGATCGCTCTGGTGAAGCTTTGCCAGCTCCTTACCCAGCGGGGTTATCGCATGATCGATTGCCAGGTCTACACGGAACACCTGATCTCCCTGGGCGCGGAGGAGATCTCACGCAAGGCGTTTATCCGGCATCTGGATGAGTGGTGCATAACCCCAGTTGCACCGGAACCCTGGCAGGTACGCAATGACTGATGAAAGCGGTCAGGCCGCATCGAGCCTCAGGCTCTATATCACGCCGCAACACCCCTGCTCCTATCTGCCTGACCACCAGGCAAAAACGCTGTTTCTCGACCCACACGCCAACAAAAACAGCTGGCTCTACCAGGCATTGATCGAGATGGGTTTTCGCCGTAGCGGCGACATGATTTATCGGCCCGAATGTGACGATTGCCAAGCGTGCGTTCCGGTCAGACTGCCGGTCAACCAATTCACGCCGAACCGCAGTCAAAGGCGCGCCTGGCAGCGGTCGGTGGCGCAGATGTCGGTCGAGATCAAATCGTCTGAGTTCAACGAGGATCACTACCGGCTTTACGAATCCTATATTTCTGACCGCCACCCCGGCGGCGAAATGGCCGATACCACCGTCGAAAAGTATCTCGACTTCCTGACCTGCAGCTGGAACGAAACCCTGTTTATAGAATTCAGGCTGGATACCAGGATCGCTGCCGTTGCGGTCACCGATGTGTTGCCCAGCGGCCTGTCTGCCGTGTACACCTTCTTCGATCCCGCAATCGAAAAACTCAGCCCTGGTGTATTCGCCCTGCTCTGGCAAATCGAGCTCGCAAAAAAGCTGCAATTACCCTGGCTTTATCTCGGCTACTGGGTACCCGGTTGCAGAAAAATGGAATATAAAACCCGCTACCAGCCGATACAGGTCTACAGGGAGAATCAATGGCAGAACTATCAGGAAATTGCACCGATTACCTTGAAATCACTGTCACGGCAGAAAAAAATCTAACTAGGGCTTGCCTTTAGCAGTAAATCGAAGATAATGACGGCCCTTATAGGCCGGGCTTTATGTTATAATCCCGCCGCAATTGCAGAACAGCAGGAACTACAGGATCGCGAATGGCTAAAGAAGATTTTATTGAAATGGAAGGGACAGTGGTCGAAACACTGCCTAACACCATGTTTCGTGTTGAACTAGAAAATGGTCACGTTGTGACCGCACATATCTCCGGAAAAATGCGCAAGCACTATATCCGCATTCTCACCGGTGACAAGGTTACCGTTCAATTGACCCCTTATGATCTGAGCAAGGGTCGCATAACCTACCGCGCCCGCTAATCGATTTTCTGGCAAGTCTCGCACCGCTCCTGTTCCCTAGCTGACCGCCGCAGAAAACGTCTCCTGGTCATGGCGGCGCGTCATTGCACAACACGATCCTCAATATCGAACAGCAGTTCGCCGTCAGCGACACCCACGCGAACTTGTCCACCGTGAGCCAGTTTGCCGAACAGCAGTTCTTCCGCCAGCGGTTTCTTGATCTTTTCCTGGATTAGACGCGCCATGGGTCTTGCGCCCATTTTTTCATCGTACCCATGTTCCGCGAGCCACTTTTTCGCTTCGGGTTCGACAATGATCGACACCTTCTTTTCATCCAGTTGGCCTTCGAGTTCGAACAGAAACTTATCGACCACGCTGGTGATGATATCGGTAGAGAGGCCACTGAACTGAATAATGGCGTCAAGCCGGTTGCGAAATTCCGGAGAAAAGTATCGCTTGATCGCTTCCATGCCATCGCTGCTGTGGTCCTGTGCAGTGAAACCTATTGAAGGACGACTGATGAGATCGGCGCCTGCATTGGTGGTCATCACAATCACCACATTACGGAAATCCGCCTTGCGGCCGTTGTTGTCAGTAAGGGTGCCATGATCCATCACCTGCAACAGCAGATTGAACACATCCGGGTGCGCCTTCTCTATCTCATCCAGCAACAGCACGGCGTGTGGATGTTTGTTAATGGCTTCGGTCAACAGGCCGCCCTGATCAAAACCGACATATCCGGGTGGCGCGCCAATCAGCCTTGAAACCGTGTGCCGCTCCATATATTCCGACATATCGAAACGTATCAGTTCGATACCCATGATCTTGGCCAACTGGCGGGTAACCTCGGTCTTGCCGACACCGGTCGGGCCGGCAAACAGGAAAGAACCAATAGGTTTCTGCTCATTCCCCAGCCCCGATCGGCTCATGCGGATAGCCGCGGTGAGGTTGTCGATCGCAGCCTCCTGACCAAACACCACCATTTTCAGATCGCGGTCCAGGGTGCGCAGAGATGCGGTATCGGATGCCGATACATTTTTCGGTGGTATGCGCGCAATCTTGGCGACTATCGCTTCGATGTCCGCTGCGCCGATGGTCTTCTTTCGCTTTGACGGTGGCTGCAGTTGGACATTGGCGCCCGCCTCGTCGATAACATCAATTGCCTTGTCCGGAAGATGCCTGTCATTGATATAGCGGTCGGATAACTCGGCGGCGGAACGAAGCGCCTTGTGCGAGTACTTGATCTTGTGGTGCTCCTCAAAACGGCTTTTCAGCCCTTTCAGGATGGCATAGGTCTCATCGACAGTCGGCTCTTCGACATCGATTTTCTGGAAGCGTCTGGCCAGGGCCCGGTCTTTTTCGAAGATCCCACGGAACTCCTGATAGGTCGTGGAGCCGATACAGCGTAATTCCCCGGTGGCGAGCACCGGCTTGATCAGATTGGAGGCGTCCATCGCACCGCCGGAAGCCGCTCCTGCGCCGATAACGGTATGGATTTCATCGATGAAGAGGATGGCTTCCGGTTCGTTTTTCAACTGGGAAAGTACTGCCTTCAGGCGTTTTTCGAAATCACCCCGGTATTTGGTCCCGGCAATAAGTCCACCCAGATCCAGGGCATAGATAACGCAGCCTTTCAGTACATCAGGCACCTGGTCATCGACGATCATCTTGGCCAGACCTTCAGCAATGGCGGTTTTACCGACCCCCGCCTCACCAACCAGGAGCGGATTATTTTTCCGTCTCCGACAGAGAATCTGTACGGTTCTTTCGATCTCCAACTGACGGCCAATCAACGGATCAATTTTCCCCAGCCTGGCCTGCTCATTGAGATTGGAGGCATAGATTTCCAACGGCTTTTTAGCTGTTTTCTCTTCTCCATCACCCCCCTCTTCCGAGGCTGTGTCCGTGCTGAAATCCTCATCCGCATCGGTCTGAACTATGCCATGGGAGATGTAGTTGACCACATCCAGTCGCTGAATATCCTGCTGGTGCAGGAAAAAAACCGCCTGGGATTCCTGTTCGCTTAATATCGCAACCAGGACGTTGGCGCCGGTCACCTCTTCCCGTCCGGATGACTGCACGTGGAAGACCGCGCGTTGCAGTACCCGTTGGAAGCCCAGGGTCGGCTGAGTGTCACGTTCCGCATCCATCGGCAGCCGGGGCGTGGTTTCATCAAGGAAGACCTCGATGTCCTTGCGCAGCCGTTCCGTATCAGCGCCGCACGCGCGCAACACCATCACTGCCGATGGGTTATCCAGCAACGCCAGTAGCAGGTGCTCGACCGTAATGAATTCATGCTTTTTCTGCTTCGCCTGCTTGAAGGCCTGATTAAGCGTGAATTCCAGCTCTTTACTCAACATGGGCGTGATCTCTTAAATAATTCACAAACTGATTGGACTCAAATTCCATTGGGCGGTTCATCTCTCACTGAAAATCTCACGCCTCTTCCATGGAGCATAGCAAGGGGTGCTGGTTGTTTCTTGAATACTCGTTGACCTGAGTCACTTTGGTTTCTGCGATGTCCTTGCTATAAACCCCGCAGACACCGACACCCCGGGTATGAACATGCAACATGATCTGGGTAGCCTTTTCCCGGTTCATCCCGAAAAAGGATTCCAGCACGTTAACCACAAACTCCATAGGGGTATAGTCGTCATTCAGTAACAGAACTTTGTAGAGCGGTGGTCTTTTCAGTTTAGGCTTAGCTTCTTGAACATCAAGACCGCCATCCTGTTCGTCAATTTTCCTTTCGGCCATAAATAACTGGATCTTGGTTAGTGAGTGTTGGATGAAGACTACATTTACGGCTGATTTCCCCAGCCCGAAATTTTGTTCATAAATAGCTATATCTCTACCTATTATGGGGCCATTTCAGTGAAATAAAACCCCAGGGAGAATGGAAAAATTGTCCAACGTTTGACCAATTTTTGTCTAGGGTATACTCTTATCCTGTAGGGGTAAAAAGAGATTTTATGGAACCATTTTCCTCACTTTTTTTACCCTTATTGATCGGACAGATTCAATCAATAAGGCCATCTAAGAGCCCGACCACCAAGTGAACTGATCCGATGTAGTTCGATGAAGTATCTGGAGGAGTATGTACAATGGCTACCGGTATCGTGAAGTGGTTCAATAACGCCAAAGGTTATGGTTTTGTCACACCAGATCAAGGAGAACAGGATATCTTTATCCACTTTTCTGCGATCGAGATGGATGGTTACAAGACCCTGAAGGAAGGTCAAAAGGTCCAGTTTGAACTTCAGGAGGGTCCCAAGGGATTACATGCTGCAAATCTGCAGTCGGTCACCGACGGTTAAGCATCCATAACGAAAAAAGTCCGCCAATTACCTTGGCAGGCTTTTTTCGATGATGCAATGGATTGCCCCCTGACGAGGGCAAATCACCCCTCCGAAGGCATCAACCGATAGAGTCCAGCACCGCATTGAGGGTCACGCTGGGGCGCATTGCCTGTGCCGTTAGTTCCCTGTCTGGATGGTAATATCCGCCGATATCAACCGCCTGTGCCTGTGCCGCATTCAACTCTTCGATGATCTTCGCTTCGTTCTCGGCAAGCTGTTGCGCGACCGGAATGAAAAGCGCCTGAAGATCCTCATCTCCGGTCTGCTCGGCCAGTGCCTGGGCCCAATACAGGGCCAGGTAGAAATGGCTGCCGCGGGTATCCAACTCACCCACCTTGCGAGAGGGTGATTTGTTGCTGTTGAGAAATTTCCCATTGGCCTGATCCAGCGCCTCGGCCAGAACCTGTGCCGCAGCATTGGTGTTTTTCCGGGCGAGATCTTCCAATGACACGGCAAGTGCTAAAAATTCGCCCAGTGAGTCCCAGCGCAGATGCCCCTCTTCCAGAAATTGCTGCACATGCTTCGGCGCTGAACCACCTGCACCTGTCTCATACAGACCGCCGCCCGCCAGCAGTGGAACAATGGAGAGCATTTTAGCGCTGGTGCCCAGTTCCAGAATCGGAAAAAGATCAGTCAGGTAGTCACGCAGCACATTGCCGGTGACTGAAATTGTATCCTGGCCGGCCTTTACCCGTTGCAGGGTGTAGCGAATCGCATCGACCGGGGACATGATCAGGATCTCCAGCCCAGTGGTATCGTGATCCTTGAGGTACTCGTTGACCTTGGCGATGATGTTGGCGTCATGGCCGCGCTGCTGATCCAGCCAGAAAACTGCCGGACAGCCGGTGGCTCTGGCCCTGTTCACGGCAAGCTTCACCCAGTCCCGTATCGGTAGATCCTTGGTCTGACACATACGCCAGATATCCCCTGCCTCGACCGGGTGCTCGATCAGGGTGTTACCTGCCGCATCCAGCACACGCACGCTGCCGTTGGCCGGTATTTCAAAGGTCTTGTCATGGGAGCCGTACTCTTCAGCCTTCTGCGCCATCAGACCGACATTGCTGACATTGCCCATGGTAGAGACATCAAAGGCGCCATTCTTTTTACAGAAATCGATTACTTCCTGATAGATCCCCGCGTAGCAACGGTCGGGAATCAGTGCCTTGGTATCGTGAAGCTTGCCATCAGGGCCCCACATTTTTCCGGAGGAACGTAGCGCCGCAGGCATGGAGGCATCGATGATCACATTGCTCGGAACATGCAGATTGGTAATACCCTTGTCGGAATCGACCATGGCCAGCTCCGGACGATGGGCATAAACCGTCTGAATGTCAGCTTCGATCTCCGCCCGCTGAGCGTCCGGCAAACCGACGATTTTGGCATAGACATCGCCCACGCCATTCTTTGGATCGACGCCCAGTTCGGCAAAAACAGCGGCGTGTTTATCGAACACATCCTTATAGAAAACTGTTACCGCGTGGCCGAACATGATCGGATCGGATACCTTCATCATGGTTGCCTTGAGGTGCAGGGATAACAACACCCCCTGCTGCCTGGCCTCTTCAATCTGTTCATCGTAGTAATCGCGCAGTGCATTGCGACTCATCACCGCGGCATCGATCACCTCTCCGGCAATGACCGCGGTCTTCTCCTTCAACACCCGGGACTGACCTTGCTGATCGACCAGTTCGATTTTCACATCACCGGCCGTTTCAATCACCACGGAGCGTTCACTGGAGTAGAAATCGCCCTGATTCATGTGGGCGACATGGGATTTTGAATCTGCGCTCCAGGCACCCATCGAATGAGGATGGCGCTTTGCATACTCTTTTACCGGCCCGGCGACACGCCGGTCAGAGTTGCCCTCTCTGAGCACCGGATTGACGGCACTGCCCAGAACCTTGGCATAACGCGCCTTGATCGCCTTTTCCGTGTCGTTCTGCGGCTCTTCAGGATAACCCGGGAGGTCATAGCCCTGATCCTGCAGTTCCTTGATGGCTGCCTGCAGTTGGGGAATCGAGGCGCTGATATTCGGCAACTTGATGATGTTCGCATCCGGTGTCTTGGCCAGTTCGCCGAGTTCCGCCAGGTCGTCATTCTGCTGCTGATCTGTGGTCAGGTTCTCGGGAAAATTGGCGATGATTCTGCCGGCCAGGGAGATGTCCCGCGTTTCAACGCTTACCCCCGCGGCCTCGGTAAACGCCTTGACGATAGGGAGAAATGAGTAGGTTGCCAATGCAGGGGCTTCATCAGTCTCTGTATAGATAATCTGTGTGGGTGTTGTCATGATTCTCTCTACGGTTTCGCGACGGGATTGGCAAAGCGTTTACACAAGCGATCTGCCACTAAATAGACAATCCGTAAGTGTTCCTTTCAGGTGTCCGGAGTCCAAGGATTCTAGCATCCGACAAACAAACAGTGAAATTTATTTGGGAATTAATTGGATTGATATCCTAATTTATTTAAATTCACAGATTTCCGCCAGACAACAGCCACTGCAGCGGGGCTTTTTCGAACAAAAATCTTTGGCATGACGGACGATCAGACCGTGGTATTCCGAAAATTGCTCGACGTTCGGCCCCAACGCCTGTTCAAATCCCTGCCTCAGCACCTCGTAGTCCTCATCGCCCCGGGCCAGCCCCAACCGGGAGAAAATACGCCGGGTGTAGGCATCGATGACAAATACCGGGCGATTATAGGCATAGAGCAGGATATCATCCGCAGTTTCCCGCCCGACGCCGTGAACGCCCAGCAGGTCCTTGCGCAACACCGCAATCGGCACTCGATCAAAAGCCGACACCCCACCACCTGCGTGGAGAAACTCGCACAGGGATTTGAGACGCCTGGCCTTGATATTGAAATAGCCTGACGGGCGGATCAACTCCGCCAGGGCGTCGTTGTCCAACCCGATCAGCGCATCCAGAGTGAGGCGATGGGCAGATTTCAGGTTGGCGATAGCCTTTTCGACGTTGACCCAGGCGGTATTCTGAGTGAGCACTGCGCCAACGATGATCTCGAACGGGGTCTCGCCGGGCCACCAGTGTTGCTCCCCATAGGCCTCGAACAACAACCCATAGACCTGCTGCAGCGCCGAGGCAGAGGGAGTAAAAGAGATCAATCCCGGCGTTTTTTGCGTGCCGGCCACTTTTTAGCTGGAGCCTTTTTGGGAGTAACCGGTTTCCTGGGCGTTTCGGTTGTCTGGGTGACTTTCTTCTCTTCAATACCAGCGGCTTCCAGCAGCGCTTGGGTCTCTTTACTGTCTAGGTCGCGCCAGCGGCCAACGGAGGTGGCGCTGTCCAGAATGATCGGTCCAAAGCGCACCCGCTTGAGTCGGCTCACCTTGCAGTCGATTGCCTCCCAGAGTCGCCTGACTTCGCGCTTGCGACCTTCCATGATCACCACGTGAAACCAGCGGTTTGTACCTTCGCCCCCGGATTCGACAATATCCTCAAAACGCGCCGGGCCATCTTCCAGTTCGATACCATTGACCAGTTGCTGAAGTTGCGCCGGGGTCACCTCGCCATGCACGCGCACCGCATACTCGCGCTCGATCTGCTGGGAGGGGTGCATCAGCTTGTTGGCCAGTTGACCGTCGGTGGTGAACAGCAGCAGGCCGCTGGTATTCAGATCCAGACGCCCAACGGCGATCCAGCGTGAGCCCTTGATAATCGGCAAACGGCTGAATACCGTGGGACGACCTTCCGGATCGGATTTGGTCACTACCTCGCCTTCCGGCTTGTTGTAGATAATCACCCGCCGTTGCTGTTCCTGCAGCCGCCAACTGCCTACGCGCTGCTTGCCAAGGGTAATCCTATCCTCGGGGGTAACCCGATCGCCCAGGGAAGCAACCTTGCCATTCACCCTGACCTCACCCGCCTCGATGCGGCGCTCGATCTCGCGTCGCGAACCGAGGCCCGCATTGGCGAGCACCTTCTGCAGCCGTTCGCCCGGTAAATCACTCATCTTTTTCGCCTTCAGAAAAATCTTTTAGGTCTGCATCTTCTGGTTCACTATCGGACATTGGGGGGTGTTCATCGATGCCGGCAGCTGCTGATTGCTGCGCCTCCTCAGTCAACCCATCGTCCCCATCTGGCAGCAGATCGGCGTCTGCCTCCTGACTATTCGCCAGAGAAACATCCACCGGGATCGTCTCCTCATCCGCGACCTGATCTTTGTCGGTATCCGGCGATGAGTCAGGTGAATCCTGATTCACGCCGGTTTCCTCAAAAATCAGCTCCTGATTGATCGAATCGAGATCGCGGATCTCTTGGAGTGTTGGCAGGTCATCCAGCCCCTTCAGACCGAAGTAGTTCAGAAACTCTCGGGTTGTGGCGTACAGAGAAGGTCTTCCCGGCACATCCCGTTGCCCGACCACGCGCACCCACTCGCGCTCCAGGAGCGTCTTCATGATATTGGTGCTGACGCTGACGCCGCGGATCTCCTCGATTTCACTGCGGGTGATCGGCTGCCGGTAGGCCACCAGTGCGAGTGTCTCCAGAAGCGCTCTCGAGTATCTAGCCGGACGCTCCTCCCAAAGTCTGGAGACCCAGGGGGCATAGGCGGCACGTACATTAATGCGAAAACCTCCACCCACTTCCACGAGTTCCATGCCGCGATTCTCGTAATCGCTCTGTAATTCGGCGATCACCTGGCGCAGATCACTTTTATCGGACCTCTCCTCTTCGTTGAAAAGTTCGAGCATGTTATCCAGGCTCAGCGGTCCTCCAGCGGCCAGCAGCGCCGCCTCGATGATCTGTTTTAATTTATTATCGGATGACATATTCGGGCCTGTTACACCTTAAACAATCACTGTGCAGCAGCGGAGGAGACCGCCTTGACATGTATGGGACCAAAGGATTCCGCCTGAACCAACTCCACCAGAGAACCCTTGATAAGTTCGAGAACGGCAAGAAAGGTAACGACCACCCCGAGCCGCCCCTCCTCGATCTTGAACAGATCGGTGAATTCGGTAAAGGAGTCGCTGTTGATCAGACTGAGCACCACCGACATCTTCTCCCGCACCGAGAGCGCCTCCATATGCACCTGATGATGGGAGAACATATCCACCCGATGCAGCACATCCTTCAGCGCAAGCAGTAGCTCCTTAAGATCGACGTCCGGTGGGCGGCGCTCGACACTCTTCTCCGGCACCTCGATTACCGCCTGAAAGACATCCCTGCCCATGCGCGGCAGCCCATCGATGTCCTCGGCCGCCTGCTTGTAGCGTTCGTACTCCTGGAGTCTGCGAATCAGCTCGGCGCGCGGGTCATCCTCATCCTCCTCGGTATCGGCCTGTCGGGGCAGCAGCATGCGCGATTTGATCTCGGCCAGCATCGCCGCCATTACCAGGTATTCCGCGGCCAGCTCCAGGCGCAGCTCTTTCATGATGTCGACATATTCCATGTACTGCGCGGTGATCTGGGCGATGGGAATGTCGAGAATATCCAGATTCTGACGCTTGATCAGGTAAAGCAGCAGATCCAGCGGCCCCTCAAAGGCGTCAAGGAACACCTCCAGCGCGTCCGGCGGAATATAGAGGTCTTTCGGCAACGTGGTCCAGGGCTGCCCCTGCACCACGGCGAACGGCATCTCCTCCTGGGAGGGATGCTGTACGCCGTCCAGCAGGGTTTCAATTTCGCTCATGGCCTGGGTCCGCGGGAATTGATCATCGCAGATTAAGCGACATGGCGGCACGCACTTCGTTCATGGTCTCCTGGGCCATATCCCTCGCCTCTTCACAACCCTCGGCTATGATCGTGCGCACCAGCTCCGGTTGCTCCTCGAAGTCCCGCGCGCGCTCCTGGATCGGCTTGAGCTCCTGTAGCACCGCATCTATCACCGGCTGTTTGCACTCGATACAGCCTATGCTGGCGGATTTGCATCCATTCTGCACCCACTGCTTCACATCCTCGCCCGAGTAGACCTCATGGAACTGCCAGACCGGGCATCGGGCCGGATCACCCGGATCGATGCGGCGTACCCGATTGGTATCGGTGGGCATGGTTCTCAGGGCTTTTTCTATCACTTCAGGCTCTTCGCGTAAGGCGATGGTGTTGTTGTAGGACTTGGACATCTTCTGTCCATCCAGACCCGGCATCTTCGAGGCCTTGGTCAACAGCGGTTGCGGTTCGGGCAGAATGATGCGACCGCTGCCCTCGAGATAACCGAATAGCCGCTCACGGTCGTTCACCGTGAGATTCTGCTGGCTTTCCAACAGCGCCTGGGCCGCCTCCAGGGATACGAGATCCCCCTGCTCCTGATAACCTTTACGGTAACGGTAGTAGAGTTTGGCGTTTTTCTTACCCATCTTTTTCATCGCATGAATGGAGAGTTCTTCAAAATTCTGCTCACGCCCGTAGATGTGATTGAAGCGCCTGGCCACTTCTCGGGTCAGCTCGACGTGGGCCACCTGGTCCTCGCCCACCGGCACCAGACCAGCCTTGTACATCAGGATATCCGCCGCCTGCAGCAGCGGGTAGCCGAGAAAGCCGTAGGTCGCCAGGTCCTTCTCTTTCAATTTTTCCTGCTGATCCTTGTAGCTGGGTACCCGTTCCAGCCAACCCAGCGGGGTGATCATCGACAGCAGCAGGTGAAACTCCGCATGTTCGGGGATCTGCGACTGAATAAACAGCTTTGCCTCACCGTGGTTGACCCCGGCGGCCAGCCAGTCGATCACCATGTCCCAGATACTGTTGGGAATGATACTGGGGTCCTCATAGTGGGTGGTCAGCGCGTGCCAGTCGGCCACAAAAAAATAGCAGTCATACTCGTGCTGCAAATCGACCCAGTTTTTCAGCACCCCGTGATAATGTCCAAGATGCAGGCGACCCGTGGGCCGCATCCCGGATAGAACCCTGGCATGCTGTGCAGAGATATTCAGTTTATCCATTTGTATTATTTACTTTAAAATATTTGTCTAACTATTTCAGATCCTGGTAAAATTTGTATTACCAGAGTCACCAGTGGCCAGAGTATCTTACCCAGAATACCTGAGATCAATAACCCGATAAGGATAATCATCCCGTAGGGTTCAAGCCGGGAAAATGCCAACGCAAATTTTGGCGGCAGCAGTGAGTTGAGAATCCGCCCGCCATCCAGCGGGAGTATCGGCAACAGGTTGAGCACCATCAGTACCGAGTTGAACAGCACCCCGGCACCGGCCATGTAGATCATGGGTACGGCGGCCCATTTATAGTCTGGAAGCAGAGCAACGCCCAGCAGAATCAACAACGACCAGCCCAGAGCCATGAGCAGATTGGCCCCCGGCCCCGCCATTGCCACCAGTGCCATGTCGCGACGCGGATTGCGCAAATTGCGCCAGGTGACCGGCACCGGCTTGGCCCAGCCGAAGATGAACCCACTCAGAAAGAAGGTCAACAGGGGAACCAGCACAGTCCCCATCGGATCGATATGCTTCAGGGGATTCGAGGTTACCCGTCCAAGCATCAGCGCGGTTTTGTCACCGCACCGGTTCGCCATCCAGCCGTGTGCCGCCTCATGCAGGGTAATGGCAAACAGGATGGGAATCGCAAATACAGCGATCTTCTGAATAATCGTTAAGGCTTCCATCAGCGGATTATACCCATCTCGACCCCTGCCGGCAGTCCCTTAGACATCAAACAACGAGGCATCGCCCTTGCCTACCCGGATAATCTGCGGCGTATCATCGATCATATCGACCACGGTGGTTGGCTCAAAGCCGCAATAGCCACCATCGATCACCAGATCGACATCGTGTCCGAGTATGTCGCGCATCTCATAGGGATCGGTCATCGGCTCGTTGTCTCCGGGCAGCAGCAGAGTCGAGCTCATCAGCGGCTCGCCGAGCTCGTCAATCAGGCTCTGAACGATCTTGTTGTCCGGGATGCGTATACCGATGGATTTACGCTTCGGGTGCTGCAGTCGCCGGGGAACCTGCTTGGTGGCCTGAAAAATGAACGTGTAGGCGCCGGGCGTAAGCGCTTTCAGCATACGATAGTGTTGATTGCCCACCTTAGCGTAGTGGGCGATCTCGGACAGATCCCGGCAAACCAGGGTGAAATTGTGCTTTTCATCGAGCTGCCTGATGCGTCGAATCCGCTCCATCGCGGCCTTGTAGCCAATATGACAACCCAGGGCGTAGCTGGAGTCGGTGGGATAGATCACCAGTCCGCCTTTATGTATGATTTCAACCGCGTTTCGGATTAGCCTGATCTGCGGGTTATCAGGGTGTATCTGGAAAAATTGCGCCATAAAAAAACTGTCAGACTCCGGGTAATTCAAGCCGTTTTTGCCATGCGCTGGATGGGCCAATCACGCCATATCGGCACAACGCCGTCTGGCAGCTGGGTCAGACGGCCCAACTCCACCCAGGGATTCTCGGGTCCGTGAAAATCTGAACCCGCTGAACCCTTGAGAGAGAAATCCTTGGCGTGTCGCGCCATGGTGAAATTGTCATCGCGGCTGTGACTGCCGGAGACCACCTCGAGGGCATCACCACCGGCTTCGACAAATTCTGCAATCAGGCGTCGCAGCTTGGTCCGGGTAAACGGGTAACGTGCCGGATGAGCAATCACTGCCTCGCCTCCTGCGGCCTTGATCCAACCCACCGCATCTTCGAGTTCCGCCCATTGCCCGGGAACATGTCCTGGCTTCCCTCGAGTCAGATATTTCTGAAATACCTTTTTTGTTTCAGTCACATAACCCTGATTCACAAGAAAGCGCGCGAAGTGTGTACGGCTGATCAAATGGCCATTTGACAGGGCCTTGGCCCCGTCATAGGCGCCCTCGATACCGGATTTTTCCAGCCGCCGTCCCATCTCCTCTGCACGCCAATCCCTGAACTCCCTGAGCTTGACCAGCCCTTGCTGCAAAATCTGATTAGCGGGGTCTATCCCGAGTCCGACAATATGCACCACATGGCTATTCCAGGTGACCGATATTTCGATACCGGGGACAAGCTGCAGTCCTGCGGTTTGGGCTGCAAGCGCGGCCTCGGTTATGCCCTCGGTGGTGTCATGATCGGTAAGAGAGAGCACATCGACACCCGCCGCTGCTGCATGCTCGACCAGCAGCCTGGGCGCGAGCGTCCCATCCGAAGCGGTTGAGTGAGAATGTAGATCGAAACTCATTGTCATCCGCGAATTGTACCCTAAAGCTCATCCCGAAGACGTAGCTATTTGGGGGCTTTACAGTCTAGAATTGCAGCCATGATTATCCCACCTGCAGATATAAACTGGTTCGCTGAACAATTTGCCGATATCTCCCAGAAGATGCTGGACGCCTGGGAAGACGCCGGAAAACCCACCGTTGGCGATGAGCCCTCGCCGGATCTCCTGTGTGACGCCATGGATCAACTGATTGATTTATTGAAGATTATCGACAGTGGTACACCCAAGGAAAACGATCCATCCGTGAATGAAGATGCGGATATCACAGAACTGGGTGATTATGGCCTGAGCATTCTGGAAGAGTTCATCAACCTCGCCGAGGCCTTTAATCTGCCTGAGCAGATTCCGAACTGGGAGCAGTTGTCCATCGCCCTTGGGCGCTGGGTTATTATCCATGAAGGGGAGGTGTCGATTCTCTCGTCGGTGGTCAATGGCCTCGCCTACCTCGCCAACCATACAACCGAGCAGGTGATGCTGGAAGGACTCTACCTGGTGATGTCGGAGATCGTTGAGGCCGTGCCACTGTCTTCCATTGAGGACAGTGACAGTGATGACCCACTTGAACCCTGGCGCATTTTGATTTTCAATCGCGCCATTGTCGCCACCCGCGTCTTTTCACCCCGGCTGATGGATGAATCCTTCAGGGATATTGCCGAGTACTTCCCCAACGAAGCGCCGGATTTTTTCCGGGAAGGCATGGAGCAGATGGATATTCAGGGCTACCCACAGGAAGTCCGGGAGGTCATGGAGAGCTATTACAATACCTGGCCGATGAAACGCACCCTACACTAAGGTTTTTTGTCCCTATGAAGTTTTTAACCGATTTTTTTCCGATACTGCTGTTTTTTATCGCCTACAAGATGTACGACATCTATGTGGCAACCGCTGTGGCCATCGCCTCCTCGGCCATCCAGGTCGGCTTCGCATGGTTCCGCCATAGAAAAGTGGAAAAGATGCACCTGATCACCCTGTTGTTGCTGGTGGTATTCGGCGGCATGACCCTGCTGCTCCGAGACCCGGTGTTCATCAAGTGGAAACCGACCGTGGTCAACATACTCTTCGGCATGGCCTTTATCGGTAGCCAGTTCATTGGTGAAAAGAACATCATCGAACGCATGATGGGCCATGCCGTTGAACTGCCCTCGATTGCCTGGACACGGCTGAACATGGCCTGGAGCCTGTTTTTCTTCGCCATGGCAGCGACCAATCTGTTTGTCGCCTACAACTTTTCGGAAGAGACCTGGGTAAACTTCAAGTTGTTCGGGATGTTGGGCATGACCTTTCTATTCGTCATCATCCAATCCATTTACATTGCCCGGCATATCCAGGAACAGCCGCCTGCAACGGAGGAGTCCTGAGTGTTATACGCCATCATTGGAACCGATAGGGAAGACAGCCTGGAAGCACGCCTGCAGGCGCGCCCGGAACATGTAGAGCGCCTCAAGTCACTGCAAGCGGACGGCAGACTGTTATTGGCAGGTCCTCATCCCGCACTGGACTGCGAAGACCCGGGCCCGGCGGGTTTCACCGGCAGCCTGATCGTTGCCGAATTCGACTCCCTTGAGCAGGCCCGGGAGTGGGCGGACGCCGATCCCTACACCACAACCGGGGTGTTCGCCAGCGTCCTGGTAAAACCCTTCAAAAAGGTCCTGCCCTGATAGTGGCCGGATCAAACCTGACAACACGCCATCCAACAATAGCGAAGAAATCATGAAATTCAGACCGATAACATTTATCACGACCCTCCTCGTCAGCTCGCTGTTACTCCCGGTCAGTGTCGCGGCACAGAGTGCCGATAACACGGAGAGTGAATCGCTGGTAATAATCAACGGCCAGCCTATCACCGAGGATCTATTCAGGGCTTACTTTGCGGTACGCCACAAAAATCAGGGGCATAACAAAGGCATCACGCCCCAGGAACAGATGGCTATCATCAACGAACTGATCAATTACACCCTGCTCGCCCAGGATGCGGAAGCCAACAAGCTGACAGACAATCCTGCCATTGACGCGCAGATCAAGCTAAGTCGCAGTCAATTGCTGGCCAATGCAGCGATACAGCACTATTTTGCAGCGCACCCGGTCCAGGAAGAGACCCTGAAGCAACGCTATCAGGAGAGATTCAAAAACGCCAATAACAGCGAGTACAAAACCAGTCATATCCTGGTTGAAAGTGAAGATGAGGCGAAAAATCTGGTTACTGAGCTGGAAAATGGCGCGAATTTCGGAGAATTGGCAAAAAGCAATTCCAAGGATACTTCATCAGAGGCCGGTGGGTCACTTGACTGGTTTTCAGCGGGACAGATGATACCTGAGTATGAACAGGCCGTTGCTGAACTGAAAGAGGGAGGCTACACCCATACCCCGGTGAAAACAGACTTTGGCTGGCACATTATTTTGCTGGAAAAGACCCGCAGCGTACCTCAACCGGCCTTTGAAGAGCTACGCGGCGATCTGCTGCAAGAGATCAGACAAGAACAGATGAACTCCCGTATCCGGGAACTGCGCGAGAAAGGTGAGATTAAATTCAAGACCACACAGGCTGACAAGGCAACAACAAAAACTGACTGAGTTCAACCACCAGTCATGGACATGATGCGCACCACCTGGTCCGGCTTGCTATTGAATTCATGCTTTTCAGGCTTTTGCAGAATCGCCTGATGGATGGCCTGTTCGAGTTCCGCGTCCGACAGCCCCTGACGGACCAGCGGACGCAGCTCCAGCTTGTCATGCTGGCCAAGGCAGAGGTAGAGGGTTCCTTCCGAGGAGAGGCGTACCCGATTGCAGTCACCGCAAAAATGTTGTGACATCGGTGTGATAAAGCCGAACTTGAGCCGCCCGCCAACCACCTTCAGGTACTTTGCCGGCCCAGCCCCTTTCATCTTCGCCGGTTCCAGGGCAAAGCGGGTTTCGATGATCTTGATGATTTCATCCATCCCGACATAATTATCAGTCGCCTCCTGGCCGGCAGCACCGATTGGCATGGTTTCGATGAAACGCAGGGTGAAGTGGTTCTCAAGACAGAAATCGACCATATCGCCGACCTCACCCAGGTTCAGGTCACGCATCACCACCATGTTGATCTTAATGGGATGCAGACCCGCTGCCTTGGCGGCCATCAGGCCATCGATCACCTTGTTCAGATCACCCTGGGTAATCTGTTTGAATACATCCGGTTTGAGCGAATCCAGGCTGACATTGATTCTGGAGACACCCGCCTGCTTCAGAGTTGTCGCATGCTGCGCCAGTTGTGAGGCGTTGGTGCTCATCGATAGATCATCGATTCCCGGCAGGGCGCCAATCTGGGTTACCATTTCAGCAATATCGCGCCGGACCAGCGGTTCTCCGCCAGTAAAACGTATTTTACTGACTCCCATACGACTGAAGATTCCCACCAGCCTGACGATTTCATCCAGGGTCAGACGGTTCTCGTTATCACTGAAATCCTTAAATCCCTTGGGAATACAGTAAAAGCAGCGGAAATCGCATCGATCAGTGACAGAAAGTCGCAAATATTCGATTTTTCGTCCAAATTGATCGATCAGCTCGGGCATATATCACACCTTGATAGGCACATTTTTCACTGCATGAAAAAACCAAGGCAGCGTCCAGAGACATCATCCTCTGGATCGCTGCCTTTAATCAATAGCGTTTTTACTGGGGTTTTCTTAATTTACCGGCTATCAGCCTTCGTTGGTTGCATCTGCAGCGGGGTCATAGCCTGCAGGCAGACTGTGTGCAATACCCTTGTGGCAGTCGATACAGGTCTTTGTCGGTGAGTTGCCATCAACCGCTTCCCAGTAGTGTGGGTCATGGGCGTCCGCACTGCGGGAGTCCTGCTTATCCAGATCCATCGATACGAACTTGTGGCAGTTACGGCATTCACGCGAGTCGGTCTTCTTCATTGCCCGCCATACATTGTTCGCCAGTTCAAGGCGCTTGGCCTCAAATTTCTCAGGCGTGTCAATGGTTCCCAGGACCTTGTGGTAGAGCTCGTTACTAGCCTGGATCTTGCGAACGATCTTATGCACCCACTCTTTCGGTACATGACAATCAGGACAAGTGGCCCGCACACCAGTACGGTTAGTGAAGTGAATGGTCTCTTTCAACTCCTGATATACATTCTCTTCCATCTCATGGCATGAAATACAGAAGCTTTCGGTATTCGTCCACTCCATTGCCGTATTGAAACCGCCCCAGAGGATAATACCCAGGATTATGCCTATGACCAGGGTGCCAAACACACCGCGTTTTACAACTTTAGTCATAATTATTACTCTTTTCGATTATTGTCAGGCCGATTCGCAGGCTGACATCTGTTTATATCCAAATCGGTCCTGTCCAAGGGACCCCTGGCCCAAATTGAGCCAGGGGCCAAACCGATCACTTATTTCGCGCCGATGAAGGTATTCTCTACCAGAGGATTCGCTTCCACCTGAGGAGCATGGCACTGGTTACAGAAATAGCGTCGACTTGAAACAGTCTCCAGAACCTTGCCATCACGGTCAACGTAGTGGCTATCACCGGCCTTGGGCGCCTTTTTCTCTTCATAGGTTTTTTCAGAGTGGCACTTCATGCAGGTGTTGACCTTCATGTTGATCTCTTCCTTGTCGATCTTATGCGGGATCATCGGTGGCTGGATCTTATAACTTCTTTCAAATCCACCCTGAACCACCTGTTGCTTCTTCTGATCAGGTTCCTTGGCAGGATCCATCAGTTCCTGATTGCCACGCAGGAATTCAACACCCGCAAAGGCGCTTGAGGAAAATACAATGGTCGCCATGACCATCAGCAGGATTGTGATTGATTTTTTCATATCTATCTCCATCAAACTCACTGTTTGAAAAATCTGTTCTAAGTCAGATGTACATCGGATCAGCCTGGATTATGCTGCTGACCTGCCGTACCTGATACCTTGTTCATCTCAACGCCAGAGAAACGACTGCCAAAGTTGAAAACATCTTTCGCGCAAACATCGATACAACGACCACAATTTGTACAATTGGATGAGAGAATCACCGGTCCTATGCCTTTGCTTTCTCCCTTCAGTGCAGGCTTGATCACCTGCGCCTCCGGACAGACGGCAAAACAGTCCATGCAGTCATCGCAGGCTTCACGCTTGGTTGCTACCACACGCAATGGACTTTTGGTTCCCAGCAGGCTGTAGAATGCGCCGACGGGACATAACCGGCCACACCATCCATCCTTGCTGACCAGCAGGTCGAACAGGAAGACACTCAGCACCAGAACCCAGGCCGTTCCCAGACCAAACACGATTCCGCGAAACAGCATGGATACCGGATTGAACAGTTCCCACACGATTGAACCCGTTACCAGAGGAAGCACCAGGGTCAACCCCAGCATCCAATAACGCGTGCTACGTGTAATACGGGCGCTGCTCTTTATACCGAGCTTTCTGCGCAACCAGGAGGCCGCATCTGTGACCATGTTGACCGGGCATACCCAGGAACAGTAGACCCTGCCACTGACCAACAGATAGAAACCGATCACGATAATCACACCGATAATGGCATCCCTGTGGGGCTCCACGCCTGCAAAGATGGCCTGTAACAGGATGTGTGGATCTGTCAGAGGCAGTACATCCAGCGTCATACTCGCCGCCAGATTACCCTTGACTACCCACATCCCTTCCAGTGAAGGCCACTGGTCCAACAGGCTGTTCCAGAACGAAGCGAAAAACCCACCGGTGCTTTCTGACAGACGACCTGGCAGAACCGGCAACAGAAAGAGACCAAGAATGCTCAACTGGCTAATACGACGCAGGATCAACCATTTATAGGCTCCAAACCAGCCTTTGGCTTTAATGGCTTCTGCACCAACAATTAATTGCTTGGCCATTATTTATCCTCCAGTCCACGGTTCAGGGTGTCCAGCGGGTTGGAGGAGATGGGTAACTCGTCACTCCCCTCCGACTCGAAAATCAACCCCTTGCCCTGCAGGTCATAGCGCACGCCTTCCGGCAGATTGTACTGATGCTCTATGTCCGGAGTTACCAGTGACTTCCCAGCCTTGTCCTTCTCATCCCAGCCGATTCGATAGTGTCTGCCCAATTCTCCCTTTGCCAGATGCATGGGAAAAATCTTGATCGCCGCCTCTTCGAGGATGCAGGCCTTTTCGCAGAGCCCACAACCGGTGCAAGCATCGGAATGCACCACTGGAATAAACAGTGCATGCTTGCCAGACCGGTCATTGTGCTGATACTCCAGCGAAATGGCCTCACCCCGAATAGGGCAGATATTGAAACAAACTTCACAGCGCAAGCCGAGAAATGCGATACAGGACTCTTGATCCACCAGAACCGCGAGGCCCATGCGTGCATCTTTGATTTCAGTAAGACTATGATCGAGCGCATTGGTCGGGCAGACCGGAATACACGGTATATCCACACACATCTCGCACGGGCCGGTTCTCGAGGTGAAATACGGCGTACCTGTCGGTACATCATCACCCAGCTGACCCAATTTGAGAATGTCATAGGGACAATCGCGCACACACAATCCACAGCGGATACACGCCCCCAGAAACTCATCCTCCGGGAGTGCACCCGGTGGACGAATCGCCATGGCAGGCAAGGAGTCGGCCTTATTTGCATAAAAACCGAGCCCTACGCCCATCAATCCCACACCACAGGCGGTCTTGAGCATATCGCCCATGAATTGCCTGCGATTGACGGTTCTAGTCTTATCTTTACCTGAATCTGACATCTTCGTACTACTCTGTGTTATCGATTCGGCACCAGTTTCAACTTAGGCATCCGGCCCGCGGGCTGCGCGGGCCGGGCCGCTTTCATTTACGCCTTGACGATTTTCACCGCACACTTTTTATAGTCGGTCTCTTTTGACAGAGGATCGGTTGCATCCAGAGTCAGTTTGTTGACCAAACGGTGTGCATCGAACCAGGGGATAAACACCAAGCCTTCGGGCACACGGTTACGACCACGTGTTTCCACGCGAGCAACCACTTCACCACGACGGGTTTGCAGTTTAGCCATCTGACCATCACGCAACCTGCGTTTCTTGGCGTCATTGGCGTGCATGTAGACCACTGCATCAGGTACCGCACGATACAGTTCAGGTACACGACGGGTCATGGAACCGGAATGCCAGTGTTCAAGCACCCGACCAGTACACAACCACAGATCGTATTCCTTGTCCGGGCTCTCCGCGGCAGGCTCAAACGGTGCCGTAATGATATTTGCCTTGCCATCAGGATTACCGTAAAACTTGACGTCCTCGCCAGCAGCTACATGTGGATCGTAGCCTTCACGGAAACGCCACAGTGTCTCTTTACCGTCGATCACCGGCCAACGCAGACCACGAGCCTTGTGATAGACGTCGTACTCTGCCATCTCATGGCCTTTCTTGATGATATCCGGAGCGGAGTTGAACAGACGATACTCTTCGAACAGGCCTTTCTGGGGATAGAATCCAAACAGGGCCATTTCGTCATTTTCATAGACATTGCCGTCAGAGTCCTTCACTTCCTGGGCGGCAAACTTGTTCACCTGGCCATTTTCATAGAGGACTTCAAACAGGGTTTTGCCTTTGTACTGAGGCGCCTTGTCGAGGAGATCTCCAGGCCACACCTCTTCCATTTTGAAGTATTTTGCAAACTCCATGATCTGCCACAGATCGGACCTTGATTCACCCGGCCCTTTCACCTGCTGGCGCCAGAACTGGGTCCGACGCTCGGCGTTACCATAGGCGCCCTCTTTCTCCGCCCACATGGAAGTAGGCAGAATCAGGTCAGCCGCCTGTGCGGATACCGTTGGATAGGGATCAGACACAGTAATGAAGTTATCCGGGTTACGCCAACCAGGATAGGACTCTTCATTCATGTTGGCCGCGGCCTGCATGTTGTTGTTACACATGACCCAGAAGGTGTTCAGCTTGCTGTCTTTCAGCATGCGATGCATCAACACGGCGTGATAACCGATCTTGCCGTTCAACGTACCTTCAGGCAGTTGCCAGACCTTCTCAGAGAAGGCGCGATGTTCCGGTTTTGCAACCACCAGGTCGGCGGGCAGACGATGGCAGAAGGTACCGACTTCACGTGCAGTACCACAAGCGGATGGCTGACCGGTCAGAGAGAACGGACCGTTGCCTGGCTCGGAGATCTTGCCCATCAACAGATGGATGTTGTAGACCAGACCATTGATCCAGACGCCACGGGTGTGCTGATTCATACCCATGGTCCAGTAGGAGACTACCTTCTTGTTGGGGTCAGCGAAGACCTTGGCCAGTCTTTCCAACTGGTCTTTCGGCACGCCGGACAGCTCATGGGCCTTATCCAGAGTATAAGGTGCGACAGACTCGGCATACTCTTCGAATGTAATCGGGCTCAGCTTGCCCTTGGCGGCGTTTTTAGCTGCCTTTTCCAGAGGATGCTCGGGACGCAGACCATAACCGATATCGGTCGGGGTCTTGGTGAAGTTCACGTGTTTATCGATGAACGACTGGTTGTAGGCCTTGTTCTGGATGATGTAGTTGGCGATGTAGTTGGCGATCGCCAGATCAGACTGAGGCGTGAACACCATGCCATTGTCAGCCAGCTCAAAGCAACGATGCTCGTAGGTGGATAGCACATGGACTTCACAGCCCTCTTTGGTCAGACGGGTATCCGTCAGACGCGACCAGAGAATCGGGTGCATCTCGGCCATGTTCGCGCCCCAGAGAACGAACGCATCAGCGTGTTCCAGGTCATCATAGCAACCCATGGGCTCATCGATACCGAAGGCGCGAATGAAAGCGCCTACCGCAGAGGCCATACAGTGGCGTGCATTCGGATCAAGGTTATTGGAACGGAGACCGGCCTTCATGAACTTGGAAGCGGCATAGCCTTCCCATACAGTCCACTGACCTGAACCGAACATACCCACGCGGGAGGTCATTTCGTTGACCGGCTTGCCCGCGTTCTCTTCAAAGCTTTTGTTAATGGCCTTCTTCCAGTGATCAGCCATTACTTGGAAGGCCTCATCCCAGGATACGGGCTCGAACTTGCCTTCTTTCGCGTATTTGCCGTCTTTCTTCCTCAGCAGAGGCTGGGTGAGACGATCCTTACCGTACATGATCTTGGGCAGAAAATAGCCCTTGATACAGTTCAGACCCTTGTTCACCGGCGCATCAGGGTCACCCTGACTCGCTACCATCTGGCCGTCTTTTACACCAACCAGTACCGAACAGCCGGTGCCGCAGAAACGGCACGCGATCTTATCCCAGCGGATGCCGTCAGCATCTGCAGCTGTTGCAGTCTTTACACCAGGTAGTGTAACGCCCGCAACCGCTGCGGCTGCCGCAACCGCATTGCTTTTTACAAAGTCACGCCTTGTTAATTTCACTGTAATACCTCCTCGTTAGCAGCTTCTTCTCCACAATAGTGGTAGATCATCACTGTGCTGATTACACCGTCCACATCATTGAACTTGGTCAAGGTGTCCGCGAGGGCGTCATCTTCAGTACCCTCTATTGTTACGATTAGCTTCCCTTCTTTCTGTCCACCGTGAACTTCAACACCAGAAAACGTTTTCAACCTGTCACTTACTAATACGGCCTTTTCAGGTTTTGCATGAACAATTGCACTACACAGATTCATTGATTAGATCCCCCTTCACGCAACTTGAGCGCGCACACTATTGTTTGAGAAGTCGATTGATTTGACGGGACACACGGCAAGACATTCGCCACAGCCGTTACACTGCTCGGCAATAAGCAAGGGTTGTGCGGAACCGCCTGGTTTTAAAGAGAAACGAATTGCCCTGGTCGGGCATACTTCTGAACAGGAACGGCAGACAACGCCATTCATAGAAAGACATTCTTTTAGAAAACTGGCCTGGATACTCCAGGGCGCTGAATCCTCTGACTGATCAATGCACAGCGCTCCGGTTTTACAGGCCTGGACGCAGAGCTGGCAAAAATCACACCCGTTGTGGGTAAAGTCGACAATGGGGTATTGACCAGGACCGGTCTTGATAATCTGTTTTGGACAAGCGCTGATGCAGTCGTTACAGCGAGTGCATTGATCCAGGAAACGCGTCTCGGCAATCGTCCAAGGCGGGCGTATCGGATTACCCACTCCCTTTAGATCGCCTCTGATGAAACGTGATCGGCTGGAATCGTGCATCATGGTGTCATGTTTACCCTCATGGCGCAGAATTCTCTCAACTGGGGCTGAAAACTACATTGACACTAATCAATCAACACTGGAACTAACTTATTGAAAATAAAAGTAATTTAGTTGACTAAATCACTAGGAAATACTCATATTTAGGTATAGGCATAACCCTTGGCTTGCCAAAGATCGCTTTATCCCCCAGAGAGATAAAAGAGTGTTTGTGAATTCGATAACTGGCTATATTTTCAGCTGTTTTTGATCGTATTTCCTGATTGCTACCATAGGATTATCCGATAGATAGCAGAGCAAAGACCCTACTTATAAAGTGAGTTTATAATACTCGTTTTTTATAAAAGGTTATTTTTACCCCGTAAGAGGTAGGTATTAATACCAATAATTATTCTCGCAAACCTTTATATATAAAAGGTTATAGACTGGCGCTAGCCGAAATAATGGTAATTGGGGATCTATCCTGCAGAAACTCGAAAAATGCATCGGCTGCCATTGGGCGGGCGAAATGATAACCCTGAAAGAGCTGACATCCCCGCTGGGTCAGGAAATCAAGCTCCTCTACCCGCTCCACCCCCTCGGCGATCGCCTCCAGACCCAGTTGCCGGGCCATGGTCAGGATGGTTTCGACAATCTTGGCGTCACTCGGGTCTTCAGGTACATCCTTGACGAACGAGCGATCAATCTTGATTTCATCGAGGGGCATGCGCTTCAGATAGGCCAGCGAGGAGTAGCCGGTTCCAAAGTCGTCAATTGAAAACCTGACACCTATCTTCTTCAGCTTCTCCATTTTTTCAATGGTTGAGTCCAGATCATCAATCAGCATGCCTTCCGTCACCTCAAGCGTCAGGAATTTCGGGTCTACCCCCACTTCCGCCAGCGTCTGTTCGACTGTGAAGGCAAAGTCGTGTTGCCTGAATTGCACGGGACTGACATTGACAGCGATGCGATTCATGCTCAGTTGCGGGATCTCTTTTTGATAGCGCTTGAATTGCTCCAGGGTATAGGCCAAAACCCATGTCCCGATCGAGATAATCTGTCGAGACTCCTCTGCCAGCGGAATAAACTCTTCGGGGGAGATAAAGCCCCGCTCAGGATGATCCCAACGCAGCAGGGCCTCGGCGCCGATCACGCGGCCCGATGCGTCGATCTGTGGCTGGAAATAGACTTTCAGTTCATGGAGTTTTTCCGCACGTTGCAGATCATTCATTATTTTCAGTCGTTCATCAGCCGCCAGTTGCATACTCGGCAGGAAGAAGCGGATGGCGTTGCGACCGGAATCCTTGGCGCGATACATCGCCGTATCGGCCGCGCGCAGCAGATCGGTGGGAGATTCGTCCCCCATGGGAAACAGCGCAATACCGATGCTTGGAGTAACGTGCAGGTGTCTTTCCTGAATCAAATAGGGCTCAGAGATGGATAAGCGAATCTTCTCCGCCAGCGATTGAACGACATCTATTGCTTCGTTGGTATCGTCATCGATTTCGGAAACCAGGATCACGAATTCGTCGCCCCCCAGGCGGGAGACTGTGTCTTCTTCCCTGAGCGCGGCCTTCATTCGACTCGCCACCTGTTTCAGCAGTTCATCTCCGACCGGATGACCAAGAGAATCATTGATGGTTTTAAAGTTATCCAGATCGAAGAACAACAGTGCGCCAATGTGGCCGTGGCGTTTGCTTTGTGCCAGCACCTGGGTCAACCGATCGAGCAGAAGCCTGCGATTGGGCAGTTCTGTCAGCGGGTCAAAATTGGCTTGCCGTTCGATAATCGCCGCCGAGCGTTTGTATTCGGTGACATCCTCGGAGAGCAGCAGATAGCCCAGCAGTTCCTGATCCCTGTTCCAGATCGGGGATATTCTTGAATCAATATACCGCAGCCCCTCCTTGCCGTTGAGATTCTGCTCCATTGAAAACCGGAATTCACCCTCTTTTCTGGCGATCTCCAAGGCCCGCTCGAGCATTGGCGTCTTCACTCCCAGGGCGTGGTGGATAGCGCCCAGGTTCACGCCCATTACCTGCTCTGGCGCCATTTCGAACACCTGTTCTGCGGTTGAATTGTAGTAGTTGATGTTGAGGTCATTGTCTATGGCGACGATACCGACAGTGTTTGTTGAACTGAGGATACTGTCCAGATAGGCGGTTTTCTCAATCAGGGATTTTTCCGCCAATTTCAGAGCAGTCACATCCTGCACCGCACCGATCATTTTTACCGCCTGCCCTCCTGCATCCCGCTCGACCCGACCGATCTCACGCACAAACTTTATCTCGCCAGATGGTCTTACGATCCGATGAAGCACGTCATAAGGTATATCCTGTTCAACCGACAGTCTGACCCCCTCCTCCACAATCTGCCTGTCCGCCGGGTGGATGAAGCCCAGAAAAGCCTGATAACTAGCGGAAAAACTCTCTCGATTTATGGAAAACAGGCTGTAGATTTCATCGGACCAGTAGAGATCCCCGGTCAGGATATTCCACTCCCAGTACCCCATGTTGGCAATATTCTGCGCTTGGGCGAGTCGATCCCTGGCAATCTGCAACTCAACCGACTGACTGGAAAGCACGCCCAGATGGTTGTTGATCTGTCGATTCTTCCGAAAAAAGATATACAGAAAAATTGACAGCATACACAACAGGAACACCCCGCCGGCGATGGCCAGCGCGACAATTGCCTTGTAATTGCGCTGATAAAAGGTACTGGGGAGGTTGATGATCGACACGGATTCAGCCAGATCCTCAGGCAGCACCAGTTGAAGCCTCTCCAGCTCATGTTGATTGAACATGTAACTGTTCGGGCTGGTCAGTACCGGGCGGTCAAGCTTTCTGCCTTCTGAAGCCAGATAGTTGATCACCAGTTGCGCTGCTGCCTCACCCTGGTGAACGCCGCTGGTAACGTAGCCGCCCAGTACACCATCCACCAGATAACTGTCTTCCAGACTGAGAACAATAAAATCACCGGCCTGCACAATCTGCCGGATAGAGTCTGAAAGCAGCAGAGTTTGGCCGCGGTTATCCCGCATCTCGCCCAGAGTGGTCAAAAACAGATATCGCTCAGTGCGGGGTTTCAGAATATCGACAACCCGCTCAATCCGGTTTTCCGCAATAAAGGTGGCTGTTATATCGCTATGGTGGGTCAGTTCCTCGAGGATTGTCCGTTTGATGGCATCATAGGTGTAAGAGGCATCCCCGAGAATCAGAATCTCCTTCATCGACGGTTCCATCAGCCCGAGCAGGTCGATATTCACCCCGACCTCTTTGTCCTCGAAGACCCCAGTGATCCGTCTGTCGCCGTTTAACCTGGTCTGTACATCGTAGTCGTTGACTCCGGAAAAAAACAGCGGTGCATCCGGAAACACCCCTGCCAGATAATGCTCGGCAAACTGGAAGGCCGCATCATCGGTCAGATAGATAATATCAGGGGTATAGCCTGCATACTTTTTTTGCAGATACTCCGCGAAGAATCGGGAATAGCTGTCACTGAGGGTCCGTCTTTTGGTATCGAGATACTCGGTGCTGAACTGGATGGGGCCAGGGCTTTTTGCAGAGAGCGCCTGGACAAATCCCTGGTGCTGATTCTTTGTCCAGGGATACTCCTGACTGTAGGAATGCAGAATGAGGATGTTTGTCGTCTGTACGGATAACACACTCCCTGAGATCATCCACAGAGCCAAAAGAAATAAAATTCTTATCTGGCGCATATCTATCGTACTTCAACCCCGAGACCTGACGAATGGCTATTCCTACTGTTATCGGCGGTATTTCAGAGAAATTTAATCGTGCCCGAATAAAATTCTATCTCTATGATTATGAAGTTATTTATTGCGTGTTCTTCAGGGCCCAAACGGCCGCCTCGACACGGGAGTGTAGATTGAGCTTTCGCAGCAGATGCTTGACATGCACCTTGACCGTGCCTTCCGAGATATCCAGTTGACGTGCAATCAGCTTATTGCTCATGCCCTCTGCAATCAGCTTCAGAATTTCACTCTCACGGTCTGTCAGATCCGCGCCGGCAATGGTCTTCGGTGACTTCTGCTCCTCGCGCAGGGCGTGCGCAAGGAGTTGCGTCAGCCGCTCACTGATGACGATTTTGCCATGCACGGCGTTGCGCAGGTACTCAAGGGTATCCTCGGGCTCCATATCCTTCAGCAGGTAGCCGTCAGCGCCGAGGCGCAATGCGTCAATCACATCCTCCTCATTATCCGAAACGGTCAACATCAGCACCCGTGAATCGATGTCTTTTGTTTTGATCGCCTGCAGGGTCTCCAGGCCAGACATCCCCTTCATGTTGATATCCAGCAGGATGATATCCGGTTGCAGCTCCTCGGCGATTTTCAATCCGTCCTGGCCGTTGGCCGCCTCGCCAATCAGAACCAGTGAATCCTCCATATCGATCAGGTCGCCCACCCCCTTGCGAAACAGAGGATGATCGTCGATCGTTACCACGGTGTACTGTCCGTTATTGTCCATTGCCTACTCGCTTGATTTGAATTTCTGATTGTATATTTATCTGGTCTTCATGGGCTATAAACGACAGCTTGATCTGCGTTCCCCCTTTCTCAGGTTCACCGATCTCCAATTCACCCCCTAGCCATTCTGCCCGTTCCTTCATGATGGGCAGACCGTAATGGAGCATCATTTCACGATCGCTGGCAATACCTACACCATTATCCTCCACCACAACGGTCACCTGTCAGGAGTCACTGCAATCCAGATAGACCCGGGCGTGGGTCGCATCGGCATGCCGGATCACGTTGGAGAGGGACTCGCGGATGATCTGCAGCACATGAATCTCGGAATTGGGATTCAGCTTACGATTGATCAAGCGATTATCCAGCTCGATGCGAATGCCGCTTCTCTCCCTGAACTCCGCTACGGTGTCCTCGAGGGCGGCACCCAGGCCAGCCTCGCTGATGCGCAGACGGAAGGTTGTCAGTAATTCCCGCAGTTGTCTATATGCACCGTTCAGCGCGGTTCGCAACACATGGGATATCTTCAGGATATCTCCGGTCGATCGGCCATCCACCAGCTGCTTTTCCAGGCGGCTCACCTGGATCTTCAGGTATGACAGGGATTGAGCCAGTGAATCATGCAACTCCCGGGCAATAACGCTACGCTCCTCCAGCAGTGAGACCATACGGCTCTGCATGGCGCGCCGCGCCATGTTGATCGCCAGGGCGATGTGGCTTGCGACCGTTTCCAGCAGTCGCTTCTGCCAATCTTCCAGATGCTGGCCTTCGCCTTCCGGCACCTCGACCAGCAACACGCCATACTGCTCATCCTGATCCCTGATCGGGGTGGAGAAGATCATGCGTTTTCGGTGATGAAGCTGGACAATATGGGAGGTGCCATCGCCAAAGCAGAGGTTGCATTCCAGATCCTCGATGGCGTCATCCCCGAGTCTGGTTGCGGTACAGACTGTCTGCTCGTCAGCAAGATGTTTCAGACAGATCACCCCGCCTCTGATATCGATCTGCTGCTCGATATCGTTAATCACCTCCTGCAGGATCTCCTGATTCGGCGGGGCCTCGCTCAGTCGCCTGGTCGTTAGATACAGCAGTTCCAGCGAACGGTTGCTGCGCTCCAGATCGGCGGTCTTCTCCTTGACCCGCAATTCGAGATCAGCATAAGTCTTGGACAGATCCACCGCCATGACATTGAAGGCATTACCCAACTGGCCCAGCTCATCCTCCTCCAGGTACTGGCTGCGTACTGAAAAATCGCCATGCCGGGCCGCTGTGGCACAGACCAGAAGCTCTTTCAGCGGCTTGAGCACGCTCTTCTGGGTCAGGTACATACTGACCACGGCCACCAGTAGTATCAGGACCAGGGAAACGATCTGAATCAGCCGCAGTTGCTGGATTTTGCTCTCGGCATCCAGCTCCAGCACCTTTACAAAATGGTGGATCGACTGCACGAAGTCATCCACGTTGAACAGGTAGTACTGGCGCTGAACCCCGATTCCCTGGCCACCCAGGACACTCTCTCTGGCATTCGACTGTAGCATCACATAATCCAGCAACTGCGGCTGAATGTGCTCTTTCCACTTCTGCTCGACACTGTGATAGGCCTCCTCAACCCGAAGGCTCGAGCGTTTCGACAGTACATTGTGGATTCTTGGACTGAACAGGCGCTCCTCAAACTCATCTACCAACTCTTTTGTCCTCGCGCCCACATACTCGGATGAAACCGCGGTGCCGTGCACCAGGCTGGTGGCGATACGATAGGACTGCATGCGCAAGGTGCCCGCCTGATTGATCGCGGCGGCATAGCCTTCAGAGGTCTGAGCGATAAAACCCGAGCTGAGCATACCCACCACCGCCAGGGTGATGATGATCGCCATGGAAAACCCCACCCGCAGTAGCAGGGATTTTTTCAGTATCTTGCTGGATGCCTTGTCTTTCTCTGTTTCCATTACCGGCTCCCGGGGCAGAATCAGAATGTTGAGCCTGCTGATAACGCACTCTAGAACGTGCAACGCAGAGTGACAACCCGATTGTTCCGTATAATCGCTGGAAAATCCTCCAGCAGGAATCAAGTTATTTTCGTATTTGCCCCGGCTATGAGAAAATTGCCCGTTTCCCGAATCCTAGCCGACAAAACATGCCGAAGCCGTCAACATCACCGCAATCACCGGGCCTTGCCAATCCCCTGCATCCGCCACTACCCGCCAAACCGGGGGAGAAGCTGCACTGGGGCCGTCTTTACGGGCTGAGCGATGTCCTCGCTATCGCCTCGGCGGTTGAAAGCCATGATGGCCCCCTGCTGATCGTTACCGACGATGTGAAAAGCGCCGCATTACTGGAAAACGGCCTGGCCTTTTTTCTCTCGGAACAGGCGATTCCGGTGCTCTCCTTTCCGGATTGGGAAACCCTGCCCTACGATGTCTTTTCGCCCCTGCCGGAGTTGATCTCCCAGCGTCTGTTGACCCTCTACCGCCTGCCGCAGCTGCAAAAGGGGGCACTAATCGTTCCGGTCAGCACCCTGCTCCAGCGTCTTGCGCCCAACGAGTACATCGACAGCAACTCCTTTGTCTTTTCCGTGGGTGACCGCTTGGCGCTGGACGCCATTCGCAGGCGCCTGGACAAGGCGGGCTACCAATATGTATCCCAGGTGATGTCCCACGGCGAATTCACCGTGCGTGGCTCCCTGCTGGACATGTTCCCCATGGGCAGCGAGATACCCTACCGCATCGACCTGTTTGACGATGAGATCGACACCATTCGCACCTTCGATCCGGAAACCCAGCGAACCCTGGAAAAGGTTGAGCGGATTGAGTTGCTGCCTGCCCGTGAATTCCCCATGGACGAGGCCGGCATCACCCAGTTCCGACGTAAATACCGCATCACCTTCGAGGGCGACCCGCAGGGCAGCCTGATCTATCGGGAAATCTCCGACGGACGCGCCCTGGGCGGGATCGAATACTATCTGCCGCTGTTTTTCGAGCAGACGGCAACACTGTTCGATTTTCTGCCGGAAAACCTGCTGACCATTCAGTTCGAGCAGACCCGTGACCAGGCGGAAGCATTTCTGCAAACGGTGACCAATCGCTATGAACAGCGCCGTCACGACACCGAACGGCCGATACTGGAGCCGAAACAGCTCTACCTCGGCAGCGATGAGCTGGCCGCGCAACTCAATGCACGCAGCGGCATTCTGATCCAGCGCCCGGAGATCGAAAACCGCCGCAAGGGCTTCAGCGACTTCTGTAACTTTCAGAGCAAAGCCCTGCCCCCATTGAGTATCCAGGCCAGGGCCAGCCGGCCGGCCGGGGCGCTACAGGACTTTCTCGCCAACACCGAAGAGCAGGTACTGTTTTTGGCGGAGAGCCCGGGACGCCGCGAAATTCTCAAGGAGACCCTGGGCCACTACGACATCCGCGCCACCACCCTGGAGGGCTGGGGGGCTTTTCGCGCGTCCGACAGCAGGTTTGGACTGGCCGTTTCGCCCCTGGAAGATGGTCTCTGGCTGGATCAACAGGGCCTGATCATCATCAGTGAAACCCTGCTCCTGGGAGAGCGTGTAAAACAGGAACGCCGTCGCCGGGCCAAGTACAAGGATGCCGACCAGATCGTCCGCAACCTGACCGAGCTGCACATCGGCGCGCCGGTTGTCCACGAGGATCATGGCGTCGGCCGCTATCTCGGCCTGCAGACGCTGGAAGTAAGCGGCATGGCCACCGAGTTCCTCACCCTGGAGTATGCCCGTGGCGACAAACTCTACGTGCCGGTCTCCTCACTCCACCTGATCAGCCGTTACTCCGGGGCATCGCCGGAAAATGCCCCCCTGCACCGGCTGGGTGGCGACCTGTGGGAGAAGACCAAACGCAAGGCGGCGGAAAAGGTGCGCGATGTTGCCGCTGAACTGCTGGAGATCTACGCACGGCGCGCGGCCAACCAGGGGTTTGCCTTCCCCGAAACGGGCGATGAATATGCCAGCTTTGCGGCGACCTTTGAATTTGAGGAGACTCCGGACCAGCAGCAGGCGATTGACGCGGTAATCAGCGACATGGCCTCACCACACCCGATGGACCGAGTTGTCTGCGGCGATGTCGGCTTCGGCAAAACCGAAGTGGCGATGCGCGCGGCATTCATGGCCGTGCAGGGTGGTAAACAGGTTGCTGCTCTGGTGCCCACCACCCTGCTCGCCCAGCAGCATTTCGAGAACTTCTCCGACCGTTTCGCCGACTGGCCGGTAAAGGTGGAGAGCCTGTCGCGGTTTCGCACCGGCAAGCAGCTCAAGACCATTATCGAGGGTCTGACAAACGGCAAGGTGGATATCGTCATCGGCACCCACAAACTGCTCCAGGACGACATCAAATTTAAGAACCTGGGGCTGGTGATCATCGACGAAGAGCACCGCTTTGGGGTGCGCCACAAGGAGAAATTCAAAAGCCTGCGAAGCGAGGTGGACATGCTGACCCTGACCGCCACGCCGATTCCCCGAACCCTGAGCATGTCCATGTCGGGCATGCGTGACCTGTCGATCATCGCCACACCGCCTACCGCGCGCCATCCGATCAAGACCTTCATCAACCAGTGGAACGACGCCACCATTGTCGAGGCCTGCCAGCGCGAGCTGAAACGCGGTGGCCAGGTCTTTTTCCTGCACAATGAAGTCAGCACCATTGATAATATGGCCAACAAGCTCGAACAGCTGATGCCTGGTGTACGCATCCAGGTGGCCCACGGCCAGATGCGCGAGCGGGATCTGGAAGCCATCATGCGCGACTTCTACCACCAGCGCTTCAATATCCTGGTCTGCACCACCATTGTCGAGAGCGGCATTGACGTCCCCAGCGCCAACACCATCATCATCAACCGCGCCGACAAGCTGGGGCTGGCCCAGCTGCACCAGCTGCGCGGCCGGGTCGGTCGTTCCCATCATCGCGCCTACGCCTACCTGATCACTCCGCCGGCCAAAAACATGACGCCGGATGCGCGCAAGCGCCTGGAGGCGATCGAATCACTGGAAGAGCTGGGGGCTGGATTCACCCTGGCAACCCACGATCTGGAAATCCGTGGCGCGGGCGAACTGCTGGGAGACGAACAGAGCGGTCAGATCCACGAAATCGGCTTTACCCTCTATACTGAGTTGCTGGAACGGGCGGTTAAGGCACTGAAAGCCGGGAAACAACCGGATCTGGACCGTCCCCTGGACCACGGCGCCGAAGTCGATCTGCAACTCCCCGCCCTGCTGCCGGATGACTACCTGCCGGATGTGCACAGCCGTCTGGTGCTCTACAAGCGCATTGCCAGCGCCGCCGACCACGCGGAGTTGCGCGAGCTTCAGGTCGAGATGATCGACCGCTTCGGTCTGCTGCCGGAACACGCCAAGGCCCTGTTCGGCATTACCGAGCTGAAATTGAAGGCGACGCCCCTGGGTATCAGAAAGATCGAAGCCGGTCCGGCCGGTGGGCGCATCCTTTTCGAGGGCACACCTGCCATCGATCCGGGACACATGATCCGACTGATTCAGACCCGTCCCAAGGAGTTCAAGCTGGATGGCGGCGACCGGATCCGGTTTTACGCCAACCTGGAAGATCGGCAGAAACGCATCGATCGTGTTTCCGGGGTGTTGGATCTCCTCAGCGGCAGGCAATAATCGCGATCAACCAAGCAAGGCTATACATTTTCCTCTATCCTGCGCAAAATGTGGCCTGATATTTTTGATATAAAAAGTGACCGACCCGCATCCATGAACAGACTTCTCCTGATACTACTGCTGCTGAGCATGCCTCTGGGCAATCCCCTGGCGCAGTCGGCAACGCCGTTTTTCGACATAGAGCTGTTGCTGTTTGAGCGCACCAGCCCCAATGCCGGAAACAGCGAGGCCTGGTCTTCCGATACCCGGATACCCTTTCAGCCCAATGTGGTTCGTATCCAGTCTGAGTCTGTCGCGGGTTATCGTCTGCTACCGGAGAACCATCGGCAGTTGTCTCCCGATGCCTACACACTGGAGCGCTCCGGGCGATTCAAAACCCTGGCGCACCTCAACTGGCGTCAACCAGGGCTGAGCAAATCCAGGGCCAAAGCTGTCTATATCAGCGGGGGTGGTCTGGAAGGTACGGTGACCATCAGTCTCAGCCGTTTTCTGCATGTCGATTTTGACATGCTGCTCAACCGCTTCTCGCCCCAGCGTGGCGAGTACAAGACTTACGCCTTCAACGAACACCGAAAGATGCGTAGTGGTGAACTCCACTATGTCGATCACCCGCTGATCGGCGCCCTCATCAAAATCGAGCGCTACGATCAGCCGACCCCTGATCTTCCGGACACCGAACCGCAGGAGGGAATGCAGGAAATGGGTAGCGAAAATACGAATAACCCGCCTCTGGAGACTGAAGAGACACCCTCAGATTAACGAGAATCGCACTTATCTGATTTCAGACATCGGTATATTTTGAACCCTGCCGGGCCGTCTGCCCACACTGCTGCCTGATCCGCACAGACAACGCCACCACTCCCGCACCGCATAGCGTCGCGCCGAGAATGATATCCACCGGTGGGGCAAAAAACACCAGAATCAGGATACCGTGCAGGATGAACAGATAAGGGATGGATTCGTAAAAGGCCGTCGGCCACCAGCACCGTTTTTCCATCCAGCAGGGCAACAGATAATCTTCACTACTTTTTCTTGAATGCGCTTTCATTACTACCTACCTCACTACCAGGAAGCGCTGTGACAGAGACAATCTCGAAATGTGGGGATGACTGCTTGGAAGACCCCGCATTTGCCACAACAATTGCCGTCTCGAATTCTATAATCTGTTAGCGGCCCACCGCTTCGATTTATTAGTGGCAAATAGTGATATGGATCAACTGATATTGAACTAAGCAGACTCTTTAATTTTCTTGAAATACAATTATTTAACTATATTAACAGACACTCCGGAACCTCCCCTTGCAGACCGGCCCTGATCTCAAATATCCCCCATGCAATCCGTGTTGTAATGGATGGAACAAAGCCATAGGCTTTAGAAGAGCAACCGGTTCCAGTCCAGATGTGCCATTGAATAAGGATGTGATGCCATGCCAGACAAATTAACCCAGTTAAAAACCATGACTGTTGTCGTAGCCGATACCGGTGAATTCGAACTGGTGAAGGAGTATGCCCCTGATGATGCGACCACCAACCCGTCACTGATTCTCAAGGCCGCCAAGCAGACCCAATATGCCCATCTGATTTCAGAGGCGATTGATTGGGCCAGGCAACAGGAAAACCAGGCTGATTTCCTGAGCAACTGTATCGACCGGCTGTTTGTCACATTCGGCAGAGAACTCCTGAAGTTGCTGCCTGGACGGGTATCAACCGAGGTGGATGCACGGCTCTCTTTCGATACAGAAGCGACCATCAAGCGCACCAGGCGCATCATCAAGCTTTACGAGGCGGCCGGCATCAGCCGGGAACGCATCCTGATCAAGATCGCCTCGACCTGGGAAGGGATATGCGCCGCGGAGGTGCTGGAAAAAGAGGGCATTCACTGTAATCTGACCCTGCTGTTCAGCTTCAGCCAGGCGGTTGCCTGTGCTGAGGCCGGCATCACCCTGATTTCGCCTTTTGTCGGGCGTATTCTGGACTGGCATAAAAAGGCGACAGGCCAGGAGTACACGGCGGCCGAAGACCCCGGTGTGCTCTCCGTGAAACAGATCTACAACTATTACAAGAAATTCGACTATCCCACCATTGTCATGGGGGCAAGTTTCAGAAACTCCGGCGAAATCGAGGAGTTGGCCGGTTGCGATCGATTGACCATCAGCCCGACGCTGATGGCGGAGTTGCAGGCTGATCAGCGACCCTTGCCGAGAAAACTCTCGGTTGAATCGGCCAAGGCCATGGATATCGAGAG
This sequence comes from Sedimenticola sp., assembly GCA_002869585.1. Classification (GTDB taxonomy): domain Bacteria; phylum Pseudomonadota; class Gammaproteobacteria; order Chromatiales; family Chromatiaceae; genus BM503. Next base: position 87,834 of record PKUO01000105.1, read on the forward strand.
AATCGGGATCGATGAGAAACGCTTTCGCTGGATGCTGAACGAAGACGCCATGGCCACGGAAAAGCTGGCCGAAGGCATACGCTCATTCAGTCGGGATATCGAAAAACTCGAGGAGATGATTCTCGCACAGTCCTGAGTTGAGTCCAGTTCTCCACCTACTGCATGCCTTGGATCAGCTGACCCAGTATACGGGTGCAGTCGGAATCTGACAGATCATTCACGATCGACCTGTCCGTCAACGTTATATTGTCCGCCAGCGGTGGGTACCTGGTTTTTATCTCATGGCCGGTCTTTTCCGAAAGCTCAAGAAGTTGATCTTTGGACAGGTAACCATCCCTGACCGCCACCTCACCCATAACACACAGGGAAGCAATGACGTCACCTTTTCCCAGATATTTTCCACCCAGGTAGATCCCCAGAACGAGACACCCCGCCGCGAAGAATGTAGTAAATAACGATGCCTTCATTTTTTATCCAATAATCCAGAGAAATACATCAAGCGTGTCTTGATCAGACATGCCGGAGAATCCGTAATCAGTAATACCCTAGTCAAGCCCAGAAGCGTCTGTTCCTCATTTTATCAGCTTGGCATTCGCCGCATCCCAACACCAGCTATTTTCACCTGTCAGATGAACTCCGCCAATCCAGCAGTCAAGGTCATGAATCTCAAGCCAGTTCAAGTCACCGTTCAACACCGCCAATCCCGTCTGGGTAATGGAGAGTCGCTGGTCAGGCGTTACCGGCAAGGTTAATACCTTGCTTCCGGTGGACAGGCTTAACAATGGAGGATCGGACTGCAAAAACTGATTGATAATATCCCAGAAAACCACATCGCCCATGAACCATCGCTCTTCGCTGGCCTGATAGGCGCCGAACAGCTCGCCCGGACTTTGCCGGCCCTCGGCTAGTGGCAGACCCGCTTTTTGCATGATCGTGACAGCAGAGTCGCCATTGGTGATATTGAGTGTGGGTTTCATCTGGGGATTCACATTTCCAGCCATGCAAAAAATACTGAGTGGAACGTTATTAAATAACTTAGCCTTTAAAGGCCTCTTTCGAGTTCAGATATTCCAGCTCATCCACCGTGCTTTCGCGACCCAGTATCTCATTGCGGTGTGGAAAACGGCCAAATCTTTCTACAATCGCGTAATGGTGTTTTGCAAATTGGGCATTTGACGCCAGTCCTGCCTTGGTAAACAACGCTACCGATAACGTCTGATCAGCGAGATCTTCACTGTGCATCAGGGGCATGTACAGAAATGCCAGTCGATCTTTGGGCAATTGCCGATCAAACCCCTGCTCGACTGCCCACTTGGATAAATCGATGGCCAACCTCTCGGTTGCAAAGCTTTCAGCCTTGCCCCGGAACATATTCAGCGGAAACTGATCCAGCACAATGGCCAGCGCCAAGGCCCCTGTCGGACTGTTTCGCCAGGAGGCATCCAGGACCCCTGCCGAAGCATCCTCCCAGAGCGCTTTAAATCTGTCCCTGATTTCCCGATCTATCTCAGGCGTGGAGGAGAACCAGTGTTTTCTTATGCGCTCAGAGAACCAATAGTCGATCACATCCTCTGGCGTCATGATTGTTTTGCAAGTCCGATATCAGAAAGTGTCATGAATTTCTGCCAGGTTTCGTTGGGATTCCAGCCTGGGAGCATCACCTTTTTTGCCTCCGATAACGGGACCCCAAGCGCCAGCCTGTAGTGCTGATACAGGAAAGCCGAAACCCGGTAATTCAGCACACAGTGAACCCACACTTTATCTTTCGGGAAAGCTTGCATAATCTGAATAAAATCTCGCAGGTGTCGGCTGTCAGGCGCTTCGAATGGGACAGGAATATGCACGTATCTCATACCCAGGGCGGTGACGATATTACCCTCTTCGGGAATGGCATTTTCCGAATTCGGCATGGCGAGGTTGATGACGGCGTGATAGCCAGCCTCGGCAATTGCTTTGAACTGGCGATCCTCCGGTTGACCCGAGGAGGCCAGCCGGTCGGAAACCTGGATGTAGTTCAAAATAGTCTCAACACCCATGCACGCAACTCAGGGTAACGGCGGTGGATTGTCATTGATCATACGCATAAACGCCAAAAGCTCCGCCCTGTCGGAATCCTTGCGAATCCCCCGGAAATTCATTATCCGGCCAGGTACGGCACGATCGGTTTTTGTCAGATAATAATTCAGTGTGTCCAGGGTCCAGGTATGACCGGAATTACGCATGGCGTCCGAATAGGTGAAGCCTGGCATGCTGCCAGCCTTGCGACCGATAATATTCCACAGATGAGGACCCTTGCCATGGCCTCCCTTCTGTTTATGATCATGACAGGAAGAGCATTTACGCATAAACGACTCCTTGCCCGCGTCAGGACTTGCATTACGCAACATCTCCTTGAATTCTTCGCTCATTACCGGTTGATACTCCGCAAGTGTACCCTCCTCTTCTGCACTCCATGCAAGTGAAGCTGTAACCAGTAAAACCACCGCAACTGCATAATTCAAACCGCTTTTCATCGTAATTCCCTCTAATCCTCAGACACCAGAATACAGACAGCTCAGACGAAAGACGCCTACACCCCCCACTAAAAATAGCAGGATTAAACAATTCTCAGTTAAATATTGCGCTGAATTGCAACGAATACAAGGCATCCCGGGCAAAACATCAGATTCATTTTCAGTGCCGATTCGAGTGGAAACAGACTGAATCTATGCCCTGGGTGGAGGTATGGAGTAGGTGCCCACAGCGTGGGCTACAGGCTCGTCGTTGCCTTCGGAGTAGAGAGTCACCTCCCCCACAACCAGCGATTTGCCAGTCTTCATCAAACCGCAAACCCCGATGATGTCGTTTTCCGGAGAGGGTTTTCTCAGAAAATTGATGGTCAGCCCGGTCGTGACCGCAAGGGGAACGATACCGATCTGGCCGAGTATCGCCACATATAGGGCGACATCCGCCACCGCCATCAATACCGGACCTGATACCGTACCGCCGGGACGCAGTTCATCCGTACCGATTTTGTGTCTGACCGTTGCAGAGCGGTTGCCGACCTCCTCAACAATACACTTGCTTTGAGGAAATTCGGAACACATGAATTCGATGATTGTCTCTTTCGAGGCCACAGTGTCTCCTAGTGCCTGTTACACTATTCAGCAAGCAGTTGATCGAGTCCCTCTTCATCCAGCACTGTCACTCCCAGCTGTTGCGCCTTGCTCAGTTTTGATCCGGCATCAGTCCCGGCAATGACAAAGTCGGTCTTGGCCGAGACGCTTCCAGTGACCTTTGCACCCAGCGCCTGCAACTGATCCTTGATCTCCTGGCGGGGCCGGCTGAGGGTGCCTGTCAGCACCACTGTCTTACCTGCCAGAGGTTGCTCACCCGGCTGCTTTATCGCGCTTTCTGACCAGTGGATATGGGCATCGATGAGTTTGCGTATAACTTCGCGGTTATGAGGCTGCTTGAAGAATGTCACTATCTGATCGGCCAGAATATTACCGATACCATCAATCCTCAGCTTTGGCGTGTTGGCCAGCTCGGCGTCACCTGCGCTCAAGATTCGATCAATCGATGGAAATCTTTCCAGCAACAAATGCCAATGCACTTCTGTAAACCACTTGAGTCCCCGATGTGCGGAAATCACCTCAAACGGATGATTCTGCTCCAATTGCTTTTGCCGGGTCCCAGCAAGTGTTTTTTGTAGATTGTCGGCCTGACTGTCTTTGATTTCCACCAGGTCCTGCAAACGCAGACTCATCACGTCATCAAGTGTTCCCAGGCTATTGGCCAGCGTTTCCGCTATCGTCTCACCTACTCCCACGATACCCAATGAAAAAAGGAAACGCCCCAATGTCGTGTTCTTGCTTTTATTCAGGGCATCGAGAATATTCTGAGCAGATTTTTCCGCCATACGATCAAGTGCTACCAACTGATCTATGGTCAGAGAGTAGAGATCTGCCGGGTCATGCACAATATCCTTGTCCACCAGTTGATCGACCAACTTATCGCCCAGCCCTTCGATATCCATAGCACGGCGGGATGCAAAGTGCTTGATCGCCTCTTTGCGCTGGGCGGGACAGAACAGGCCGCCACTGCAACGAATCGCTACCTGATCTGGATCGCGGATCACATCCGATCCACATACCGGACAATGCGTGGGCATCAGAAATTGTTGGGTGTCGTCTGGCCGCTGATCGAGCACCACCTGTACCACCTGAGGAATGACATCCCCAGCCCGCCGAATAATCACAGTATCGCCGATGCGGATATCCTTGCGGCGGATCTCATCCTCGTTGTGCAGGGTTGCATTGGTGACAGTGACCCCGGCGACGTTCACCGGCTCCAGCCTTGCTACAGGGGTGAGGGCTCCCGTCCTGCCGACCTGAACATCGATACCGAGCAGGCGGGTCATCTCCTCCTGGGCGGGAAACTTCTGGGCGATGGCCCAGCGGGGCGCGCGGGATACAAACCCCAGCGCCTGCTGCAGATCGAGACGATCCACCTTGAACACCACGCCGTCGATATCGTATTCGAGGGCATCGCGCCGCTGGGCGATTGTCCGGTAATAGTCGATGCAGCCCTGCACACCATCGATCACCTGCAACTCCGGGGAAATACGCAGTCCCCAGGCAGTCAGCCTTTTGATGCTGTCACTGTGGGTTTCAGCAAGAGCTCCACCGGCAATTTCGCCAAAGCCGTAGCAGAACATGGCCAGGGGCCGTTTCGCAGTGATTTTCGGATCAAGCTGACGAAGACTTCCCGCCGCCGCGTTTCTCGGGTTGGCAAAGGTCTTCTCGCCGGCCTTTCTCGCGCGCTCATTGAGCGCCTCAAATCCGGCCTTGGGCATGAAGATTTCACCCCGAACCTCGAGCACGGCCGGCCAATCGGTTCCCAGCAGACGCAGCGGCACCGAGGCGATGGTCCGTACATTCTGGGTAACATCCTCCCCGGTTGCACCATCACCCCGGGTGGCTGCCTGTACCAGCAGGCCTTTTTCGTAGCGGAGACTGATCGCCAGTCCATCAAGTTTCGGTTCGGCACTGTACCGGATAGGCCCGGCACTCTTCAGACGGTCACGCACCCGGCGGTCGAAGCTGTTCATCTCCTTTTCGCTGAAGGCATTCTCCAGCGACAGCATGGGCACCTTGTGATCCACCTCGGCAAAGCCCTGGAGGGGTTTGGCGCCAACCCGCTGGGTAGGCGATTCGGGGGTGATCAGTTGAGGATACTGCTGTTCGAGCTGCTGCAGTTCACGCAACAGCCGGTCATATTCACTATCGGGTATCAGCGGCGCGTCGAGCACATAGTATTGATAGTTGTGCCGATCTATCTCATCGCGCAACCAGGCGATGCGCGTAGACACTTCGCCAGGGATGGTCATCGCTTGCTTTTTGCGAGCTGAACCTGTCGCCGATGCTCAAGGATCTCTTCGCGTATATGTTCGATGGTCTGCTTGCTCAGGGCGCTGTGGGTCTCATCCTGGAGCTCGGCATCGAGCACGGCCGCCATGCGCTCGGCCGTGAACAGCATATCCGAGAAGGTCGCCAGTCCGTCTTTCGGGCCGGGCAACTGGGCGAACAGAATCACACCCGGGGTTTCGAAATCCTCGATCTCTTGGTTTGGAAAGGTGCCGGGCTCAACCATATTCGCCATGCTGAAAATCGCCTTGCCCTGCCTGGCATCGCCATCTGCATAACGGTGGTAGATCTGCATTTCGCCATGGACCAGTTCAACCTCGTCACACACCTGCTTGAGCTGTGAGCCACTGATCTTACCCTTCTTGGCAATCAGATTGAGCACCACGATTTTTACTGGAAGGTCGCTACCCAGAATCGGATCTGTTGCATCTTCCGGGTCTTCAGCGCTGAATGAGAAGGTGGTTTGTTTTGGTGGCTCGGCTTTTTTGGGGGCTGGGGGTGGTGTTGACTCTTCCCGCTCGTCGATGCTCAGGCTATCGAGGGTCTGATCGGCCAGCGCATCGGTTTCCACGGCAAAGGTCGGCTCGATCTTCTCGTCACGCCACTCATCCTCGTCGAAAGAGTCATTCAGATCGTCGTCCGGCTCTTCGGGATAAATGGTGGAGCTCATACCATCATCCAGCGCCTTTCGCGTGGCGTGAATACGCGAAGCGGTTCGCTTCTTGCGCCCCAGAAAATAGATCCCGAGAATCAGGATTACACCGGCGATGAACAGTATTAATCGAAGCGTATCGGCGTCCATACGGATTCAGCCTTGGTCGGTTAATTACATTGCCGCCAGTTTGGCAGCCTCTTCCACATCCACTGACACCAATCGGGAAACGCCGGGCTCGTGCATGGTGACACCAGTGAGCTGGTGGGCAATCTCCATGGTTATCTTGTTATGGGTAATAAATATAAACTGGACACGGTCGGACATGGATTTTACCAGTTCACAGAAACGAGCGACATTGGCATCATCCAGCGGTGCATCCACCTCGTCCAGCATACAGAAGGGCGCCGGATTGAGCTCGAAGATGGCAAACACCAGCGCCACGGCAGTCAGGGCCTTCTCACCACCCGACAGCAGATGAATGCTTGAGTTGCGCTTGCCAGGGGGCCGCGCCATCACCGTGACTCCTGTTTCCAACAGATCGTCACCGGTCAACTGCAGGTAGGCGTGCCCACCGCCGAACAGTTTAGGGAACTTCTCCTGCAGACCGGTATTGACCTTATCGAAGGTCTCCTTGAACCGGGTGCGTGTCTCGCGGTCGATCTTCTTGATGGCGTTTTCCAGGGTCTCCAGGGATTCGGTAACGTCCGCATGCTGGGCGTCCAGATAGTGCTTACGTTCGGACTGCTCCTGAAACTCGTCGATGGCCGCCAGGTTGATAGGACCGAGACGGCGAATGCGCAGATCAATGCGCTCCACCTCTTCCTGCCAGACGCTTAACGTGGCGTCGCCCTGCATCTCCATAAAAAGCTGTTCCCGCTGGAAACCGCTTTCGTTAATCTGTTCCTCGATGGTCTTGCGCCGAATCAGCACTTCCTGGCGCTGCATCCTTACCTGGTCCAGCGCCGAGCGCTGCTCCTGCACCCACTGCTCCGCTTGACTGCGATCCTGTTCCAGGGCGCGCAGCCGGGCATCGATCTCTTCCAGCGACTGGCGCGACTTGGCCAGTTGCGCCTCGACCTCGATGCGCAACTGCAGCTGTTTCTCCAACTCCTCGCTCTTCTCCAGCAACGGCATCTGCCCCTCTTCCAGGGCGGCGCGCAGCTCCTCGCGCCGGGTCGTCAGATGAGAGAGTTGCCCCTTCATGCGATCCAGGCTCTGGGTGAGTGATTGCTGGGAACTGCGCATGGATTCGATACGCAGGGCGATCTCATGGGCCAGGCTGCGCTGCCGGCTGGCCTCCTCGCGCACCTCGGTGAGGCGGTTTCTCAATTCGTCACGACGCTGAATCAGGGCTTCACGCCGCTCGCCCAGGCTCTCCATCTCTTCCAGTGCCGTGTGCAGACGGCCACGGGCCACTTCCAGATCCTCTCTGCCCTGGGTGATCTGCTGCTTCAGCTCCTCGATATCCTTGGTAATGCTTTCCGAACGATGCTGCAGGTGTTCGACGCGGGTGCGCTTTCCGCTCAGGGACGAGCGTATATCGGAGAGGGCGCGATTGATCTCGTTGACCTCACGCTGGGTCTGTTCGCGCATCTGCTCATTTTCGCGGACCCGCTCACGACCACTTTGCAGTGTCTCCTGCAGTGTCTCGACCTTCTCGTCGAGAATGGCGATCTGTTCACCCAGTTCACGGATTTCACGCTCTCGCTCAAGCACGCCCGAGGCGCCTTCCGACTCTCGGTTGAGACGTATCCAGTTGATTCCCACCCAGATGCCGTCCCGGGTGACAATTGATTGGCCCGCTTTCAGGCTGGTCCGCAGCTGCAAGGCCTGAGCCAGATCATCCGCCAACAAGACGCCTGCGAGCAATCCGGACATCGGCCAGGGCGCCTTGATCTTGGAGAGCAGCGTGTCGCTGCCGGAGTCGGCAGCTGGCTGAAAGGCCGAAGTATCCAGCAGGGAGAGCGCCCCGGCCTGGAGCTTGGCGAGTTCCAGGCTCAGCGCGTCGACGCCCTCGACACAAACCGATTGTAGATGGAAACCAAGTACGGTTTCTACGGCCTGTTGCCAGTCGGATTCGACTTCGATCTTTTCCGCAAGCCGCGCTGCCTTGGCCAGTCCCTGCTCTTCCAGCCATTCGGTGACGGCGTTCTCCTGTTTCCCGAGCGCCGCCTGCTGCAAGGCTTCGAGCGAGGCATGCCGTCCGCGGGATGTCTGCTGCCGTTCGCGCGCCTCATTCAGTTCATTGGTCCGGTGATTGTTCTCTTCACGCAGCTGGCTGATCTGCTGGATGGTACTGGCCAGCTTCTCCTGCAATCCTGATATCTGCTCCTGGCGCTCCTCTTCCTGGGCCTCCAGCTCGCGGATGTCCTGTACCAGTTTATCGTCACTCAGACGCTCCAGCTCGTCATGCATGCGCTCGATGCGCTTTTGCAGGTTCTGCTCCTGCTGCTCCTGGTGATTGATGCGGGTACGCTCCACCTGGGCGGTCTGGGCCGGTTCGGCTGCCTGTCGGTTGAAGTTTTCCCATTCGCTCTGCCAGTTCTGCATCGCCTGTTCAGACTCGGCCAGGCGCTCGGCGGATATCTCTTCGATGCCCCTGGCCTCTTCAAAACGCGGGGTTTCCTGGCCGAGCCGCAGAATCAGCTCCTGCAGGCGCGACTCGTCCTGATGCTGATGATCGGTCGATTCCTGCCAGGCCTGTTCGGTGATGTGCAGATCCTGCTCATGCTGGGAACGGCTCTCCTTGATAAACTGGATCGACTGTTCCAGCCGGGCGATATCGCTGCCTACAGCGTAGAAGCGGCCCTGCACGGTATTGAAATTGTCGTTGGCCTCGACATGCAATTCACGTTGCTGCTCGATATCGGCCTCGTGTCGACGCTGTTTGGCGATTGCCGCTTCCAGGTCGGTCTCACGTTCGGTGATGGCCTTCTCCCTGGTCTGGGTCTCCTCATCGAGCACCCGCCAGCGCAAGGCGAGCAGTTCCGCCTTGAGACGACGCTCCTGCTCCTTATAAACCTTGTAGCGTTCTGCGGTGGCCGCCTGACGTTGCAGGTGCTGCAATTGTTTATCGATCTCCTCGCGCAGGTCGTTCAGGCGGTCGAGATTTTCGCGGGTGTGCTTGATGCGGTTCTCGGTCTCGCGCCGCCGCTCCTTGTACTTGGATATACCAGCCGCCTCTTCCAGAAAGGCGCGAAGGTCTTCGGGCCTGGCCTCGATCAGCCGGGAGATCATCCCCTGCTCGATAATCGAGTAACTGCGCGGGCCTAGACCGGTCCCGAGAAACAGATCGGTAATATCGCGCCGTCTGCAGCGCACATTGTTCATGAAATAGCTGGACTGCCCATCGCGCGACACCTGGCGTTTGACCGAGATGGTGTTGTACTGGGCATACTGGCCACCGGCGCTGCCGTCGCTGTTGTCGAACACCAGCTCGATCGTGGCGGTACCCACGGGTTTGCTGCTGTTGGAACCGTTGAAGATCACATCAGCCATGGATTCGCCGCGCAGCATCTTAGCGGATGTTTCCCCCATTACCCAGCGTACGGCATCAATGGTATTCGACTTTCCACAACCATTGGGACCGACCACTCCGACCAGATTACTCGGGAAGTGAACAGTGGTTGGATCGACGAAAGATTTGAATCCCGCGAGTTTTATTTTTTCCAGACGCATGGGGCGCTAAGATACAGCCAGCAGGAGTATGTGACAAGCACTGACAACAATGCCTAATAACTTTAACTATATTATTTATTCCATTGTATTTATTATATTAATTATGCTTTTGTCTAATATTTGATCAGCGCCTTTTACTCACAACTTCTGATCACTGATCGAGTTGCGTATAATCCCACCCCGTTCGCTAATCTCAATTTGGAAATTGTCTATGCCCAGCCAACCCAGCAAGAATCTGGAAACCTTTGATAACCCGCAACCCCAGCGGGACTACACCATCCGCATTCGCGTCCCGGAGTTTACATGTCTCTGCCCGAAAACAGGCCAACCGGACTTTGCCGAGCTGACCCTGGAGTATGTCGCCGACAAACTCTGCGTGGAGTTGAAGGCACTGAAAATGTATGTCTGGTCATTCCGAGACACCGGCGCTTTCCATGAGGCAGTGACCAACAGGATTCTCAGCGATCTGGTCACAGCCATCCAGCCGCGTTTCATGCGTCTGACAGCCGATTTCAACGTGCGCGGCGGCATCTATACCACCGTCGTTGCCGAGCACCGCGATGAAAACTGGCAGCCACCGGTTGCTGTGACCCTTCCCTGAGCACTTGTCGGGGCAACCGGTATTTCTGGGAATCGATGTCGGCACCTCCGGGTGCCGGCTCGCCATTATCGATTCAGACGGGCTGTTTATCGGGGAGCTTGCCCTGCCCCTGCCAGAACCTGCACATCCCGGCCCGGGCCAGTCACAGCAGGAACCGGTCATCTGGTGGGAAACGGTTCGCAGCCTGCTCAAGACGTTTTCCAACCGTTATGCCGGGTATCAACCCCAAGCTCTGGCGATAGACGGTACCTCTTCGACCCTGCTGATATGCGATAACAACGGCGCACCCCTGCATCCAGCGCTGATGTACAACGACAATCGCTCCCTGGAACAGCTTGCGATTCTGCAAAAAACTGCCCCAAACGACAGCCCGGTCCTCGCCGCCAGCTCCAGTCTGGCCAAGGCACTGTTTTTTCATGCGCATTTTAGTGAACGGAAAAACGCTCATCTGCTGCACCAGTCAGACTGGTTGTTGGGCCAGTTGGCAGGACGCTTCGACGTGAGTGACGAGAATAACTGTCTGAAGCTGGGCTACGATGCCACACATCGTCAATGGCCAGATTGGCTGGCCAGACTGCCTATCCCGAAGTGCTGGTTTCCCCAGGTTTTTCCGGCAGGCACGCCAATCGGGCTCATCGACAGGAGAGTGTCAGAAGAGCTCGGTTTACCCGACGGTCTGCAACTGATCACTGGTACCACGGATTCAACAGCCGCAGCACTGGCTACCGGGATCTCCCGGCCCGGCCAGGCAGTGACCTGTCTCGGCAGCACCCTGGTGTTGAAAATACTATCCGAGAAACCGATCTTCGCTGCCGAGCAGGGTATTTACAGCCAGCGCATCGGCGATTTATGGCTGGTGGGCGGGGCCTCCAACAGCGGCGGAAATGTACTCAGGAAACTCTTCACGGAAGACGAGATAGCAGGATACACCTCGCTGATTGATCCCGATAATCTGACCGGCCTGGACTACTACCCTCTGTCCACGCCCGGAGAGAGGTTCCCTGTCAACAGCCCTGATTTAGTACCAAGACTCGCGCCCCAACCAAAAGACCGTGCACGCTTTTTCCAGGGTGTTCTGGAAGGAATAGCCCGCATAGAGGCACAGGGTTATCATCTGCTCATGCGACTGGGTACGCCAGAGATCACGGAAATTCACTCGATTGGCGGAGGGTCTGTCAATCAACCCTGGCGAGAGATAAGGGAGCGGTTCATTGGCAAAACTGTGCTGATTGCACCGCATCAGCAGGCGGCTTTTGGGGCAGCTCTGTTGGCAATGCGTTCGTCCAGTTAGGCAATTAATGGGTCAGTAACTGACAACCCTATTTCGACCTGAGTTCTTTGCCTGATAGAGTGCGGTATCGGTGCGCTTGTATATGGAGCCGACCGTATCGCCCTGAGTATACTCGGTTACACCAAAACTACTGGTCAGTTTCAGTGAATTATACAATTCAGCCTCAGAGATCAGGCATCTGATCTTTTCTATGCTTAACATGGCCTGTTCAAGATCCACTCCAGGCAGAATAATGAAAAACTCATCACCCCCCCAACGGCCGAGAACATCCGTTTCACGGATATTTTCACGTGTCAGCTGACCAATTTTCTGCAGCACCAGATCGCCCACCTGATGCCCACAGGTGTCATTGATTGTCTTGAAGTTGTCGATATCAAACAAGGCCACGGAGAACGGTGACCGGTAGCGTTTGGAGCGGGCGATTTCATGATTGAGTTCCTTCTCGAGTTTCTGGCGATTGTATATCGCTGTCAGATAATCGGTATTGCTTAACTGGTCGATTTGCTTGATGTTTTCTTCCAGTTTACGATTTGCCTCCTGCAATTCCGAGGTACGTTGTTTGACCAGGTTTTCCAGGGTGAACTTATCCTCACTCAGCAGTTCGTTTTGACGATGCAAGGTGAATTGCGCAATTTTCTGCTCATGAATATCCAGATGGGCGCCGATCATGCGGGCCACTGAACCATCCGGGTTTCTTTCGACAATCTTTCCCTGATCCCTGATCCAGAGATACTCACCACCGGCCTTGCGACAGCGGTATTCGATCTCGTAGGTCGCTATACTGCCGCTCGTATAGTCCTCAAAGTGCTGCATGACTGTGGCAAAGTCATCCGGGTGAATGACGTTTTCCCAGGTAAAGACCGTTTCCGGAAACACACCCACGTCATAATCGAGCATACGATACCAGCCGGGGCTGCGCTCAACATGGCCGGTTTTCGCCTTCCAGTCCCAGACACCCTCCTGGATGACCTCCAGAACGTAGCCCAGTTTTCTCGCATCACCCTGATCGGGTGTTGTATCGTCCGGATCGTTCATAATCTCTTGAATCTGATGCCATTGTTCAGTCTGTTGAGGGTCTTTAGACATGAGCTATGCCGTTTCGCGTCCGATTAAAGTCATCATTAATCCAAACTTACCCGATAAATATTAGGCTACTCTGAACATTCAGCCTTCACTATCACCCTACTGATGCGGCGCCCAGTTCATAGACGGACACCGCCAGGCATTCAAAGCCTGAACTGGCTAACCTGCGATTCCATGTTTTTCGCGCTTGCAGCAATATCCCTGCCTGACAACAGCAGGTTATTCGCCTCCTCTCCGGTATGCCGGGAGAGCTGATTTATGCTGGTGATACTGCGATGTATCTCCTCGGTGACTGCCAGTTGCTCAGTTGAGCTGACGGCGATCTGCTGGTTCATCTCTGCGATCGCCGCAACCGCATTGGCAATGGTCGCCAAAGACCGCCCAGCGGAAGCAGCCTGCTCCACGCTTGTATCCGCCTGCTGGCGACTCTCGCTCATCACCTTCACCGCCTGTGCCGCTCCTTGTTCGAGTTTTTCGATCATGGTTTGAATTTCACTGGTCGAGTCCTGGGTCCGCCCAGCCAGCGTTCGTACCTCATCGGCAACCACCGCAAAGCCCCGGCCCTGTTCACCGGCACGCGCCGCTTCGATTGCCGCATTGAGTGCGAGCAGATTGGTTTGTTCGGCAATTCCGCGGATGACATCAAGCACCTTACCTATGTTCTATACATCCGCCTCGAGTTTCTGGATGACGTCAGACGCGCCTTCAACATCTCTGGCAAGGCCTCCAATCGCCTGGATCGTCTGTTCCACCACACTGGTGCCTTCGACGGTGGCCTGATCGGCCTCTCGCGCGGCTTCAGCTGCACGCTCTGCATTACCGGAGACCTGACTGACCACGGTCGTCATCTGATCCATGGCGGTGGCCACTTGGTGAATGTCGCTCTGTTGCTGGTCGAGATCTTTTTGGGTGCTCTGAATGATCACTGAAAACTTATCGGAGGCAATAGTCAGATCAGTCGCGGAATTGCGCACGCTCTGGATGATTCGGCCCAGATGATCCTTGACCTTCTGGGTATCCTTGACCACATCTCCCAGTTGCCCATCAAACTCCGGGATATCCGCCGGGGAAAAATCGCCGGTGGCAAAGCGGTTGAGGCAGGCTGAGATATGCCGGGTTGGCGCTATGACCACCCGTCGGACCATCCAGATACTAAGTGCAATGATAGCGACCAGCGACAATACGGACAGAAAAACAGAACCCGTGATGGTGCGAGTCCCTTCACTCTTCAACGCACTGGTCTTGTCTGAAACGGACTGGGTTATCGCCTGGGCCGCCTGAGCCAACACCTCGGTAGGCTCGCGGTCAATGCCCTTCACGGCCTTGTCACCCGCGGCTGGTTCGAATCCTGCTTCCTTGAACTTCACCAGACCCTCGCGATAGGCCTGCCCCATAGTGCTGTGTGATTTGATAAAGTCTTCCAGAAGCTGCTTGGCTTCAGGCTGCCTGATTTCCCCCAGCAATCGGGTCGCGAGTTCCCTGAGTTCCATCTCTTTCGCTTCGAATTTTCCCCAGTATTTGGTTAGATTATTTTGATCATAGCCACGCAACAGCACATTTTTCCACTCCTGCACCTGCTCCTTGAAGCCTGCCTGGACGATCAATATGGCCCTCTCGTTACTAACCTGTTCGTTCAATGCAACATCATAAATTCCGATGATCCTTGAAAGGGACCAAAATCCGTAAAAGGTCGATCCTCCGATCAGAAGCGAGCCGACCAGCATTAGCATGGTCAGACGCAACTCCAATGTCTTGGCCTTGAAAAACATCATCCTCTCCCTTGGTACCTGGTTTTCTTTATGGTTTTCGGTATTGATTTTGTACAAACCCGGCATGTGTTTCTGCGAATACGCCATTTAACCGGATCTGCCCATTTACCGATCGCGTTTTCAACTAAATAAATGCAAAGTTATCTGGAAAACCCATATAACGCCCGGAGTACGAAAATCTTTAGCATCTGGATACAAAAAACCAAGAAATTCACAGAGTTAAGGAATTTATTTCATATGAAAGGTAATCAGGACGATTATCTAAGGGGAAGGAGTGGCTGTTGAACAAACCCCTGCGGCGCGCAAAAACTGCAACAGTTAATTGGCATGCTGCTCGACCTTATCCACCGAATCATGCCCTGCCCCTTCAATCTCGAGCAGTGTCAGATGGGGCATATCACAGTTGCCGATTATCGCCCGGGAATCCTCAACCGGCACTGTGCTGTCAGCCGTTCCATGCACCAGCAATACCGGGCAGGTCACATGGCAAACGGTCTCCAGCGGGGCGATTTGTGCAAACCGGTGGCCGATCACCCATTGCACGTAGTAAAGAATTCCAGCAACCAGTGGCTTAGGAAGGCGCTTGAGATAGCGTCGCATCATCCATTCCGGGTGTGCAAAGGCAGAAACACTGATCGCGGCAGCAATATCTGCACGCCTGGAGGCCGCAAGTAGTACCGCCCCGGCGCCCACCGAGTGGCCCAGCAGTACGACTTTTTCGGCAATGCCACCATGCTCCCGCTTCAGCCAGTCGATCACCATACCCAGATCCTCGGCAAACTTTGGCATTGAGGAGAAACTGTGACCGTCGCTGGAGCCATGATTTCTGGCATCGAACAGTAGCACATTCAGTCCCGCCCGCCGAAAGGGTATCGCCAGGGGCATCATCAGTTCGGCATTACCGCCCCATCCATGCAGAATGATCAGCGTGGTATTCGAGCTTGCAACCGGTAGCAGCCAACCGAACAACTGCCTGTTCCCAAGTGTAGGGATTGTCACCTGCCGGTAGTCGAACCCGAAATCTCCAGGTGTCCCCCGCTCCCGGTTTCTGGGCGCCCTAAACCCCAGATGGATGGCTATCAGCAACAGCGCGGTGATTGAAAGGAGGACACCAGCAGGGATCAAAATATACGACATCAATATTAATATATTTATTTAAAAATAATTTATATCTAATTGATATTTTTAGTATAAATAGAAAGACAAGCCTAGCCTCGTGCCAGCCCCTTGTCCGAGCTTTCAAGAAACTGATAGATCACCTGCAGGTACTTATTGTCATTCTCCCTGAGCTCATCCTTGATCTGTGAGAGGGTCTTATCGGTCTTGAATATCGCTTTGTAGACCCGGTGAATCTCGCGGATATCAGCCTTATCCACACCCAGTCGTTCAAGACCCACCTTGTTGATGGTCACCGTCGCTGCGGGTATGCCATCAGCGATACAGTAGGGCAACACATCATGTGTAAGCTTTGAAAAACCGCCAACAAAGGCATGTTCGCCAATCTTGACGAATTGTATGACCCCGGTCATACCGCTGACGATGGAGCCATTGCCCATTACCACATGCCCGGACAGCTTGGCGCCACTGCTGAGAATGACCTGATTACCCAGGAGGCAGTCATGCGCTACATGGCAATAGGCTTGAATCAGACAATCATTGCCGACGATGGTCTCGTCGCCATCATTGGTTGCTGCATGTACTGTGGCATATTCGCGGATCGAGTTCCTGTCCCCGATCCGCACCCTTGGCTTGCCGCCGCGAAATTTCATATCCTGGGTCTGCTTGCCGAGACAAGCGTAGGAGAATATCTCGTTATCATCCCCGATAGTGGTACACCCGTCGATCGTGACATTGGAATGAATGTTGTTGTTTTTCCCGATTGTCACTTCGCTGCCGATGACGCAAAACGGACCCACCCGGGTGCCATCGCCGATGACTGCACCCTCTTCAATGACCGCTGTGGGATGAATCTGCATTAATAGCCCCTTCTCATGGAGAGTGCGGAACAGCCATGTTTCGTTCACGCAGGTCTGTATTTATTCGCTGGGAAAATCTTACCACTCACTGGGCTTCAGCAATACCGCCAACCGCCTCGAAAAGGTGCGGCAAAAAGCGCTCCAGTTCCAGGGTCATCAGCGAAAAATCGACATCAAACCGGGTTGCTGCATCCTCGGCCTCAGCCTCTGCTGCCTGCTCCTGAATTACATCGAGAAATTTCAGGCGCTTCACTGACATGTCTTCGGTAAACACAAACGAGAGGCGCTCACCCCAATTCAGGGAGAGGCGTACCACCTGTTTACCGGCCTTGAGATGAGTGGTGATCTCATCCCCTTCAAGATCCTGGCGACGGCAGCGGACTATAGCCCCCTCCTCGACCGGATCACGCAGTTCACACTCATCCTGCAGCAGGAACTCATCAGACGGATGGCCGCTCAACCAGGCAGTCATCACCGCGGCCGGAGAGAGATTGACCTGTACCGGCCGGACCTGAAAACTGCCCAGGGTTTCGCGCATCAGGCTGATCAACTCCTCGGCTCGCTTGGGGCTGGCGGCATCCACGACCAACCACTCATTCTTGGTGTCGATATAGGCATAGGTGAGCGCGGATTTACTGAATGCCTTGGGCAGCAGGTCCTGCATGATCTCATCACGCATTTCGCCCTGCTCACGACGGCGCACCTTGCGGTCCTCGGCCTCCTCGATCTCGGCTACCCGATCGGCCAGCACCTCGCGCACCACCGCGGCAGGCAGTACCTTCTCATCCTTGCGGGCACAGACCATGATGCATTTGCCGACGGCATGGGTCAGTTGCGAACCGCTGCGTCCTAGAGGACTCTGCCAGCCGATGGTGGACATCTCCAGACTCCCGCACGCCCTGGCGGACTTCTCCAGCATCCGATCGTGCAGCGCCTCTGAATCGAGTTCGAACGGTTTGGTGAGAAGGTAGATCTGGAGATTTTTAAACCACATGAGTTTGTTCCCGGGAAAAATCGGGCATTATGGCGAATGGCTCTCCGGCTTTCCAGGGCTGCCGTTCGGTTTTTCTACTTACTTGTTAATCTAATATTATTTTTTAAATTATTACATTTAGTTAGATAATTAATATAAGTAACAACATTAGCTTTTAACCAGGGGATATTGAATCAAGTGAGAAACCCCTGTAGCGGTCCGATCAAGCCATCCGTACCGGCAGTCGTTTCGCCCCCCAGTCTCCGGAGCGGCTCTCAAAAACACCGGGACATTGCGCACCGCAAAACCGGCAGGTGCCTGATTCTGTCAGATTCCACTCGCCCAGTTCATACCAGTCCCGGGCGATCAGCAGTTTCCCGCAGGAGGAACACCAGGTACTGCCGCCGGCGCTGTCATGAACATTGCCGGTATAGGCGAAGTGCACACCGTTAGCCATTGCGATCTCCCGCGCACGGGTCAAGGTGGCCACAGGGGTGGCCGGCGTGTTCATCATCTTGTATGAGGGGTGAAAGGCGGTGAAATGCATCGGCACCTCCGGCCCGAGGTGCTCGACCACCCATTGTGTCATCTCGTTCAGCTCCTTCTCAGAGTCGTTTTCCCCGGGAATCAGCAAGGTGGTCAGTTCAAACCAGACCGGGGTTTCCTGCTTGAGGTAGACCAGTGTTTCCAAGATCGGCTGCAGCGATGCGCCGGTCAGTTTTTTGTAAAAGCTCTCGGTAAAGGCCTTCAGATCAACATTGGCGGCATCGATATGGCGGAAAAACAGCTCTCGCGGTTTGGGAGAGATGTAGCCGGCCGTCACCGCGACCGTTTTGATCCCGAGCGCATGACAGGCAATGGCGGTATCAATGGCATACTCCATGAAAATTACCGGATCGTTATAGGTAAATGCGACGCTCCGACAATCCAGCTGTTGGGCCTTTTGGGCAATGGCCTGGGGAGATGCTGCGTCTGCCAGGGTGTCCATCTCCCGGGATTTGCTCATATCCCAGTTCTGGCAAAAACGGCAGGCCAAATTGCAGCCGGCCGTACCGAAGGAGAATACCGGGGTACCCGGCAGGAAATGGTTGAGCGGTTTTTTCTCGATCGGGTCCACGCAGAATCCACTGGAAC
The DNA here is from genome assembly GCA_002869585.1 of Sedimenticola sp. Taxonomy (GTDB): domain Bacteria; phylum Pseudomonadota; class Gammaproteobacteria; order Chromatiales; family Chromatiaceae; genus BM503. The sequence goes on from PKUO01000105.1 coordinate 106,402, forward strand.
GGCCATAGCTGGTCAGTACAATCTCGCCGTTTTCACAGGCGCGGATAAAACAGAGCCCCTGTTGCCCCTCTTTCAGCTGGCACTCCCTGGGACAGAGATCGCACTGAACACGCCCATCGTCCAGCTTGTGCCAGTACTCGGTAGGGAAACTGTTGCTCTGAATAGCCATCACTGCCACCTTTGTTACCTATACTTCAAGTATAGGATTCCGTGTCCTTGATTTTTTCGAATTTGCATCACATTGTTATGCTGTAGAAGACATTGAGATATCCAAACCCCAGCAGAGGTTTCAGTCATGACGACCATTCGCAGACCGGCAGTTGCCGGGATGTTTTATCCAGGAGATCCGGCTGAACTCAGGGCAGAAATTCAGCAGTTTCTGGCACAGGCCAAAGGCGCAAAAATTACAGCTCCAAAGGCACTGATAGCCCCTCATGCCGGTTATATCTATTCCGGACCGATCGCCGCCAATGCCTACGCACTGCTGAACGGCATCGCCGAGCACATACAGCGGGTAATCCTGCTCGCCCCTGCCCACCGCATGGCATTCAGCGGTCTGGCGGCATCCGCCGCGGATCGTTTTCAGACGCCCCTGGGCGATATCGAGGTAGATAAACCGGCGCTGCGACAGGTGCTGGCGCTGGATCAGGTCAACACTATCGAACAGGCTTTCGACAACGAGCACAGCATCGAGGTGCATCTGCCCTTTCTACAGGAGATGCTGCCCAACTTCAGGATCGTCCCTCTGCTGGTGGGGGATGCCAGCGCCGAACAGGTTGATGAGGTGCTGGAGATTCTCTGGGGTGGAGATGAAACCCTGATCGTCATCAGCTCGGATCTCAGCCACTTTCTCGACTACGCCACGGCCAGACAGATGGACGCCGAGGCGACGCGGGCCATCGAATCCCTGGAGCCCGAAGATCTTTCCTATAACCATGCCTGTGGCCGTATCCCGATCAAGGGTTTGTTGCTGGCGGCCCGTCATCATCATCTGAAGGTAACGACACTGGATCTGCGAAACTCCGGCGATACGGCCGGACCACGCAATCAGGTTGTTGGGTATGGTGCCTATGCATTCTCGTGAAGCTGATCATCCCCCCCTCTCGACCGAAGCAAGAGAGACGCTGTTGAGGATAGCCGGGTAATCGATTCGAAACGGTCTGCAGCAGGGAGAGCCATTGCAGATCAGCGCCAGTGATTTTTCGGACGAGTTGCAGCAACGGCGCGCCAGCTTCGTCACCCTCAATCGCGGGGGCAATCTGCGCGGTTGCATCGGTCATCTGGAAGCTGTGCTGCCACTGATCGAGGATGTCGCGGAAAACGCCTTCTCGGCGGCCTTTCGCGATCCGCGCTTTCCACCCCTGTCAGATCGGGAGATGACCGATCTGGAGATTCATATCTCGGTATTGACCCCGGCCTCACCCATGGATTTCGAGTCAGAAAACGACCTGTTGGACAAGATCCGACCGGGGATAGATGGTCTGATCCTGGAAGAAGGCTATCACCGCGGGACCTTCCTGCCTTCGGTGTGGGAGTCTTTACCCGACGCTAAAAGCTTTCTGCTGCACCTGAAACAGAAGGCTGGCCTGCCGGCAAACCACTGGTCGGATAAAATCAAGGTATCGCGCTACCAGACTGAGTCATTCCCCTGACGGGGTCATTCAGCCTTCACACAACTGCCGACTGAGCCCGCCTGACAGACCGTTCCATCAACCCAGATGGCGTGTCCCAGCTCTGCCCCGGCAAATACCGCACCGCCGATAGTCGCGCCGGTCAGATCGGCAAAGCTCAGATCAGCCCCGGCCAGACCGGCATTGGTGATATCCGCCTTGCGCAGACCGGCGCCCTTGAGCAGAGCCCGGCTCAGATCCGCATAGCTTAGATCAGCCCCGGCCAGATCTGCGTATTGCAGATCGGCAGCGATGAGTTGTGCGCCAGAGAGTCTGGCGCCGGCCAATACCGCATTATTCATCAGAGCGCCTTGCAGATTGGCCGATTCTGCAACCAGACCATCCAGGCGACAGTTGCGCCAGTTCACTCCTGCGCTTGCCACGGCCCGGCAGTCCGGTTCGTCCACTGCAACGGGTTTTTCCAGGTAAAAGCCATACCCCAGTGTCAGCATCACCACCACAATCAGCACAGCAATGGCCAGTAAGGGCCGTTTTCGACTCTCAGCCTGTTCGCGCAGCACAGTCTTTGCAGAACGATGTTGCTGTAGCAACTCATCCTCATCCTGGCGTCGCTCCCCCTGCCTGCGTTTCGCATGGAGTCTGTCGCTCTCGGCAGTGCGGCGTTCCCGGCCGGTACGCTCATCCTCCCGCAGACGGGCTGCGAGCAACTGCTCCTCGGTCCCCTCCTCCATCGCCTTGCGCAGTTCGGGGGGGATCACCTCCGGCGTATCTGAGACCAACACCCAGTTTTCCCGGTCGCGACTCACATAATCGTTCAACAGCACTCGCCCGAGAATCAGGAAGCGCCTCAGGGTACCTGAGGGAAAAGGCCCCTTGACGCTGCTATTGCGGCGGATATACCAGAGGATCTGCTTACCCGATTGTCTGTTCTCGTTGGTCATAATGCTTATTTGTTGAATATAACAGTAAATAGATCGGCTAATTGGTCGATAAACTATAGTGTAATTAGTAGCGAGCGACTAACCCATTGTATTTTCAATGCAAATATCAGACCTAATCGCCAATCCCCGCTTGGCGGTTGAGGAAATCAAAGGCCAGACGTTACAAAACCTCCGGCCGGGGCAGACTGTTGCCGCCAGGGTTTCGCTGCCGACCGTCAATGAAATGGCGAAAATCAGGATCGGCAACAGCGAAATTCCAGTAAGCACCCGGGTAACACTGACCGAAGGCCAAAATCTGACACTGACTGTGGTGAAGGTCGGCGAGAGACCCGAATTTCAGATTGCCAGAGCGCCGGATAGCCAGGAACTCACCGCCCGGGTCCTGCGGGAGATACTGCCGAAGCAGAATTCGGTTGCCAAGTTCATGGAGAAACTGGCGACACTGGCGGGAGAAAAACCGGTAACAGGCAATCCATCGCAGACTGCACAGACTAAGCTAGCTGTTTTAGCACGGGGGGGACCATCGCCTGATCCGGCCGTTCTGGCCAACCGCATGGCGGCCCAAATAGAAGGCAGGCCGCAGCCTGCCATCAACAACGCCCCAGCGGAAACCCAGGGTCGGGTCTCACTGAAAAACGATGCGCAGATAATCGCCAAACTGCTCCAACAATCTACTGTCACAGTAAAGACAGCGGATAGTGCACGCGTTACTGAAACACTCGCCAATCTGGCGACCCGATTGACTGGCAACACTGTTCAAACAGGGGATCTGAAAAGACCTCAACCCCCGTTAGCCCAGACACAGACTCAGCCGGCCCAGACTCCCGTGCAGAGTGGCAACACAGCCGAACTTGCAGTCCTGAAGGGGTTGCTTGAACCCAAGGTACTGGAGCAGATCAAAACCCTCCTCAATCAGGTGGGCGCGGTGGAGAAAGGCATATCCCCCGAGCTACTGCGCCAGGCCCTGGATCAGTCCGGGATACTTCTCGAAACCAAACTGGCTATGGGGCAACCCCCGTCCATAGACCTGAAATCGAGCCTGCTACGCCTGTTGTTTTCTATTCGCCCCACAGCGCAGGCGAGCGAACAGGGCAATGTCCAGACGCAACAGCAGTCATCCCAGACCGGCAGTTTGAACGCCAGCCTGCTGAGAGCCATGAACGAGATCCAGGCCCAGGCAGAAAGCGCACTGGCCAGAATCAATATGAACCAGTTGGCTTCGGTCGCAGGGGACTCAGATACACGCCAGGTATGGCAGTACGAGCTTCCCCTGAGACATCAGGAACAAACCACCGGATTCATGATCCGCATCGAACGCGAGGCAAAACCCGGAGAGACCCCGGAGCAGGCCTGCTGGTCGGTGTTGATCAATTTCGATCTGGAACCCATGGGTCCGATCAGCGCCAAGATCGGCCTGAGCAGCGATGAGGTCTCCAGCCATTTTGTGGCGGAACGTAGCGAAAGCGTGCAAAAGGTAGAACAGGCCCTGCCGAAGCTAGACCAGGCCTTCCAACGCGCCGGGTTGAATGTGAAACACCTGAGTGTTCGTCAGGGCAAGGCCATCCAGCCGCCTACTGCATCAAACCTGTCCCGACAACTACTGGATGAGAAGGCATGAGCAAGACCTACACCCAAGCGCCGGATGTGGCGGTTGCCCTGCTCTACGATGGGAATAATGCCCCGCGCATCACCGCCAAGGGCCGTGGCGCTGTTGCCGAGAGAATATTCGCCATCGCCGAAAATCACGGTATTCCACTAGAGAATGACCCTGAACTTGCCGCTATACTCGCGCAGATACCGCTTGGCGACGAAATTCCCGAAAACCTCTATCGGGCGATTGCGGAAATCATTGCATTCGCCTATATGCTCTCAGGCAGAACACCCCCGGGATACAAAAAATAACAATTATTTTTTTTAAGTTTAATTAGTTATAGTGGATGTCTATGTTGTACTCTAAAATTATGAATAAAGGGACACCAATCACTTTTTCAATAATTGGGTCAATCCTCCTCGCCATCTCTTCCAGTGCGCAGAAATATGCCCTGGGCATTCCCCTGACATGGCCCAGCTTCATCGTTCCCATTCTTTTTGGCGCCATCTCAGGATTTCTGATCGGCCTCTGGTACTGCAAGTCCAGAAAATATCTACATAGCCTGAAACAAAACGAAACCCGACTCAAAGCGATATTGGAAGGGGCCTCGGTCGGTATTGTGTTGGCAGATAACAACCATAATTTCCTGAGTACAAACCCCGCATTCTGTAATTTTGTCGGCTATACAGAAGAAGAGTTGCAGAAGATGACCTTCCGCGAGATCACTCATCCTGCTGATATTTCCGCCAATTCACAATTGGTCGATCAGGTGCATGCGGGCAAAATCGATGAATACTCCCTGGACAAGCGTTACATCACCAAGGACGGCCGAACCGTCTGGGGCCAGGTATCGGTCGCGGTCGTCGAAGAGAAGGGACAATCGAAACAGTTCATTGCCATCTGCAAGGATATAACCAAGGAAAAACTGACCGAGCAAAAGCTTAGCTTCGAACGCCACTTCAACCAGGCCATGCTGGATACCGTTGGCAGCCTGATTATGGTCATGGACAAGAATGGGCAGATCGTTCGTTTCAACAAGGCCTGTGAAAACCTGACCGGTTACTCACTCGAAGAGGTCAAGGGACGCTATCCCTGGGATTTCCTGCTACCCCCGGAAGTCAGAACCACTGTCCAGGGTGTGTTTGGTCGCCTTGCTGCTGGTGATTTCCCCAACACCCATCAGAACGAGTGGCTGACGCGCAGCGGTGAACGCCGCATTATCAACTGGTCGAATACCGCAACCCTCGATGAAAACAACGGTGTCGAGTATGTCATAGCCACAGGTGCGGACATCACGGAACACATCAAGACCGAATCGGAATTACGCCGCCTGAATGAAAACAACCAACTGCTGCTCAACTCTGCGGGAGAAGGCATCTTTGGTATCGATCGCGAAGGCCTGTGCACCTTCATTAATCGCGCCGGCCAGGAGTTGTTTGGCTATCCGGCGAACGAGTTGATTGGCAAGAAAATCCATCTACTGACCCACCATACCCATGCCGACGGCTCCCCATACCCCGAGAGCGAATGTGAAATCCAGAAGGTATTCAGAAACGGTGAAGGCATCCGGGTAAACGATGAGATCATGTGGCGCAAGGATGGCACCTCCTTCCCGGCCGAATACTCGGCCTATCCAATGACCAGCGATGGGGAGATTTCCGGCACCGTCATCGTGTTCCGCAATGTGACCGATGAGCACGCCATGGTTCGAAAAATGAACTATCTGGCCTCTCACGATGCGCTCACCGGCCTTGGCAATCGCTACGCTTTCGAACGCAAACTGCAACAGGCCCTGGAAAATACCGGTAACAATCAGCAGCATACACTCTGCTACCTCGACCTTGATCAGTTCAAAGTGGTCAACGACACCTGCGGGCATGTCGCAGGCGATGAGATGTTGCGCCAACTCAGCACCATCCTCACCCAGCATCTGCGCCAGGGCGACACCCTGGGCCGGCTCGGTGGTGACGAATTTGGCCTGCTGCTGGAAGATTGTTCGATCGATGACGCCCACCGCGTGGTCAATGACTTGCGCAGCGCAGTTCAGGAGTTCCGATTCGTCTGGGACGACAAGACCTTTGCAGTTACTCTGAGCGCCGGCATGGTGCTGATCGATGTCAATACCCCCAGTGTGACCGCTGCGCTCAGCCATGCCGATACGGCCTGTTATGCCGCCAAGGAGAGCGGTCGCAACCGGGTACACATTCATCACCCCGACAATAAAGATCTGGTGCGTCGCCATGGTGAAATGCAGTGGGTATCGCGCATCCATGAGGCCTACGAGGAAAATCGCTTCTATCTGCGCAGACAGAAGATCTTCTCCATAGGTAATGAGTTGGATGGCAAGGAACGTTTTGAAATCCTCATCGGCCTGCGCGACAGAAACGGCAAACTGGTGCCGCCGGGGGCCTTTCTGCCGGCTGCGGAAAGATACAACCTGATGCCGACCATGGATCGCTGGGTGGTGAGAACCGCCCTGAAATGGCTGGTCACGGCCCTCCCCGACCTGGACAGGCTGGACTTCTGCACCATCAACCTCTCCGGCACCAGTCTGGCCGACGAACATTTCGCGGACTTCGTAGTTCAGCAATTACACAGTTCCGGAATTGAACCGCATAAACTCTGCTTTGAGATCACGGAAACCGCCGCTATTGCAGACCTGCCCCGCGCTTTGCGGTTTATGACTGAGTTGAGAATACTGGGTTGCCTTTTTGCCCTCGACGATTTCGGCAGCGGCATGTCATCTTTCGCCTACCTGAAAAATCTGCCGGTAGACATACTCAAGATCGACGGCACCTTTGTGCGTGATATCACTCACGACCCGGTTGACCGGGCGATGGTAGAGGCGATCAATCAGGTGGGGCATGTCATGGGGCTTGAGACTGTTGCCGAGTATGTTGAAGATGAGGCGATTCTCAATACACTGAAACAGATCGGCGTTGATTATGCCCAGGGCTATGGCGTCGGCATGCCGGAAGAACTCGTCTGGCCCAACCCATCAAGCTAACCGAACTCTTGCAGCCAAAAGTCCAGCAGGATCTCTGTAGGTTATAGAGACCATTTTTTCACCCTTTACCAATAGGTGAATTAGCGGGAGGATCGGCGCTGATTGCGCTCATCGGTATCCTTCTGATCCTTCTTCTCGCTGGCTTTGCTCTCCTCTGCCTTATAGCGATCGACAACCTTGTCCAGCACTTTGGTTCTGACGTGTTTTTTCTGCCAGGTTTCCTTCTTGTCGCTGCAGTCGTTTCTGCTGGCGACGACAATCTTCTCCTGCTCCTTGATAGCGCGTTCCAGCTTTCCGATGAAAGCCCGGTACTCCATCAGTTGGGATGCCGCCATACCCCGTCGGGCGTTGGCTTCGAACTGCTCCAGGTACTCCTGATGATAGCGTTTCAGCTCTTCGAGCTTGGACTCCTGATCACGAAACTTTTTCTGCGAGTCACCGAGTTGCTTGGCCGCCTTCTGCTCTTTGGATTTGGCGACGCGCTGCACCGGCTTGAATCGTTTTGATGGGACCATGGGTCATTTTCCCGTTTTTATTGGTGGTATGAGGTTTATTCAAACTCTTCATCTGGGTTAAACAGCCCTATCAAATCTCCAATGCTCTCCTCCAGAGGGACGGGTGTATTCATATCCTGACGCAAAAAACTCTCCAGCGTCGGGATCGCCTCGATCGCCGCATCAATCCGCTCATCCGAGCCGCGCTCATAGGCGCCGACACTGATCAGATCCTGGTTCTGCCGGTACACCGAATAGAGTTGCTTGAAGCCGCGCGCGGCCTCGATATGCTGTTTACTGGTTATGCCGTTCATCGCCCGACTGATGGATGCCTCGATGTCGATCGCGGGGTAGTGACCGCTATCGGCCAATTGGCGCGACAGAACGATATGACCATCGAGAATCGCCCGGGCCGCATCGGCGATGGGGTCATTCTGGTCATCGCCTTCAGTCAGCACGGTGTAGAATGCGGTGATCGAACCACCGCCCTTATCGCCGTTTCCTGCCCGCTCCACCAGTTGCGGCAATTTGGCAAACACCGATGGCGGATAGCCCTTGGTCGCCGGTGGCTCGTGAATCGCCAGGGCGATTTCACGCTGCGCCTGGGAAAAACGGGTGAGTGAATCCATCAGCAGCAACACCTGCTTGCCCTTATCACGAAAATGTTCGGCGATACTGGTGGCCAGCATTGCGCCATGCATGCGTCGCAACGGGGGATTGTCCGCAGGAACGGCAACCACCACCGCGCGGGCCAGGCCATCGTCCCCGAGAATATTCTCGACGAACTCCTTCACCTCTCGCCCACGTTCGCCGATCAGGGCGACCACGGTAATATCGGCATTGGTGTACTTGGTCATCATGCCAAGCAACACACTTTTGCCCACGCCAGAACCGGCAAACAGCCCCAGCCGTTGTCCTCTGCCGACGCTCAACAGGGCATTGATGGCCCGAACGCCGACATCCAGGGGCTGATCGATCGGTGATCTGGCCAGTGGGTTATAGGTCTGACCAGTCAGCGGCCGACGTTCGGTGGAGTGGATCGGCCCTTTGCCATCAAGGGGCTTGCCGGCACCGTCGATCACCCGCCCGAGCAGATGATCGCCTACCGTCGCCTCGCACACCTTCCCCGCGGGCACCACCCGCGCATCCTGTTCGAGACCGCGGATATCCCCGGTTGGCATCAGGTACAGGCTCTCGCCGGAAAAGCCGACGACTTCGGCCTCGATGCTGTCGCCATTACTACTGATGACATCGCATTGTCCGCCGATGGCGGCGCGACAACCTATCGCCTCCAGCGTCAGACCCACCATGCGGGTGAGACGCCCTTCGACCACCAGACCACGGGTATCACCCAAACGTTGTTGGCACTGTTTCAGCCGCTCGTTCCAGATCCTGCTTCTGTTTGCCTCGGGTATCGGCACCTCAACCCCCGCTTCCGTCAGGCGGGGTGGATTCGGATTCACGCTCATCCCCCAGCAACGGGGCAATCAAGGTCGCCAGCCGTGATTCAAGCGTGGCGTCGACCTGCGAGGTATTGGTCAGCACCCGGCAACCGCCGCGCGCCAGCACCGGGTCTTCCACGATTTCCCAGCCGATATCATTGTCGCTGACCTCGTACACCTTGCGCACGAAGTCGGCATCTTCCGGGTGCAGAACCACACGAATGTTGCGCGAGGCGATCGGCAGGATTGACAGCGCCTCACGAACCACGCCGATGATCTGCCCCGGATCGGTCTTCACCTCGCGGCGCACCAACTGGCGAACCATGGAGATGACCAGTTCCACCAGCGACTGTTCCACCTGGTCATCGAGAATCTTCAGAGGTGACTCGAAGGTCATCATCAGGGCATCAAGGCGTTGAACCTGTTTTTGAATCAGGGCCTTGCTCTGTTCGAGTCCCTCTTTGTGACCGAATTCGAAACCTTCCCGCTTACCCTGCTGAAAGCCCTCGTCATAGGCCTGCTTCTGTAACTGTTCCAGTTGTTGCGCGGTCAGCGGCGTGGTGCCCGAGATCATTACATCCTCGCCCTGTTGCAGGGGACCATCCATATTCGGCGCTTTCCACTGAATGGCGCCCAGATGCTGACCATCGATGATCTTAGACGAACTCATCGCCACCTGCGCCTCCCAGACTGATCTCACCTGCATCAGACAGGCGTCGAGTGATGGTGAGTATCTCTTTCTGTGATGCCTCGACATCCTTCAGGCGTGCAGGTGCGGCAGCTTCCAGATCATCACGCAGCATTTCCGCTGCACGCTTGGACATGTTCTTGAAAATCTTCTCTTTCAACGCCTCATCAGCGCCGCGCAACGCCAGCAGCAGTTGATCCGAAGCGACTTCACGCAGCAGGGTCTGAATACCCCGGTCATCGATATCGATCAGGTTATCGAAGACAAACATGTTGTCCTGAATCAGTTGCGCGAGATCCTGATCGGCTGTAGTGATCTGTTCCATGATGTTGCCTTCAATGGCGCCATCGACCAGATTGAGGATATCGGACGCGGTTTTAATGCCACCGAGGCTCGAGGATTTGACATTGCTGGCACCGGTGAACTGCTTTTCCAGTATCTCGTCGAGCTCTTTCAAGGCCGCCGGTTGTATGCCATCCAGGGTGGCGATACGCATGATAACGTCCGGACGCACCCGCTCGGGAAATTCCGATAACACGGCGGCGGCCTGATCGGACTCCAGGAAGGAGAGTACGATGGCGATGATCTGCGGATGTTCGAGCCTGATCAACTCGGCAATGGCGCGCGGGTCCATCCATTTCAGCTGTTCCAGCCCCTTGCTGTTGCGTCCCAGCAGAATCCGGTCGATAACACCGCCAGCCTTGTCTGCACCCAGGGCGGTTGTCAGTATATTGCGGATATATTCATCCGAATCCAGGCCCAGCGCCGTCTGATCCCGCAAGGTATCGACGAACGAACGCATCACCTGTTCCATCTGCACCGTGGTGACATTGGTCATCCCTGCCATGGAAAGCCCGAGTTCCTGCACCTCTTTCGGCCCCATATGTGAGAGTATGGTTGCCGCATCCTTTTCACCGAGCGCAAGCATCAGGATGGCTGCCCGTTGAATGCCTCTGAGATCGTTCAGTACCTGTTTGTCTTCGGCCATCGGCTTAACTTTCTTCTTCGGCTATCCAGCGTTTGACCACCTGGGCAACCCGTTTCGGGTCGTCGGCCACCATCTGCCGTGCGGCATCAAGGGTGTCTGCATACTTTTCCGGACCGGCCAGTTGCATGTGCTCACGGTCCTGGCCCAAAGCCCGGGTTCCACCACCGTCCAGACTTTCTGCATTCTCACCACCCGCCTCTTCAGCGCTGATCTTCTCGATTACCGGTGGTGCGGACAGCCGCTTCATGGTTGGCCGCAGAACGAACAGGATCAGGAACAACACCAGCAGCACGCCACCGACCTGCTTGGCCAGATCCCATACCCAAGGCTGCTCCCAGAGCGGTACTTCAGGCAGGGGTTCAGGAACCGGCGGCACCATGAAGGAGGCGTTGATTACCTTGACACTGTCACCGCGCTGTACATTGAAGCCAATCGCCTCCTGCACCAGTTGAGTGATTCTGCTGATATCCTCGGGGGTGCGCTCACTGCGCACAACTGCCCCTTCGGCATCGGCAATCAAGCGGTCATCGACAACCACGGCCACGGACAGACGACGCAGATCGCCGGTCGAGAGCCGGGTATGACTGATGGTCTTATCAAGTTCGTAGTTGCGTGTAGCGCGCTTGCTGGAGTTCAACGGCGTGCCCGCGGCGGCATTGGCGCCTTCGCCACCGGCCACTTCCGGTGCCGTGCCAGCTGCCGGCGGCTGATTACTGAGGGCACCGGGTACACCCTGAGCGGCAGTCAACTGGCTTGCCTGTTCAGTGACCTGTTCGCTGCGCAGTGCAGGCAAATCGGGATTGAAGCGTTCCTGGGTCTGTTCGGTGACTGTAAAATCCACCTCGGCAGTTACCTGGGCACGCACATTATCAATGCCAAGAATCGGGGTGAGGATATCCTCGATCCGCAGCCGATAATGCTCCTCCAGTTTCTTGGTGTAATCAAACTGGCTGGCGGTGAGCATCATCTCGCGGCTGTCAGCGGGATTGCTGAGCATGTTGCCCTTGTGGTCAATCAGCGTCACCTTGCCCGGCTCCAGCTCCGGCACGCTTGAGGCGACCAGATGGACGATGGAGGTAACCTGTCCCTGCTCCAGTACGCGCCCGGGATAGAGTTTCAGAACAACCGAGGCGCTGGGTATCTTTTTCTTGCGAACGAACACCGATTGTTTTGGTGTGGCGAGATGGACACGGGCGCTCTCCACGTTGGCCAGCGTACTGATGGTCCGGGCCAGTTCGCCTTCCAGCGCCTTGTGGAAGCGCGCCGCTTCAAGGGCGCGGCTGGTGCCAAAGCCGCTCTCTTCCTGGAGCAGTTCAAAGCCGATTGAATTGCTGCGCGGCAGACCCTGACCGGCAAGCTTCATCCGCGCCTCGTGCAGTTGCGCGCTGGGCACCATCAGGGCGCCGGAGCCTTCGTCGATTTTGTAGCCAATACCGGCCTGGTCCAGGGCGGTGATCACCTCGGTGATATCTTTTTGGGAGAGACTGCCGTAGAGCAGACCGTAAGAGGGTGTCTGGGACCAGAGCACAATGGAGACACCCAGGGCGACGCTCAGGGCTATACCCAGCATCACAGCCAACTGTCTTACAATAGGATTGTGCATGATCGGCGTCTGCCGGGCAGTGATCCTTGATTTACTATCTACGATTTCGGTAGCCATTAAAAATTACGCCTCGTTAAACAGATTCCGAACCGCCTTAGATAGGCATGTTCATAACATCCTTGTAGGCATCGACCAGTTTGTTTCTAACCTGCACCATGGCCTGGAATGAGATATTCGCCTTTTGCGAAGCGATCATCACCTCCGCCAAATTTACGTCACCCTCCCCCAGCTCGAATGACGTCTTCAGTTCACTGGATTTCTGCTGGGCCTGACTCACAGTGTCGATGGATTGTTTCAGCATATCGCCGAAATCCACCGCCGAGGCCTGTGGCTTGGGGTTTATTCCACCGGAAGCCTGGGTCGCCAGGGTTCGCATCTGGGCAAGGACTTGGTCAACATTCATTGTGCTCATGGTCTTGAATACCTTATCGCTTTCCGTTCATTAAATTTATATGCAGATTACGCACCAACTTTTATCAACCCGGGATTGCAACACCCGAATCCCGCAAGCGGGCAATCTTGTAGCGCAGGGTTCGCTGGCTGATACCGAGTTTCTCAGCGGCATTCTTGCGGTTGCCATTGCCGTCGCGCAGCGCATCGATAATCAACTGTTCTTCGCGGCTTTTCAGATCGTCGTTGAGATGGCCCTTGTTGTTAAAATCCACGGTTTCCGAACCCCGCGGCTGTTCCTGGCGTATAGACGAATCCATTTCGAAGGAGAGGTGTTCCGGCAGAATTTCATCGCCACTACACAGGATAAGTGCACGCTGAACGACGTTATCCAGCTCCCGGACATTGCCCGGCCATGAATGACTGATAAGGCGCTGTTCGGCAACACGGCTCATCTGTGGTGCCAACCTGCCCTGCTCCGCGCAGTGGCGCTGTAGCATATGTTTTGCCAGCGGCAGAATATCCCGGGGACGCTCGCGCAGTGCCGGCAGATAGAGCGGAAATACATTCAGACGATAGAACAGGTCTTCACGGAAACGCCCTGCCGCGACCTCTTCGCGCAGATTGCGGTTGGAGGTCGCCAACACCCGAACATCCAGGGGTATCAGAGTACGCCCCCCCAGCCGTTCCACCTCGCGTTCCTGGAGAACCCGCAACAACTTGGCCTGTAGCCCGAGACTCATCTCCGAGATCTCATCCAGCAGCAACGTGCCGCCCTGGGCCTGTTCAAACTTACCCGGTGCCGACTGGTAAGCGCCGGTGTACGCCCCTTTTTCATAACCGAAAAGGACCGCTTCTAACATGTTGTCCGGAATTGCCGCGCAGTTGATCGCGACAAAGGGGGACTCGCTTCTCGGCGAGTGCCTGTGAATGAAACGGGCGTAGACCTCTTTACCCGCACCACTATCACCGGCAATCATCACCGTCACCTCACTCCTGGCAACCCGCTCGGCCAACAGCAGCAGTTCTCGTGAACGCAGATCTTCGGCAATTACCAGCTGATCTTCACCCTGGTGATGGATAACCGACTTTTCGACCTTTTTCAGCAGCAGTTCCGGTTCGAAGGGCTTGGCCAGGTAATCAACCGCGCCATCGCGCATGGCGGAAACCGCCTTCTCGATATTGCCGTAGGCGGTCATCAGCAGCACCGGGATATTCGGGTAACTGTTTTTAATCCGGGCCAGCAGCTCATTGCCATCCATCGGCCGCATCTGGACATCGCTGATAACCATGCCGACCTGCTCCCTTTCCAGGGCATTCAAGGCTGAGCGGCCATCACCAACTCCAATTACCTCGTAGTCAGCCAGTTCGAGCGTGTCGCATATGGCTTCACGCAGGGTGGGATCATCTTCAACGACAAGAATGGTTGCCTGACTCATGCGACACCTCTCATGCTTTGCGTGTCCAGTTGTGTTTGGGTATGGGTGGATTCGAGGCCGAGACCCGGAAACGCCATCCTGAAACCCGCGCCTCCGGTGGCGGGACGAAACAGTGAAATATGCCCCTGATGTCCCAACACTACCGACTGGACAATCGCCAGCCCAAGCCCGGTACCGTCTCCACGCGTGGTAAAGAAAGGGTCGAACACCTGTGAAATGATCTCGGCGTCAATCCCCGGGCCATCGTCGTAAAAAGACAGCTCAATCCGGTCATCGGCCTGTTGCAGGGAGACGAACAGGCAGACCCCTTCGCCCCCGTGATCAAGGGTATTGTTGGCGAGATTGTTGAACGCCCCCAGCAGCGCATCCGCATTGCCGCTGATAGCCAGATCACCGGAGGTTTGATCATCCAGAATGATGCTGGCGTTCTGGTGTTTGAACAACGGCTCCAGTGTCTGCACCATCTCATCGAGTACCTGTGTCAGCCAGATAGTTTCCGGCTCATATTGGCCACCACGCGCAAAGGCCAGCATATCGTTGATCTGCCGCTCCATGTGATGCAGGCGTGTCCGGCATCTTTCCGAGAATTTTTCACGCTGCCCGGCGCTGAGATCCTGGCGCGCCAGGTTAGCGGTGTACAACAGGGCTGAGGAGAGTGGCGTTCTGATCTGATGTGCCAATTGCGCCGCCATCTCACCCATGGCGGTCAACCGCTGCTGGCGATCGAGCCGCTCCTGCATCTCACGCTTCTCAGTGATATCCAGAATCAGGATGATCTGGCCTGCCTCGCGGTCCAGCGCCTTCTGAGTGAGATTGATCAGGGTTCCCGAGCGTAGTCGGTGCTCTTCACCCTGGGGTTTGCCACTGAAATGGAATTTGGTGACCTCAGGCCATAACTGACCGATGGCAATCCCCGGCATCAGGGACTCCGCCACCGGATTGATCTGTTGCAGGCGTTGCTCGGCATCGATAACGATTACCCCCGCCGGAAGGGTATCCAGCAGCTTTGACAGGCGATTGGCGAGAATCTCTTTTTCAGCCAGTTGGCGCATACGCTCACTGCGGGCGGCAGTGAGTTCATGGTTGAGTTTGGCTACCCGAGTCTGGAGCTGATGGTAGGAGTCAACGAGTTGCTCGGATACCTGGTTAAAAACCTGGAAGGCATCTTCAAGCTGTTGTTGCTGGTTCGGACTGCTGCTGTCGGTTTGCATTTATCTTGGCCACTGTCTTTGCATTTGAGCTCAGACCAGTAACAGCAAAATGCATGCCGAAGATGGTTTTTATCGATTAATCAGCGGGTTACAAACTGCACCGAGCGGTACAGTCAAATAATTGGCATCTCATTACTGCGCTGAAGGCCATATTTACGTAACTTCTCGACCAGGGTGGTTCTGCGCATCTTCAGACGTTTTGCAGCATGGGCTACCACGCCGTCGGACTCATCCAGGGCCTGGCGAATCAGATTGAACTCCAGGGTGCTGAGATGCTCCTTGAGATCTATCCCCTCATTGGGCAGGCGCGGTACCGTCACTACCGTTTCCGGTTCGTCACCCTGCACGGTCACCTCGGGCAGCACTGTGGAGGCCTGCACACTGCCCATCCCCAGCCGGAACTTCTCCGGCAGTTCTCTCACATCCACCACCCCATAGGGGTAGAGAATGGCAAGACGTTCGATCATGTTCGCCAGTTCGCGGACATTGCCGGGCCAGTTGTACTGGGTGAGGGCCATCACTGCGGCCGGCGTCAGCCTCACTGAACCGCGTTTCTCGGTCTCGATACGCGAGATCAGGTCGTTGACCAGCACGGGAATATCCTCGACCCGGTCACGCAGGGGAGGCATCTCAATCGGGAATACATTCAGGCGGTAAAACAGATCTTCGCGGAACTTCTCCTGTTTGATCGCCTCCTCCAGATTACGGTGGGTGGCTGCGATAATCCGCACATTACAGTTGATGGTCTTGTTACTGCCAACGCGCTCGAATGTCCTCTCCTGCAGCACCCGCAACAGTTTCACCTGCATCGGCATGCTCATGTCGCCGATCTCGTCCAGAAACAGGGTGCCGCCGTCCGCCAGTTCGAATCTTCCCTGTCGCGCGCTGATGGCGCCGGTAAAGGCGCCTTTTTCATGGCCGAAAAGCTCGCTTTCGAGCAGATCTGCCGGGATGGCTCCGCAGTTGACCGGAACAAAGGGTTTACCGCGGCGGCCGGAGTTGTAATGCAGTTTGCGCGCAACCACCTCTTTTCCGGTGCCTGACTCGCCCAGCACGAGAACGGTCGCTTCGGTGTTGGCTACCTGTTAGATCATTTTGTTGATGCGTCGGGTAGCACGGCTGTTTCCGGAAAGGCTGCGGAAAAGTTCAATGGGGCGCCGGCCCTCGCAGGCAGACTTATGCTGTTCCTGATAAATCTGCGCCCTGTGCAGCAGATTCATCAGCACTTCATAACGGGTCGGGAGCAACAGTGAACCAATGAATTGCGATCCTGCACGCAGCTCCTCTGGATTCTCTGCATTGTTGATGATGCGGAAAAGCGCTGGCTGGCTGGGTGATTTCTCGACCAGCGCAATCAGCTTGTCGCGTTGATCGTCATGGATATCGGGGCCAAGAATAACCGAAACGCAGCTATCCTTGAACTCCTTGCCGAGGCGCTCATTCAGATCCTCATCGCCCGAGTGAACTTCGAGCTTATAGTCGAGGAATTCGAAAATATTTCTCAGATATCCAATGCGTTCAGAATCATCATCGACAAGCAACACACAGCCGCTATCGAGCGTTTGGCATACCTCAGATTGTGCTCCCCGTTCCATTCAACCGCCCAAGTCTTTCAATGTTGGAAAACCGAAAAATTTCTGGAAGTTAAGCACTTTACCGCATCGATGTCAAAATAATGTCGCTAGGGGAAAACCTGACAGAAGAAAAACAATCCTAAGATTGTGTTAATCAGAATTCAGCATCTGGTACTATGGATTTACTGATTTCTGGCTGGCAATCTGTCGCCTGTGATAGCGGAAAATCGCCTTTTCCAGTAGATCCGTCACTAACTCAGACTGTAATTTGAAGGCCAGCAGCATCCGTAAACCACCGGGCTCCCGGAAGACATTGACCACCTCGGCCAGCAGCTTTAACGGACGGGGTAGTTTCGGGTCAAGACCAAGAGAGAGCCACACCTGCTGAGAGGGTTGCAGGTCTGTGCTCTCACCCATCCACTCAGCACCCCTGGATGAGAGGCGAAGTGAACAGGGCTTGAGGTCAGCGCTCTCCGTCGTCAGCAGTTCGGAAACCAGGTCCAACAACAGGTCAAGCTTGGCCTCCACCCTTGCCAGGTTGGCATTGCTCTCGTAAGTCTCGTCATACGAGTCTTTTCTGACATCCTCCAGGGAATGTAGAAGACCCAGCAGACGTTCATTTCTGTGATTGGCCACAGAGCAATCATAGTCGGTGTATACGCACGCGACCTCCCAGGCAATCGGGAATTCGCCGTGACAATCCAGTACGCCGTCGAACGGATCAAGCACTCTCTTTCACCTCTGAATCAACTAACCTCTGATTAATTACCCCGATGGCTTGACATATTGGACGGCCTTCCTTAGAAAGACAACTGTGATAACCCATACAGGCTCCGTCTTTTGAGCGACATTCCTTTAAGTGTTCTGTTTACCACCCTGGTAATCCTGATCCTGCTTTCCGCATTTTTCTCTGGTTCAGAAACTGCGTTGATGACGCTTAACCGTTACCGGTTAAGGCACCTGTCCAATGATGGCCACCCCGGGGCGGTCAGGGCGGAGAAGCTGTTACAGCGTCCAGACCGGCTGATCGGGCTGATCCTGCTGGGAAACAACTTCGTCAACATCCTGGCCTCGTCAATCGCCACGGTCATCGCCCTACGCTTGGGCGGAGAAGGCGCCATTGCCATAGCTGCCGGGCTGCTCACCCTGATCATCCTGGTGTTTGCCGAGGTCGCGCCAAAAACCCTGGCCGCGCTGCACCCGGAAAGACTGGCCTTTCCGGCCGCGTTCGTCTATACACCGCTGCTCAAACTGCTCTATCCCCTGGTCTGGGTGGTGAATGGCATCGCCAACAGAATACTCAGATACCTGGGGGTCTCACCGGACCAGACCAATGGTCAGGCGCTCAGCCGGGAAGAGCTGAGGACGGTGGTGATGGAAGCCGGGGCAATGATCCCCAAAAAGCATCGCAAGATGCTACTGAGCATCCTCGACCTCGAAAAGGTAAACGTCGAGGACATCATGATCCCTCGCAATGAAGTGGATGGTATCGACATCGATGAGCCAATCGAAGAGACCATTCGCATCCTCAAGAACAGTCAGTACACGCGCCTGCCGGTGTTTGATGACAGCATTGATAACATCATCGGGGTTATCCATATAAGAAAAGCGATGCACGCGCTGACTCAGGGCGAGCTGACCAAAGATATCGTCCGCGAAATCTGCGACCCACCCTACTTTGTGCCAGAGGGAACGCCACTCAACATGCAGTTGCTAAATTTCCAGCGCAAAAAGAAGCGCATGGGGCTGGTGGTTGACGAATACGGCGATTTTCTCGGGATAGTCACACTGGTCGATCTGCTTGAAGAGATTGTCGGGGAGTTCGTCACCGATCCCTCAGACAGTGTTCAGGATGTCCAGCCCCAGGAGGATGGCAGCTACCTGGTCGCCGGCAGCGCGAATGTCAAGGAGTTGGTCCGCACCCTGCACTGGCAACTGCCGACCGACGGGCCAAGAACTGTAAACGGCTTGATTCTGGAGTACATGGAGACCATTCCCGAACCCGGCACCAGCCTGTTGCTCGAAGGCTACCCGGTGGAAATACTGCAGATTCAGGACAACGCGGTGCGCACGGTGCGGATAGAGCCTGACAAGAGACGCGAGAACTGAAGACTGCCAATCGGTAGGACGTCACAATTTGCAAGGCCCTATATTGCATGTTGAAATATAGGGAGTATACTGATTTCCTAAAGGGAAATTACATATTTATTGATACGTTAGAGAAACGTTTTAATTTATCTTATCAGCAACAGGGATGTCGATTGGTAATCAAAAAAACGGTAAAGCTCACTAGCTTCCAATAACTAGAAGAAAGATAAAACCTTTCCGGGATGACCATGGCTAAATTGACCCTGTTCTACAAAGGCCGCGCTATCCACTCTCATGCCCTCGAGGGCAAACGGACCACTATCGGCCGGGATAAAGACTGCGATATCGTCATTGACAGCCTGGCAGTCTCGCCCAAGCATGCGATCATTACCCGATCCGGCCCTCACTTTCATATCAAACCTACCGGCTCCAACAAAGATATCCTGGTCAATCACCAACCGAGCGGAGAACAATTGTTGATTCACGGCGATATGATTCAGTTGGGCCAATACTCCCTCACCTTTGCCGAGAGTGCCGTGACACTGGACTTCAGCAAAACCACTCGTCCATCCACTGCCGGCGGAAGACCGACCGAAACAAATATCAACCA
Source organism: Sedimenticola sp. (assembly GCA_002869585.1). Taxonomy (GTDB): domain Bacteria; phylum Pseudomonadota; class Gammaproteobacteria; order Chromatiales; family Chromatiaceae; genus BM503. The sequence continues at coordinate 126,099 of PKUO01000105.1, forward strand.
TGACAAGCTTGATGAACTGGTCGGTTCGCTCAACGTGCTTCCGAAAAGCTGCTTGCAGATCATCAGCGGAGAGCATCTCGGAAAAACCATCCCCCTGCACCGTTCACTCCTGCGTCTGGGCCTGTCAGGTAATCAGTGCGCCATCATCGCCCACCGCAGTGACGGTTATTACCTATCCCATCTTGAAGGCGATTGCCCGCCCCTGGTCAATGGCAAGGCGATCAACGACAAGAGTGTTCTGCTATCAGATGGCAGTGTCATTCAGATCGGAGATATCCAGATGCGCTTTCATGAAGAAATCGCCAAGGCTGCCGCTATATAGCGAAAGCATCGGCCCCTGTGGCCCAGCGAATCGAGATAGGGAGTGCCATGAGTAAAGAACGCCGTAAATTCCACCGCATACTGTTTGACGCGCCTGTCGTCATCAAACAGCAGACGGAGTTGAACTCAACGCTGATTGACATCTCACTGAACGGTGCCCTGCTGCACAAGCCGGAAAACTGGCAGGCGGCAATGGGTGAGCCGGTCGAAATGACCGTTGTTCTCGATCATGAAGCCAGCAACACCATCACCATGCGTGCCGAGGTGGCCCACCTGGACGGCGATAAAATCGGCCTGCGCTGCCGGGATATCGATATGGAGAGCATCTCCCACCTGCGCCGGCTGGTCGAGCTCAACCTGGGAGATCCGGAACTGCTGGAGCGGGAACTGGAATCCCTGGGATAGGGTATTGCTTCAAATTTGATCGAGAATATCCGGCAGACGATCAACGATAATCAGATCCAGCCCGGGAATCCCTCCCTTGGGGGCATTCTTTCTCGGAACAATGACGCGTTTGAAACCGTGCTTGGAAACCTCGCGCAGACGCTCCTGGCCATTGGGCACTGGCCTGATTTCACCCGCCAGTCCCACCTCGCCAAATACCGCAAGGTCCCTGGGCAACGGGCGATTGCGGAAACTCGACAACACGGCCAGCAGCACCGATAGATCGGCAGCGGTTTCGGTAATTCTCACGCCACCCACCACATTCACGTAGACATCCTGATCGAACATGGCGATGCCGCAATGCCGGTGCAGCACCGCCAACAGCATCGACAGGCGATTCTGCTCCAAACCCAGGGTAACCCTGCGTGGATTGGCCAGCGGGCTCTCATCCACCAACGCCTGCACCTCCACCAGCAGGGGCCGACTGCCCTCTCGGGTGATCAGGATCGAGCTGCCCGGAACCTCCTCTTCGTGCTTGGAGAGGAAAATTGCCGAAGGGTTGCTCACCTCGCGCACGCCCTTATCGGTCATGGCGAAGACGCCCAGCTCATTAACGGCACCGAAGCGGTTTTTGATGGTCCGAATCAATCGGAACTGGGAACCGGCCTCCCCCTCAAAATAGAGCACGGTATCGACCATGTGCTCCAGCACTCGTGGCCCGGCCAGTGCACCCTCCTTGGTGACATGGCCGACCAGAAAAACCGCCGTGCCCGTCTGTTTGGCGAAACGCACCAACTGGGCCGCTGATTCACGCACCTGGGCCACTGAACCCGGCGCTGATTGCAACTGTTCGGTGTAGATGGTCTGAATGGAATCGATCACCATTACGGTGGGATGCTCTTGCGCGGCCATCGCGAGGATCCGCTCCACCCCGGTTTCAGCCAGCAGTCGCAGGTTGTCGCACTCCAGGCCAAGACGCTGGGCGCGCAGGCTGATCTGGCCTGGCGACTCTTCACCGCTGATATAGAGCGTCCTGGTGTGCCCTGAGAGCTTGGCCAGGGCCTGGATAAGCAAAGTGGACTTACCTATGCCGGGATCACCGCCAATCAGCACTACAGAGCCCCTGACCAGCCCTCCGCCCAGTACGCGGTCCAGTTCACCGATCCCGGTAGGTTCGCCGCTGGTCTCCTCTGCCGTTACGTCAGCGAGGCTCTGCACCTGATTCTGTTCTGCCGCCCCGGCATATCCGGCAAAACGCGGATTGCGTGACGCGGCAGGCTTGATCAGCGACTCTTCGAAGGTGTTCCAGGCCTGGCAGTCCGGGCACTGTCCGGCCCACTTGGAAAACTGACCACCGCAGGCGGTGCAGGTATAGAGAGATTTACCGAGTTTCTTGTTCCCTGATGCTCGATTCATTGTCTGTATTTACTGCAAGTGCGTGTTTTTCTGCGGGTTCGCTGATAATCAGTATTCATCACGATAGACATCGTCGATGAAGTTCTCGAACTTGGTGTATTTACCCAGGAAGGTAAGCCTGAGCGTGCCAATCGGACCATTGCGCTGTTTGCCGATGATAATCTCGGCAATCCCTTTTTCGGTGCTGTCCTGGTTATAGACCTCGTCGCGGTAGATGAACACCACCAGATCGGCATCCTGCTCGATAGCGCCGGACTCACGCAGATCCGACATGATCGGTCGCTTGTTGGTGCGTTGCTCCAGGCTTCGATTGAGCTGAGACAGGGCAATCACCGGCACCTTCAGCTCCTTGGCCAGCGCCTTGAGAGAACGCGAAATGGCCGAGATTTCGTTGGTGCGGTTTTCCGCATGACTCGGCGCCTGCATCAGCTGCAGGTAATCGATCATGATCAGCCCCAGTTCACCGTGTTCACGCATCAGACGACGAGCGCGTGCACGAACTTCCGTGGGCGTCATGGCAGGCGTATCGTCGATAAACAGCTTTGCCTCGGCAAGAATACTGACCGCCGAGGTCAGGCGTGGCCACTCATCGTCTTCGAGCCGCCCTGTCCTGATTCTGTGCTGATCGATGCGCCCCAATGATGACATCATGCGCATTGCCAGCTGCTCGCCGGGCATCTCCATACTGAAAACCGCGACCGGTTTGCCACTGTTAACGGCGATGTTTTCCGAAATATTCATGGCCAGGGTGGTCTTTCCCATCGAGGGACGCCCCGCCACAATAACCAGATCGGCGGGTTGCAGCCCGGAGGTCATCTTGTCCAGGTCGGTAAAACCGGTACTCAGCCCGGTAATCGGATCATCCTGCTCGAACAGGGTCTCGATTTTATCAACCGCCTTGGTCAACAGCGATTTGATACCGACAAAACCGCCCTTTCCACGCGATCCCTGCTCGGCGATCTGGAAAACACGTTGCTCCGCCTCATCCAGCAACTGGGTACTATCGCGCCCCTCCGGCTGAAAACCGCTATTGGCAATATCCGTTCCCACATGTATCAGTTGGCGCATCACCGAATGCTCGCGCACAATCCCGGCATACGCCTTGATATTGGCGGCGCTCGGCGTGTCTTTGGCCAGACTGCCCAGATAAGCCAGACCTCCGGCCTCTTTCAGTTGGCCAAAACGTTCCAGTTCTTCCGACAGGGTGACGACATCATAGGGCTGGTTCTTCTCCGCCAGTGACTCCACCGAGCGGAAGATCAGGCGATGCTCTCTGCGATAAAAATCCTCCTCGCTGACCACGTCAGCGATTTGATCCCAGGCGCTGTTATCCAGCATCAGGCCACCGATAACGGACTGTTCCGCCTGTATCGAGTGAGGTGGAACCTTCAGATTATCGGTAATGCCGCTATCCATCATCTTGGCGGCTGAAAAGGCTTGTTCTTGCATCTTTATAGGATTAAGTAAACGCAGAGTCGGCTTTTAAGAATACGTGACATAAGCCGTCATCAGCAATAGCCGATATCGGCCATTTGCCATTCCGACCCGATTATTCTGTCGGCCCAAAAACCATGGGAGGGATAATTTATTTTATTTTTCTTATGGTTAGGGAGCAATTTTGAATTATTACTAATGACCTGAAATTTCCACTTCCCAAGACAGAAAAAGCCACTGGGCACGCCATAGCGCCCAGTGGCTTGCTTTCAGCTGATTATTGCGTGAGGCTTATTCAGTTTCAGCAATAATGGCCATCTTCAGTGTAGCATCCACATCGGTATGCAGATGAAGATCAACCTCAAACTCACCCGTGATATGGAAAGGGCCGGAAGGCAGACGAACTTCGCGTTTTGCCAGCTCGACACCCGCCTCGGTCACTGCGGCGGCGATATCAGCGGTGCCCACTGAACCAAACAGACGACCTTCATCACCGGCCTTGCGTGCGATGGTAATGGACAGCGCTTCGAGCTTGGCCTTGCGTGCTTCGGCGGCAGCCAGAGCAGCGGCGGCGTCTTTTTCCAGTTCTGCACGACGTGCTTCGAATTCAGCAATATTGGTTTTTGTTGCTGGCACAGCCTTACCGGAAGGGATCAGGAAATTGCGGCCATAGCCGGGTCTTACCTTAACTTGGTCACCCAAGGTTCCCAGATTTTCAACTTTTTCTAACAGAATAACTTCCATCGTTATTACCCCTGAACAGGTGTTAAATCTTCAGCTCGCCTATTCCGAACCTTTGTTCTCTGCAAGGCGCGCCCTAAAATCAAACCAGGCATCTGCAAAACCTGCCGAAGCCAGAACCATCACTGCGTGCGGCATGGCGAATATCAAAAGCAGGTAGATACCTATCAGCCAACCGCTGTTTACACCTAACGTACCCAGTGCGCCGTGAGCCAATGCCAAACCCTGTATAAACCAGGCGGCAATGAACACCATCATCAAAGCATCAACAAAGGTGCTCGCTTCATCACTCAACAACAATCTCGATACGACAACGACCAATGTGGCCAGTGCCAGAATCTTGCTCAGTCTCAGCTGATGGAATTCCTGCCTGAACCCACCTGGGTTATAGAGCATCGATTGCCACCAACGCGCCAGAATCAGCCCGGCTATGGATTGCAGCAAAAATCCGGCTGCAATCAGTCCTGGCATCCACTTCGCCATTATCTCAACCAGCGTCTTCTGCTGACTGGGATCAATCAGCTCGGCATCGACCAGAGACTGACTGAACGGCTCAAGCAACGTCTGCCACTCACTCACCGGGTCCTGCACCTGGAGAAACTGGACCAGGATAAACAGCAATCCAAGTCCCACACCTCCCTGCAGGGCCAGCGCCAATGAGCGGCTGGATCTGAGCAAAACCGCCAATAAAACCATTGGCAACCACAACAGGAGCACGAATCCAACAGCGGGAAGCAGCACTCCCAAGGTCAATTGCGCAAGGACTCCGCAGGCGATACCGGCAAAAACCAGCACCAACAAGCCATCTTTCAAGCCATTGCGTAGCGTGACCAGCGCTACTGCGCCGGAGCTAAGAATACTGGCCGGCGGAAACAGGAAAGAGAGCATTGCAAGCACTGTGATAACCATCACCGCCTGCGATCTACCCTGCATCACCGCTGATGCCAAAAAACGCATCTTAACGTCTCGCAGTGTTAAACAGCACTGGAGTCAGGCAACTGACCCCAGAAAGTCCAACAGCCTTAATGGCTGTCTGAGTAAGGCAGCAGTGCCAGGAAACGCGCGTGCTTAATGGCATCGGACAACTGGCGCTGATATTTCGCTTTAGTGCCGGTAATACGGCTGGGCACAATTTTACCGGTTTCACTGACATAGGCCTTCAACAGTTTGAGATCCTTGTAATCGATCTCGGTGATGCCTTCAGCGGTAAAACGGCAGTATCTTCTGCGACGAAAATAACGTGACATAGTGATCTATCCTCAATTCAATGGTTGATCAGGCTTTGGCAGCGCTGATCACTGAAACTTACTCTTCTTCGTCGTCAGACTCGGAATTATCGAAGGCTGGACGGACATCTTCCCTGTCGTCGGTTCTTGCCAGCGGTGACGCTTCAGTGACGGCTTTTTTGCGCTTGAGAACAACGTTACGCAGTACGGCGTCGTTGAAGCGGAAGCTGTTTTCCAGCTCTTCAAGCGCCTCGCCATTACACTCTATGTTCATCAGAACATAATGAGCCTTAGGCAGCTTCTGGATTGGGTATGCCAGTTGACGTCGACCCCAGTCCTCCAAACGGTGGATTGCGCCGCCTTTGGATTCGATGATTGTGCGATAACGCTCAATCATGCTGGGTACCTGTTCGCTCTGGTCCGGATGAACCAGAAAAACTACTTCATAGTGTCGCATTGTATCCCCTTACGGATTAACAACAGCCTCCCGCGATATTTCACGGTGAAGCAAGGGTTAAGGCGCGAAGATTCCTCCAACGCCTGGAAAGCCGGGCATTCTACCGCCCTATTGGCTGTGCTGCAATGCCAAAAACTCTATTCATAACCGATAGTTGCTCTATTTTGATCGAAAACCGGGGGTTTTAAGGACTCGATGTACAGAATAGGATAGTGTGGGAATAATCCTCGCTAGGAATTTGACGCCAATGGACCTGTTGCCGAAGCGTATTCGGGCCGGGCCAGTCAAGCAAACTTAAGAGCCATCAAAGCCTGGTGGAGTTGGAAACGAAAACAGATGCCGCCACAACAGAAAGCCTTCTATTTCGCCATCACCACGGTGTTTCTCTGGTCTACCGTAGCCACCGCTTTCAAACTCTCGCTGCTTCACCTATCGCCGCTACAACTCCTCTTCTACGCCAATCTCGCCTCAACCCTCACCCTGCTGCTACTGCTGTTGTTCGAGGGCCGAATTGGGCAGCTGCGCAGTCTGCGATGGCCTCAGTTCAGGCGTGGTTTTCTGCTGGGCCTTCTCAATCCCCTGCTCTATTACCTGGTCCTGTTCAAGGCCTATGACCTGCTACCTGCCCAGGAGGCGCAGCCCATCAACTACACTTGGGCGATCACCCTCTCATTGCTTTCCGTGCCGCTTCTCGGCCACAGACTGACAGGCAAAGAGCTACTCTCTATCCTGGTCAGTTACGCGGGTGTGGTGGTGATAGTTACCCACGGCGAGCCCTTTTCCCTCACCTTCAGCAGTCTTCCTGGGGTGGCGCTGGCCCTTGTCAGTACGCTGATCTGGGCGGTCTACTGGATCTACAGCACACGCGGTAGCCTGGACCCAGTCATTGCCCTGTTTCTTAATTTTGCTACCGCCCTGCCGCTGGTGGCGCTGCTGGTGTGGGCGACATCAACCTTCTATCCACTTGATTTCAGAGGCATTGCCGCTGCGGTCTATGTCGGGGTGATCGAGATGGGCATCGCCTTTGTGCTCTGGCTGAAGGCGATGCGGCTCACATCAAGCACTGTAAAAATCGCGACCCTGATCTATTTTGCGCCTTTCCTATCCCTGATCCTGATCCATTTCATTCTGGGTGAGACAATCCGCTGGAGCAGTGTTGCAGGCCTGGTGTTGATCGTCGCTGGAAACCTGATTCCGCGCTGGCGGATGCCAGTGACACAGAATCAGGGCTGATTCAGGGGCTGTCAGCTCTCGGCGTTCTTACGCTGCCTGAGCGCCTCGTACAGGCAGACACCTGCAGCGACCGAGACATTGAGACTCTCTACCGATCCCGTCATGGGCAATTTCACCAGTTGGTCGCAGTTTTCCCGGGTCAGACGGCGCAGGCCACTCTCTTCCCCTCCCATTATGATCGCCAATGGTCCGGTAAGTCTGGCTTCAAACAGGCTCTGCTCCGCTTCACCTGCCGTACCAATGACCCAGATGCCCTGCTCGTCCCTCAGCCACTTGAGGATCCGGGACAGATTGGTTACCTGAATAAACGGGATGGTCTCGGCAGCACCGCTGGCCACTTTGCAGGCAGTCGGTGTCAACCCCACCGAACGGTCTTTTGGCGCAACTACCGCATGCACTCCAGCCGCATCGGCGCTGCGCAGGCAGGCCCCCAGGTTGTGCGGATCCTGAGCGCCGTCCAGGATCAATAGAAAGGCCGGTTCCTGGAGTGTCTCCAGTAATGATTTGAGCGCCCTTTCATCGAGTGCAGCGGGAGCCTTGGCATTGGCCACAACGCCCTGATGGTTGGCCCCAGGCACCATCCTGTCCAATTCGTCCTTACCGACATGGGTAACATCCACCCCTATCTCCCTGGCCAGGGAGACAATCTCTTTGATACGTCTGTCTTTTCGCCGGGTTTCGACCCAGACACCCGTGACTGAATCGCCACCGTGTTTAAGCGCTGTGCGCACACTGTGCACGCCGGCAATAAAATGATCTGAACTCACGCCTGGTTAGCCTTTACCACCGGGTTTGCCCTTGTTCGCATCTGTGCTTGCGCCCTTACTCTTCGTTTTCTGTTTTGCCTTTTTTCTGGCATAGGATTTCCGTTTTTTCTTGGCCTTTTTATCTGTCGGTTCAGCAGTCGGCACCGGGGTAGTCGATGTGGCCTGTGCCTGTTTCGGCTTGCGCTTGCGTCCAGTGCGGCGACGGGCAGGCGCCGATCCTTTCTGCTCCATGAGGAAATCGATCTTCCGATCATCCAGGTTAACCGCCGCCAGTTTCACCCTGACTGGATCACCCAGCCGATAGACCTCGCCAGTGCGCTCGCCGGTTAAGCGATGCCCGATTGGATCAAAGTGGTAGTAGTCTTTGTCCAGTGAGGTGATATGCACCAGCCCATCTACATAGATCTCCTCCAGTTCAACGAAAACGCCGAAGGAAGTGACACTGGTGATAATACCGTTGAATGACTCACCAACCTTATCCATCATGTATTCACACTTCAGCCAGGTAACCACATCACGGGTTGCATCGTCCGCCCGCCGCTCGGTCGCAGAACAGCTTTCGCCCAGGATCTCCAGTTCGGAGGTGGTGTATTCAAAGTTCTCCTTGGTTCCGCCGAGCAACAGATGTTTGAGTGCACGATGCACGATCAAATCGGGATAGCGACGAATCGGTGAGGTGAAATGCGTATAGGCCGGAAACGAAAGCCCAAAATGGCCGACATTCTCAGAGCTGTAAACCGCTTGGGACATTGATCTCAGCAGCACCGTCTGAATAAGATGGGCGTCTGGACGATCTTTTACCGATTCGAGCAGAGCGGCATAATCCTTGCCCTCCGGCTTGGTCCCACCAGAAAGGGAGAGGCCCAACTCGCCGAGGAAGGAGCGCAGATCAACCAGCTTGTCTTCGGGAGGGCCTTCGTGGATACGATATAGCGCCGGCAGTTTTTTCCTCAGAAGAAACTTGGCAGAGGCAACATTGGCCGCCAGCATGCACTCTTCAATCAGACGATGGGCATCGTTTCTGACGAGCGGCACGATGCGCTCCACCTTCTTCTGCTCGTTGAAGACGATACGTGTCTCTGTGGTATCGAAATCGATCGCACCGCGGGCGCTACGCGACCCGTGCAATACCTGATACAGGGCGTAAAGCTGGTGCAGATGGGGAAGCAAGTCGGCATATTTCTCACACAGCTCAGGATCGCCGTCGAGCAGCATCGCCGCAACCTGATCATAAGTCAGCCGCGCTTGCGAACGCATCACCCCTTCGAAAAACCGGGAACGGGAAACCGCCCCATCTTTGTCAATGTGCAGTTCGCACACCATGCACAGACGATCAACCTCCGGATTCAGCGAGCAGAGGCCGTTGGACAGAACTTCAGGCAGCATCGGAATAACACGATCGGGAAAATAGACCGAATTACCCCTCGAGCGCGCTTCACGATCCAGCGCACTCCCTGGAACCACATAAGCCGATACGTCAGCGATGCAGACCAGCAGCTTCCAGCCCTTGGGTTTGGCCTCGCAGTAGACGGCATCGTCAAAATCCCGGGCATCCGCACCATCGATCGTCACCAAGGGCAAACGCCGTAAATCCACACGCCCCTGCTTCGCCGATTCAGGCACTTCGCGCCCGAAGGCGGTCATCTCGTCCTCCACAGAATCCGGCCAGGCAACAGGCAGCTCGTGGGTCCTGATCGCTATATCGATCTCCATACCGGGGGCCATATGATCTCCCAGCACCTCCACAACCCGGCCGATAGGTGGCGATCTTTTGTTCGGCTGCTCAACAATCTCCGCAATCACCATCTGTCCGTGGGTCGCAGCGCCCTGATCCGCAGCCGGAATCACCAGATCCTGATGGATTCTTTTGTTATCCGGCACCACAACACCAACACTGGTGTCTAGATAAATTCGGCCAACAACCTGATGATTGCCCCGATCCAGAACCTCTACAACCGCGCCTTCCTTACGCCCGCGATGGTCCAAACCAACTACGCGCACGACCGCCTTGTCTCCATGCAGCAACTGCCGCATGTTGCGGGGTGATAAAAAAAGGTCCTCACCACCATCGTCCGGCTTCAAAAAACCAAATCCGTCGGGATGCCCTATCACCCGGCCTTTGATCAGGTCCTTGTCGTTGACAATGCAGATTCCTCCCCGCCTGTTACGAACCACCTGACCATCACGCTCCATGGCATTTACGCGCCGCCGCAGAGCCTCCAGATCATTCTCCTGCTCAAGACCCAGCAACTCAGCTATTTCAACGAAGCCGAGAGGCATTCCCTGAGCCGCCAATTGTTCAAGAATGTACTCACGGCTGGGGATAGGATTCTCGTATTTCTGAGCCTCTCGAGCCTGATGCGGGTCTTTTTTGGGAGTGGTTTTTTTACGGGTTGGTTTCGCCAAGGTTCAATACCTGTATTACGCTGAATAATCTGCATATTGTATCGTTGACAACCCCCTTCTGTCGCTGTAAAGTTCGCGTCCTCAGATTGATTGGTGCACTCGCTGCAACATCCATCACGAGCCGAGGTGGTGAAATTGGTAGACACGCTAGCTTCAGGTGCTAGTGGGGGAAACCCCGTGGAGGTTCAAGTCCTCTCCTCGGCACCATCTTATCAAAGCCCGTAAGTTTCAATAGCTTACGGGCTTTTTTATTGCTCCTGCGTTACGCCTTTGTGTTATATTTCCTACCTGTATGCACTGGTAAATTCTCCCTATTACCTGCAAGACGCTCGTTAACTGTTCAATCGTTTTCTTGCGATACAGATACACATAATTCGCCATCCTGATCAACAGATATAGCAAAATCAATGGGCCGGCAACATACCTGGCAATCTTCAATATAGCGCTGATTTATTTCAGAGCTATCAATTACAACCTCGAGTATTTCGCCACAATAGGGACACTGTATTTCTCTGACTTCAAGATCATTCATGGATTGTATTCGTCGACAATTTTAAACTATAAAACAAATCCACCGTCGTTTACGACCGCCAGAGATTCTGACTCAATACCCTCCGAAAAAGGCATCAAAGGTTATTGGAAATAGATACGCGTGATGGCCTGACTGAGTTCTGCCAATCCCAGTTGGAGTTCATCAATAAAACGATGCAGCTCATCCTGCTGCAGGATCGCCTGATCTGCCCGTAGTACCTTCTTTCCAACTTCGTTGAGCTTTGCTATCGCCTCTTCATTTCGCGGCAGTTCACGCAGACAACTCTTCACCTCCAACAAGGTGTGGTAGAAGGAGCGCGGAAACGACTTGTCCTTCAGCAAAAACTTAAGCACGTCTTTACGCCTCACCCGAACCTGGATGGTACGGCGGTACATCTGGTAAGCGGTGAGTGATTTAAGGACGCTCATCCATTGGATGTTTTCAAAAGGGGTCAGTCCTTCATGTTCCGGCAACAGGTTGGCAGAACGGACATCGAGGATCCGGGTGGTCATCTCGGCACGTTCGAGATTTCGACCCATGCGCAGAAAATCATAGCCAATATCGTGCAGCATAGTACCGGCAAGCAGACCGGTAATGGTCTGGGCACCGAGAATGATTTTCTTCAGATAATCGTAACGCCCCCTTTTGGAATAGCCACTCACTGCATTGCTTTTGGCCATCATGTACAGATCGTTGACCTGTTCCCAAGCCTCGCGGGGGATGATGTCGCGAATGGTGCGGGCATTTTCGCGCGCCTGCTGCAGTGAAAACAGGATGGAACTGGTACTGCTGGCATTTGCGATCAGAAACTTCAGAACAGCGCGTTCATTGAAGTCCTCGTGTTGTTGCAGGTAATACTCTTCGCAACCGAGGATCTCGATAATCGGTTGCCAACCGGGATGCACGCCCCTGGGCAGATCCATGAGCAGGTTGGAATTGACCATGATCAGGCGCGCAGTGTTTTCCGCCCGTTCGATGTATCTGGCCATCCAGTAGATGTTTTCTGCGACCCGCGACAACATATCAGAGCCCCTCGTCGTCCACGATCCAGGTATCCTTGCTACCACCACCCTGGGATGAATTGACTACCGTCGATCCCTTGCGTAGCGCAACCCTGGTCAGGCCGCCGGTGGTGACATAGATGTCATTGGGCGAACTGAGAATAAAAGGACGCAGATCAAGATGACGGGGTTCGACCCGGTTATTCACCATGGTCGGCGCTGTAGATAGAACCAACATTGGCTGGGCTATGTAGTTACGTGGATCTTTCTGGATAAGCTTCTTGAAACTCTCGCGCTCCTTGATGGTTGCCTGTGGACCGATCAGCATGCCGTAACCGCCTGATTCATTGGCAGGCTTCACCACCAGCTCGGCGATATGCTCCAGCACATACTCCTTCTCATCCTTGTTAAAGCATCTGTAGGTAGGTACGTTTGCAATCAGCGGTTCCTGGTCGAGATAGTAGCGAATGATCTCCGGCACGTAAGAGTAAACCACCTTGTCATCGGCGACACCGGCCCCTGGTGCATTGGCCAGCGCCACATTGCCAGCCTTCCAGGCGCGAATCAGCCCGGGCACACCCAGATATGAGTCAGGATCGAACACTTCCGGATCCAGGAACATATCGTCAATACGGCGGTAGATCACATCCACGCGCGCCAGTCCATCCACGGTACGCATGTACACGCAGTCATCCTTCTCAACGACCAGATCACGTCCTTCGACAAGTTCGGCTCCCATCTGCTGGGCCAGATAGGCATGCTCGAAATAGGCCGAGTTGTAGATACCGGGCGTCAGCACCACAATTTCCGGCTGATCGATCTGGCGTGGTGAGAGAGCCGCGAGCATGTCGTACAGTTGCGACGGATAGTCGTCCACCGGCATGATATTCTGGTTTTCGAACAGATCAGGAAAGACCCGTTTCATCACCAGGCGATTCTCCAGCATATAGGAGACACCGGAAGGCACCCGCAGATTGTCTTCCAGGACGTAGATAACGCCATTATTGTCACGCACCAGATCTGAACCACAGATATGTGCCCAGATACCGCCCGGCGGGTTAATACCGACGCATTGCTTACGGAAATTGACGGAGTTCTCCAGCAGACTGGCTGGAAACAGGCCGTCCTTGACGATATTCTGATCGTGGTAGATATCATCAATGAAGAGGTTTAACGCTTGTACGCGCTGTTTCAAACCCTGCTCTACCTGCATCCATTCCGACTTGGGAATGACGCGGGGAATGATGTCAAAGGGCCAGGCGCGATCTATCGAACCCTCTTCCTCGGAATAGACTGTAAAGGTGATGCCCATGACGCTGATCGCCATCTCAGCGGCAGTCTTGTATTCCTCAAGTTCGTTATCGGTCAGGTTGCGCAGATACTGGCAAAGAGCCAAAGCCGCAGGGCGAGGTCTCCCCGCTACCCGAATCAGCTCATCATAAAACCCTCTAACCCTGTAACTACCCCAGCGAATCGCCATAAAACATCACTGCCTATTATTTATTACTAGTATAGCTCAGTTCAGATAGAAACGAAGAAAAATCTCCTTGGTAGAGAGGGTGATTCTGGTAGAATTCCAACGCGATCAGGTATGACCTCTAGGAGCAGATAATGACTTACTGCCTTGCAATCAATGTCAATGAGGGCATTGTATTTGCTTCCGATTCACGCACCAACGCCGGTGTGGATTACATCCGCACGGCGACCAAGATGCATCGTTTTTTCTGGGCAGGCGACCGGATCATCATACTGCTCTCTGCGGGCAATCTGGCCACCACTCAGGCCGTGGTCAATGCGGTTCAGCGCGACCTGGACAACCCCAAGGCGAAGTTCAACCTGCTAAAAGCAAAACACCTGTTCGACATTGCCGACTATATCGGTGATCTCAGTCAACGCGAGCAACAGCATCATGGTCCTGCAGTGGAAAAAAGCGGTGGCAGCGCCGGCGCCAGTTTTATTCTCGGCGGTCAGGTGAAAGGCCGTGAGCACGACATCTACCTGATCTACCCGGAGGGAAACTATATCAGCACATCCTCCGACACACCCTATCTGCAGATCGGCGAAAACAAATACGGCAAACCGATACTCGACCGCGTGATCAATATGGACTCGTCACTGAACAATGCCGCACGCTGCGCCCTGGTATCATTGGATTCGACCATGCGCAGCAATATTTCTGTGGGTCCACCGTTCGAACTGGCTATGTATCTGGGGGACAGCCTGGAAGAGCCACGCCATATGTCGCTTAAACTGGCCTCACCCTATTACAAGTCACTACAGAAATCCTGGAATGAGGGTATCAAGCGTTCCTTCGCGCGATTACCCAAATTCGACTGGGAATAACCTTCAGGCGCCTCGGTTGATCACCATGGCATGCACAAAGGCCAATTTCTGGATTATGCTCCCGGACAACACGAAGGGATAGGCATCCGCCAGTCCCATGCTGCGGTTCAAATCATTCAGCGCGACCGAAAGATTGCTCCACTCGTTTACCAGATCATTGATTGAAATCGAGGACAAATACTCGGCGCTGAACTGTTGCCGACTGGCCACGCCATCACTGCCATCACCGATATCGAAACCGTAGTCGCTGGCGGTTTCCAGTGTATCGATCATGTGCAGATAATGCGCCCAGGTCTCCGCCCAATCCTCCCAGGGATGGGCACTGGCGTAGGCGCTGATCCAGTTTGCCTGCCAGTTGGCCACAGGGCCATTGGCGTAGTAGGCCTGCATCACAGCGCCATAATCATTGCGTTCATCTCCGAATAACGCTCGAAAATCGTTAATTCGCTGTGAGTTGCGCAACAGCATATCCCAGTAATAGTGCCCGGATTCATGCCGGAAGTGTCCCAGCAGGGTACGGTACCGCTCATCCATGAAGGTGCGGGTTTGCTCTCTGGCCACAGGGTCCGCTTCAGCTATATTGAGGGTGATGGTGCCACTGTTGTGTCCGGTCATGACTGGATTCTGCATCGGTATCTCACGGGCAAATTCAGAATAGCCCTGATCCTCCATCAGATGAAACGCCAACCCATGTTGCGCATCCTCCTGCTTGCTGATGATTGGCAGTTCCAGCCACAACAAGCTGTAGAGCAGACGCCGTTTGGCGCGCTCGATAACGCGCCAGAGTTCGAAATTTTTCGGACTGCTAAGATCGGGAATGATTTCAGAAAGCCGGCAGGAAAAGCAGAAGGCCTGGCTGTTCGCCTCCGCTACCATCCAGTTGCAGACATCGTGTTCAGAATAATTTTTACATTTACGGTAGATGTGATTATTGGCGCTCGCCTTCCAGCGGTTATCGCCAATCGGCGTCAGTGCGCTGATGGTTCGGGCATCAGGCAGAAAACCCAGTTCATGCTGACAACTGATGCACAGGGTATTTTCAAAATGAAGGCGTGCGCCGCACTGGCAGGTGTTGGTTCTCATGTTGCAATCTTACTCGCCGGGCCACCAGGAGTATATCAATCATAGTCCAACATCGATAAATAGCCGATTATGGGGACAAGAAGCCGGTTACTGAATCAGGGCCACAGATTTGATCTGCGCCCATACCGGCTTCCCCGGTTCCAATTCCAGATGCGACACCGAACGCAAGGTGACGCGTGCCACCAAAGCAGACGCCCCTACATCCACGCGCACCAGGGCCGAACCCTTATTATCGTCCGCGGCGATCTCCGCCACTCTGCCTGGCAGTAGATTGAGGATGCTACTGTCATCATGGCGATTCAGCGCCAGGCTTATATCTCTTGCCAGTATGCGCAGGCGTACCGATTGACCAACGGGATGCCCGCCATCTCGCAACCAGAGTTCACCGCCGTCAAAAGCCACGCGGGCCAGTTTCCAGACAGGATCGAGCTCCACAACTCTGGCGTCCAGAACCACGCCTGTGTCCTCTCCCAGGCGGATCGGAAAATCCAGACGTGCCAGCGTCTCCGCGAGGGGTCCGTGGGCCACAACCTGCCCTTCGTTCATCGCCACAATATAGTCGGCCAGATGGGCCACCTCGTCCGGGGAATGACTCACATAAAGAACCGGGACATCGAGTTCCGTACGCAACCGCTCCAGGTACGGCAGTATCTCCTGTTTGCGCGCCAGATCAAGTGCCGCCAGGGGTTCATCCATCAGCAATAGCCGGGGGTTGATCAGCAGCGCGCGGGCAATGGCGACCCGTTGCCGTTCCCCGCCAGAAAGCTGATCCGGGCGACGATCCAGTAATGGTCCGATACCGAGCAGTTCAACGGCCTGGTCAAATCTCTCGACGTCCACCGCGGTTACTGCTCGCTTCATGGCGTATTGCAGATTGCCGCGAGCACTGAGGTGCGGGAACAGACTCGCCTCCTGAAACACGTAACCCAGGGGACGTTTGTGGGTAGGCAGAAAGCGGGTATCGTCCTGCCAAAGTTCGCCATGGACACGCAGTCTGCCTGTTTCGGCGCGTGCCAACCCGGCAATACAGCGCAGCAAGGTGGTCTTACCCGAACCCGAGTGTCCAAACAGGGCGATAACACCACGCCCCGGCAGTTCGAGATCCACATCCAGGGTAAAACCGGGATAGGTCAGATGAAAGCGCGCTGAGATGCCGTCCGCGCTCATTGCCGATCAAATCCCATAGCTGCCCGCCCCGGAGCCTTTCCTGTTTCGATTGAAGGTGTAGAGGGTCACCAGCACCAAAAAGGAGAAGAGCAGCATACCGGCGGCCAGACCGTGTGCATGACCATACTCCAAAGCCTCCACATGGTCGTAGATCTGCACCGAAATGACCCGCGTGACACCAGGGATGTTACCGCCAATCATCAGCACCACGCCGAACTCACCCACGGTATGGGCAAAACCAAGGATAGACGCGGTGATAAATCCGGGTCTGGCCAGTGGCAAGACCACGCTGAAAAAGCGATCCCAGGGACCAGCCCGCAAGGTGGCTGCCACTTCGAGCGGTCGCTCCCCCAGCGCCTCCATGGCATTCTGGATGGGTTGCACCACAAACGGCATGGAGTAAAACACCGAGGCCACCACAAGGCCCCAGAAGGTGAAGGGCAAGGTGCCGAGACCCAGGGCTTGGGTCAGCTCGCCCACAGGACCATTCGGCCCCAACACCAGCAACAGATAAAACCCCAATACCGTGGGTGGCAGAACCAGCGGCAGAGCCACGACCGCACTGACCGGGCCCTTCCACCAGGAACGGGTGCGAGCCAGCCACCAGGCGATGGGGGTGCCGATCAACAGCAATAGCAGGGTAACCACAGAGGCCAGGCGCAGGGTCAGCCAGATCGCGGCCAGATCCGCCTCAGAAAAAGCCACAATTAATGCCCTGTCTCAGTCGTATAGCCATAGTTTTCCATCACTGCTGTCGCCTTTTCACTGCGCAGATAATCGCTCAACGCCTGTGCCGCAGGGTTCTCTCCGGCGGAGAGCAACAGCACGGCATCCTGGCGAATCGGCGAATAGAGATGTTCGGGTACAACCCAGGCCGAGCCTTCGCGTAACTTGCCATCGCTGACAACCTGGGATAACGCCACAAACCCCAGTTCCGCATTGCCTGTGCTGACGAACTGGTAGGTTTGGCCAATGTTTTCCCCGCGCACCAAGCGAGGCATCATCCTGTCATAAATTCCGAGACTTTGCAGTGCCTGCGCCGCCGCTGTCCCATAGGGCGCCAGCTTGGGATTGGCGATTGCCAGCTTCCTGAATTGGCCTTGGGCCAACACCTCTGCCTGTTGATCAACCAGATCGGGCTTGGGCGACCATAGCACCAGGGTACCGATTGCATAGGTGAAGCGACTGCCGGGATGGATCATCCCCTCCGCTTCCAGGGCCGCCGGTTTTGCCTGATCAGCGGAGAGAAACAGGTCGAATGGAGCCCCATGCTTGATCTGTGCGTAGAAATTACCCGAAGAGCCAAACGCCAGCCTCACCCGGTGTCCGCTTTCCCGTTCGAACTCGCCGGCGATGACCTTCATCGGAAGCGCAAAATTAGACGCCACGGCTACCGTCACTTCGCCTGCTGATGCGTTCAACACCAACAGTCCTGACAACAAGAGCATTATTACTCGGGGCATATTCATCGCGTGTCTTCGAGGGGAGTTTATGTGGCGGAAACCTGGCAAAAAAGCTTGTATGAGTATCGCTATACTGCCCTAGGCAAGGCCCCTGGGCAAGTGCATGGATTCAGCCGAACTCCCTGCCCTCGCCCGCCTCTTCGTGGGTGACACCGTCGCGTATGTGGTAGATACGCTTAAAGGTGGGAATGATCTTTTCATCATGGGTGACCACAATGATTGCGGTCTCGTACTGGTGCGCCATCTGGTTGAGAATGCCGATCACGGTCAGCGCACGTTCACTGTCCAGCGGGGCGGTGGGCTCGTCCGCCAGAATAACCGGTGGCCTGTTGACCAGCGCCCGGGCAATCGCCACCCGCTGTTGTTCACCGCCAGACAGCTGCGACGGCATTGCCCTGGCACGATGCCCCACATCCAATGCCTCCAGCAACTGCAGGGCGTGCTTTCTCGATTCACTGTTGGATTCACCGGCCAGCATCGGCAACAACGCTATGTTGTCGGTCACATCAAGAAAAGGGATCAGATACGGGGCCTGGAATACAAACCCAATCTTGTCGCGCCGCAACGCCCGCAGATCAGGAATTCGCCACCCCTCGTTGTATATCACCTCCTCGCCCAGGGTCATGCGTCCCGCGCTGGGTTCGATCACTGCCCCTAGACATTTGAGCAGAGTGCTTTTACCAGAACCAGACGGACCGATCAGGCCGACCACTTCACCCGGTGCAACCTGCATATCCACGCCTTTTAGCGCATCAACGGCAGTTTGACCTTCGCCATAGCGCTTTCGCAAGCCATTGATCTGAATACCTTTCGACTGCATATTAACCACCTATCGCCTCTGCCGGATCGACCTTGAGCGCTGCGCGAATCGCCAGAATGCTGGCGAGAATGCAGATCACCACTACGGCAATAAAACCCCGCAGTGCATCGCCCGGCTCGAGTAGCACATATTTCGGAAAGACCGGCGCCCAGAAGGTGGCCGCGATTTTACCCACCACGAAGCCAATCACCCCAAGGCCAAGCGCCTGTTGCAGGATCATCCCAGAGATGGTGCGGTTCTTGGTGCCAATCAGTTTCAGTACGGCAATCTCCCTGATTTTCCCCATGGTCAGGGTATAGATGATGAAGGCCACAATGGCCGCGCTGACCACGGCGAGTATCACCAGAAACATACCAATCTGCTTGGCCGAGGTGGCGATCAGCTTGCCCACCAGAATCTCCTCCATCTGCTCCCGGGTGTAGACCTGCAACCGCTTCCAGCGGCTGATGGTCTGGGCCACCGTCTGCGGGTCGTAACCCGGCTTGAGCTGCACCAGCACGGCATTTACATAGGGATTGGTGCTTTGCGAGGCGATTACTGCATCCAGCAGACCCGGCACGCCCGGACGGGAAAACGCCGGATTGGCGGCAGTGCGCCGGCGTTGCTGAAGTATGGCGTCGTTGTCTTTGAGAAATTGCGCTTCCTGGGCATCTTTGAGGGGGATGAACACCATCGGATCACCACTCGACGAGACCATGCGCCGGGTCAGCCCGACAACCTGGTACTGGTTGCGGCGGATCTGGATACGATCACCTATTCTGAAACCCGTCGCCAGATCGGCGACCGCCTCATAGTGACTGCGCGTCAGGTGCCTGCCGGCAACCAGATAGCCGGGGTATCCCGGTTCTCCAGGCCCGCCCGGCACCACGCCAACCACCATCCCCCGCACATCCCTGTCATTCTGGCGGATCTGCATGGTCAGATAGGTAATATTCGCAGCGCGTGCCACACCATTCATTCCCAGAATGCTGCGGTAGACATCGTCGTAGATGCTGGATGACTCGGCATAGGGCCCCAGCGTGCCCTGTTGCACCACCCACAGGTCGGCACTGCTGTTGTCGAGTAACACCTTGGCGTCATCCACCATGCCGCGATAGACCCCTGCCATGGTCAGGGTGACACCGATCAACAGACCCAACACAACCCCGGTGAATACGAACTTGCCCCAGGAGTGGAGGATGTCGCGCCCGGCCAGGCTGATCATGTTGATCCACCCACCAGCTGATCGACGATCTTGACCCGGTCGTGTGACTTCAAGACACGCTGGCTGTACAACACGATGCGCTCACCCGGTTTCAGACCTTCGAGTATCTGGATCTGGCCATCAAGGTCGGCCACACCCATTTTCACCGGGGCAAACTGGAGACGGTCATTGTCGATAATCCAGACACCGGTTCGCCCCTCCAACCGCTGAATGCTCGCATTCGGCACCACCGGCGCCGCCTCCATCGTCGGTAGGGCTACCGTCACCTCGGCCAGTTCGCCTACTGGGGGCAGAGTTTCCGGGATGCCGTCAAAAGTCACCTTGGCAAGTATCTCTTCGGTGATCGCATCCGCTACAGGCTCGATGCGGAACACCCGACCGTTGACAGGATAGCCAGACTGGGAGCGCAGGGTTATTTGCGCGGGGAGTCCGGCCTGTAGTCCAGTAGCGCCCAACTGATCAAAACGTACATTGATCCACAGGCTCGCGTGGTCGATCACCTCAACCACGGATTGTCCGGCCACCACCGTGGTTCCGGGATCGGCATTGCGTATGGTGACCAAACCATCCACCGGGGAGATCAAACGCATATTTTCCCGCTGCTGCCTGAGTCCTTCGAGGTTGGCCTGAACGCTGAGCAACTCCTGGCGTGAGGCATTCAGGTTGGCCTGGGCAGTCGCCAAACCGGCCTCCGCAACCTTGAGCTCCTGCCGTTTCGCCTCGACTGCCTCTTCGCTCACGGTGCGCGCCGTCAACAGTTGTTCATAGCGTTTCGACTCCTTTCGGGCATAGGATTGACGCGCCAAAGCGTCCTCAACCTGAGCCTCGGCAGCCAGAATACTGGACTCCGCCCGTTTCAGAGAGGCCAACTGGGCGTTGATCCGATCATCCAGATCCACCGGCTCCATCTCTCCCAATAACTGTCCGGACTTGACCCGGTCACCCACATGCACCTCCACCCGCTTCACCCGGCCAGGGATCGTCGGACCGATTCTGTAGGTGTAACGCGCCTCCACCGTACCTATGCCAAACAGCGCCGGGGCAATAGATCGATTTTCAACCTGGGTGACAGTCACGGGCACCGGAGCCAGTGGCCCGGAGCGCAGGGCAACATAGACAAACAGGAGTAACATCGGTGCAAGGAAAGCCACCAGGCCCAGGGTACGGCGATTGATCGACACTCTTTTCATTGTCCACTCCCGATGCCACGGCGATAGATGGTAAAAGCCCCTTTCGCATCGGCCGGCATCCTTTGCACATTGCCTGACAGCATTGATTGCATTACCAACCCCTGGATGGAACCGATAAACAGGGTCGCGGCAGCCGAAGTATCAATCTCCGCAGAGATCTGACCCTGCTGCTTGCCCTGTTCGATCAAAGATCCCAAACGTTTGCTGTAACGCTTGATCAGGGTCTGTGCCATCAATTTTGCCGGGGTCTCTTCAGCCCGTTGCAATTCGCCGAACATCATGCGTGGCACACCGGGATGATTCATCACAAACTCGATATGTGCCATGAACATCGCCTCCAGGGCCTCGATGGGCGATTCGGCACTCTTCGCCGCACGCTCTACCCGGTCGAGCAGTTTCTCGGCAACCCATTCCATCACCGCCTGCCAAATAGCCTCCTTGTTGGAAAAATGCCTGAACAACGCACCCTGTGTAAGGCTCATGCGTTTGGCAATGGCAGCGGTGGTGATATCGTTGGGATTCTGTTCGGCAGCCAGTTCAACCACGGCTTCAACAGTCACTGCTCGACGCTCTTCGGCGGGTAGATGCCTGGCGTGGGATTCCATAACAAACTCCATAAGATAGTAATTGATTACTTACTTTATACAATTTATCTCCGTTGTCAAGAGCCGGATGCTCTTTCGAAAATGAAAATTACTTGCCATTGCCCTCTGAACCGATGAACTAGATTAACCCTGACTGGTCTATAATCTGGTTAGGATTCTCTGCAGAAAATGAATCAAGGAGTTTTTCCATGCGTAACCATAAAACACTGCTCTCGCTGACCTTGGCCACCGGTATTGCCGTAACCGGATGCGCCACGACACAGGGCCCGAACGAACAAGGCGGCATGGTGATTGGCGGTATTCTGGGCGGTGTCCTGGGATCTCAGGTGGGCGCGGGGAATGGCCGAACCGCTGCAATCATTATCGGCAGCCTGGCGGGTGCGGCAATCGGTGGCAATGTCGGCCGTTACATGGACGACAATGACCGCATTAAGACTGCCCATTCATTGGAAACCGTTCGAACCGGCGTGCCTTCCAGCTGGCATAATCCCGATACCGGCTATGATTATGAGGTTACACCGACCAAAACTATCGAGGCAGACTCTGGCCCCTGCCGTGAATATACGGTGGATGCAATGATTGGCGGTAAGAAGGAGAGAACCTACGGTACGGCCTGTAGACAGGCTGACGGTAGCTGGAAAGTTCAGAATTAAAGCCACAGACCTTGATCTCGCGACTTTTTATGAGTTCGCGAGATCAAGAGACTGTTACTGCTGGAACATCAACCGTTCGATTAACTGAAGGTCAATTCAATATTGGCCATAGCGTGTGTCATCGGGGAGTCACTGGGAAGAATCTCCCCACCCTCTTTCCGCGCGACTTTTGTCAAAAACTTCCAGATATTCAGGCTTTGCACACCATCCACGTAGACCTGATCACCCCCGCCGACCACACAAAGCGTAAATCCTCCTGCTGCTGGCGCTTAAGCACTGCGTTGAAATAGTCCCACATCTCGATATTGACGATATCGGTATTGCCAAACAGGGTATCTTTATAGGGCATGTGACAGGAGTAAAAAGAAAAACTGAAAGGCAGGTTCTTTTGATTGCTGCTAGTGCGAAAACTATAGGGCTTGGCCTGCCCCAGCACGACCCTCAAGACGCCTGCGTCATTGCCATGCAGGGCATAGTCCTCCACATGGGTGGTGTCACGCTGATAGTCGTTTATGCTGAATGCAAACCTCTGCACAGATTTCGGGAGAGTGTTCAGCTCAAAGGGAACCTGTTTGAATGACGCGAAGAGCGACCGGGTTTCATCTGGAGAATCAACAATAACAAACCGTCAGATTCTCATCCACCCAGGCCGAACTCTGTCCTTATCCAACAAACCTGTTTGCTCTCGCACGGCCTCCCTGGATAGAATCAGGACTGAGCTGACAATGCCTACCAGCCACAATCCTGTAAGCGAGATTTCCATGCCAGAGACACATCTGTATCCAATCAACAGCCCTGTTATTATTGCCAGAGCCTTCACAATTCTGCTGGCGCTGTTTATCTCTGGTTGCAGCCTGTTCATCAGCAAGGAAGCCGGGATTGGCAAGGCGGTCGACTGGGATGATCTACCGGGCTGGCATCAGGACAATCTTGCCGATGCCTGGCCAGCGTTAATCAGTCAGTGCACGAAACTGGCGGACAAGCAGTTAACCTGGAAGCCCATTTGCAGCGAGGCCGCAGGGCTGGACAACCCGACCGACTCACAGACCCGCGAGTTTATACTGCGCCATTTTCAACCCCACGAAATTATCGGCACAGGGGGCAGTCCCGATGGTCTGATCACCGGGTATTATGAACCGACGCTGTTTGGCAGCTTGCAGGCGGATGAGCACTATGCCTACCCGATCTACCGCAGACCGGAATCACTGCTGGTTGTTGAACTGGGTGATCTTTACCCCAGCCTGAAAGGCAAACGCGTCCGCGGCCGGCTGGTCGGCAACAAGGTCATCGCCTATTATGATCGGGCCGCCATCGATGGTGATGAAAAGCCCTTGAAAGGCCATGAACTGCTCTGGGTCAATGACCCTTATGATTCCTTTTTTCTGCAGATTCAGGGATCAGGCCGTGTTCAGTTGCCTGACGGATCAATCATCCATGTAGGTTACGCCGACCAGAATGGCCACCAGTACGCCTCCATCGGTAAGAAGTTGATTGAAATGGGCGAACTTACACGAGACGAGGTAAGTCTTTTTACAATCCGGGAGTGGCTTGTACAGCATCCCCAACAAGCAATAGACCTGCTCAATCTGAACCCGAGTTATGTCTTTTTTC
>PKUO01000062.1 GCA_002869585.1 Sedimenticola sp.
GTAGACTCGAGTACATGAACGGCGGTCAGATGGGCCTGGTGTTGGTTTGCCAGTGACACGGCTCGTTTCAGAGCCAGTTTAGACCGTGGTGAAAGGTCATTTGCTACCAGAATCTGTTTAATTGTCACCTCAAACCTCCCCTCCGTCAGCCACCCCAGCCAAAAAACACTCTTTCCCTTAAGGGGACTACAGTGTTACTCAGAAAAACTCCCTCTACTCATTAAAAGTATAAGCCAGCCGGCGAGAAAAGCTGAGATTTCGAACGGGTAAATTTTTACTGACTTCACGAAATGGCAGGTTCAATCTGGCCAATGACGATCCCAATGAGTAACTCTTATAGTCAGCAAGCAAAAGGTATTCTCCAGTGTTATATTTAATGCAGGGCCTCTATCGGGGTGATTTTGATGGTTTATCCTGCCTTTTTTACACATTCAGACGGTAATCCTCAATACAGCATGTCTGCGGGAATAGATGTTCGACGACTAAGCGTTAACCTGGTCAGTCTAGTCCTGCTGGTATTACTGATTGCACCCCCCGTATCTCTGCTTGGTGCAGAAAACCTGGCAGGAGAGGCATCGGAAGATGGAGTCGATGCAAAGCTACAGAGTGCGATAGAGAATCTCACGAGTATTCAACAATCTATCGAATTGAAACGAAATGCCATTCGTGAACTCAGGGAACAACTGAAACAACTTGAGGAAACCTCTGACAAGCAGGAAATTGAGCAAAAAATCGAACGTGTCAAAAGCGATATCATCAATCTCCAGCAATCATTCGACCACATCACTCTCAACGGTGTTAACTTTTCGGTGCTCGCGGACCAGCCGGAACAGCGTATAAAATGGCAGGATGAGATCGAGCAGATCAGCCGGCCGATCCTCTCCACCCTCAAGGAACTCACCGCAAAACCACGTCAGATGGATGGCCTGCGCAGGGACATCGAACGCCGGGAAGACCAGCTGAAGGTCATTGAGAAGGCGCTTGATTCTATCCGGAAATTCAAACAACAGGCGTTGGCGCCAGTTGTGGCGGAGCCGATCAATCAGTTGATGATTGAGTGGGAGCAGCGCGGGGACGATACACAACGGGCACTTGAGATCGCCCAATTCAAGCTTGCGGGCCTGAAAACCGAGAGTGAAACCTGGCAGACATCCACCGGGGAGGCAATCAGCGAATTTTTTCTCGGACGAGGCCTGACACTGCTGCTGGCGACAGGCATCAGTCTGATCATCTGGATGGTCTCCCGTGCTCTGCTCAAATTGTACTGGCGTTGGCTCTATCGCACCCGAAATGATATCGGTGTCAAGAGAGTGCCACTGGTTCTTTATAGCTATCGTCTTGCTGCGTCGGTCATCATCATACTGGCCATTCTCATGGTTTTTTATGTGCGCGGTGACGTGCTACTTCTGACTCTCGCTGTAATCGCTCTTGCCGGTGCTGCGCTCAGTCTGCGCCAGACACTGCCGCGTTACACCGCCGAGGTAAGGTTGTTGCTCGGCGTTGGCCCTGTGCGTGAACAAGAGCGTCTGGTGTTGGACGGCATACCCTTCCTGGTCGAGTCAGTAGGTGTCTTTTCGGTCTTACGTAATCCGCTACTCGAGGGAGTTGTACGTCTACCGCTGCATGCCTTGAATTCACTGACATCACGTCCTGCAGGCCAGGAATCCTGGTTTCCCTGCGAACCGGAGGAGTATGTTGTGCTCGCCAATGGGGGTTTTGGGAGGGTGGTGCGTCAGACCATCGAGTGGGTGGAGCTGGCCGTACTGGACAGCAGGGTGCAGATCACCACCAAGGACTTTCTCAGCGAGAATATTCGGAACCTGTCAAAGGACGGCTTCGGGATTGCCAGTACCTTTGGGATCGATTACCAGCATCAGGCTATATGCCTTGACAAGGTGCCGGAACGTTTCCGTGAAGGGATTATTGCCCGCTTCGAACAAGCGGGTCTGAGAGATGATATAGAGGATATACTGGTCGAGTTCACAGCGGCCGGCGCCAGTTCTCTGGATTACCGGATTTACATCATTCTCAATGGTCGTGCAGCAAGTGCCTATTTTCGTGCGCAACGTCTGGTACAGCAGGCCTGTGTGGAAACCTGTAACCGCGAGGGCTGGATCATTCCATTCACACAGATCACCGTGCATACCGCTGATGATACGAATGACACCAAGGGTATATAGTTAAGGAACACATGAAAAAGCCATTAAAAATAAAGCGGTAACCCAGGCATGGTGATACTTTTTCCGTAAAAAATGTTATTTGAGCGATGAGTTCGGGCAGGTCAGACCGATTATCCCCATAGTCAAAACTGCCAACGACTTTTTCGCCATGAACTGTAAGGTTGTAATAGCGATTTTCATCCCAATCCTTGAAATCGTTTAGAATGGCAGTCTTACGGTTTTGGAGAGTATGAATGACCCAGAAAGCCTTTGAAAAGGCCGTGTCCCTTATGGATGCCGCCAACAGTGAAGATCCGAATGTTGAAACTGCCGATGGCAAGGAGTGGCCCAAAGAGTTGCTCTATTCACACCGCATGTCTGAGATGCTTGAGCGTTACAAGCCGCAGGCTGACGACGTGGCCCAACTGGCCATACGTGGTCAGCATATCCAGCGATGGAAGTCGCCAAGAGACGATTATCCCATGACGCGTGAGGGATACCACCAGTGGCGGACCAATCTGTATAAATTCCATGCCGAAACGGTTGCTGGGCTGATGGCTCAGGCCGGTTATGACTAAGAGGCGCTGGAGCGCGTCAAAAAGGCCGTGGGAAAGCGTGCGCTCAAGATCAATGCCGACACCCAGTTGCTGGAGGATGTGGCGGGTTTGGTCTTTATCGAACACTATATGCTGGCATTTGCCGAGAAACACCCGGAATACACGGAAGAGAAGTGGATCGACATCATTCGCAAGACCTGGAAAAAGATGTCGGCCGATGCCCATGAATTTGCCCTTTCCGGCAAGATCAGGCTGCCTGAACCCCTGGTTCCGCTCATTCAGAAATCAGTGGCCGGCTAATATCACCCCCGGGGTAGGTAGCAAGGAGAGTCATTTGGCGAACTCATTACATGAACAGCTCATGAAGGCAGGCCTGGTTGATGAAAATAAGGTCAATAAGGCAAAAAAGGCCAAGCAGCAAAAGGAAAAGGCCCAGCGTCACAGCAAACAGAAGACGGAAGACGAAGCCGCGCGCCTGGCCCGACTAGCCAAGGCCAGGGATGCCGAGCGTGACCGGGAGTTAAACCGGAAAAAGAATGAAGAGACGCAACGCAAGGCAATCGCGGCCCAGATCAGGCAGTTGATCGAGATGAATCGCCTGTCATTGGAAGATGGCGAGATTGCCTATAACTTCAGCGATGCCGGAAAAGTGCAACGGGTTCATGTTACGGAAAGGCAGCATGGGCAGCTGAGCCGCGGTCAGCTGGCAATCGTTAAACTCAATGATCGCTATGAAGTCGTCCCCGCCGGGGTGGCCGAGAAGATCAGCCTGAGGGCCGCCGACAGCGTCATCGTGCATAACCAGATCACCGAGTCCGTGGATGATGCCGATGATCCCTACGCGGATTTCAAGGTGCCTGATGATCTGATGTGGTGAGTCCCGCCCTCGGGCGGTTCGCCATCAGGGTGTTGTAATGCTGGCCTTTTCCACCAGCAGCGGATAAATGTATCCGGCGCCAAAATCGTGATCGAGAATCAGCGTCCCGGTCACTGTTACCTTATCTCCAACATTGGCGGTATCCTGGGTGGTGATGGTAATGTAATTCGAGCCATCACTGGGATTCCCTGTGCCATCCTGCAGATGAACAAAGTTTCGCTGCATGATCTGATTGTTGATCTTGACCACTTCACCCCGCAGTTGTACCTGCTTGCCATTCAGCGCCGCCTTATCCATGTAGAGATCGCCTACACTGGTGATTATGGCATCTTCGGCCTGCAGGGGCAGGATGAAAAGACTGGAGACTAGGCCAGCCACGATGATAGTGAGTAGTCGGTTCATGTGCTGTCCTATGTTTATTCGCTGTGAAGATGTTGAATTATAGCATCAGAAAGCAGTTGGGTAATGAGGATTGGTTCGCGCCAGGAATTCAGTGTTTCAAGTATAAAAAAGGGTGACCCGAAGGCCACCCAGACTTTTCAGCTTAACAGTTACAGGATCAGACGGTGTTACGCGGTGCGAAGGACATGGAGCGGAACTCGCTTGATTGGCATAAAGGCCAGGCCTGTGAAATTCTCGGGGTCTCGCGCCCCAGATTGCGGCGTATGATCCGGCAATATGATCTGGTGCCTCCCGGCGGCATAGATGTCGATGCGGATGATGAGTCATAAGGGATTTGAATTGGATATATTCTGGAAAAAGGCTATCTCCATGACACTCTGGTTACCCTGATACCGAGCGCCAGAGGGCTGTCCAATCCTGGCCAGGATTGTGAAAGCCCTTATTGTAAAAATCCCCCATACCTGTACTATTAGCGGTCCTACGTGCGAATAATTTGCGCCAGGTAGGGTGCAGCTAACCCAAAAATTCATACCCTCAGCGGCTCCTTCAATCGAGCATTGATCCCTTGCCTGTGGCATAGCGGAAAAGCGCTGTTTAAGTTTTAAATATGTACCTAGATTAGATATACCAGGAGACGCTATGCAACAGAACAAATTGTACGTCGGCAACTTTCCTTACACGGTTACCGAAGCGCAACTGCGCGACATTTTCTCAGCTTACGGTGAGATCGAAGATCTGGCCATGATCATGGACCGCGAGACCGGTCGTCCGAAGGGATTTGCGTTTATCACCTTCGCCACCCAACAGGCGGCTGAAAAGGCACTGGAACAGAATGGCAAGGATGTCGGTGGCCGCGCACTCAAAGTGAACATGGCGACTGAAAAACCGGGCGGTGGCCGTGGCGGTCGCCCACGGAGATAATCCAGCTGCGGATATCTCCCAAGGCCGCACTGGGCTTGTTCGAATAGACTCGCAAGCCCAGTGCCGGTCTGACTTCTGAGAAGACTGTTTCTGTACTACTCCGCTGCGACTCTGCAGCAAACGATTCCCCCGGCAAATCTTTAGACTCTAAGCGACCCGGTCATCTGCCACATGGTAGGTTGGGTCCTCCATCATATTGACTTCAACCAGATCTCCGGCCTTGACCAGCAGATTCTGGCACTCCTGATTCAGGTGGCGGATATGCAATGCCTTTTCGGCGCGCATATAACGGTCTGCCAGGGCGTCAATCGCCTCCAGACCTGAGTGGTCATAGACACGCGCATCGGCAAAATCGACAATCACCTCATGGGGATCATTGCGCGGATCAAACAGATCGGCAAAGGTCTGGACTGAACCGAAAAAGAGCGGCCCCCGCAGGTGATAGTACTTGATGCCGTACTTGTCGATGTGGGTGTCGGCATGCATCTGCTTGGCGTGCTCCCAGGCAAACACCAGGGCGGAGACGATGACCCCGACGATTACCGCAATCGCCAGATCGGTCAGTACCGTGATCACCGCCACCAGGATGCTGACGAAGGTGTCAGCCATGGGAACACGGCCCAGCATGCGGAAGCTGGCCCATTCAAAGGTGCCTAGCACTACGATGAACATCACTCCCACCAGCGCGGCTACCGGGATCATCTCGATCAGACCTGAGCCGAACAGGATAAAGGCCAGCAGAAAGAGCGCGGCCGAAATACCCGAGAGTCGGCCTCTGCCCCCCGAGTTTATGTTGATCAGACTCTGCCCGATCATCGCGCAGCCACCCATGCCGCCGAACAGGCCGTTGACCGTGTTGCCGACACCCTGGCCGATACACTCCTTGTTGCCGCGTCCGCGGGTTTCGGTCAGTTCATCGATCAGGCTCATGGTCAGCAGGGACTCAATCAGCCCGACACCGGCTAGAATTACCGAGTAGTGGAGGATGATCTGCAGGGTTTCCATGCTCAGGGGCACCATCGGCAGGTGAAAGGAGGGCAGACCGCCAGCGATAGTTGCGTTTGGATCACCTGACAGGTCGCGCAGCACGTCCTGAACCGAGCGTGCATCCAGGTCAAGAAAGGTGGCGATCAGCGTCACGCTGAGGATAGCGACCAGCGAAGCGGGTAGGGCAGAGGTAAGCTTTGGCAGAAAGTGGATGATCGCCATGGTCAGGGCAACCAGCCCCAACATGATCCAGAGGGGCGTCCCGGTGAGCCAGGTCATTGCGCCACTGCCGTCTGCTACCTGGAACTGCTGGAGTTGTGACAGGAAGATCACGATCGCCAGGCCATTGACAAAACCGAGCATCACCGGATGGGGAACCAGGCGGATAAACTTCCCAAGGCGGAGCAGTCCCGCGGTGATCTGGATCACCCCTGCCAGCAGGACGGCGGCAAAGAGATATTCGATACCATGTTCCGCAACCAGCGCCACCATCACCACGGCCATGGCGCCTGTGGCGCCGGATATCATGCCAGGTCTCCCACCGATGATGGCGGTAATGATTCCCATCATGAAAGCGGCATAGAGGCCGACCAGGGGCGCAACACCCGCCACGAAGGCAAAGGCAACTGCCTCTGGCACCAATGCCAGGGCAACGGTCAGACCGGAGAGCAAGTCATTTTTTACGCACTGTTTGCCCGGACAGGTCAGTTGGAACATCATTATCTCGCTTTTTATTAC
>PKUO01000079.1 GCA_002869585.1 Sedimenticola sp.
TCAATGTATTAAGGGCGGGACACGCCCGGTTCGCCTGTGAAGTGAGCGGTGCAGCCATGCCGCCAGCAGCAGGAACCCACCGAAGCGACTCGGGAGTGGCTCAATGCCACGCCTGAGCGCCGTAGGAATCCCCGTCCTTTAGGACGGGGAGGATGTCAAGTTCCTCAGACCGCCACCGATGTATGAGGATTATGTCATCGATCATCGCGAGATCTACGAGGAGTGTCAGCACCGCTATGGAAGCCCGAGCGAAATTGCCCTGAAGAGCACCTACAACCCGAAGTCCGGTAAGTACTACGGATTTTCCGACAGCTATGTGCCGGATCCCGTCAACTACCGGAAGGATCTGTGGGATGATGTGGGTGTGTTTCCATCGAACTGGGAGAATATTCTCGACGGGGGGCTAAGATTTTCAAAAAGCATGGCATCCCCCTGGGCCTGGGCCTGGCCCCAGAACTGGACTCAAACATGGCGTTGCGTTCGATCATGCACAGTTTCGGTGGCGCGGTTCAGGATGAAGAGGGCAGGGTGATTCTCAATTCACCCCGGACCCTGGAGGCGGTGAAGTTCGTCAAGGCGCTTTATGAAAACACCATGACCGAGGAGGTGCTGACCTGGGATCCGTCATCCAATAACCGCATGATGCTCTCCGGGCAGGGTTCGCTGGCGCTCAACGCCATCTCCATCACCCGCACCGGCGAGAGTCAAAAAATACCCGTTGCAGACCGCATCTGGCTGACGGAGGCGGTAGCGGGACCGGCCCGCCGCATCGGACTGATCCATCTGATGCATGTCTACGTGATCTGGAAGTTCGCCAAGAACATCGACGGCGCGAAGCAGTTTCTGGTCGATTACCTGGCCTATTTCCGCGATGCCTTCCTGGCCAGCAAGTTCTACAATCTGCCCTGTTTCCCGGATACTGTCCCCGATCTTAAAACGCTGGTCAGTCATGATCCGATTGCCACGCCGAATGACAAGTATGCCATGCTGGCCGATGTGCCGAACTGGACGACAAATGTGGGCTACCCCGGACATGCCAATGCGGTGATCGATGAAACCTTCAGCAGTTGGGTGATTTCGTCGACATTCGCCGAGGTGGCGCGCGGCCGGATGACGCCGGAGGATGCTGTCAAGACGGCGCACAGCAAGACCCTGGACATTTTCAAGAAATGGCAGGGGCTGGGCAAGGTTTAGGCTCTACCGATAAAAAAACCGCCACGGGTTAAGCGGGCGCTATTGCAATTTATTCATGAATCGGCATGATATCCAGCATGGAGATCAAGACCAAACCCAGTGATATCATCCTGCATCAGCAGTCACGGACGTTGGAAGTGCTGTTCGATAATGGCGAACGCTTCAACTTGCCCTGGGAGTACCTGCGGGTCTTCTCCCCCTCCAAGGAGGTCAGGGCGCGTTTTGGCAAGGATCGTATCCTGGTGCTGAACAAGCAGGATGTAGTGCTGAAAGAGATCAAGCCGATTGGCAACTATGCCCTCAAACTCTATTTCGACGACGGGCACAATTCCGGATTGTATGACTGGCGCTTCCTGTATGAACTGGGCGTCAATCAGGAGAAGTACTGGCAGGAGCACCTGGATCGGGTGGCCGCGCTACCAGCATCCGAGTAAGGCTGTCTCCCGCCTCAGGTGGAGCTTTCCCCTGCCTGGTTGATCATCCCCTCCGAACCGGCCATGCCGCAACGCTGATTGCCCGGCACTGCCAGATCGATCTTTTTCGGTTTTTCCAGATTCATGCTGTTCATGATGCGGATGTATCCGTCGCGCGTCTGGTTGTTGTTCAGCCTTGGATTGCAGCGCTTCTCCTCGCCAATGGTGGTCGAGGTTATGCCGTTGTAGTCGTGTGCAGGATAGACCGGAAACTCGTCGGGCAGGGCGAACAGCTTTTGGGTGATAGAGTCATAGGCCTGTCCGGCATCACCCGACTGAAAATCGGTACGACCGCTGCCTCTGATCAGCAGGGCATCGCCGCTGAACACGCGGTCAGCAGCCAGATAACTGATGTCGGTGTTGGTGTGCCCGGGGGTGTGCAGCACTTGCAGGGTATGCTCTCCGAAACGGATCTTATCGTCCTGTTTCAACCAGACATCGGCGCAGGCCACCTCGCAGTTCTGGTGTACCGCTACATGGCAGCCAAACCGTTCCCGCAACAATCCGCCGCCGGTGATGTGATCGGCATGGATATGCGTCTCAAGGGCATAGCCCAGTACCAGGTCCAGCTCCTCGATCAGCTTGATATCCCGCTTGCTCTGCTCCAGCACCGGGTCGATGATTACCGCTTCACGGCTGTACTTATCCCACAACAGGTAGGTATAGGTGCTGGATTCCCGATCAAACAGTTGTCGCATCTGCATAAAATAGTCCTTCTGGTTCATGTGCCCCTGGACTATAGATGGTGGCTGTTTGGCTGGAGATCAACCTGTTTTGTTATCGGGAAGTGTTCAGCGATCTATGGGGTGTCGGTGGCATGCCGCGCTATTGCGTTCATGAATTCGTCTCCGAAGCGCTCGAGCTTAGCCTCGCCGACGCCGCTGATCTGCAAAAACTCCTCGGATTCGGTTGGTTTGTCGCGCGCCATCAGCAGCAATGAAGTGTCGCCGAAGACCACGTAGGGCGGTACGCCGGCCTCGTCGGCGAGGGTTTTGCGCAGAGCGCGCAGGCGTTCGAACAGGGCCTGGTCGTACTCCCCGATCGCCTCTGCGCCTTTCGGCGCCTTGGGTTTGCGTTTCGCTTTGTCACGGATTCGCGGCAGGGCGAGTTGCAGTGTTTTTTCGCCGCGCAGCACCGGGCGAGCCTCGGGCGTAAGGCGCAGTACCGAGTAGTGTTCTATATCCTGTAGCAGATAGCCGTGATGGATCAGCTGGCGGATCAGGCTTGACCACTCGAGTTCGCTCTTGTCGGCGCCAATACCGTAAGTGCTCAGCTGGTTGTGGCCCAGCCGGCGTATGCGCTCGTTGTCGAGACCGCGCAGTACATCGATCACATGCTTGATGCCAAACCCCTGGCCCACCCGATAGACGCAGGAGAGGGCCTTGCGGGCGTCCTCGGTGGCGTCGAAGGTCTGGGGCGGGTCGAGGCACAGATCGCAATTGCCGCAGCCTTCCTCAAGCTGTTCGCCGAAGTAGTTCAACAACACCTGTCGCCGGCAGGTGACGCTCTCGGCCAGTGCGACCATGGTGTTGAGTTTATGCAGTTCGATGCGCACCCGTTCCGGGTTCTCGCCGGTTTCCACCAGCTGGCGCACCAGTACGATGTCCTGAGCGCCAAACAGCAGCAGGGCCTCCGCTGGAAGACCGTCGCGCCCGGCGCGGCCAGTCTCCTGATAGTAGCTCTCGATATTCTTGGGCAGGTCGTAGTGAACCACGAATCGCACATTGGGTTTGTCTATGCCCATACCAAAGGCCACCGTCGCCACCACCACGTCAATCTCGTCACGCAGGAACTGCTCCTGTACCCACTCGCGCTGCCCGGCGGAGAGCCCGGCGTGGTAGGCGGCGGCACGAACGCCTTTTTCGTATAACTGGGCAGTGAGACGCTCCACCCGTTTACGGCTCAGCGCATAGATGATGCCCGCTTCGTTCTGGTGGGTGCTCAGAAACTGGCGTAGCTGATTGAAGGGGTTGTGTTTCTCCAAGGCGGAATAGCGGATATTCGGCCGGTCGAAACCGGTGATGTGGCAATGCGCCTGCATCAGACCCAATACCCGGCGAATATCCTCGCGGGTCTGGGGATCGGCCGTGGCAGTCAGGGCGATCCGGGGTACCTGGGGAAACAGCTCGTCGAGCTGTCCCAGCTGGGCGTATTCGGGACGGAAATCGTGCCCCCACTGGGAGACGCAGTGGGCCTCGTCGATGGCGATCAGGGCGATCTCGGTTTGCCGCAGGCGCTCGATGAAGTCCCTGCGCATCAGCCGTTCCGGGGCGACATACAGCAGATCCAGCTCCTGGTTGTGCAGCCGGGCCAGAACCCGGCGGGCCGTCTCCGCATCCAGCGAGGAGTTGTAGAAGGCCGCCGACACGCCATTGGCTTGCAGGGCGTCGACCTGATCCTTCATCAGTGAGATCAACGGCGAGATGACGATGCCAACCCCCGGTCGCAGCAGCGCCGGAAGCTGGTAGCAGAGCGATTTGCCACCGCCGGTGGGCATCAGCACGAAGGCGGAATCGCCCGCCATCAACTGCTCGATAATCTCGCGCTGATGGGGTCGGAACTGCTGATAGCCGAACACGCTGTGCAGGGTCTGGCTCAGTGGATCGGTGGATTTCGGGGATTTGCTCATCTGGCAGGCATTCTACGGCTTGTGCCGGAGGGCCACAATCGAAGGGAACCCGTCGCTGATAATCGATAGTTGCGATGCATCGATGAGCCACACAAAAAAGAACGGCAGGCCTGGGCCTGCCGTTCTGTCTTTACGCCTCAAACGGTATGGCCGTTCAGAAGATCAGGTTCATTACAGTCAACATCACCACCAGGAACAGTACTGTCATGATGCCGCCGGCCTTCATGAAGTCGGGTACCCGGTAACCGGCCGGTCCCATGATCAGGGCATTCACCTGATGGGTGGGGATGAGGAACGAGTTCGAGGTGGCGATCGCCACGGTCAGGGCGAACACGGCCGGGTTGGCGCCGGCGCCAATTGCAATGTTGACCGCCAGGGGCACCAGCAGTACCGTCGCGCCCACATTTGACATCACCAGGGTGAAGAAGGTCGCCAGGGCCGCCACCGATGCCTGTATCACCCAGATGGGCATGGTTCCGACCACCGACAACACCTGGTCGGCGATCCACTTGGCGGTGCCGGTGGTTTCCACCGCCAGGCCCAGCGGGATCAGCGAGGCCAGCAGAAAAACCGTCTTCCAGCTCACTGCGTCATAAGCCTCCTCGATTTTCATGACACCGGAAAGCACCATGCCGATGGCGCCGGTCAGCAACGCCACCGACAGACGGATATCAGTAAACAGCACCATGCCCAGGGCAATGGCGAAGAAGATGGCCGCTGGCAGTACCTTGTTCGGGCGCAGCTCCTCGCGTGGATATTCGGTGGTTACCACAACAAAATCGCGGTTCTTTTCGATCCTGGCCAGGGCATCCCAGGCGGTATGCACCACCAGGGTATCGCCGGGGTGGAATGGCATGCTGCGGATATCGTCACCCTCGCGCATGGTTTCACCATCGCGGTGCAGGCCGATCATGGCCAGTCCATAGGTCTTGCGCATCCAGACATCACGTGCACTCTTGCCGATCAGTTTGGAGCCGGGGGGGATGACCACTTCGGCGATACCTGACTTGGCCGAGGAGAGCGATTCAGCGAAGGTGCGCAGTTCGCTGCGCTTTTTCAGTCGGTACTTCTCTATAAAATGGGCCAGATCGTTGGGATCGGCGACCACGCCAAGCACCATGCCAGGGAGAATCTCGGTATCCCGGGCAATGGTGCTGGGACCAACCCGGCTCTCTTCGCCGGAACGCTTGCTGGCAATCACGCGCACCCGGTAGCTGGTCTCGACGTCATCCAGCAGGCTGCCGATCAGGTCGCTCTCATTCGGCACCACCAGCTCGGAGAGTTGGTAGTCGACGCCATAGACATCGTGGAAATACTGCATAGGATCCGATCCGCTGGTGCTGCTTTCACTCTTGGTGGCGGGCAGAACAAATCGGCCAGCCAATACAAAATAGAGAATGCCGGTAGTGACCAGCGCCAGGCCAATAGGGGTGACTGAGAACAGGCCCCAGGTATCCATCTGCTGATCGCTGGGTAGCGCCTTGTTTGAGGTGAGGATCAGGTCATTGAGCAGGATCAGGGGGCTGGAACCGACCATGGTCATGGTGCCGCCGAGGATTGCAGTAAAGCCCATGGGCATCAGCAGGCGCGACATGGGTAGTCCGGAGCGTGCAGAGATACGCGAAACTACCGGTAGAAAAAGAGCCGCCGCGCCGACGTTCTGCATGAACGAGGAGATAAAGCCCACAGTCGCCGAGATGATGGGAATGATGCGTCCCTCGGTAGTGCCGCCCACCTTGAGAATAAAGGCGGCCACCTTGCTCATAAGGCCTGTCTTGTCCAGGCCGGCGCCGATGATCATGACCGCGATGATGGAGATCACCGCATTCGAGGAGAAGCCGTCAAACAGATGTTTGTTATCCACCAGTCCCTGTTCCAGCCCCATCACCGGGGCCAAAAGCGAGGTCAGTCCGAGCAGCACCATGACGGTTGCCGCTGCGACATCCACACTTACCACCTCGAAGGCGAACAGGTAGATGGTCAGCATCAAAATAGCGCTAACCCAGGCTATCTCGACGGAAGGGACCTGGGTTGCCAGATATAGGGTCAAAGCTGCGAATATTACAGCCGCGACAATCTGTTTGGGGGAAAGTATTCCTGGTTTTGAGATTGTCTGTTCTTCATCAGCAAGCTTATTCATTCTCTCTCTCTTGATTACTTCATGTTCTGTCAGGGGTGCAGTTCCTGAGTTGTAATAATTATCAGTCGCGTAAATCTCTAGACCAACATGGGGCCTGGATCAACGACCCAATGCCCCAGCGTTCTGGGTGGGAGTTCTGCGTATCTCAGGCAGCGGATTTTTTGGCTGTGCGAATTTCTGGCTGGTCTTCTATCAACACCAGTGGCACAGGTATGCGGCTGCCACGTGTGGGTATTATATCCTCAATCAGCACCTTGGCGGCAGTGTCGTCTGGCATGGCGACCAGAAACATCAGAGAGGGATGGTTGCAGATGTAGTCGGTGATGGCCTCGGCGGCGCTGTCACCGAGCTGGATGCGCAGGCATTGCAGACCGGCCTGCTGGATACGAATTTCCAGGGGGGTGATTTTTGCAGCATCGCTGATCCCGTGAATCAGCAGATCAATGCAGGCGTTCTGGCGCTGGGCGGCCTCAATGGCATAACTCAGGGGTGCGCCCAGGCCTCTGCCGTCGCTGATCAGGGCGATACGCTTGGATATCGGGTTACCCGGATGCCTGGGTGCGTTGGATGTCTTTTTCACGTTTTGCGAGCCATAACCCAGTACACGCATTTTTTCGTTTATGGACAGGTATTCGCCGGCATCCTGGTAGGCCAGGCCGGAAAGCATTTTCTTCAAGCTGTTGCTGAGTTTTTTCATTATCGCGATCCAAATATTAAACTTCCCTTATGTAGCAACCCCTGTGCCACAATATTGTTGGAATAATGTATTGTTTTGATTGATATTTTATTTCACCCAATCATTGCTGTTGTTGCAATGTGCAACATTCGCTGTCTGTTGCGGCCAACAAACAGTCGACAATGCAATCAGACCTTGAGTTTGCTAAGATCGTTTCATTTTGAAACGGATGGTTGCAATTTGTTATGGCTGCCTTGTTCGACCTGACCAGTCTGCGTGGCAAGATCACCAGCGCCTACATCACCCTGGTGGTGAGTACGCTGGTGCTTGGCCTGATCGCCTTTTCGGATCTGCTGTTCCTCGAGCGTCAGGTGACCGAAGGGGAGGTGGTTGCCGATCTCAAGGATGCGGTCCTGGAGATGCGCCGCGAGGAAAAAAATCTGTTTCTCTACCAGAGCGTCGATGCACTCTCCCGGGCCGACGAACATGCGGCGCTCTCCCTGGAGATTCTGCACAACTACCAGAGCACCCTGGGGACCATCATCAGCGAGACCAATCCGCTGGCGATGATCGCTACCCTGGAGACCTACCGCGATAACCTGGGGCGCTGGCAAACGGCATCGATCATCGACCGGGAACTTCTGCAAAAGGATCTACGGACCCTGGGGCACCGAATCTATGTCGCGGCCGAATCCCTGTCCAGTCGGGAGCGGCGGGTGCTGGAGTCAGCGGTGCGGAAGTCCCAGTGGTTTTTGTTCATCTCGCTGTTGCTGATCGGCGTATCCATCGTCATCGTTGGGCGCCAACTGAAACGCGTGGCGGTTACCCCGCTCAAGCAGTTGGAGTCGCACCTGATGCCGATTGCCCAGGGGCGTTTCAAACACTTGCAGACGCCGTCTGCCGATCGGGAGTTCGTTACCTTCACCAATGCCTTCAACCGCATGCTCAAGGAACTGGAGATTCGCCAGAAGCGTATGCTGCAGGCGGAGAAGCTGGCATCCCTGGGTATTCTTGCTTCGGGGGTAGCCCACGAACTGAACAACCCCTTGTCGAATATCTCGTCCTCCTGTCAGCTGCTTATGGAGGAGCTGAATGAGGCGGACCCGGAGCAACTCAATGCCTGGCTGCGGCAGATCGATAGCGAAACCGAGCGGGGCCGCAACATAGTGCGAACCCTGCTGGATTTCGGCAGGCAACGGGTGTTTCACAAGGGTCGGCTGAGCCTGCGGGAGCTGATCAATGAGACGGAAGTGATTATCGGCAAAACCCTCCAGCAATACGCGGCGAAGCTGACTGTCAATGTATCGGATGATCTGTGTGTGGAGGTTGACAAGCAACGCATACAGCAGCTGTTCATCAACCTCATTCAGAATGCCCTGCATGCCGGTGGGGAAGGGGTTGATCTGCGCATCAGCGCAATGCTCTGCAAGCGCGGTGTCACGATGATTCCCGAGGGTGCGGAGGTGGCCGGCAATCTCAAGTGCATCACCGATTACCAGGGTCAGTTCGTGGAGATCCTGGTGAGCGATAACGGCCCCGGCATACCGCGTGCGAGTCTCAACCGGGTATTTGACCCCTTTTACACCACCAGCGAGCCGGGGCAGGGTGTTGGCCTCGGCCTGTTCATCGTGCAGGAGATAGTGCGCTAACACGATGGTTGTCTCGCCATTGCTTCCCATGAGGGTAAAGGGACCCGGGTGATTGTACTGTTGCCTATCGAGGAGCCGGAGAGTGAATGAGCATGAGGTTGTTGCTCACAAGATACTGATCGTCGATGACGAGGCGACCGCAGTGGACAATCTGGCCCATGTCTGCCGCAAACAGGGTTATGCTGTCACCACCCGGACCACTGGTATGGGCGCCCTGGAAGCATTGGAGAAGGGTCGTTTCGACGTGGTGTTGACCGATCTGCGCATGGAGAAAGTGAATGGCATGGCCATTTTGCAGCGCGCCAAGGAGTTGGACCCTGAAACAGCGGTAGTTCTGATAACCGGCTACGCCACGCTTGATTCTGCAGTGGAGGCGATGAAGGCCGGGGCATTTCACTACATTGCCAAACCCTTTCGCCTGGATGAGGTGCGTGAGGTGGTGCGCAATGCCCTTGAGTTGGTGAACCTGAAGCGGGAAAACCGCCAGCTAAAGGCACAACTGACCGGCAGCCAAAGCGGCCCGAGTATCATCACCCAGGATGCGATCATGCAGCGTCTGCTCGAGACGGCGCGGCAAATTGCGCCCACCGACACGAATGTGCTGATCAGTGGTGAAAGCGGCACAGGCAAGGAGTTGCTGGCCCGCTATATCCACCGGTACAGCGATCGGCGCGAAAAGACCTTTCAGGCGGTCAATTGTGGCGCCCTGCAGGAGGAGTTGCTGGTCAACGAGCTGTTTGGTCATGAAAAGGGCGCCTACACCGGAGCAGCCGAGGCGCGTGCCGGTCTGATCGAGGCCTCCGACGGCGGTACCCTGTTTCTGGACGAGATTGCGGAGATGTCCCTGGGGATGCAGGTCAAGCTGTTGCGGGTGATTCAGGAGCGAGAGGTCCAGCGTCTCGGCTCGACCCGTTCAATTACCGTGGATATCCGCCTGATCGCCGCGACCCACCGTGAGTTGCGTGACGAGGTGGCTGCGGGACGCTTTCGTCAGGATCTCTATTACCGTCTAGATGTGGTCGGAATGCAGCTTCCGCCGTTGGCCCAACGGCGTGACGATATCCCGCTGCTGGCCTTCTATTTTCTGCGCAAGCATGCAGCGCGCATGGGTCGCGCCGTCGACGATATCGATCCCGAGGCCATGGCGGTGTTGCTCGATTATGACTATCCGGGGAATATCCGCGAGCTCGAAAATATCATCGAGCGCGGTGTGGCGCTGGCCCAACAGGGGCAGTTTACTGTCGCCAATCTGCCCGTCACCCTTTCAGAGCATGCGGTGCATGTGGTGCGTCAGCAGGCCGGGCGGCTACCCACCCTCGCCGAGCGTGAGGCCGACTATATCCGCTATGTGCTGGAACGCAGTGGCGATAACCGCACCCGAGCGGCGAAGGTTCTCGGTATCGATAGAGTCTCCTTGTGGCGCAAGCTGAAGAAATACGGTATGGATGATAGTGGCAACGGAGGTTGAAATGCCGGGTCTGCTCTTGGGCCTGGTGTTGGCAGACCCTAGTTCAAACGCGGTAGCAAGTGTTCATTGGCCAACGCCTGTTTGAT
Organism: Sedimenticola sp.; assembly: GCA_002869585.1. Lineage (GTDB taxonomy): Bacteria > Pseudomonadota > Gammaproteobacteria > Chromatiales > Chromatiaceae > BM503. Next base: position 10,316 of record PKUO01000079.1, read on the forward strand.
GATGCTGCTGTAGAGATGGATGGATCGGGAGAATAACTCCCGATACTCCGGGTTGTCGTCAGCGAAGTGCCGAAACTGTTCTGATTCGCGCAACACTTCTTTCATAAAGGATATGTTCAGGTCGCTGAGTTTCTGACCATGATCCACGGCATCCTTGATGCTGAACGCGCGCGGTAGTTGCTGTTTCTCGAATCGTTCAATGACCGTGGTCAGTACACCCGGATTCCTCAACGCGTAGTACATGCCATTCTCCACTAACTGTTCTTGACGGGCTGGAGACGTCGTCTACTGCTGAAGTTTCCATGTTGTTATCAGTTACGATAGCCAGCGCATACGGCTTGTCGCTCTACTGCAGAGAGTGCTGGTGAATATAGGACTTTATCTGCTGGCTATCCTTGCAGATATGGTCAAGCAGACACTGGCATATCTCCTCGATCAATTGGTCATTCTTGATGTGTCTTGAACCATAGTGGCTGATGCACTTGTTCAGTGTGTAGAGCAGGTTGTGATGGTGGTTGATATGTCGGAACTCTTCCGGGTCATCCAATACGCCCATCTCTATCTCTTCACAGCGAAAATGATAATCAACGTAGGTCTGCAACTCGAAGAGTTTCAGAAAAATATCTTCCAGGTCGCAGGATTCTCTGACGGATTCTATGGTGCTGTTCAATAACTCAACCAGGGTTTGATGCTGCGCATCAATTACGGCATTTCCGGTAAAGTCCTCCTCCCTCATTTGGATTGACATGCCTCTCCTCCCGATGTGTGTGGATTCATTGTTGTTTTATTTTGATGATAGTGAATTATTTTTGAGTTGCTATAGAAACTTTATTGAAAAAATGGAAATTGTCATGCCTGTCACGCAAATAGGTAACACCGGATCAGCACTATGCCTAGAGCAATCTAGTGCTACTACGAATGCATGTTATGGAATTCCCTGATAAGTGAAATAACCAAGTGTTTTTCCAGAAATAGATGGAATAAAAGGTTCCCGTTAGGCGTCTTGTAACAGTAACCGGCACGAGACCGGCCCATTGTTTAAAAACCAATACGAGGAGATATTCCATGAAACGAATGACCACAGCTGCATTATTGATCCTGTTCACATTCCTGCTGTTTGCCGGCACAACCCTGGCGGGTATGTACGGGCAGCAGAAGGTGGTATACCACATCAACTATGACAATCCGCAGCAGCAGGCCGGCGCCTTGCGCAACATCCAGAATCATATCAATGCCGTTGGCGCGGATAACATTGAGGTCAAGGTTGTGCTGCACGGCAATGGCGTTTCCCTGCTGACAACACCGGATGCGCTATCGGCTACCAAGCTGAAACAGGCGAATGCTGACGACCAAATGCAGGCAAGAGTGGATGGCTTGAAAAATCAGGGTGTGGCATTCAATGTTTGTGCGAATACCCTGAAAGGGAAACAGATAAGCCGGGAGAATCATCTCTACAATGTCGATGAGGCAGACGTTGTGCCCAGTGGGGTCGCGCACCTCTCCTATCTGCAGGGCCAGGGATACACCTATATCAAACCCTAAATAGCCCTTGTTTGGTTCTGCAAGGCCCGCATCATGCGGGCTTTTTCATCTCTGGTATATCTGTTCGATTGATCCGGCCAGATCAAAATCCTTTTGGGTGATGCCGCCGGCCTCGTGGGTGATCAGATCGATGTCCACCCGCTTGTAGACGTTGAACCACTCCGGATGGTGATTGGCCTTTTCAGCCTTGATCGCCACTTGGGTCATGAAGCCGAAGGCGCTGACAAAATCTGTAAACTCGAAGCTTTTATGCAGTTTGTTGTAGGTGATTGTCCAAGGCGCGCTGCTGGTCCGGTTCAGTTCGTCCAGCAGCCGGTCGCGTTTATCACCGGATAACATCTCGGTCACGGTTGTCCTCTGATGCTGTTTCTGTTCTCAATGGTCTAAAGTGGGATTGATTCCGGCGCCCAGCCGACGGCCCCAATCTCGGCCTCCGGGTGACTGCTTTTCAGCAGCTTTTCGATTGTCGGTATCCTGTATCTGGGAATATCCACCATCAGCAGTATTTCACCGTGGCGGAGCGCCTGGGCGCATTCATCAATGTGCGCCTTGGGGACATGGGCGGCAAAATAGTAGCCACCATACAGGGTGCCCAACATGACCAGCGCGGAGAAGGTAGTCCAGCCCCAGCTGCCGGCGCTGAGCGAGATGATGAGAACAACCAGCATGCCAAAAAACACCAGGAGGTTGAGGGACCAGGACCAGCGCTCTATGACGGCGCCGAAATCCTCGCGCTGCCAGTCACTCGCCTTTGGCAGTCCGGAAATATCCACACCCTCTTTGGCGATGCAGTGCAAGTGCTTCTCCGCCACCTTGTGGCTGCGTAACAGCTGTACCGCATCCCTTGCCTGCTCCGCCTTGGGCAACAGGTAATAGACTCTGCTCAACATACACATTTTCCGTTTTGCTGGTGATTATGCTGTTCTGTTGCTTGTCCGGGTTGAATTCACCCCTCCGCGACATAGTCCTCGCTATCGTCTCCCTGGATCACCTTTGATGGTTCGGATTTCAGATCCAGGTAGCCCATCAGGTTTTCTTCACTCTCAAAGTAGATTTCCAGTCCATTGTCGCCGTCGCCCTGATACAGGCAGGGGTGCTGTTCCGGATTGGCAACGTCATGGAGTGTCATGGGGTCCATCGTGGTGCGTATGTGCATGGCATCAGTCCTCGCGGGTGACAGGTTAATCGGTGAGTAATCCGTTTTGCTGGACTCTCATTGGTTAGGTATAGTATTCCTTATCAAAATACTCAAGTAATATTCGATAAAATGGTATGAGCCAAAACAAGGATAGCTAACAGCGCTCTCCAGCAACGCTGTTTCAAGTTGGTGCGATAAAATGCACCTTCCCTGCATTACTATTTTGTATATCCCATATTCGATCTGGTGTTGATATCGCTGGTGAATGGTCCCATCATAATAACTGAGTAAAATAGTCGGATATAACCCGAGGTTATTTGATGAATTCCACAAGCAATGCCGTACAGGATCTGGTCGAGAGTGATTATCAGCACGGTTTCATATCAGAAATCGATTCGGATACTCTGCCTCCCGGTTTGAACGAGGAGACGGTCCGGGCGATTTCGGCAAAGAAAAATGAGCCGGAATGGATGTTGGAAGCCAGGCTCAAGGCCTTTCGTCACTGGTTGACGATGGAGGATCCAGAGTGGGCGCATGTCAAGCATCCGCAGATCGACTACCAGTCCATCTCCTACTATTCCGCGCCGAAGAAAAAGGGTGATGGACCGAAAAGCCTGGACGAGGTAGATCCGGAACTGATCGAGGTCTACAACAAATTGGGCATTCCGCTGGAAGAGCAGAAGGCCCTGGCGGGCGTTGCGGTTGATGCCGTGTTCGACAGCGTCTCGGTGGCGACCACTTTTCGCGCCAGCCTGGCTGAGGCGGGGGTCATCTTCTGCTCGATCTCCGAGGCACTGCAAGAGCACCCTGAACTGGTGAAACAGTATATGGGTTCGGTGGTCCCCTATACCGACAATAAATTCGCCTGTCTGAATGCGGCAGTTTTTACCGATGGCACCTTTGTCTATATCCCCAAAGGGGTCAGATGCCCGATGGAACTCTCCACCTATTTTCGTATCAACCAGGCGAATACCGGACAGTTCGAACGAACACTGATTGTCGCGGAAGAGGGCAGCTATGTGAGCTACCTGGAAGGCTGCACTGCCCCCATGCGCGATGAAAATCAACTGCATGCGGCAGTTGTGGAGCTGATCGCCATGGAGGATGCGAAGATCAAGTATTCGACGGTGCAGAACTGGTATCCGGGCGACGCCCAGGGGCGTGGCGGCATCTACAACTTCGTCACCAAGCGTGGTGACTGTCGAGGTGACCGTTCGCATATCTCCTGGACCCAGGTCGAGACCGGTTCGGCGATTACCTGGAAGTACCCTAGTTGTATCCTGCGCGGCGACGATTCAGTCGGCGAGTTCTATTCAGTGGCGGTTACCCGCGGCAGGCAGCAGGCGGATACCGGTACCAAGATGATCCACATGGGCCGCAATACCACCAGCACCATCGTCTCCAAGGGTATCTCGGCCGGTGAAGGCCAGAACACCTACAGGGGTCTGGTGCGTATGGCGCAGCGTGCCGAGAATGCGCGCAATCATACCCAGTGCGATTCGCTGCTGATCGGCGACAAGTGTGGCGCCCACACCTTTCCGTATATCGAGGTACGCAACCCGTCCGCCAAGGTGGAGCACGAGGCGACGACATCGAAAATCAGTGATGACCAGCTCTTTTACTGCCGCCAGCGCGGTTTGTCGGAAGAAAACGCCGTGTCGATGATCGTCAACGGTTTCTGTAAAGAGGTGTTTCAGGAACTGCCGATGGAGTTTGCGGTCGAGGCCCAGAAACTGCTCAACATCACCCTGGAAGGGGCGGTGGGTTAATCCGAATTCAAGCGAGGCAAAGTAGATGCTCACAGTAAAAAAATTAGAGGTTTCAGTCGAAGATAAGGCCATCTTGCGCGGACTCGATCTGGAAGTGGCCAAAGGCGAGGTGCATGCCATCATGGGTCCCAACGGCTCGGGCAAGAGCACACTCTCCCATGTGCTGGCTGGACGCGAGGGATACAAGGTTACCGCAGGAGAGATCCGTTTCGACGGACAAAATCTGTTCGATCTGGAAACAGAAGAGCGTGCCCATGCCGGGATATTTCTTGGTATGCAATATCCGGTGGAACTGCCCGGGGTAAATAACATGGTGTTTTTACGTGAGGCAATGAACGCCAACCGACGGGCGCGTGGTGAGGACGAGATTGATGCCGTGGCATTCATGAAACTGGTGCGGGAAAAGGCACAGCTGGTCGGGCTGAATGAGAAATTGCTGAAGCGCAGTGTCAATGCGGGTTTTTCCGGTGGCGAAAAAAAGCGCAACGAGATTCTGCAAATGGCGATGCTTGAACCGAAGCTGGCCATTCTCGATGAAACCGATTCCGGCCTCGACATCGACGCGCTGCGCGTGATTGCCGAAGGGGTGAATGCCTTGCGCAGTCCCCAACGCTCGATGATCGTCGTGACCCACTATCAACGGCTGCTCGACTACATTCAACCGGATTATGTACATGTGCTGGTCGGTGGCCGCATCGTCCGGAGTGGTGATAAGCAGCTTGCGCTGGAACTCGAGGCCAAAGGTTATGGTTGGCTCGAGGAGGAGGCAGCATGATCAAGGCGGAACAACAGGCGAGCTGGATTCAGCAGCAGCTGAATCAGGCGCAGAAAGCACTGCCGGGTGGTGATATCGATTGGTTGAATGACAGTCGCAGGCAGGCGCGCCAGTCGCTGTCGCGTTTGCCAGTGCTGGATCGCAAGCTCGAGGCATGGCGCTATACCAGCGTTGAGGCGCTGATGAATACGCCCTTCGTTGCAGTTTCAGACGATCCTTCCATTGTGGAACGATTTAATCTTGAAGCGCTGGGTCTGCCCGCGACTGATGCCTATCGGCTGGTTTTCATCAATGGCCGCTGGGTCGAGCATCTCTCGGCGCTTGATGGATTGCCTGAGGGTGTGCAGGTAGACAGTCTGCGCGACAGACTGGTCAACGATCCGCAGTCGCTGGCGCTATGGCTGGGCCAGGTGGCCCGGCATGACACAAATGTATTCACCGCGCTCAACAGCGCCTTGATCGAGGACGGCCTCTACCTGCACCTGGACGCAGGAGTCATATTGGACAAGCCGGTAGAGGTGGTCCACTTCTGTTGTGCCGATGAACTGCCGATTGCTGTGCAGCCCAGAAACCTGGTGGTTATCGATTCCGGGGCGTCGGCCACCCTGGTGGAATACTTTGTCAGTGAAAAGCAGGAGCAGTATTTTCATAACATGATCTACGAGATCGTTGTCGGAGAAAAGGCGTCGCTCAATCACTATCGGATTCAGAATGAGGCGAAGCGTGCTTTCCATCTGAGTAATCTCTATCTCTCCCAGGACGCGGATAGCCATTACCAGGGTGTCACTCTGGCCTTTGGCGGGGCTTGGGCAAGAACTGACTATCACACCTCGTTCCGGCGTCCGGGAGCCGATTGTCAGCTGGCGGGGTTGTACACGGTAGGTGATCAGCAGCTGACGGATTTCCATCTGGATGTTCACCACAATGTGCCTGGCTGCACCAGTCGTGAACAGTTCAAGGGTATTCTGTATGGCAACGGCCGCGCGGTGTTTGATGGCTATGTGCTGGTGGAGAAGGATGCGCAACAGAGCAATGCAGAGTTGACCAATGACAACCTGATGCTGACCCGGAATGCCGAGATCGATACCAAGCCGCAACTGGTGATTCATGCCGATGACGTGAAGTGCAGTCACGGCACGACCGTTGGCCAGATAGAGCCCGAGCAGATCTTCTATCTGCGCTCGCGCGGCATCGATGCGCAACAGGCGTACCGGATGTTGAGCCTGGGGTTTGCCGGCGAGGTAATCGATACCATTCAACTTGAACCCGTGCGTGAGTTTGCCTATGACACCCTTAAGCAAACCCTGAGTCATGCAATTGAAGGACGATGAGACTATGTTTGGGCTATTCAAATCCAAGTCGGGTGTTGAGAATAAATCCCTGGACAAGTCTGCCTTGAATGCCCGAATCATCATGGCTATCAAGACGGTCTATGATCCGGAAATCCCTATCGATATCTATGATCTTGGACTGATTTACCGGATCGACATCGATGATCAGGGTGATGTCGACATCGATATGACCTTGACTGCGCCTGCCTGCCCAGTGGCCGGCATTCTGCCAGGGCAGGTACAGTCCGCGGTAAAAGCGGTGGATGGTGTCGAAAATGTCTCGGTGAGTCTGGTGTGGGATCCCCCCTGGGGCCCGGACCGAATGAACGATGAAGCCAAGTTGACCCTGGGGATTTTGTAAATGACGGAGGTATGTGAGATGGCCGTTGAGTTAACCCCGAATGCCGCCAGCCATGTGTCGGCAATGCTGCGCAAGCGCGGGCAAGGAATAGGTCTTCGTCTTGGAACGAAAAAATCCGGTTGTACCGGTTTTGCCTATGTGGTCGATTATGCCGATCAGATTGAGGATGATGACATCGTTTTCGAAAGCGAGGGTGTCAATGTCGTGGTGAAGCAGGATGATCTGAACAGGTTGAATGGTCTGCAGGTCGATTTTGTCAAAACCAACATTCTCAACCAGGGGTTCGAGTTCCACAACCCGAACGTCAAGGAGATGTGTGGTTGCGGTGAATCATTCAATGTCTAGCGCGAGCGGAAATCAAATGACGCGTCTTGATGAGATGGTGGAGACCTTTGAACTGCTGGGCGACTGGGACCAGCGCTATCTCTACCTGGTTGAGCTCGGCGAGCATCTGCCGGCTATGCCTGCGGAGCTGAAAAACGAGGATAACAAGGTCAAGGGCTGCATGAGTCAGGTATGGTTGAGTGCCTACAGGGATCCCACGGCATCTGATCGGGTGCAGTTTCAGGGAGACTGCGACACCAGTGTGATCAAGGGTGTTCTTGCCTTGCTGATCCAGCTGGTTTCAGGGAAGACCGCGAAAGCAGTTGAATCATTGGATGTGGACGAGTTTTTTTCACGCCTGGAGCTGGATGAGCACCTCTCCCCCAATCGGCACGTAGGCGTCTATGCCATCGTGGAACTGATGAAACAGCAGGTCGAACGCCTGTATTCGAAAAACAGGGATGTGGCGTGACAATCCGGGCGGTTTTGCCCAGTCCTAGACAAAAAGCGAATCCATAAACAGATCCAGTAACGCATCGCCGTTTTTCCGCAGATCCAGCACGGCCTTTCCGGGTTCCAGGTGATTGTGGATCAGACCATACAGGTAACAGATCATGCCTTGGGCGAGCAGTGCCGGACTGAGCGATGTATGCAGGGCCTTGCGTTTTTGCAGGACGGTTAACGCCTTTTCCAGCGCGTTGTGCAGCTCGGATCGCTTGTCACGCAGATAGCGCTGCAGTTCGGTCTGCTCATCGGTGAACTCTACACAGTGCATGACGATATGAATCGCCTCGCCCAGTTCTGGCTCGCTGACGATGTTCTGCACAATGGACTTGATCGCCTGGCGAAAGTGCTGCTCAGGGTTTTCGGGGTCCAGATTCAGCAACTCCTGGTTGAATCTGGCATGCAGGGTGCCTGCGTTTCTGTCCCAGAGGGCCCGGATTACTGCATCCTTGTTGTCAAAATGCCAGTAGACGGCCCCGCGCGTCATGCCCGCGGCCGTGGCTATGTCATTCAGCGTGGTCTTGGCTATGCCCTGTTTGATAAACAGCGCTGTCGCGGCGTTCAGTAGCGCATGATAGGTGCGTTCCGCCTCATCTTTGGTTTTTCTCGCCATTCTTCCTCGATCTGTACTGGCAAAATAGTATGCCTTGAATTATTATACATTCAACAATGTATGTAAATGGGTTTTGGATATCTCTACTCACAACAAGGCCGTTCTGGTCGTCTGTTCTGCGCACACTTTGAACCTGCCCTAAGCGCAGGTATAACTGGATTGGAATGATGAAAACTTCTCAAACTATTGTGATGGTCCTGGCGCTCGCTACCGGGCTTCTGCTTGGTGGCTGTGGCAATCAGGATGTTGAATCCGCCACCGTCGATCAGGAGATGGTGCGGCCGGCAAAAATAGTGCCTGTTATATCCGCCATGGTCAGCGCCAGGCGCCAATACCCTGGTACGCTGGAAGCGTCGCAACAGGCTGAGTTGGCCTTCCGGGTCGAAGGACAGTTGATTGAGTTGCCGGCGCAACCCGGCGTGGCCGTAAAAAAGGGTGATCTGCTGGCGAGGCTGGACGACGCTGTCTATCGCAACACCTTTCAGGATCGGCAGGCCAGACATGAACTGGCGGAGATCCAGAATGATCAGGCGGGCAAGCTGGTTGAAAAGCAACTTGCCAGCCAACTCCAGTACGACCAGGCCCAGGCTGAACTGAAATCGGCCAAGGCCGCGCTTGATCAGGCCTCAGATAACCTGCAATACACGCGTCTGCTGGCCCCTTTTGACGGGATTGTTGCACGGGTGATGATCGATAATTATCAAACCGTACAGGCCAAAACACCAGTCGTCTTTCTGCAGGATGATGTCAGCCTGGATATTCATTTCAGTGTGCCGGAAAGTCTGATCACCCAGTTGAAAAGGATTGATAATCCGGCTGTATTGGAGACCTTTTGTGGTCAGGTACGCTTCGCCACGCTGCCCGCCAAGACATTCAGTGCCTGCCATAAAGAGCATGAATCCACGCCCGACCCTTTGACGCGCAACTACTCGGTGGTATTTACCCTGGAGCAGGTCAGAGACTATGCGCTGCTCCCTGGCATGACTGCAAATATCCAGCTGGATTTTTCAGATTTTATGTCGCCGGGGCATGTCAGCGGGATATTATTGCCGCTGGAGGCGGTATTTGAAAAGGATGATACGAAATGGGTATGGCTGGTCGATGAACAGCTGCGCACCCATCAGGCTCAGGTCGAAACCGGTCGCTTTGAAGGGGATATGCTGGAGATAACCCAGGGTGTGTCGGTGGGCGATCGGGTAATCGCTGCGGGTGTGGATTATATCCGCGAGGGCATGCGGGTAAAGCCCTTGGTCAAGGAAAGGGGGCTGTAGGCCACTGCCATGAAGATGACCGAATACACAATCCGCAACAAGACGATCACCTGGATGGTGGTGCTGCTACTAATTGGCGGCGGCGTTCTCTCCTTCGGCAAGCTCGGGCGTCTCGAAGATCCCGCCTTTACCATCAAGCAGGCGATGATCCTCGTGGGCTATCCCGGTGCATCCGCACTTGAAGTGGAGGAGGAGGTGACACTGCCGCTGGAAGAGGCATTGCAGCAGCTGCCCTATCTGGACAATGTCGTCTCCACCTCGAGCGACGGCACATCGCAGGTGATGGTGGAGATGAAGAGCATTTACCGCAAGGACGATCTCGCGCAGATCTGGGATGAGATGCGGCGCAAGATCAACGATATGCAGGTGAGCTTGCCACCGGGCGTTCAGACCCCTCAGATCATCGATGATTTCGGCGATGTGTTCGGAATGTTTTTCGCTATCACCGGGGATGGTTATAGATACGAAGAGTTGGCGGACTACGCCGATTACCTGAAACGTGAACTGATACTGGTCGAGGGCGTGGGCAAGGTCAATGTCGGCGGAGAGCGTACCGAGCAGATTTTTATCGAGGTGGATCGCTCCAAGCTGGCGGCAACCGGCTACTCGATGACAGACATTCAGAATCTGTTCAGCACGCAGAATCTGGTCAGTGACGCAGGTCATGTTCAGGTGGGCAGTGAGTATATCCGTATCAGCACCACGCGTGAGGAAGGCAGTGGGCTGGCCAGTCTCAGCAGTATGCTGATCGGCAATGTCGGCGGTCAGCTGGTTTATCTGCAGGATGTGGCGACTATCAGTAAAGGATATGCGGATCCTCCCCGGCACATCTATCGATACAATGGTGAAACGGCATTGACCCTGGGTGTCTCATTTTCGCCTGGTGTGAATGTCGTGGAGGTTGGCCAGGCCATAGAGGTGCGCCTGGCTGCGCTGGAAGAGATTCGTCCGCTAGGTATGCAGATCGGCACAATCTATAATCAGCCCGCCCAGGTAGCGGATTCGGTGGATGATTTTCTGGTCAGCCTGGGTCAGGCAGTGGTGATTGTGGTGCTGGTGCTGCTGTTCACCATGGGGCTGCGACCCGGAATTATCATGAGCGCAGTGCTGCTACTGACCATCCTCGGAACCTTTATTCTGATGTCGGTCAACGGTATCGAATTGCACCGTATTTCACTGGGTGCGCTGATTATCGCTCTAGGGATGCTGGTTGATAATGCAATTGTGGTCACCGAAGGGATCATGATAAATCTCAAGCGCGGTCATGGCCGCCTGGAGTCTGCGCTCTTTACCGTGGGCCACACCCAGTGGCCGCTGCTCGGTGCGACCATCATCGCTATCACCGCCTTTGCCCCGATTGGACTGTCACCTGACGCCAGTGGTGAATTTACCGGGAGCCTGTTCTGGGTATTGTTTATCTCGCTGTTTCTGAGCTGGGTGTTCGCGGTCACCCTGACGCCCTTCTTCTGTTACCTGATGTTCAAGGAGCCAACCGAGCCTGGCGTCGAGACAACTGATCCCTATCGCGGCATTGCCTACCAGTTGTATCGCTCGCTTCTGCACCTGTGCCTGCATTATCGCTGGCTGACCATTGCGCTGATGGCCATCGCCTTGGTTGTCTCTATCGCAGGTTTCGGAAAGGTCAAACAGGCCTTCTTTCCCGCCAGTTCCCTGCCGATGTTTATGGTTGAATACTGGTTGCACCAGGGGAGCGATATCCGGGCGGTAAACCGGGATGTCCAGTCGCTGGAGAAGCAGGTACTTCAGATCCCCGGGATCGAGCAGGTTACAGCAACGATCGGCCGAGGTGCTGAGCGCTTCATGCTGACCTATGCCCCTGAGCTTTCATATCCCAGCTATGCACAACTGATCGTGCAAACCTCGAGCTTTGAAAATGTCCAGCCTGCTGCTGATGCGGTCAAGCACCTTCTGCGTGAGCAATATCCTCAGGCGTTCAGCAAGATTCAGCGTTTCGAGCTTGGTCCCGGTGCAAAGGCGAAGATCGAGGCGCGCCTTATCGGCTTTGATCCGTCGGTACTGAGGGCCTTGAGTGAGCAGGTAATCGCCATTTTCGAAAGTGAAGCAGACGCAATCAATGTCAGGCAGGATTGGCGCGAGCGCACCAAGGTGCTGCAGCCCGTGTATGACGAGGCAGAAGGCAGGCGTCAGGGTATCAGCAAGAGCGATCTGGACCGCGCGTTGCTGATGAATGTCAATGGCCAGTCGGTGGGTCTCTACCGCCAGGGCAGCAAGCTGTTGCCGATAGTGGTACGTCCGCCGGAAGCCGAACGTAGTTCAGTGACCCAGCTGGAAGATATCCAGGTGTTCAGTCCGATCAAGCAGACCTATGCTAATTTGGGCCAGGTTGTTAAACAGGTTGATCTGGTCTGGACCGATCCGCTGATAAAACGGCGCGATCGTAAACGTACGCTCTCTGTGCAGGCAGATCCGGTGCCGGGCATAACGCCGGCAACCCTGCATGCCAAGATCCGGAACCAGGTCGAGGCCATTCCTCTACCCGCAGGTTACAGTCTGCAGTGGGGTGGGGAGTATGAGGCGCAGCAGAAGGCCAACAAGGCGGTGTTTGCCTTTGTTCCCCTGGGTATAGTGATCATGGTAGTGATGACTGTGCTGCTGTTCAAATCGGCCAAGCAGACACTGGTAGTCTGGATTACCGTGCCGTTGTCGGTGATCGGTGTCACCATTGGTTTGTTGAGTACCCAGTCACCCTTCAGCTTCATGGCGCTGCTTGCCCTGCTCAGCTTGATTGGCATGCAGTTGAAGAATGGTATTGTGCTGGTTGAGGAGATCAAGCGCCTGCAGGAGGAACTCGGTCAGGCGTGGATGCAGTCCATTACCGATGCGGCCATCAGCCGTCTGCGTCCGGTCACCATGGCGGCGCTTACCACTATTCTGGGTATGCTGCCGTTGCTCGGAGACGTGTTTTTCCAGCCGATGGCTGTGACCATTATGTTTGGTCTGGGGTTTGCGACCCTGTTGACGCTGATCGTGGTTCCGGTGCTGTTCGCGCTGTTTTATCGGGTAAAAACCTAGCCTTAGTGGCTGGTTCCTGAACGCTCCTGCTGGTTATCAGTCTGGACCGTGCACTATATCCATGTCGTTGTTGTAGACTTCGCTCTGGACTTCCATCAGGCCAAGGATGGTGTGGAACAGGTTGTCGTGTGAGTAGCTATTGTTGCGTTTCAGCCGAAGGCTTTCGTTGTCTATTTCGTCGTAGTTCTCGCCGAACCACATGATGACGGGTATCTGTGTTTGCGTGTCTGGCGCCAAAAAGTAGGGTAGCCCGTGCAAGTAAAGACCATTTTCACCGAGTGACTCTCCGTGGTCGCTGACATAGAGCATGCCGGTTTCAAAAGCCGCCGAGTTATTTTTCAGCAAGGCAATTACCCGGGATAAAAAATAGTCGGTGTAGAGAATGGCGTTGTCGTAAGCATTGTCAATCTCCTCTTTACTGCACTCCTCCAGCTGGCTGGTCTCGCAGGCCGGCGTGAATTTTTCAAAAGACTTGGGGTAACGCTTGTAGTAAGCCGGACCGTGATTGCCCATCTGGTGCAAGACGATGAACATATCCTCACCGGCATGACTATCGATGTACTCCTGCAAGCCATCCAGCATCCCCTCGTCACGGCACTCGTCATCGCAAACCGGGTTCTTGTCTGGCGATTTATAACTTTCATAGGGAACCCGCAAGGCGACACCCTTGGAGGATGAGTTGTTGTCCCGCCAGAGAACATTGACGCCAGAACGGTTCAAGATGTCCAGTACGTTTTCGGTGGACTGGGCCTTGGCGTCGGAGTGCTTCGAGCGGTCGTAGATGGAAAAGATGCAGGGCACGGATACAGCGGTGGAGGTGCCGCAGGCTGAGACATTACTGAAGGATATGACATTGTCGTTTTTCAGCAGCGGGTTGGTCTCCCTGGGGTAGCCGTTGAGGGAGAACCGGTCGGCGCGCGCCGTCTCCCCCAGCACAAAGACGATCAACTCTCTGTGAGGGTTTCTGGCAGGGATATGCGCATCCTCGCCGATAGGCTGGATCACAGCCTTTTCCGTCTCAATAACCTGGGTGGCATATTTTATCGTCGAATAGATATAAAAGGTCGGGTTGGTATAGAACCTGAGTGTCTTGTGCTCACGGAAAAAGGTCGCGTAGTGACTACTGAAGGCCAGGATTAATATGGCTGCGAGGATGAGTGAGCCGAGGAGCAGTTGCAGACGGCCATACAGGGCGCTTTTCAGCGGCAAGGCTCTGATCGGGATGTGATAGACGATTATCGCCGGAACTATGCCCAGAAACAGAAAATAGAGGAGCATCTTCAGGCTGATCAGGTCCAGGATCTCGGCTGTATCGGTCAGGAGTGCATTCTGCAGCATCTGATCATCGATGATGATGTTGTAACTGTCCATGAAATAGGCAGTTATGGAGGAGATGAGCAGAAAAACGATAGCGATGGGCTTGATGGTTTTCCGGTGTGAAATAAGCGAAAACAGAAATACAAAGGCAGCAACCAAAACCACCGCGACTGAAGCAAGAAAGCCAACATTGTTCCAGATGATGGGATAGGTTGTTGTCAGGTTGCTGAAGAATGTCTGATTATAGAATAGCGCCAAAACAACGGCGAGAACGACAATCAGAGTATTAGTGGATATTCCACTACCGCGCTTGTACAACGATCTTTCCTCTTGGAACAGGTGTCTGATCTTCAGCTATGGGTTGGTTTGGTGAGACCCTATTTTACTGCAATCAGTTCAATTCGCTACTCCGACCGCCAATTGCGGCCGGTGCTGGCCAACTTTGGTCCGGATACTTGTAGTGAGGGCCATTCAGTCATAGAGTGGCCGGCGGTTATATCAATTCGCGGGATTCCGGCGGGCGAACAAATGAAGGCAGTTACCTGGCGTGCAGACGCTCTTTTACTGATCACAGCGATAATCTGGGGATTTGCCTTTGTTGCCCAGCGGGTTGGAATGGATCATATCGGTCCATTTACCTTCAATGCAGCACGTTTTGTTCTCGGTAGCCTGTCACTGGCGCCGCTGATCTGGATCTTCCCTGATCGCCAGTCGCAGGGCTGGAGGCAACTGCTGCTGGGCAGCCTTGCGGCGGGCTGCATGTTGTATGCCGGGTCTTCCATGCAGCAGATCGGACTGGTGTACACAACCGCAGGCAATGCCGGATTTATCACCGGTTTGTACATTGTCCTGGTCCCTTTCTTTGCCCTGTTTTGGGGGCAATCCACCCAGGGCAGCACCTGGCTCGGGGCCTGTCTGGCGTTGATTGGGCTGTTCCTGCTGAGCGTGACCGACGACTTGACCCTGGCCTATGGTGATCTGCTGGAGTTGATTGGCGCCTTTTTCTGGGCGGGACATGTCTTGCTGATTGGCTGGTTTTGCCGGCGGGTCGATCCTCTGCGTCTGGCCCTGGGGCAATTTCTCGTATGTGCGGTTCTAAGCATTATCTCCATGATTATATGGGAGAATCTGGATGTTGACGGGATCCGGGCAGCATGGTTACCTATCACTTATGCGGGATTGTTGTCGGTCGGCGTAGCCTATACCCTGCAGGTCGTAGCCCAAAAGGATGCACCGGCCGCCCATGCAGCGATCATTCTCAGTCTGGAGGCGGTGTTTGCCGCGATCGGCGGCTGGCTGGTGCTGAGCGAGACGTTGGGCTGGCGCGGCCTGCTGGGTTGCGCCCTGATGCTGTGCGGTATGCTGGTTTCACAGTGGTCCGCGCTCAAAAAGTTTCGACGCAAAGCGGTGACATGAAGTGATTGATCAAGGAGGTTTTGTGAAAGGCGTACTGAACCTGCTCGTTTTTTTTACAGCGTTTTTCTCCACGAACCTGCTGGCGGCAAATGGCCAGTTTGACGTGGTGACCATGAGCAATGGCGATACCCATAATGGCACTGTTGCCCAGGAGCGGTTTAACCTGAAGACGCCCTATGGCGTGGTATCGGTCCCCTATGTCCGCATGGCGAGCCTGCGCCTGGGTCATGGGGTTGCGCCGGATCGACTCACTACCGTCGGAGGCGATCAGTTCAGCGGCACACTGATGGACCGCGAACTGCTGATGCTGCGCACCCTGGACCCTGCACTGTCCCTGCAGTCCGATGAGATCAGAGAAATTATCTTCGCCTCCCGCAGTCATTACCCCCTGAAAGGTACGCCAGATCTGGTGATTGCGGAAAATGGCGATATATTTGCCGTCAGTGTCCTTACCTCCGATTTTCTGGTTATGGGGAAGAGCGGCGTGGAGATAATCAACCGTTCTGCGATCAACTATCTCGACGTTGCCCCCCAGCCAGATGCCAAGCCATCGCTGATTCAGGTCACAAAAAACAGCGGAAAGGTGAGCCAAGGGCGCTTGTCCACCCAGACACTGAGGGTGAGCACCGGCTTTAATGCCACGCTGGAGATCGATTTTTCCCAGATCAGCGCCGTGGCCTTGCGCGTCAATCACTCAGGACGGCATAGCGGTTATCTGTTTCGCCAGCGCTTCAATCCGCATGATCTGATCATCGACAGTATGCGCGATGGCCAAAACGGTCCCGCCATGTTGGCCCTGCGCGGCGGCATGACCACGCGGGGGGATATTCAGGGTGGCGGTGACGGTGATGAGCAGCCCCCAAAAACCGTGATCCTGAAACCCTTCGCCATCGGTATCCATGAGGTGACATTCCAGGAATATGACCTGTTCTGCGAAGCCACCGGAAGGTCGAAACCGAATGATCAGGGCTGGGGCAGGGGTCTCCGTCCGGTGGTCAATGTTTCCTGGGAAGATGCCGTTGCCTATAGCGAATGGCTCAGCCAGCGCACGGAAAAACGTTACCGGCTGCCAACTGATGCGGAGTGGGAATATGCGGCGCGTGGCGGCACGGACACGCGCTTCTGGTGGGGTAATGAGCTGCAGCCATCCCTGGCAAACTGCGAGGGCTGCGGTAGTCTCTGGGATGGCGAAAAATCTGCTCCAGTGGGACGTTTTCTGCCCAACCCCTTTGGTCTGCATGACACTGCGGGAAATGTCTTCGAGTGGGCGGCTGACTGCTGGAATGATAGTTATGCCGAGGCCCCGGAAGATGGCTCGGCCTTGGTTACCGTGGGTTGTGGAAAACGCGTTATCAGGGGTGGCGCCTGGAGTTTCCCCGAGCATGAGATCCGTTCCGCCAACCGCTGGCGGGATTTTCCCACTCGAAGCAGTGATGATACCGGCTTCAGGGTGGTGCGGGAGTTGAACTGAGCCCGGCGTGCCGAATTTACATGAACTGCCGGCGATCCTTGACCTCAAATTCCAGGGTCAGCACCGAACCGTCCTTGAATTCGAGTGAAATGGGGATCTTGTTGCCTGCCTTGATATCCTTGGATTCATACAGCATCAGGTGGTAACCGGAGTCGTTGCTGAATTCAAGACTGCCCTGCGCTGGGATTTCCAACTCCTTCTGCTGAATCATTTTCGCCAGGTCGTTGACGACGATTGAGCGGTGAATTTCGATACTGGATGTGTTCGGGCTGGAGGCGCCAACCAGGTACACAGGCTTGTCGCCATCGTTATGCAGTCGCATCAGCGCTGCCGTCACCCGGATCATCGGCGGTATTTCTGCGATCCAGGCATCCTCTACGCGAATCTGCTGCGCCGGTTGCTGGAGGCATGCGGTCAGCAGTAGTGTGCTCAGAAATAGTGTAACCGTGCGCATTGAAATCGAATTTCCCCGGATGGTCATAATTGCCAATCCCATGTTAGAAAGGTCATGCTACACAAGTCAACGTACCGGTTGAACTATTTTCATGATATTGAGCAGTGCAAGCCGCGGATGGATGATGGTGTACAGCGTTTTATATACTCGGACAACAGGCTAAAATGGCGCTCTTTCAGTGTTCAGGCCCGGATTGATGACTACCGATATCGCCGCTTATCTGCCTCTCTGTGATAGGCTGAATCTGCACCATGAACTGCCCTATACGCCCGATTGGTCGGCTGCGCCTGATTTTCTCGAATTGATCGTCGAGCACTGCCTGGCTGATAAACCAGAGACGGTCATGGAGTGCAGTAGCGGCCTCACCACATTAATGCTGGCGAGATGCTGTCAGATCAACAACAGGGGCCATGTCTATAGCCTGGAAAACGGCCTGGATTATGCCGAGGCCACGCGCAGACATATCAACCGGCATGGACTGGATGACTACTCAACGGTCCTGCATGCACCCCTTGAGCATTACGCAATCAACCAGCATGACTACTCCTGGTATGCGGCCGCGCCCATTCCAAAAAAGAGTATTGATATGCTGGTTATTGATGGCCCACCTGGGTTTCTTCAGAGACATTCGCGCTATCCGGCGCTGCCGGTCTTTTTCGAACGACTGGCGGAAAACGCCATTGTGTTTCTGGATGATGCCGCCCGTATCGATGAACGTGAATTGGTCGATCTGTGGCTGGGGGAATATCCTGCGTTGACACATGAGTTCATCGAAACCGAGCGGGGGTGTTCGGTGTTGAGAGTCAGCAGGCACTCAGGCGACTAGTGGCTCATCTCCGTTCGGCGGAGGCATTGTATTTGTAATCCCACTCGCTCATGGCCTGTTGCAGGTCGCCCTCGGCGGCGATACGCTCCCAGAACAGGGGGAAGTCTACCTTTGCCTGCTCCAGCCTGAAATGCATGGTATTGGACTTGTCCTGCAGAAATAAGCGGATGTTGGCCTCAATGGTATCGATATAATCGGCTGCCAGCGCCTCTGCAGTTTGTCCCCCTGCGCCGCCCATCAGCACCCCCTCGGTATAGGCCTGCATAATGCCGAAATGCGCTCGCCGTACAAAGCTTTCCGTCGTGGCGCTTTTGTCCCGGGTGAGATGAACATAGAGTGCGTTGTCGCCGTAGCTCTGATCGAGCCGCCAAAGAAACCAGGACAGGCGGTTGTCGGCTTCAATGTGCGATTGCGGATAGGCGAGACGCTGATCGCCGATCAACCGACTCCTGGTCTCATGGCCGGCAGAATAGTTGCTGATATGCTGGCACGCCTTGATAAAGGTGCTGGACCCGCAGCGTCCGGTATTGAGTACAAATATGTTCATATTGCGGGAAGGGGTTACTCGGTGGTGTGTGTGGGTTTCAATGCCTGGCTCCACAGATCTCTGTCACGGCTGTAATTTGCGATGGCAGTGATGATCTCGTCCAGGCGCTCTTGTCTCGGGACTGCTGCCTGTATGGTCTTGTAGCCGGCGGCATCTTGCCCGAAATTGTGCTCGATGTTTGCGATGAAGCGATTGAATTTAGTCATGGCCTGTTTGATCTCTGGTGCCCGATTCACATTCCACCATTTGCGTTTGTCGCTTAATAGGGCTTTCAATCGGTTCAGGTTATCCATGATCTGATCCTGCTTCAGCAGGTATTTTGGGAGCAAGGCTTTTTCAGTGGTATTCACAATATCGGTAATCCGTGCTTTCGAGACTGTTTCTGCCGGAAAGCCGGATGCTGTCATTTTTTCTATGGAGAAGAGCATGACATCGCCGTAAAACTGCCGCTCGAATTCCAGGGACAGATCTATCAATGCCTGCCGGTGATCAACGCCTGCTCGAAACTCCGATTGCCCGGTCTCTTCAATGGTTCGCTTGTGGAGCATGGGCAGATTGGCGGAGACAAAGCGTTCATTGATTTCCGACTTTACCAGGCGTCCGAGCACGGGACCTGCCATGCGCAGTTTGAGTGGTGCAAACGGGATGAAATAGTTCAGCCCCTCTGGGCGGCAGACGAAATTGCCAGTGTATACGGTTCGTGCCGGAGTGATCGTCTCGGGTCTTATGCTGTACTCGTAAAAGCTTTTTCGTGTCGGGTGTTCGCCGTCAAAAAAACCGTTGATCTTTTGGGCCAGGTGCGTGAAGCATTGAATATGGTCATGCCTGCCGGTTATTGGGCAGGGGTAAGAGAAGGCCTCTGCGGGCGTGTCGAACCCGAACAGATCGGCGAGGTCGTGATAGGCGGCATCGGTGGCATTGGCAGCTGAGGCGTGGAAGGAGCACTCCTGCTCCGGTTCGTTCATGCAGATGGCATCGAGAAACCCGATAATGTCCTGCAACAGATTGCCGGCCATAACGGCGGGCGAGACAGGAGGATCGCCCACCACCTTTCCGGTCAGTATGTTTGTCTGTGTATGGGTGAAGATATGATCAAGCCAATAAAAATAGTTCAGGGCGTAGCAATCATGCTCCTCATGTTGTG
This sequence comes from Sedimenticola sp., assembly GCA_002869585.1. Taxonomy (GTDB): domain Bacteria; phylum Pseudomonadota; class Gammaproteobacteria; order Chromatiales; family Chromatiaceae; genus BM503. The sequence goes on from PKUO01000079.1 coordinate 30,173, forward strand.
AGGGCGGATTGACGCGGAACTCCTGATCGCTATCGATAAAATAGAAGAGTCGCTTATCTTCGCTGTGTTGGTACAACCGCTGTAGTTTGAGATAGGTTAGGTTTCGCGTAATCGATGCGCCTTTATGGTAGAAGGCGTGTGCATCGATGTCGCCGAAGATGCCCTTCAGTTCAGGTAGGAGCGATTGCGGTATCTGCCCAAGCAATTCGAGTTGCTGCTCTATCCCGAAATAGAGTGTTTGGACACCCTGGTTGCTGCATGCTTCGGCAATCGCCCGGTTCGCCTCTATATTCGCGGTGTGTTTTGAATCGTCGGCGATGAGCGCGGTTATTTTTGTGAAACGGTTGTTCTGCACGCCGCCATACTGGAAGGTTCTACATAATTCAACCAGGCTGTTTAGGCAGTTCTCCAGATGCCTTGGCCTGTCGGCAACAGGAATGACGATAACAAACTGGTGCCGCTGCCTGTTGCTCTCGGAAGAGATCAAGCTTTCCAGTAACCGGAAAAGCGATTGATACAGGGTCAACCAGTGTTCGTTTGGACTATGTCTGTTGAATGCTTTTTCCAGACATGAAATCGATTGGCGACAGCGTTCAATGCCCGCTGTTTCGATTTGTAGATCGTCTGCATCCGGCTTTTGCCATAGTGCCCTGAGTTCCGCTGCTGTTGATATGTCGTCATGGGAATCCAGGACTTTTCGCAGGAGATTGTCAAAATCCGGTTCCATGGGGACGGTGACTTTTTAGCGCTTCGAGGAGTAGTTGGGAAAGGTGTCTTTATCGATCAACAACTCGATCAGGTTGGTTGCATTGGTCAAATCGCAGTCATTGAACAAGGCATCTATATCGGATTCGGTGGTGATGCGCATGTGATTGATACCGAATGATTGCGCCAGGAGTTTGTAGTCCGGGTTGCTGAAGTCGCTGCTGATGTACCGCTGCCGGTAATGCTGATGCTGATTCTTTCGAATCAGCCCCATGGTTTCATTGTTGAAGATCACAACGTTCAGCGGGATGTCGTAATTGACGGCCGTCATGATCTCCATGCAACACATCTGAAAGCCGCCATCACCAAGAATGGCGAAGGTGGGTTTGGTGTTGGAGAATCTTGCCCCGATGGCGGCCGGAATTGCATGGCCGAGGGAGGATATACCGGAATTGGGGTGATACCGGTTTTCACTGGATACGTTGAAGAAGTTTTGCGCGAAAATGATATTGTCATCGAACACCTCGATATCCCTGGGAAAGTGTTCGGCAAGTCGCAGAAAAAAGGTCTCTATCAGGGAAAATCCCGAATGGAACAGGGCATAGTCACTGTTCGTCGTATTCTTCAAATCGGCGATGGTGCGCTGCACCTGTTCGCGCTGCTGTTGATCGATGGGGCGGTCGCCAATCTTGCTGACCACGCCGATCAATGCCTCGCGAATATCGTCGTTAATGGCAATGTCCGCGGCAAATACCTTTTCCAGCTGGGAGTAGTCATTGTCGATCTGGACAACCTTGCGGTTGCCGGTGAGCGATTTGTCCCACAGGTAACTGGTTCGCTCATTGAAACCAGCGCCGAGCAGGATCACCAGGTCGGCCTTGTCGACGATGTAGCGGTAGGCGCAGCCGCTTGATGTCACCCCCAGACTGCCCAGCGCCAGCGCTGAGTCTTCACTGATAACCCCCTTCCCCTTGAGGCTGGTTGCAACCGGGATGGCCCGTAGTTCACTGAGTTGGGTGACGACCTGCTGGGCGTCGGATTGCAGGCAGCCATAGCCGGCAATGATCACCGGGTGCTGAGAGGCGATAATCAGTTCGGCCAGTTCTGATATTGCCGAGGATTCGCCGTAGACTGGCTGTCCCCGTCGATCAGTTTTTATAAGGTCGAGAATTTCGGAATCGACCGTCTCCAGCTGAATATTGAAAGGAAAGCTGAGCAATACCGGTCCGGGGTTCGGGGAGAGCAGGGTTTTGGTCGCCTGGTTGAGCACCTGGGCGAGATAGTCGGTTCTCTCGACAATTTTGTTGTAACGGGTGATTCCCTTGAACAGTGAGGTCTGGTCGATACTCCCCCCTTCACCGGAGCTCTCCTGAAGCCCGCCTTTGCCGAAGATGTGGGTAGAGGTCTCACCGGTGATGATCAAAAGGGGTTGCTTGTCGGCATACGCATTGGCCACACCGGTGACCAGATTGGTCGCTCCCGGGCCAGCTGTGGCGATACAGGCGGATATTTTGCCGGAGGCCCGGTTGTAGCCTCCGGCCATAAACGAGGCCCCCTGTTCATGCTTTGCCAGAATGGTGTGAATGCTGGAATCGTAGAGGCTGTCGTACACCGGCAGGATATGGGCGCCAGGCATGCCAAAAATGTACTCAATTCCCAATCGCTCCATGTACCTGACGATGAGTTCACTGACGGTAATTTTCATGCGGATATCAAATCTGTACTTCAAAATACTGGGGCTGATTGAACTTGGCAGACGCCGGGGCATGCTCGCTGTGACCGCAATCACACCGGCGGCTGTGCCTCGTTACTCCATACCTGTAGCTCGGGTTTAAGTGTCGAATATTACCCCAGCTTCGCCTGATCAATCCACACAAGCGGTATTTTCAAATAATTTCAATGCGTTGTTGGTGTTTTCAGGTCTTCATCCAGGCCCAAATAGAAAACCCCACAATGTGGGGTTTAGCCGGGAGGACGGGAAAGGGGGCCTGTCAGGACATGTGCTGACCGCCGTTGATGGAGAAGTCTGAGCCGGTCACATAACCGCAGTCATCGCTGCACAGGAAGGAGACGGCCTTGCCGATCTCCTGGGGAGTGCCGAGGCGCCCCACCGGAATCTGCTTGGTGATCTTGTCCAGGACCTCCTGGGGGATCTTGGCCACCATGGGTGTCATGACATAACCGGGCGAAACCGTATTGACCGTGACGCCCTTAGAGGCGACTTCCTGGGCCAGCGCCTTGGTAAATCCGTGTATCCCCGCTTTTGCAGCGGAGTAGTTGGATTGTCCGAATTGTCCCTTCTGGGCGTTGACCGAGGAGATGTTAATAATGCGTCCAAACCCCTTGTCCAGCATGGGATTGATCACCAGCCGTGTCATGTGGAACATGCTGTCGAGGTTGGCAGAGAGCACCTGGTCCCATTGTTCCCAGGTCATTTTGCGGAATGTGCCGTCGCGGGTGATGCCCGCGTTGTTGATCAGAACATCGACTGTTCCGTTAGTCATCTGCTCCACGTTTTTGATACAGGCGGCGCAGGATGCGGCGTCGGTGACATCACCATAGGCGACCAGAATGTCATAACCATCCTGTTTCTGCTCTTCCTGCCAGGCCTTGGCCTTGTCGTGATTGCCGCCTGAGTTATAGCCGGCGACCACCTTCATTCCGGAATCGGCGAGGGCGCGACAGATAGCTGTGCCGATGCCGCCCGTACCACCGGTTACCAGGGCGATTCTTTGTGTCATATCCACTCCTCACATTAGATTTTATTAGCGTTGTATCAGAGGCATAACAGCCTCCTCCTGAATCGAAACTAGCGCTAACGGCAGTTGATGTCAAAAATCACCGGATTCGATATCAGGCCCTAAAACATATCACCGGGGTTGTGCCGGTCCCGTTCCTGTTCCCCCGCTGGGTCCTGGTGAATGGTTACATCTGCCTGTGGCTCTGTTGCGCGTATGTGCATTTCCACATCCATGGCAATCTTATGGGCCTCTCTCAGCGACAGGCGTTGATCGAGTTCCAGGTGCAGCTGAATCACCTTTCTCAGGCCACTCTGCCAGGTGCGAAGACCATGCATGCCGAGCACACCAGGGGTCTTGAGGACGATAGCCTTGATCTGCTCGCGCTCCTCCCCGGGCAGTTCCTTGTCCATCAGCAGTTGAATCGCATCCCGGGCAATCTGGATGGCGCTGTACAGAATATAGAGGGCAATACCGATCGCAAACACCGGGTCCAAACCGGGAAAGCCGTTATAGGCCAGAATCAGGGCCAGCAGCGTGGCGCCGTTGGTCGCCAGATCCGTGGCGTAGTGGAGGGCGTCAGCCCGGATTGCAGTTGATTTTGTTTGCTTGATGACATGCCGCTGGATTGTCAGGAGAATGGTTGTAGCCAGCATGGCAAACAGGATAATCGCCATGCCAATCCCCAGTTCTGTTATAGGCTGGGGGTTGAGCAGACGATCACCGGCGTGGAGCAGCAGAAATACCGCAGAGCCGGTGATGAACATCGCCTGGGCCAGTCCCGCCAGTGCCTCTGCCTTGCCGTGTCCGAAACGGTGCTCTTCATCGGCCGGTAGCAAGGAGTAGCGTACTGCAAGCAGATTGACCAGTGATGCGCCGGCATCCATCAGCGAATCAATCAATGAGGCCAGAATACTGACCGATCCGGTGAGTATCCAGGCAACCAGTTTGGCGACAATCAGGGACAATGCCGTGGTAATCGAGGCATAGGTGGCCAGTTTCAGCAGCTTCGAGTGATCTGTGCTCATTACGGCATCGAGTATCGCAAATAGTGAGATGCGTCAGTCACTGAGTGAATAGGCACACGACAGTTGTGCTTTTATTCAGTTTCGTTTCAGCTGAGGTTATTACACTTTGTATGTGCCCGGACAGAACGGCTGCCTTGGATGTGTATCTTGCCAGGATTATCAAAGTGACGACTGCAACACTAGCCCTGATCATCTTCCTCCTGATTATACTTCAGGTCAGCCTGTTTTTTCTGGTTGGCCTGGTTCGGCGCAGACATCA
>PKUO01000085.1 GCA_002869585.1 Sedimenticola sp.
CCCCATGTGAAAGTAGGTCATCGCCAGGCTTTAATACCCTAAATCCCCTCACTCATCCGAGTCTGGGGATTTTTTTTGCAGCGCGACTTTTGAGGGCTATCCTTTCCCCCATCGTGTTGTGTTTTGTACTGCGCTTTTAATTCAAAGCATTCCTTTGATACAGTAATCATTCCATATTCAGCTACATGAGTGATCATGATTTCTGCAATCAAAGATCTGTTTGAACATCGGTTAGCCCATAAAGGGAAAACAGGACATTCTGGTATTTCAGAAAGAGATATCAGGCTAGCGACAGCCGCCTTGCTGATTGAAACAGCAAGCTCAGATTTTCATTTCGATCAAACTGAATTAATTAAGCTTAAACAGATTCTCGTACGTGTATACCGACTGAGTGATCATCAGGTTGCTCAGTTGATAGAACAGGCTCAGGGTCAAGTTGAGCATTCCGTATCTCTCGATCAATTCAGCAGTCTTCTTGATCGGAGTCTCACTCACAAAGAAAAATACAATCTTCTGGAATTGCTTTGGGAGGTTGCTTATGCGGATGGCAGAGTTGATAAATACGAAGAGTATCTGATTAGAAAGCTGTCTGATCTGCTGCATGTATCACACAAGGCTTATATCACTTCCAAATTGAAGGTGGCCGAGAGGGTAATAGAGCACGATGATAACTTATAAAATAACGCCTTCTCGTCCAGAAGCTCATATCTTTCATATAGAAATCGAAATTGAATCACCTGAACCCAACGGGCAGATCATTTCACTCCCGGCATGGATACCCGGTAGTTACATGATTCGTGATTTTGCCAAGAATATTGTCACTATTGCCGCCAGATGCGGTTTGGCGGCAATTGAGTTAACTAAAATTGATAAACAAACCTGGCAATGTGAGCCCTGCAGTGGTGCACTTTGTATCGCTTATGATGTTTATGCGTGGGATTTATCTGTGCGCGGGGCGCACCTGGATACTACACATGGTTACTTTAATGGGACCAGTGTATTTCTATCGATTCACGGTAAAAAGCAGGACAAATGTGTTGTTATTCTTGATCCTCCAAGTGGAAAAAACTACGCGGATTGGCGTGTTGCCACAACGCTTCAATCCGATGGCGCCGATGCCTTGGCGTTCGGGCGCTACAAAGCGCAAAACTATTATGAACTGATTGATCATCCGGTGGAGATGGGCCACTTTACGCATGGCGCTTTTGAAGTTGCTGGAACTCAACATGAAATTGCAATAACCGGTAAGCATTCCACAGACATGAATCGTTTATGTGCTGACCTGAAGCAAATTTGTGAAGCGCAAATAAAGATGATTGGCGAGTTTACTGCTATGAAACGCTATCTGTTTCTCGTGATGGCGGTGGGAGAAGGTTATGGCGGGTTGGAGCATAAGACTTCAACATCGCTGATCTGTAAAAGATCGGATCTGCCCCGCCCCGGGAAAGTAGATGTCACTGAGGGTTATCGTCAATTCCTCGGCCTGTGTAGCCATGAATATTTTCATTTATGGAACGTCAAGAGAATTACACCAAAGCGTTTTCAAAATGCGGATTTATCCACAGAGGCATATAGCCGGTTACTTTGGGCTTTCGAGGGAATTACATCCTACTATGATGATTTAATGCTGGTTCGAAGCGAAAGAATAACGGAAGAGAGTTACCTCGAATTACTCGCGCAACTCATTACCCGGGTGATTCGAACACCCGGCAGGTTTAAGCAGAGTGTTTCTGATTCCAGCTTTGATGCATGGACAAAGTTTTATAAACAGGATGAGAATGCACCGAACTCAATAATCAGCTATTACAGCAAAGGCGCGTTGATTGCGATTTGTCTTGACCTGATGATCAGGCAGAAAACATCAGGTTTAAAAAGCCTTGATCATGTCATGCAACGCTTGTGGAATGATTTTGGGTCGATAGATGTGGGTGTTGATGAGGAAGACATTGAGCGCATTATACAGCACGAGACTGGCCTTGATTTAAGCCGCTTTTTTGATCAGGCAATACGCGGCACTGAGGAGCTACCCTTACAGGATTTATTACGAACGGTTGGTGTAGGTTTCAATCTGCGGCAAGCCACCAATGGGGAAGATAAGGGCGGTGTTCGCAATGATAGTGGGAAAAGAGTCGAGGCAAAACCTGCACTCGGGGTTCAGTTCAAGGCTGACGGAAAAGATGCTCAATTGTCAGTTGTTCTTGATGATGGTGCCGCACAGAATGCCGGGCTTGCGGCGGGTGATGTAATTATTGCAATTAATGGTATTCGTGCCACGCCAATGAATGTGTCAAGCCTGATCGAGCAGATGTCGGTCACGGAGTCGTCACTGCTGCATGTCTTCAGACGCGACGAGCTTATGATCTTCGATGTCATTGCTCAACAATCCAAACCAGACACCTGTGAGTTATGGATGATGGATGATATGCCAGAGGATGTCCTTGCAGCACGCAGCAGCTGGCTCAGTCAAACCGCCTATGGATAAACGCAATACAATTCTGCGCGTATTGGCAGACGGGAAGTTTCACTCCGGCGAAGAACTGGCGGCTATGCTTGATGTTAGCCGTGCTTCTGTATGGAAGCACCTTAATATTCTGAAAGACCTCTATAGCCTCAATATTCATAGTGTCAGAGGGCGAGGCTACCGATTAGGCAACCCCCTTGATCTGCTCGATGCTGAGCAGATCAAGGCGCAGATTCACACCTTGGCACGACCGCATATAAGCAGACTAGAGGTGCACGATCAGATTAATTCGACCAACAGCTATCTAATGGGCCTTGCCCTCGAAGGTGCGGATTCCGGTGTCGTCTGTATTGCAGAGCAACAAACCGCTGGTCGTGGTCGGCGTGGTCGCACATGGGTCTCACCCTTTGGTTGTAACATCTATCTTTCCATACTCTGGCGCTATAGCGTTGGTATGGCTGACTTGAGTGGAATCAGTATCGCTGCTGGAGTTGCCGTAGCAAGAACACTGGAAAACTTGGGGGTTGAGGGTGTGGGCCTGAAGTGGCCCAACGATATTCTTTTACATGACAGGAAGCTTGCTGGACTGTTGCTCGAAGTTGCGGGTGAACAAAACGGCCCAAGTCGTGTTGTCTTAGGTGTTGGGCTGAATACCTTGCTGACCCCACAGGATGCGGAACCTATCGATCAGCCCTGGATCGATCTCTCCGGTTCGGTGGGTGGTGAGTCCATCTCCCGGAATACGCTAAGTGCGATGCTGGTCAGTGAGTTGGTGACAATGATGTCATGCTTCGAAACAGATCGACTCAGCGGTATTATGGAGGAGTGGAGTCGTTTTGATCTTCATTACAATCAGGAGATCATCATTCGCATGAATGAACAGAAGCAGGTTGTCTGGATTCACAAGGGTATTGATGACTCCGGCGCGCTGTTACTCCAGATTGGTGACGAGATCAAAGCCTATCATGGTGGCGAAGTATCTCTCAGGCCAGTGACGTAACAATGAATAAAACGCTATCAGATAATACCGGATCATCCATCCTACTGGTTGATGTTGGTAACACACGGCTTAAGTGGATGTGTGTAAGTGCGGGAAGAGATACGCCGGTGCACTCAGAGTTGCATCTTGATTGTGATATTCCATCATTGCTTGATCAATGCTGGGTAGATATGGATCCGCCAGTGCAAATGGTGATTGCGAATGTTGCGGGTGAGGGAATAAAAGACTACATCAATAACTGGGTCAAACAACATTGGGGGTTGGCAGCGAACTTCCTGTCATCGCCAGCCGAAGCGTTTGGTGTCGTCAATGGTTATCGTCAACCTGGCCAATTGGGTATAGATCGCTGGCTGACACTGGTTGCTGCCCGTCATAACTATCCAGAAGCTGTCTGCATCGTCGATGCTGGAACGGCATTAACCATTGATGTGATCGATCAGCAGGGCTTTCATAATGGCGGCCTGATTCTCCCCGGACAGACATTGATGCGCGAATCACTGTCACTGAGAACAAAAATACCTGGTATAACAAAGACGGATACAACACCACTACTTGCCGATAACACATCGACAGCTGTTTTATCGGCTTGCCTGCAGGCAAGTGTTGCATTGATAGAGAGGGTGATACGTATTTGGCAACAGGAGCATGATCAAGCTCTGCGCCTTATCCTTACAGGCAGTGATGCAGTGGCGCTAGAACAGCTGTTGGAAACAGCGTGTGAGATACAACCGGATCTCGTGATGCAGGGATTGAAGTTGATGGCGACATTGGAGAAAGATCATCAATGAAATGGTTTTTTTTATTGCTGATTGTGATCAACCTGGCAGTCTTTTTATGGGGCGTTCAGAAGGATAATGCGCGACAATCCAGGGAGATAATAGCCCCTCCCGGTATGGGAAACCTGCGAATGATATCTGAATTGGAAGGCGGGAAACTCTCCGAGTTAAAAACGCCGAGCGATCCAGAGCCGAAAAATGAAGTATCAGTAACAGAAGATACGGAAGTTAATAACCCGGTGGCATCGACGATACAAAATATGAGCGATGTCGTCGGGTCATCAATGGCGCTTCAGAAAGCGGCTGATCAGATGAATGCTTCCCGTCCATCGGAACACGCAGTATTGTCTGAAAGCGATCTACTCAAACCGACCACGGATTTCGATATTACGGCCGAACAGGAATCAACCGCCGTTGAAATTCCAGACAATCCAGTCCCAGAACCTGTAATAGCCGAAAAGGACCCGGAACCGATAATTGAGCAACTCGTCAGAGATGTAGAACGGTCGTGCGGTAGTCTGGGACCTATGGCTGATGTGGATACAGCAACTGCCCTTGAGCGAACTCTTTCTGGGCAGGGGGTTGATACCGTTTCCCGCAAGGAGTCGGTCGAAAAAAGTATAGGGTACTGGGTAATTGTGCCCCCATTGGCTACTAAGGACGAAGCCGTTGGTCTGGTAAATCGGATGCGCGACGCTGGATTCAAGGATGTGGGTCGTTTTCACAAGGGTGAGGAAAAAAACGGAATCTCACTAGGTGTGTTTTCCAGGCGAGCAAACGCGGAAATCCGGCAAAAAGAGGTTGCAAAGAAGGGTTTTGAAACCGAGATTCTGCACCGAACAAAACAGGCCGATCAGTTCTGGCTTGATTTTGAATTGAAGGATGCCGAAAAGATCCCAGTTATTGATACGATATTGAACGAGTATCCGGCAGTTGGCCGGGTAAAAAAAACCTGCGATATAATTGCTAATCCATGACCGATCTTCTAGAATACGCGCACTCTTTTTAGAGTATTGCTGGCGTAGCTCAGTCGGTAGAGCAGCTGACTTGTAATCAGCCGGTCGGGGGTTCGACTCCTCTCGCCAGCTCCATATAAGGCAAAATGAATCAAGCGGTTATGTCAAAATAGGCATAACCGCTTTTTTTATATCTCGCCGATTGTCATCAGTCCTGTACCGCCGGGCGCCATCATCCATACCGCATTCACTATACGTTCAGGTAAATGATCTGTAACCGTCCGGTGATCCCATCTTGATCTAGCAGCTGGTGCCGTCAGGATAGCGTCCACTTATTTTTTAGTGGACACTTGTTATGAGCACCTTAAG
>PKUO01000063.1 GCA_002869585.1 Sedimenticola sp.
AAATTTCTGACACGTTGGGGGTTTCATTGACAGGCTTTTGGTGGTTTTTGCAAATCGTTCCTTGGTTGGGTCGGCGAGGTTTTTTTTGCCAGAACATTTCTATGCCGTCTGTGTCAAACTAGGCGTTTGTTGTGGAGTGGTGTGGTGGAGTCCCGACTGTTGAATAAGCCCTCACTGGTGCTGTTTGTGCTGTTGACTGCAGGTCTGGTGTTCTGTGCCTGGCATGCCTGGATGCAGGCTGCGGCCTATGAACGGACCACGCTGGAACTGATTGCGCAATTGCAGGCGGATACCCGCCTTGAATCGGCCATGGACAAGTTGGTCGAGCTCATTTCCCTCGGCACCTACTCAGGCTATAGCGACCAGTTGGAGGCCCTCGCCGAAAAAAAGCGCCTGCAGGAGGCCTATCGGCATTCAGCGGATCTGATGTCCATGGGTTTTTTCACGCTGGTGCCCTTCACCCTGTTGTTTGCCTTTCTGGTGCGGCGTGATCTGGGCGATATGGCCTATGCGGCGCTGCTGGCTGCGCTGATCTCCCTGGTGGTGGGATTGAGCGCCCCGATTCTGTCCCTGGTTGCGAGCAAGGATCTGCCGCTCCTGGGTGAGACCGTGTTTCAGTTCCAGTCCAAAGGGGTGCTGAGTACCATCTGGACTCTGAAGGAGGTAGGCAATCTCTGGCTGGCCGGAATTCTGTTTCTGTTCAGTGTGGTGATCCCGCTGCTGAAAAGCCTGCTGGTGGGGATGACCTTTTTTGCCCGGACGCACCATTTCTCACTGCGCGGGCTCAGCCTGGTGAAACACATCGGCAAGTGGTCGATGGCAGACGTCTTTGTGGTGGCTATCCTCGTGGCCTTTTTCAGCAGCAATGGCCAGGGTTTGACCGACGCCGAGGTTCAGGCCGGACTCTACTTCTTTGCCGGTTATGTGCTGCTGTCGGTTCTCGCCACTCAACTGATCGATCGGCTGGTCATCCCTGAGACAAAATCCTGAATGTCCCGCTGCTGGTGTATGGCGGAAATTACTGCACTGACATATAGTTAGATTGTAAGGCGTGGCGCATGAGAAAGGAGATGTGTTCATGAAACCGTCAGAAAAAACGTTAGCTGCCGCACTGGATCTGTCCCGGCATATGCGAGCCGAAGGGGAGGACCCGCACTCCCTCGCCAAATGCCTGATCTACCTGCACGAGCGCAATCGGGGGCTGGAGAAAATGCTCAAGCATCTGGAGTACTTTCTGCAGTTTGGCATGCCGGCCGAGGAACATGCCCGGCTGCTGAAACTGGTGGAGGAGATGCGCGCGCAGGATCAGTACGAAAAGGGCGGTGATGAGGTCGGGTTCGGCCTTTAATTTCCGGGTGTCTGGCCCTATCTGTGCTAGAATCGCGACAATTTTTCGCTATCCACCCGTTGCGGGTTAACAAGTGGAGATACACAGAAATGCCGATCTATGAATACCGTTGTGACGCCTGCGGTCATGAACTGGAAAAAATGCAAAAAATGAGTGACGCCCCGCTCACCGAATGTCCCGCGTGTGGCAAGGAGCAGTTGCAGAAGTTGATCTCTGCTGCCGGTTTCCGCCTCAAGGGTGGTGGCTGGTACGAGACTGATTTCAAGAGCGGTCAGAAGAAGAACGTCCACGATTCGGGAAAAAGCGAATCCAAGAGTGCCCCTGCCTGTGGCGGCGGCGCCTGTTCGACCTGCAAATAGGCCTCCCTCCTTAACCATGTCTTTTTTACGCCGCTATCTGGTTGCAGGCCTGCTGGTCTGGGTGCCGCTTGGCGTAACGCTGCTGGTGGTCAGGCTGTTGGTCCGTTGGCTGGACAACAGCCTGCTGCTGATCCCCGAAGCCTATCGTCCAGAGACTCTGCTCGGTTTCACCGTCCCAGGCCTGGGGGTGATCCTCTCGGTGCTCATCGTGTTGACGACCGGGGTGCTGGCCGCCAACCTGTTCGGCCGCTCGCTGGTCGGGCTCTGGGAACGGATGCTGGCGCGGATTCCACTGGTGCGTTCCATCTATTCCGGGGCCAAACAGCTGGCGGAGACCATGTTCAACGACAGCGGTCAGTCATTCCGCAAGGTGCTGTTGATCGAGTTTCCCCGCAAAGGGCTCTGGACCCTGGCCTTTCTGACCGGCTCCGACGTTGGTGAAGCCCAGGAGAAGACCGGCCAGCAGGTGCTCAATGTCTACGTGCCCACCACACCGAACCCCACCGGGGGGTATTTCGTCATGGTGCCCAAATCCGAGGTGATTGAGTTGGAGATGAGCGTGGATGATGGGCTGAAGATGCTGATGTCAATGGGCGCAGTTGTGCCAAATGCCAGAAAAACAGCGACAAAACTTGCGCCAACAAGCGCCAAACCTTAACATTTCCGCTTTTTCACCGACCGTTTTTTTCGGGTCGTGTCTCTAGTTTGTAACAGGACCAATTTCATGCGCAGCCATTATTGCGGACAAATCAATGCCTCTCATATCGATCAAGAGGTCGAACTTTGCGGCTGGGTCCATCGCCGGCGTGACCACGGTGGTGTGATCTTTATCGATCTGCGCGACCGCGAAGGTCTGGTGCAGGTGGTGTATGATCCTGATCTGCCTGATGTTTTTTCCAAGGCAGAGCAGGTGCGCAACGAGTTCGTGGTGCGTATCAGGGGCAAGGTCCGGGCGCGTCCGCAGGGCACGGTGAATACCGATCTGGCCACGGGCGAGATCGAGATTCTCGGACTGCACCTGGAGGTCCTGAACCGTTCTGAGACACCGCCTTTCCAGCTCGATGAACACGAAAATGTCTCGGAAGAGGTGCGCCTGCGCTATCGCTACATCGATCTGCGCCGCCCCGAGATGCTGGCGCGTATCAAGCTGCGCGCCGCGGTCACCCGCAGCCTGCGCAACTATCTGGATAACCACGGTTATCTGGATATCGAGACGCCGATGCTGACCAAGGCCACCCCTGAAGGCGCCCGCGATTACCTGGTGCCGAGTCGCACCCATCCCGGCAAGTTCTTTGCGCTGCCCCAGTCGCCCCAGCTGTTCAAACAGCTGCTGATGATGTCCGGCATGGATCGCTACTACCAGATCGTGCGCTGCTTCCGTGATGAGGATCTGCGTGCCGATCGCCAGCCGGAGTTTACCCAGCTCGATCTCGAGATGTCCTTCATGGACGAGAACGAGGTGATGGCCATCATGGAGGATATGATCCGCGCCATGTTCCGCGAGGTCCAGGGTGTCGATCTCCCCGAATTTCCACGCATGACCTACGCCGAGGCAGTGCGCCGCTTTGGTTCTGATCGGCCGGATCTGCGCTGTCCGCTGGAGCTGATCGATGTCGCCGACCTGATGGCCAATGTGGAGTTCAAGGTGTTTTCCGGCCCGGCCAAAGATCCGAAAGGGCGCGTGGTCGCCATGCGCCTGCCCAAGGGCAGCGAGTTGAGCCGCAAGGAGATCGACGAGTACACCAAGTTCGTCAGCATCTATGGCGCCAAGGGCCTGGCCTACATCAAGGTCAATGACTGGTCTCAGGGCCGGGAAGGCCTGCAGTCGCCGATTCTCAAATTCCTGCCGGATGAGGCGGTGGACGGCATCATGCAGCGTACCGCGGCCGAGAATGGCGACCTGATCTTCTTCGGCGCGGATCGGGCCACCGTGGTGAACGAGGCGCTGGGCGCCCTGCGCGTCAAGCTCGGCGAGGATCTCAACCTGATGCAGGGCGAGTGGAAGCCGCTCTGGGTGGTCGATTTCCCGATGTTCGAGTGGGACGAAGGGGCCAATCGCTGGAATGCGCTACACCATCCGTTTACCGCTCCCAAGGCCGATCAGATCGGTCTGCTCGATTCCGATCCAGGCGCCTGCCTGTCACGCGCCTACGATATGGTAATCAACGGATCGGAAGTCGGTGGCGGTTCGATCCGTATCCACACCCAGGATGTACAGCAGCAGGTATTCAAGCTGTTGGGCATAGGTCCGGAGGAGGCGGAGGAGAAGTTCGGCTTCCTGCTGGCCGCTCTCAAGTTCGGTTGCCCGCCCCACGGGGGGCTGGCGTTTGGTCTGGATCGTCTGGTGATGCTGATGGCCGGTGCCAGTTCGATTCGCGATGTGATGGCCTTCCCCAAGACCCAGACCGCCGCATGTATGCTCACCTCCGCCCCTTCCGAGGTTGGTCAGGCGCAGCTGCGCGAACTCTCGATTCGCCTGCGTCTGCCTCAATCGGAAGAGAAGAAAGAGGCTTGAGAAAGGTCTACCCGGGAAACCGAGTCGCCTTATGCGGCTCGGTTTTTCCGCTCTCGATCTCCCGATCATGAGTTCCCCCTTCAAGCGTCCAGAATCGATTCTGGTGGTAATTTATACCGCTGGCGGTGAGGCGCTGATGCTGCGCCGGACGCGCCCGGCTGGTTTCTGGCAGTCGGTGACCGGTAGCCTGGGGTGGGGTGAATCGCCACGGCATGCCGCTGAGCGGGAACTGTTCGAGGAGACCGGTCTACAGGCCCAGGGGCGATTGAACGATTGCCGCCGAACCGTTACGTTTCCGATCCTGCCTGAATGGCGCGCACGCTACGCACCGGGAGTGCGCTTCAACCGCGAGCACTGGTTTCTCTATCGATTGCCCGGCCGGAGGCTGATCCGGCTCAATCCGGAAGAACACAGTGAATACCGCTGGTTGACGCTTACCCGGGCAGCGGGGCTGGCCAGCTCCTGGACCAACCGGAATGAGCTGCTATCACTGGTACAGTCCGTCGCATCCGTTGGGCATATACCCTAGAGATTTTCCGAGGCGAAATCCGCCAGCCGCGAACGCTCCCCGCGCAGCAGGGTGATGTGGCCGCTGTGATCCCAGTTCTTGAACCTGTCCACTGAAAAGGTCAACCCGGAGGTGGTTTCGGTGAGGTATGGGGTGTCTATCTGCGCGACGTTGCCCAGGCAGATGATCTTGGTGCCCGGGCCGGCGCGGGTGATCAGGGTCTTCATCTGCTTGGCGGTGAGGTTCTGCGCCTCGTCCAGGATGATGTATTTGTTTAGAAAGGTACGGCCGCGCATGAAGTTGAGGGAGTGAATGCGGATGCGTGACTTCAACAGGTCATCGGTCGCAGCGCGCGCCCATTCTCCCCCCTCGGTCTGGGTCAGGACTTCGAGGTTGTCCATCAGCGCCCCCATCCAGGGGGTCATTTTCTCCTCCTCGGTACCGGGGAGGAAACCGATGTCTTCGCCGACCGGGACGGTGACACGGGTCATGACAATTTCACGGTAGATGTTCTGATCCAGCGTCTGCGCCAGTCCGGCGGCCAGTGCCAGCAGGGTTTTGCCGGTTCCGGCGGTTCCCAGCAGCGAGACGAAATCGATCTCCGGGTTCATCAGCATGTTCAGTGCGAAGTTCTGCTCGCGGTTGCGCGCGGTGATGCCCCAGACGCCATGCTTGGGGTTGCGATAATCATTGACCAGCTCGATGATCGCATCCTCGCCATCGCGCCGGCGGACTATTGCCTCGAAGCCGCTATCACCCTCCATGAACAGGCATTGGTTGGGATACCAGTGATCGGTATCCGGCCCGCTGATGCGATAGAAGGTACGCCCCTCCTCCTGCCAAGACTCCATATCCTTGGCATGGCTTTCCCAGAAGTCACTGGCCAGTTCCTCCTCGCCACTGTAGAGCAGACTGACGTCATCCAGGACCTGGTCGTTGTTGTAATCCTCGGCGCGGATGCCGATCACCGCTGCCTTGATGCGCAGGTTGATGTCCTTGGAGATGACAGTGACATCGGCTTCCGGACGCTCTTCCTGCAGGGCCAGCGCCGTACCGAGAATGTTGTTGTCCGGTGTGTTGCCCGGTAACGACTCGGGCAGCAGATTGGGAAGATGGCGTGTCTGGAAGAAGAGGCGTCCATGCGGGACGGGTTCGCCGTTCTT
Organism: Sedimenticola sp.; assembly: GCA_002869585.1. GTDB lineage: Bacteria > Pseudomonadota > Gammaproteobacteria > Chromatiales > Chromatiaceae > BM503. Next base: position 5,894 of record PKUO01000063.1, read on the forward strand.
ACCGTTGCTCGGTGCGGGTAACGGCAAACCGGCATCGATCTGCTCCTTGCTGACATTGCACATCAGCTCATCCAGAAAGCGGGAGGCCTGGCGAACGTTTCTGGCCACCTCGGACATGCCTTTCTTGCCCCGGTCCAGCTCTTCCAGCACGATCATCGGTAGGAAGATGTCGTGCTCCTTGAATCTGAAAATGGCCGTCGGGTCATGCATGAGAACATTGGTGTCGAGGACGAAGAGGCGGGAGCGTTCGGCACGGTCAGTCATGTAAGGCGTTTCCTCGGCTAATTATTCTCACGTGATTCAGACATACCCCGGCAATCCGCATTGCAGCAGTGCGGAGGCGAGTGGGGCAGGATTCTCTATTTTTCTGATTGGTTGAGACTCTTCAGTGCTTCGAGCACCTCGTCGACATGGCCCTTCACCTTGACCTTGCGCCACTCCTGGCGCAGGACACCCTTGCTGTCGATCAGAAAGGTGCTGCGTTCGACACCTAGCACCTGTTTACCGTACATGTTTTTCAGCTTGATGACATCGAAGGTCTTGCACAGGGTTTCATCCGGATCGGAGATCAAATCGAAGGGAAATCCCTGTTTGCCCTTGAAGTTCTCCTGGGCCTTCAGGCTGTCGCGTGAAGCGCCGAGGATTATCGCCGACTGGCGGCGGAACTTGGCGATTGCAGCCGTAAAGTCCAGCCCCTCCTGGGTACATCCCGGGGTACTGGCCTTGGGGTAAAAGTAGAGGACGATCGGTTTGCCGAGAAAATCCTTGAAGCGGACGACCTTGTCGCCGGTAACCGTCAGTTGAAGATCAGGGACTTTTTTACCAATAACAGCCTGAGACATGCCGCTCCTCCGAATCAGCCCTTAAGGGGTTCAAGCACCGCATCCAGATTCATTGAATCACAGAATTCCATAAACTCTTCACGCAGCGTGGCGATGTGGGCGTTTGCCGGAATACCCACAGTCATCTGGACCGAGAACATCTGGGTTCCGGTGTGAGCTGCTGCATAACTGGTGGTGACCATATCCTCAATATTGATTTCCCGCCGTGAAAAGAAGTTGGCGAGATGATGGACTATACCCGGATGATCCAGCGCCACTACCTCGACACCATAAGGTAGCAAAGTGCCGGCGGACTTTCTGCGCTGTTCGGTACGCTTGGCGATGATGGTCATATCCAGCTGCTTTTCCAGCCGTTCAACGCCGTCTTCCAGCCGGGTCAGGGTATTCCAGTTGCCTTCGACCAGTAGCAGAACAGCGAATTCGCCTCCGAGAACGGTCATGCGGCTATCGGCGATGTTGCAGCCTTCATCAAGAATCGCCTTGGATAACTGATCGACGATTCCGGGACGGTCTTTACCCAAAGCGGAAATGACCAAGTGATTGGTTTTTGCACTCATGATATTTGCTAAGCACTCCTGGACGGCATTTTATTGCTGCCCAGTGTAGCCTCGAAGTAACCCGTTGTCTCCCCCCTGCCGCTGGAGTCGTTTAACGCGGTGTGAATTGCGGGTCAGGTGCTGATGTCGGTATTTATCTTGGTCTGATTGCGGCCATTGTGTTTGGCCTCGTAGAGGGCTACATCGGCCCGCTCCATCAGGCTTTCGGCGGTTTCTCTGGGCTGCAGTTCTGCCGCCCCCAGGGAGACGGTTATCCGGTGCTGAGGCAGCAGATTGGCATCAAAGATCAGTTTGCGTATCTGCTCGGCAAAGCGGCTGGCAACGGTCAGGTTGGCCGACATCAGAACCACCGCGAATTCATCACCGCCCAAGCGGTACAGGCCATCGGTGATGCGTATTCTGGCCCGAATGATCTCGGCGATGCGCATCAACACCTCATCGCCGACACCGTGTCCAAAGGTATCGTTGACGATTTTAAAGTGGTCCAGATCAACCACTACGACAGAGACATTCTCTTTTTGACGTTCCTTGATGGCGATCACTTCCTGCAGGCGTTCCTGCAGGGAGCGGCGATTGCCGGCGCCGGTGAGCGGATCACGGCTGGCCAGTGCGGTGAGTTGCTCGCGATGCTGGATGGTGCGCAGGGCGAAGATGAAGGAGAAGAGGTTGCTGGTGGCCAGGGTGATGATCAGTCCGATAGAACTGATGGGGGCCATTGCCTGGCTGATAACCGGGATCAGCGCCAGCATCGCAAGGATATTGAGCGCCGCCGCCTCTTTGGGCCGCACGATAAAATAGGCCGCCGCCATCGATGGATAGGCCCAATAGATCGATTGCATGCCATCTATGTGCACTACCAGGACCATCAGGCTTAAGTAGAACACGGTCAGGACGATGCTGGCGTTGCGTACCCGGCGTGTGGTCCAGACATAGGTGGCCAGTATGGCAACGCCCACCACTAGTGATGCATCAATGCCGGCGAGCAGCCAGTCCCCGCGCAGCAGGCGCAGGATGATGAAGGGCGCAACCGCCAGGGCGCCAACCACGCAGAGCGCCAGGAGAACGGACTCCTCGGTAGTGCGGCCATTCAAATGGCGACGACGGGGGCGTTCCATCCATACCGGTTGCGCTGCCAGCATAGAGACGAGCAGTGATATGTGGCGTGGCATTAGTATAGATTCCCGATCGGCAAGCGTAACCCTGTGGTTCATCCTAAACATTGCCAGGGGAAATCACAATATCTTTAACAATTCATGAACTTATAGGAATAAAAGCATTATTTTTTTTGGGTTTTAGTGGCGTCTCTGGCCGGCCAACAGGAACAGATCAGGGATTCCCAATACCACTATTTCTTCTGAATGGAGGAGGCTGGCTGTTGGATTTATCGCCAGCAACTGCATTCTCGGCTTGTAATGCCCTTTGCTGGCGCTTTAGAATTCGATGTTCGGCTTTAATATTTGGAGTTAGTGCATGTTTCAGGGCAGCATGGTGGCGCTGGTAACCCCGATGCGGGAGGACGGCAGTGTTGACAATAACAGCCTGCATCAGCTTATTGAGTGGCATATTGAGCAGGGTACCGATGCAATAGTCGCTGTGGGCACCACCGGTGAATCGGCTACTTTGGACACACCAGAGCACTGCGGTGTGATTCGACAGACGGTCGAGTTCACCCAGGGGCGTATCCCGGTGATTGCCGGTACTGGCGCCAATTCGACCACAGAGGCCATCGAACTGACCGAGTGCGCGAAGGCCGCCGGGGCTGATGCCTGCCTGCTGGTCACGCCCTATTACAACAAGCCAACCCAGGAGGGGCTCTATCTCCACCACAAGGCGATTGCCGAAGCCGTGGATATCCCGCAACTGCTCTATAATGTCCCGGGTCGCACCGCCTGCGACATGCTGCCCGAAACAGTCGGCCGGTTATCCAGGGTGCCCAATATCGTCGGCATAAAGGAAGCCACCGCTGATATGGGACGGGTCAAGGTGATCAGGGAACTTTGCGGGGATGATTTCGATATCTACAGCGGCGACGATGCCACGGCGTGTGACCTGGTATTGCTGGGCGGTCAGGGAGTGATCTCGGTGACGGCCAACGTGGCGCCCAAGGCGATGCATGATATGGTGGCGGCCGCCCTTGCGGGGGATGCCGAACGCGCCAGGGCGATAGATGCGACCATTGCCGATCTCCATCGTGATCTCTTTTTAGAGGCCAATCCGATTCCGGTAAAGTGGGCGCTGGCCGAAATGGGCCGGATACCCAAGGGTATTCGTCTGCCCATGACCTGGTTTTCTCAGGCCTTGCAGGACAAATTAAGAAAAACGATGATCAAAGCCGGTATCCTTTAATCGGTATCAGATCTAGGGCCGGATGTTCGGCATGGAAAATTACAGGTTCAATCAATGTCAGTGATAAATACCAAGTTTCTCAGCAGCGCACTTATGCTCTCGGCCCTCGTCGGTTGTAGTGCACTGCCCAGTGTTGATGATGTATTGCCGGACAAGAAGGCAGAGTACAAACGCTCCAAACAGGCGGAGAAGAATCTGGAAATTCCCCCGGACCTGACCAAGAGCTCGATCAACGACGAACTGGTTATCCCCAATGCGCCGAATGCCAGCAGTGCGACCCTGTCCGGGGTGATGGAGCAGGAGCGGGTGCAGGGCCGCAGCGTAAAGCGTGCATCGGTTCTGCCCGCGGTGAAGAATATCGAGGTCAAGCGCGACGGCGATCAGCGCTGGCTGGTGATCAAGGCCGATCCTGAGGATGTCTGGTACAAGGTGCTGGAGTTCTGGCAGGAGAACGGCATTCTGCTCATCGAACAGGATCCCACCGTCGGGATTATGATGACCGACTGGATGGAGAACCGTGCCGACATCAAGACCGATTTCATCACCGACCGGGTTCGCCGGGTGTTCGACGGACTCTACTCATCCTCGGTTCAGGACCAGTACCGGGTGCGCGTCGAGCCGGGTGCAGAGCCGGGAACCACCGAACTTTACCTGACTCATCGCGGTATGCAGGAGAAGATCATCCAGGCCTCAAGTGTGGATGTAGAGCGTACGGTCTGGAATCCACGACCTACTGATCATGACCTTGAAGCCGAAATGCTGCGCCGCCTGATGGTGTATATCGGCGTTTCCGATCAGGTGGCAGGGGCCAATCTGGCTGCCCAGGGCGGCGAGAAGAAGCCTCGTTCACAGCTGAACCGTATCCGTGACGAGATCTCCCTGAATATCGCCGAAGAGTTTGATCGTGCCTGGCGTCTGACAGGCGTCGCCCTGGACCGGGTGGGTTTCGCCGTGGAAGACCGCGATCGGGCGAAGGGTATCTATTTCGTCCGCTATAACGACCCGATGAAAGAGGCCGAGAAGCCGGGCTTTTTTGCCAAGCTAGCCTTCTGGCGTGATCGTGACGCCAACATCGACAAGGAGAACCAGTACCAGGTCAAGCTGGTTCCGGAGGGTCAGGAGACCCGTATCCTGGTGCTGAGCGAGAAAGGCGACAGGGATAACTCTGAAACAGCCCAGCGTATCCTGACCCTGATTGACGAGCAGATTAAGTAGGGTTTGAGTGCGCTTTGCCTCTCTTGGCAGCGGCAGTCGGGGCAACGCCACTCTGATCGAGGTGGGGCAGACCCGGTTGCTGCTGGACAATGGATTTGCCGCCCGGGAGACGGAACTCCGGCTGGCCGCCCTGGAGGTGGAGCCGGACAGCATAGATGCGATACTGGTCACCCATGAGCACCAGGACCACATCCGCGGGGTAGGCGCTTTTTCCCGCCGCTATCGGTTACCCGTCTACATGACCCACGGCACCCACCGTCAGAACCGTTGCGGCGAACTCGCTGATCTGCATCTGATCCACGGGCACCAGCCCGCTTTCAGTATCGGTGATTTCGAAGTCCAACCCTTTACTGTCCCCCATGACGCCAGCGAACCGGTGCAGTACCTGTTCAGGTCCGCCAAGGCGGCGCTCGGGATACTGACCGATACCGGCATGGCGACCCCGCACATCATGCAGGTGCTATCCGCCAGCGATGCGCTGTTTCTCGAATGCAATCACGATCTGCAGATGCTGGCCAGCGGTCCCTACCCGCCGGCACTGCAACGCCGCGTCGGCGGTCTGCACGGTCATTTGAGTAATGATCAGGCAGCCGAGATCCTTGGTAATCTGGATCATGCCCGCTTGCGGCATATCGTGGTTGCGCATCTGAGTGAAAAGAACAACTCCCCGGAGCGGGCGAAACAGACCCTGCTGGATGCAGTGCCGGGCATTGAAGACCGTCTGGCATTCACCTGTCAGGACAGAGTCTGTGGTTGGTTTGAACTCTGAGTCCCGTGAATAACGGGCCTGTTATCGTGCGAGGCCGCCCGGCTTCGAGTATCATATAAGTGTTAATTGTTTCTGCATGATTTAAGGATAACAATGCTCAGTCTTCGCGGTGCCCCGGCCCTTTCGGATTTTCGTTTAAAAAAACTAGAACAACGTTTGCAGGACGCGGTGGGCAGAGCCGTCAGCGTCTATGCGGAATTTATGCATTTTGCAGAACTGGAACAGTCTCTCGACTTTGATGAAGAGGCGATTCTGGAACGGTTGCTCAGGTATGGGCCGCGGCTTTCGGTGCATCAGCCTGAGGGCGAACTGGTGCTGGTGGTCCCCAGGCCGGGCACCATCTCTCCCTGGTCCACCAAGGCGACCGATATCGCGCATAATTGCGGACTGAGCAAGGTGGCAAGGCTCGAGCGCGGGATTGCCTATTATCTGAGCACTGATTCCCTCCTGAGCGACAGTGAGAAGCAGGCCGCTATTACTGTTTTACGTGACCGTATGACCGAGTCGGTCTATTCCGATATCAACGATGCAGAAACCCTGTTCCAACACGCCGAACCCAGGCCATTCAGCACGGTTGACGTTGTGGGCGGCGGTCGTCCGGCCCTGGAGCGAGCCAATCTGGAGCTCGGACTGGCCCTGTCGGATGACGAGATCGACTATCTGGTGGAGAGTTTCCAGGCGCTGAAGCGCAACCCGACTGATGTCGAACTGATGATGTTTGCCCAGGCGAACTCCGAGCACTGTCGTCACAAGATCTTCAATGCCGACTGGATCATCGATGGCAAACCCCAGGACAAGTCGCTGTTCAAGATGATCCGCAATACCACCGAACAGTCGCCGCAAAATGTCCTCTCGGCGTACAAGGATAACGCGGCGGTGATGACCGGTTTCGAGGGCGAGCGGTTTATCACCGATCCGACCGATCATGCCTATGGCTACAGCCGTGAGAATATCCACATCCTGATGAAGGTGGAGACGCATAATCATCCAACCGCGATTTCACCCAATCCCGGCGCGGCCACCGGCTCCGGTGGCGAAATCAGGGATGAGGGGGCGACCGGAAAGGGCGCCAAGCCCAAGGCCGGACTGACCGGTTTCTCGGTCTCCAATCTGCGTATTCCCGGTGCTGAGCAGCCTTGGGAAACTGACTATGGCAAACCGGGCCGAATTGTCTCTGCCCTGGATATCATGCTGGAGGGACCGATCGGAGGGGCCTCCTTCAACAACGAATTCGGACGCCCCAACCTATGCGGCTATTTCCGCACCTTCGAGGAACAGGTGCCCGGCCCCAAGGGGCTGGAGCTGCGTGGCTATCACAAGCCGATCATGCTCGCCGGGGGGTTGGGCAACATCCGTGAAGAGCACATCGAGAAACGGGAATTTCCCGCCGGCACGCCCCTGGTGGTACTCGGTGGCCCGGCGATGCTGATCGGCCTTGGCGGCGGTGCCGCCTCATCCATGGCCAGCGGCACCTCTGCCGAGGATCTCGACTTTGCCTCGGTACAGCGTTCCAATCCGGAAATGGAGCGGCGCTGTCAGGAGGTTATTGACCGTTGTTGGTCCAGGGGAGAGCAGAATCCGATTCTGTTCATTCATGATGTCGGCGCTGGTGGCCTCTCCAATGCTTTGCCTGAGCTGGTTCATGATGCAGGCCGGGGCGGACGTTTTGAGTTGCGTGCCGTCCCCAACGATGAGCCCGGCATGTCGCCCATGGAGATCTGGTGTAACGAGGCCCAGGAGCGTTATGTGCTGGCCATCGACGCCGAACAGATGGAGCTGTTCCGGGCGATCTGTGAGCGGGAGCGTTGCCCCTATGCAGTGGTGGGTGAGGCAACCGATGACGAGCATCTATTGCTCGGCGATGGTCAGTTCGAGAACAACCCGATCGATATGCCCATGCCACTGCTGTTTGGCAAGGCACCAAGGATGTTACGTGACGTAAAACACCAGACATTTCATAAACCTGAACTGGCGCTGGACGGAGTCGATCTTCGGGAGGCGGCGCTGCGTGTACTGCGCTTGCCGACGGTGGCCAACAAGACATTTCTGATCTCTATCGGCGATCGTTCAATCACCGGACAGGTGGCCCGGGATCAGATGGTCGGACCCTGGCAGGTGCCGGTAGCCGATCTGGCGGTCACTACCACCGACTATGTGGGATATACCGGTGAGGCCATGGCCCTGGGTGAACGCACACCGTTGGCGTTGCTGAACGCCCCGGCCTCTGGCCGGATGGCAGTGGGTGAGGTGATCACCAACATGGCTGCCTCTGCGATCACAGCCATCAATGACATCAAACTCTCGGCCAACTGGATGGCGGCGGCGGGTCATTCCGGTGAGGATGCCGCTCTCTATGAAACGGTGAAGACGGTTGGCATGGATCTTTGTCCGGCGCTGGGTATCGCGATTCCCGTGGGCAAGGACTCGATGTCGATGAAAACCGTCTGGCAACAGGACGGCAAGGACCGGGTCATGGCCTCCCCCCTCTCCCTGATTGTCACCGGCTTCGCACCGGTTGCCGATGTGCGCAAGACATTGACTCCAATGTTGCAGAAGGAGGCAGGGGATACGGATCTGCTGCTGATCGATCTGGGCAAGGGGGCGAATCGACTCGGTGCCTCGGCCCTGGCTCAGGTCTACAAACAGGTTGGACACCGTGGGCCGGACCTGGATGATCCGGATCAGCTGAAGCGCTTTTTTGCAACCATTCAGATGCTCAATCGTGACGGCCTGCTGTTGGCCTACCATGATCGTTCTGATGGTGGATTGTGGGCCACGCTGTGTGAAATGGTCTTTGCCGGCCGCACCGGGATCACGGTGCAGATCGATGATCTGGCGGATGACGATTTTGCTGCTCTGTTCAGCGAAGAGCTGGGCGCGGTGATCCAGGTCAGGCATACCGATACGGATGCGGTGCTGAAGATACTGCATGATGCTGGACTGGGCAGTCACAGTTTTGTTATCGGCACCTTGAACGACCAGGACGAGGTGCTGATTCAGCGCGGCAGTCATGCCGTTCTGGACGCCAGCCGCGTCGAGCTGCAGCAGGCCTGGTCGGAAACCACGCGAGGGATGCAGGCCCTGCGCGATAATCCCGAATGTGCCGAAGAGGAGTTTGCGCGTATCGCCGATCGGGATGATCCGGGCATCAGCGTCGAGCTCTCGTTTGATCCCTCTGACGATGTCGCCGCGCCCATGCTGGCAACCGGCGTTCGCCCGAAAATGGCCATCCTGCGTGAGCAGGGGGTGAATGGCCAGATAGAGATGGCGAATGCCTTTTTCCGCGCCGGTTTCGATTGTGTCGATGTGCATATGTCGGACGTCATCGAAGGCCGCGTCGATATGGCCGATTTCAAGGGTGTGGTCGCCTGTGGCGGCTTCTCCTACGGCGATGTGCTGGGCGCAGGGGAGGGCTGGGCCAAGTCGATTCTGTTCAATTCGCGCGCCCGGGATCAGTTTGAGACCTTCTTCCAGCGCCGCGATACCTTTGCGTTGGGTGTCTGCAACGGCTGCCAGATGTTCTCCAATCTGCACGAGCTGATTCCTGGTACAGAGCATTGGCCGCATTTCGTACGCAATCGTTCCGAGCAGTTTGAGGCGCGTTTCGTGTCGGTCGAGATTCAGCCGACCAACTCGATTTTACTGCAGGATATGGCAGGCTCGCGCTTGCCGATCGCTGTGGCGCATGGCGAGGGCAGGGCCGAGTTCAGGAATTCTGCACATCTGCAAAATGCCGGGCCACAGGTCGTTATGCGCTATGTCGAGAACACGGGCGAAACGGCAGTACGCTATCCCGCCAATCCCAACGGTTCGCCCCAGGGTATCACCGGGCTGACCAATGACGATGGCCGGGTGACGATCATGATGCCGCATCCGGAGCGCGTGGTGCGCAGTGTGCAGAACTCCTGGTACCCTCAGGAATGGGGAGAGGATGCTCCCTGGCTCAGGTTGTTCAGGAACGCCAGGGTCTGGGTCGGTTAATCCTGCCTGACGGTTTTGATCATACACTGATGACGGATAGCGACCGGTGTATATGGCTGTGTATTTCTGCGCATGATGGTCTAGCCTTGATATGCCGCACTCTCTGATCAGTACAGCCTTCAAGGCAACCATGCCGGTGATGTTTGGTTATATCCCGTTAGGCATGGCCTTTGGCGTGTTATTCCAGGATCTGGGGTATCCCTGGTACTTTGCACCGCTGATGGGGGTGATCGTTTTTGCCGGTGCTGCCCAGTTCATGGCCGTCGGTCTGCTCTCTGCTCAGGCGGGTCTGACCGAAGTTGCCATTTCAACCTTTCTGCTCAACTCCCGTCACATGTTTTTTGGCTTGTCCCTCCTCAAACGCTATACGGCCAGGGGTCTGAAAAAATTCTATCTGATCTTTGTCCTGACAGACGAAACCTACTCGCTGATTACCAGTACCGATACACCGGCCGATGTGGATAGTGTCTCCTACTATATGGCAATCACCGCATTCAACCAGATCTATTGGGTGATCGGCTGCGCCCTGGGGGCTGGATTGGGCGCCTGGTTGGTATTTGATACCAGCGGTATGGATTTCGCCCTGACGGCATTGTTTGTGGTTCTGGTGATCGAGCAGTGGAAAAAGGTCGGGGAACCCTGGCCATTTGTGCTGGCGTTGATCTCCGCAGTTCTGGCCCTTGTGTTGTTCAGGCAGCATATGCTGGTGACATCCATTGCGCTGTCGATGATTGTGCTCGCCTATCAGGCGTACCGGGCAGGGCTCCGGCATGAGTGATCTGCACTACCTGTTGGCGGTGATTCTGGTCATGGCGCTGATGACCTTCCTGACCAGGGTGCTGCCCTTCGTCGCGTTCAGAAACAACAAGGACCACCATCTCCTGGATTATCTCGGCCGGTATATGCCACCGGTGATTATGACTATTCTGGTGGTTTACAGTCTGCAGGGGGTGGATATTTCAATACCACCCTATGGAGTTCGGGAGTTTATCGCGGTGCTACTCACCGCGCTGGTACACTGGTTATGGAGCAACGCGCTGCTGAGTATCTTTTCCGGTACAGCACTCTATGTGTTTCTGGTCCAGTCGGGTCTGTTGCTCTAAATTTCAACGGCCGTTGAGTGAGGCCAGGGTTTCGAGCCGGGCCTGTTGAAGGGCCTGAGGGGCCTGCCTGGCCGGTTCGCTGTCCGCCACGTTTTCCGGGAAACGGATCAGGATCATGCCGCTGAATTTGTCGTTATTATAGACCTCGACGCGGAACAGTTCACCGTCTTCATCGATGGAAAATCTCTCCCGGATACTCCCCTTGCGGATCTGTTGCCAGGCCTCGTTATCGACGCCCTGCTTGGTCCAGCCGATGACATTGACCCGGTAGTCATCGGTTTGTGGGTTGACCTGGAAGTTGTCCTGAACCTCAATCACACTGCCGACATGGACATCTCTCTCGACGCCATCGATCTCCATGGTGATGGTATCCAGACTGTGGTCATAATCAAAGAACTGGGGCTGCAGATAGGTCACTGAACGATTGCCGTAATTCACCTTGTAGCCCTTGCCTTTTCGGGTGACAGCGATCAATGGATTGCTTGGTTTGAACTCCAGTTCGGCATTTTTCTGGAGGGGTACATAGCCGATGTGAGAACGCGCCTTGGCGATGTCAAGCAGCAGCTTATTCTGGTAAAAGGCGATCTGAATGTTGTCGTCTATCGCCTGTTGCACCACCGCCGGCTCGAGCTCGAAACTGCGTTCAAATTCCACGCCCAGGGTCTCAAAATAGTGTTCCAGGGCATTCAGATGGTAGTAGGCGCGTTCAGAGGTTGACAGCGTCTTGCTGGCCTCCAGCCCGACTGCGGCCTTGCCGTTGTTGATGGCAAAGAAGGTGAGGGTTTTTGCCATCTCCGTATCACCGTCGCGGGTTTTGGTGTTCTTGACGTGATAGGTGTGTTCTTCATCCAGCAGTCGCTCATTGATTTTCGCAACGGTCTGGCGTGACAGCTCTCCGACATTCGGATAGCGTTCAACATCCAGGCTCTCCTGGTCGATGATGATGCTCTGTCCCCAGCGCAGCGGGCTGTGCAGCCAGTCGCTGTGCTCTTCCCGATAGAACCCACTGCCGTCATGCATGTTGAAGACAAAGTCCACATCCGGGTTTCTGATCAGTTCCTTGATACGCACCACCGCCTGAAAATCGGGGTCATTCTCCAGGACATGGGCGAATTTTCGGTTCATGTCGCCGTTCACCCCGCGCGAACGCTCGATGATGCTCTCAAAGTTGAGATTGGGGACGACCCAGATATTACCCTTGGTGACCCGGTAGTGAGTGACCAGCAGGGATGCCGCATGGAAACCGCCAGGTTCATCCCCCTGAATGCCCCCGACCACCAGAACCGTGGGCCCTTCAACATTCGACTCGAGTTTGTGAATGGTGAATTCCAGGCGCTCCTCGGCGGACGTGATTGAGGAGATGAGAATCAGCAGGGTAAATAGCAGTCTATGCATGTCAGGTTACTTTTATGTGCCAGGGCTCAAAACGAACACCGAGGATGTTGTCCATAGGATAGCGGATATCGACATAACCGAGGTCGATCAGCCGCTTGAATTCATCGGTTGTGGCGAAATCCTCGGTGAAATTCCTTTCGCCCCAGCCGACGATGCCAACATCAAAGTCGCCAATTCCGTGGAAGGAGTAGCCGGGTGGGGCCAGTGAGCGCGATGCCAGTGACAGGTTACCGTCAAAACGGGTCGCCTTGGAGACAAATAGCTGCATCTGTTTCACGATGCTGCGAATGCCTGAAGTGAGGGTGATGTTGTCGCCCAACTGCTTGCAGATTGTCTCATAGAGTTTTACCGGTTTACCTTCAAACAGATAATGCCCGGTTCCGGGTATTTTTACGACAGCGCGTTTATCGATTCGCTCGGTTATCTTTTCCACGGGTTTTTCACCGTAAAATCCATACTGAGATGCATCGGCATAGAACAGGGATTCCAGCAGATCGAGCTCACTGGCGGTAAAATCGCCAATCTGCGAATAGCGGCGTGAATAAAGGAGCATTTCATCGAAGCTGAGGACGTTGAAGTTCCCATAGCCCACGGTCCGTAGCACGTTGCCAAGGCGATTGTCGACACTGTGCAGCAGCGAGTTTGACTGCTGATTCGCCAGGACATCTCCCTCATGCTGCATGTCCGGGTGGCGTATTCGATACAGATAGTCCTTTATCGATTCAGCATCGGGCTTGTGTTGTATCGCATGGAGTTGAGGCACGCGAAGGGCTGCTGTACAGAGTGCCGCAGTCTGTATAAATCTTCTGCGATTCATCCTTCATCTAACTCACGAGTGGACAGATATCATTTTCGGAACATGGGTGTATAACCGGTTCCGGGTCTTCGAGTTTCAGAATAATCCTGTACCCGTTGATAGATTTAATGATTTTTAGAGGAAAAAATCAATATTTTCAAGCAGATCATAGCATGATTGGAGGAATTGGCTAAGATTCCGGGGGGGCGGTGAATAACGGGGTCTATTTTTCCACACGTACCGCCAGAACATCGCACTTGGCCAGGTGCAGAACACCGTTTGCGGTTGACCCCAGCAACAGCTGAAGGCCATGCTTTCCATGGCTGCCGATCACGATCAGATCCACACCATTCTCCTCCGCGATGCGGGTAATCTCCTTTTTCGGTATGCCGATTTCAACATGGCTTGTTGCACCCAGGTTTTTCTCCTCGTTCATGCTTTTTAGCTTCGCTTCAGCCTGTGCTGCAAGTTCCTGGTCGATGTCCAGGGTTTCGGGCAGGGGGATCTCGCCTGTGTAGATGGTGCCGGTGTACTCCACGATGTGGATCAGGCTGAGTCGCGCACCATTCTGCTGGACAAGTTCAATTGCCTTGTTGACAACGCGCTCTGATTCATCAGAAAAATCGGTCGCTAATAAAATGTGTTGATAATTAGCCATGCCTTCACTCCCGCTAGTTCGGTGCTTGCTTTAAGTATGAAATTATTTTCAATTATTTCCAGTGCTATCGAGTCTTGCTTCTGATAAAGGGCAGTGCTTGTCGCAAACGCAGAGGTCTATCCTTGGGACATTAATTCGGTCTTCGCAGGGATATGGCCCTATTGTGGTATAAATAGGCGCTGTAATCTGGAGAGATCGGTTCCCTATCCTGGAAATACACTATGTGGCGAACTGCCTGCTACCTGCTATTGTTGATTTTGGCGACACCTGCCGCGGCCTTTACCGATGGGCCGCCGATCCGGATAGGCGTGCTGAGTCATCGGGGGAGTGAGGCGACCCTGAAAAACTGGTCGCCGACAGCAGATTATCTGTCAAAGACGGTGCCGGGCAGGCGCTTCGAGATCATTCCGCTGGATTTTGCCGAGGTTGAACCGGCGGTGAAGTTCAGTGATGTCGATTTTATCCTGGTCAATCCTGGTATCTATGTGAACCTGGAGGTCCGTTATCGGGTTTCCAGGATTGCCACCCTGAATAATCGTGCCGGTTACGTGTCGCACAATGTCTTCGGCGGGGTGATCTTCACCCGCAGGGACCGCGCTGATATCAAGCGGATAACCGATCTCAAGGGTAAGCGCTTCATGGCCGTGGACCAGACCTCTCTGGGCGGTTTTCAGATGGCCTGGGGGGAGTTGCAGCGGGTCGGCATTGACCCCTATAAGGATTTTTCATCGATTCAGTTTGGCGGCATCCATGATGATGTGGTGCAGGCGGTACTGCGTGGCGATGTCGATGCCGGTACTGTACGCACCGATATTCTTGAACGGATGGATAAGGCAAAGCTGATCGATCTGAGAGATTTCAAGGTGGTTGGCCCACGCCAACACCCCGAGTTCTTCTTCCAGCACAGTACCAGTCTCTATCCGGAATGGCCCTTCAGTAAAGTTCAGCACACCCCGAATGAGCTGGCTCAGCGTGTGGCGGTGGCATTGTTGAATATGCCTCCCCAGCATCCTGCGGCGGATGCGGGCAGCTATGCAGGCTGGACCGTCCCGCTGGACTATCAGCCGGTACACGATCTGTTCAGAGAACTTAAATTGCCACCCTATCAGGCCACCGGTCGATTCACACTAGAGGATGCAGTGAAAAAATACTGGTACTGGCTGGTCGTGGGTATAGCCTTTATCTTGTCCATGGCCTTCATGACCACCTGGGTGTTTCGTCTGAACCGGCAACTGGCTAAATCCAACCTGCATCTGGAACAGCACTACGAGCTGATTCTCAATTCGGTGGCGGACGGCATCTACGGGGTGGATCTGAAGGGCAACTCTACCTTCGTCAATCGTGCGATGGAGCAGATCACCGGCTGGCGCGCGGATGAGTTGATCGGTGCAAATCAGCATCAGGTCCTGCACCACACCAAGACTGACGGCTCGCCCTTTCCCAAGCAGGAGTGTCCGGTGTATGCCACCTACATGGATAGTACGCCGCGCTTTGTCGACGATGACATTTTCTGGAAGAAAAACGGCGCCAGTTTTCCGGTGGAATACGCCAGTTCGCCAATCAAGGATTATAAAGGCAATACGGTGGGCAGCGTGGTGGTGTTCCGTGATATCAGCGAGCGCAAAAAGGCGGAAGAGGAGGCGCGCCAGCATCAGCTTGATCTGGCCCACGTCGCCCGTCTCAGTACTCTGGGTGAGATGGCCTCAGGGATTGCACACGAGTTGAATCAACCGCTCACGGCGATAGCAACCAATGCCCAGGCCAGTATTCGTATGATCGAAGGTGGCAGCTCCAATCCGGACCGTCTGGTTGATACCCTCGAGAGAATCGGTTCCCAGGCGGAGCGGGCCGGTGAAATCATTCGCCACCTGCGGCAACTGGTCAGAAAGGAGCAGCCGGAACTTTCCCGTGTCAATATCAATGATGTGGTCAATGAAGTGGTTGTGTTATTGAAGCCCGAGGCGAGAAAAGCTAATGTCACGATTCGTCTGGAACTGGATGCCGAGATCGGGGAGGTGCTGGCGCAGCATGTTCAGATTGACCAGGTGATATTGAACCTCGCACGGAATGCGATCGAGGCGATGAGTGAGAATACCAAGACGCCACGCGCTCTGGTGATCAAGACAGCGCGAACAGATAACGGCAATGTGGCGGTGACAGTAGCCGATACCGGTCCTGGCTTGAGTGCTCAGGTCAAAGATCAGGTGTTTGACCCGTTTGTCACCACCAAGCCGAATGGCATGGGGCTGGGGCTCTCCATCAGTCAAAGCATTATCGAGGCCCATAAGGGACAGCTCTATCTGGACAGCGTTGAAGGCTATGGGGCAGTTTTTCGTTTCCTGTTACCGATGAATAGAGGAGACAGCGACAGTGACGTATGAAACCACCGTTTTTATCGTGGATGATGACCAGGAAGTGCGTGATGCGCTGCAGTTACTGATGGAGTCGGTCGGTCTGCGGGTGCAGGCCTTCAGTTCGGCGCAGGCCTATCTCGACCAGTTTGATCCTGAACTTCCCGGGTGTCTGGTGCTGGATGTGCGTATGCCGGGTATGAGCGGACTGGATCTGCAGGCAAAACTGGTTGAGGAGCGGCTGCATCCACCGATTGTCATCATCACCGGACATGGTGATGTTCCGATGGCTGTCCGGGCGGTTCAGGCCGGCGCTGTCGATTTTGTCCAAAAGCCGTTCAATGATCAGGCATTGCTGGACAGTGTGCACCGCGCGCTGAGCCGGGATGCCGAGCAGCGTGGCGAGGCATCCCGGCTGCAGGATATCCAGGGCCGGTTCAATCGCCTTACACCGCGTGAACAGGAGGTTCTGGAACTGGTAATAGCCGGCAAAAGAAACAAGGTGATCGCTGCCGATCTGGGTATCAGTCAGTCCACCGTAGAGGCCCATCGCGCCAAGGTGATGGAGAAGATGGAGGCCAATACCCTGTCCGATCTGATGCGCATGATGCTGGCGCTTGAGACTGAGTGATGGCAGGAAAATTTCAGGCCCATACGATTAGGATAATTCTAATATAATTATAGTCTTATGTATTTTCTGTCAGTTACCCCCGCCATGATCCGGTGCGCTCGCCTAGTGTAGTAGGGGAAAACCTTAATCCCTCCGATTGTATCTTCCAATTTTGTTATATGTCAGCGAATAACATAATCGGTACAGCCTTGATTCTGTGCTTTGCGAGACGGTGTCAGGCATTGTGACTGGCTGTTTATCCGCTCGTTCCGTGCAGGGATGCAAAACAGGCTAACGGTACAGGGTTGGGTAAGCAGTCATTCTCATTCACCATGCGTACTTTGGAGGAGATGATGACAATAAGTAAAAAACATCTGGTTGGAACCACCGGATTATTGATTTCAGTACTCTCAATACCACTGCTGACGACCTCAATGGCGTTTGCCGCAGATGCGGGCAATGCCGTGGCCGAGGGTAAGGACTTGGCATTTGATCGTAAAAAGGGCAATTGCCTTTCCTGTCATATGATCGAAGATGGCGCCAGTCCCGGTAATATCGCACCACCACTGATCGCCATGAAAGCCCGTTTCCCAGACAAGGCAAAACTGCGCGCGCAGATTTGGGATGCGACAGCGGCTAATCCAGATTCACCAATGCCGCCCTTTGGCAAGCACCAGGTAATCTCAGACGCTGAACTCGACAAGATCGTTGAGTATGTCTGGACCCTTTAAGGGTTTTGGTAAGTGACACTGAAATAATCCCTTGAGGAGTATCAGACTATGAAAAAGATTGTATTGATGACAACCGCCCTGCTGATGGTAGTTGGTTTTTCCAACGCTGTTATGGCATCCCCGGAAGAAGACAGACAGATTTTCCTTAACTTCTATAAGGAGCGTTTTCCAAATGTTCCGCAAGATGACTATATCAATGGCGTGTACGCCATTGATCCGGTCGGCCGCGAGAACTGGGAAGCAATCGAAGAGTTCCCTCCCTATGAAACCGCTATCGATGCGGGTAAAAGCATGTGGGATACAGCCTTTGCGAATGGTAAAACCTACAGTGACTGTTTCCCTGATGGCCCAGCCATCATGAGCAAGTATCCTCACTGGAACAAGGAGAAAGGGAGCGTTATCACGCTGCCACTGGCGCTGAATGCCTGCCGTGAAGCCAATGGTGAAAAGCCGCTCAAGTACAACAAAGGCGCAATTGCCAATATCGTTTCCTACATCGCCTATGAGTCCAGGGATCAGGTGACAAATGTTGTCATCCCCAAGGATGATCCGCGTGCACTGGAAGCCTATGAGATGGGCAAGAAGTTCTATTTCACAAAGCGCGGCCAGCTGAACTTCTCCTGCGCCAACTGCCACTTGCAGAATGTCGGCATGGTGTTGCGTACCGAAATTCTCGGACCTGCTGTCGGACAGACCACGCACTGGCCGGTATATCGCTCAAAGTGGGGTGAAATGGGCACGCTTCATCGCCGTTTTAAAGGCTGTAATGAGCAGGTGCGCGCCAAGGCATTCAAGCCGCATGGCGAAGAGTACCGTAACCTTGAGTACTTCCTGACCTATCAGAGTAACAATCTGCCACTGAACGGCCCTGGTGCTCGTAAATAACGCAGCGCTGACTGCAGGTCATAGGCCAGAGCAAGGCTCTGGCAAGTAATAAGATTTCGGAGATATATCATGCGGAAAACGAAATATTTAGGCATACTGGTTCTCGCCTTCATCCTTGTTGGCGGTATCGGCTGTGCAACGGCAAGTAGTGACAAGATGTCTTCCATGAAGACAGAAATGACCGCGGACGACGCCACGGCAGCGATTGCGGCAGCCGATGCGGCCAGAAAGAAAGCGGGCTCTGTGAGTGGTGAGTGGCGTGACACCGGAAAGATCATTGGTGAGGCTGAAGAGGCTGCCAAAGCAGGGGACTTTGCCAAGGCCGTTAAACTGGCAAACAAAGCGAAGGTACAGGGTGAGCGCGGTTACGAGCAGATGGTTTCCCAGGAAAAATTGCGTCTGCCGTCATACTTCAAATAACGAACGAAGCTACCCAAAATCGAGGATGTAATTATGAATGTAAAACAACTATTGACTACATGTGTGCTGATGAGTGGATTTGCGGTCTCCGGTGCGGTGCTGGCTGGAAAAATCACCCCGGCCCTGACATCCCTGGATGTAATGCATAACGGTGAAAAAGTCACCATTACCCGCACCGACGACGACAACGCGGTTATTCCGGATGCCTACCTGAAGACATCCCGCGCCTGTCCCCCTTTCTGTGTGCAGCCAATGGCCGTCGTGCCGGGTGTTGAAACAGTGTGTGAACTTGAGGTGATGGGATACCTGAAGCGCAACGCCGATGGAGACCGCTCCGTGATGGTGGTTGATTCGCGCAGCCCCGAATGGATATCCCGCGGAACAATTCCAGGTTCAGTAAACATCCCCTGGAATAAGATCAATGTCGACATGGCCGGTACTTTTGCGATTGAGGCGGAAGCGGATACCTTGACGGATATTCTTACAGATCAGTTTGGCGCGAAACTGGATAACGGCAAATGGGATTTCCGTAATGCGAAGACCATTGTTCTCTTTTGTAACGGCATTTGGTGCCCACAGTCTTCCGTCAACATCAAAACGCTGACTAAACTGGGTTACCCGGCTTATAAAATTAAATGGTATCGCGGTGGCATGCAGGATTGGGTCAGTGTTGGCCTGACAACAACCAAGCCTTGATTTTCCGAGGAGTGATAACAATGAGTACAAATATGAAACGTAGAATTTTTCTGAAAGGCTCCATGGCCGCTAGTGCTTTGGGTGTTGCAGTTGGCGCAGGTCTTCTGGCCCCGAGAGCGGTGCTAGCCTCATGGTCAAAAGAGGCCTTTACTGCCAAGGAACTGCCTGCGGCAATGAACGCACTGTTTGGCAGCGACCAGGCTGAAGAGAGTGGGGAGATCAAAATCAAGGCCCCGGATATCGCTGAGAATGGTGCAGTGGTGCCAATAACTGTCTCAACGGATATGGCTGGTGTTGAGTCCATCGCTATTGTCGCGTCCAACAACCCGGTTCCTCTGATCGCCAATTTCGTGATGGGAGAAGGCGGCCAGGGGTTTGTTTCCACCCACATCAAAATGGGCAAAAGCGGTGATGTGGTTGCCCTCGTCAAAGCCGGTGGCAAAATCTACTCAGCCAAGAAAGGCGTGAAAGTGACGATTGGTGGTTGTGGCGGCTAATTTTTGGGCGCTTTAAACACAACATCAATCATGAATAATTTGAGGTAATCAAAGATGGCAAACAATAGCATCAAAATTCGCGCCCAGCTTAAGGATAATGAGATAACGGTCAAGGCATTGATGACCCACCCGATGGAATCCGGCACGCGCAAGGATTCCAAGACCGGAGAACTGGTTCCCGCACATTATATTCAGGAAGTTAAATGTGAAGTCGCTGGTAAAAACGTCATGACAGCCTACTGGAATGGCGGTGTCTCGAAGAATCCGTATCTCTCATTCAAGTTTGCAGGCGCCAACAAAGGCGACATGTTCAAACTGACCTGGGTTGACAACAAAGGTGAGTCTGATTCTGAAGAAGCAACTATCAGCTAAAGCCCAGCATTGATACTGGCATGGCCATACAGGTCATGCCAGGTCAATTTCTCTCTTTTTCTCCCGTCTTCCAAACGAACGTGAAGGCGTGGTATTGCCTGCAGGAATTATCAACGATGACTATTTCAAGAAGAGAGTTCATCCGTTTGATGGGGTTGGCCGGCGCGGCAGGGTTGGTGCCCGGGTAGGTATTCTCCGCAGCCAAAAAACCATCAGACCTGTATGAAATCCCCAAATTCGGAAATGTCTGCCTGATGCACATGACTGACTGTCACGCGCAGCTCAATCCAATCTACTTCCGTGAACCGAACGTCAATCTGGGTGTTGCGGGTGCTTACGGAAACGCCCCGCATCTGGTCGGTAACTCCCTGCTCAAACACTTTGGCATTGATGCAGGTGGTATTGAAGCACATGCCTTCAGTTATCTGGATTTCAATAAAGCAGCCTCTACCTATGGCAAGGTGGGCGGTTTTTCACACCTGGCATCGCTGGTCAAGCGCATTCGCTCTGAGCGGGGCGATGGTAATAGCCTGCTGATGGACGGCGGTGACACTTGGCAAGGCTCAGGAACTGCATACTGGACCCGTGGCAAGGATATGGTTGGTGCCTGTAATCTTCTGGGTGTTGATGTCATGACCGGACACTGGGAGTTCACCTATCTCGATGAAGAGGTTATCTCCAACGTCAAAGATTTCAAAGGTGAATTCGTTGCGCAAAACGTGAATGTTCGTGAGGATGCGCTGTTCGATTACCGGTTTGCCGATTTCGAGGATTTTAATGAGGATGCGGGTCTGGCATTCAAGCCCTACACCATCAAGAACGTGGGTGGCGCCCGTATTGCAGTGATTGGTCAATCCTTCCCGTACACGCCCATTGCAAATCCCCAGCGTTTCATACCTGACTGGACGTTCGGCATCAAAGACGAACAGATGCAGTCCGTGGTTGATGCGGTCAGGAAAAATGAAAAGCCCGATGTGGTGATTGTCATATCCCATAATGGTATGGACGTCGATTTGAAAATGGCATCACGTGTTTCAGGCATTGATGCAATTTTTGGTGGTCATACACATGATGGCATGCCATCGCCCACCATTGTTAAAAACAAGGGTGGTAAAACCCTGGTGACCAATGCAGGGTCCAACGGCAAGTTCCTGGGTGTTATGGACCTGGATGTGCGTAATGGCAAGGTGCAGGAGTTTAAGTATCGATTGGTACCGGTATTCTCCAATCTCTTGCCCGCAGATGCGGAGATGCAAAAATACATCGACGATGTTCGTGCGCCCTATAAAGGCAAGCTCGATGAGAAGCTTGCGGTTGCCGAAGAGACGCTTTACCGTCGGGGCAATTTCAACGGGACTTTCGACCAGGTCATCTGTGACGCTCTGTGTGCAGTAGAAGACGCTCAAGTTTCCCTGTCACCGGGTTTTCGTTGGGGCACCACCGTACTACCAGGGCAAACCATCACCATGGACAACGTGATGGATCAGACCTGTATTACCTATCCGGAAACCTATCGCCGCGAAATGAGTGGTGCCGATATCAAACTGATCCTCGAAGATGTCTGCGACAACCTCTTCAATGCAGATCCATACTATCAGCAGGGTGGTGACATGGTACGGCTTGGTGGTCTCGATTACGTCTGCACTCCCAATGAAAAAATGGGTAAGCGTATCAGCAATATGACGCTGGATGACGGAACGGCTATCGAAGCGGATAAAAAATATATGGTCGCCGGTTGGGCAACCGTGGGTTCACAATCGCCAGGCCGTCCGATCTGGGAGGTTGTAGCCGACTACCTGCGAGATCAGAAGACCATCAAAATCAAAAAACTGAATACCCCCAAACTGGTTGGCGTCGACGGCAATCCTGGGATTGCCGAATACCCCATGGGGTGAAATGAACTTCACTTTTACGTTGAGAGTATTGCGCCCTTTATGGGCGCTTTTTTATTTTTCGTGTGGCAGCCCGTTATCGATTCGCACCATGTAATTCACGGGCCTGTAGTGTATTCTCCAGCAGAGTGGCGATAGTCATAGGACCGACCCCGCCTGGGACGGGCGTGATCCATCCGGCACGCTGTACCGCACTGTCGAAATCTACATCACCACAGAGCGAGCCGTTATCCAGACGGTTGATGCCGACATCGATCACCATTGCACCCTCCTCAATCCACTCCCCCTGAACAAAATTCGGACGCCCGACAGCGGCAACCACCACATCTGCATTCTTTACCTTGGCGACCAGATCTTTTGTGCGGCTGTTGCAGACAGTGATGGTGCAACGGGCTGCGAGAAGTTCCAGAGCCATTGGGCGACCGACAATATTGGACTGCCCGATAATCACAGCGTCCAATCCCTCGAGTGTCTGTCCAGTACGTTCCAGCATGGTCATGACCCCTTTGGGGGTGCAGGGCCGCAGAATCGGCATTTTCAGTGCCAGACGGCCAACATTGTAGGGGTGGAAACCATCGACATCCTTGGTGGGCAGGATGCGCTCGATTACCGCTTCTTCATCGATCTGCTTTGGCAGAGGAAGTTGCACCAGAATTCCGTCAATCTCTTCGCGAGAATTTAATTCATCAATGAGGCTGAGCAACTCTTCCTGAGCGGTATCTGCTGGCAGTTGGCGTAATTCCGAAAGAAAGCCCACCTCTTCGCAGGAGCGCTGTTTATTACGCACATAGACCTGGGATGCTGTATTTTCACCAACCAGCACCACAACAAGCCCAGGTGGGCGCTGACCGGTGGAAACCATTCGATCCACCTTGGTCTTGATGCCGTTTCTGATGTCTGCTGCAATGGCTTTTCCATCAAGGATTTGTGCGCTCATTAGTGATTCCACGGGTTGTGCCGAAAAAAACAAGCATGATACCCTGAAAGCCGTTTTTTGGCACCGTGTGCGGGCAAAACAGGCGGGAAAACCGTTGACTAATGGCTTGGCTCTGCGTATTATTCCGGCCTCTTCGCATAGTGCGAGGCCCGGTATCGGGGTATAGCGCAGTCTGGTAGCGCGCCTGCTTTGGGAGCAGGATGTCGGGAGTTCGAATCTCTCTACCCCGACCATTTTTTCTCGTTCATGCGCCCGTAGCTCATTTGGATAGAGCATCGGCCTTCTAAGCCGAGGGTAGCAGGTTCGAATCCTGCCGGGCGTGCCATGCAATAACAGTTTAATGGTGAGCGTAGCTCAGTTGGTAGAGCCCCGGATTGTGATTCCGGTGGTCGTGGGTTCGAGCCCCATCGTTCACCCCATTTTCTGCATGGGCCATTAGCTCAGCTGGTAGAGCAGTGGACTCTTAATCCATTGGTCGAAGGTTCGAATCCTTCATGGCCCACCAATGAAATCAAGCGCTTACGGTTTTCGTAAGCGCTTTTTTTTGGTTTGTGGAAGCATTGTGGAAGCAATAAAGTGTATTTCATGTTTGGCTTTCCCCCGCTCCCCTTAATTTGCAATCAGGAGGTCGCGGGTTCGATTCCTGTCGCCGGCTCCGTATTTATCAGTAACTTACATAATTCCCGCTATCGTGGGAATTTTTATGTAAACATAATGTAGATGGGAAGACCGGAATTATACAGGGAATAGACCTCAGAAGAATTGTACGCAATAATCCAGTATGCCTATCTAGGAATAAAAATAAGCATGGGCTGGCGCCAAATTAAAGGGAAATAATTTCGTGATAACTCAGTTTGCATTACCTGAATCACCAGCTATAATCACCGACAACAAAACCCGCCAAGGCTATGCTGCTTGCAGTATCCTCAAACCGGCGGGTTACTTTTTTGTGGGGTGTAAAGTTGGAATTTGCTAAACCCTCCAAAACTTTCCAGGAACAGATCGAAATCCTTGAATCCCGTGGCATGATCATTTCAGATCATGGAAGTGCCGCTCACTATCTGAAACATCTCAATTATTACCGCCTTAGAGGGTATTGGTTGCCGCTTGAGGCGGATCAGAAAGCACATCTTTTCAAGTCCGGTGTTACTTTTGAGGATGTACTTAATCTCTATATTTTTGATCGCGAATTGCGGCTCTTGGTCCTGGATGCTATTGAGCGCATAGAGGTGTCACTACGCACCCAGTGGGCTTATCAGTTGGCTCATGGGCATGGCCCTCATGCCTACCTGGATGCCTCATTGTGCAAAAATGCTAGGTGGCATGCCAACAACCTTTCTTCACTGATGAAAGAGCTCGAAAGATCTGATGAAGTGTTTGTCAGTCACTATAGCGAAACCTACACCGTCCCCGAATCGCCTCCAGTCTGGGCAGTGTGTGAAGTGATGTCTTTGGGATTACTATCCCGCTGGTATAAAAGCCTTCGCCCAGCGAATACCCGTTCAGCTATTGCCAGAGCGTATAACCTGCCAGATCGGGTGCTAGAAAGCTTCGTTGAGCACATGGCCTATATCCGCAATATTTGCGCGCACCATAGTCGCCTATGGAATCGGCGCATGACAAAAACCATGGAGCTTCCTCGTACGAAACCTAAGGGGCTGAGTGTGAACTTTGATCACCAGCAGGAAAGGAAACTGTATAACACGCTGGTTATGATTGCTTACTTCATGGATATGATCAGTCCGGATCATCACTGGAAAAAACGTCTGTTTCATTTGTTTGAAGCGCACGAGATAGATGCACAGGCTATGGGCTTTCCGATGGACTGGCGTGAACGCCCCATCTGGAAAATTTAACTATCGATACATAGAAACAATAGATGCCGATTCTTGACTGGTTAAACAAAGGCGAGGCAGTGAAAACTGCCAAGCAAGTCCCTTATCGCTTATTGCAGGGCGTGAAAAGCCTCTCCTATGGCGACCCCAATAACGAAAACATGTTGATCCAGGGGGACAATCTGGATGCCCTCAAGGCACTATTGCCACTCTATGCCGGGAAGGTGAAGTGCATCTACATCGATCCACCTTATAACACCAAATCCGCCTTTGAACACTATGATGACAATCTGGAGCATAGCCAGTGGCTCTCCATGATGTATCCGCGTTTGGAGTTGTTGCGAGAGTTATTAGCCGAGGATGGAAGTATATGGGTGTCGATTGATGATTCTGAAGGTGCATATTTGCGTGTAATAATGGATGAAATATTTGGTAGGAATAATTTTGTTGCTGCCAATGTATGGCAAAAACGCTATTCAAGAGAAAACAGGGAGGCTATTGGAGATGTGCATGAATATATCTATGTTTATACGCTCCAGCCAAAGACATTCAAAAAGAATAGAAATAAGGTTCCATTAACAGAAGAGCAAGCTAAAGTTTATAAAAACCCAAATAGCGATCCTAATGGACGGTGGAGAACTATACCAATTACTGCTCAGGCGGGTCATGCAACACCAGATCAGTTTTATGAAATTATAGCTCCAGGTGGGGCAATCCATACTCCATCAAAAGGAAGGTGTTGGGGGATGGCCAAAGCTACGTTCGATAAACTGAATGCAGAAGGCCGTATATACTTTGGCAAAAATGGGAACTCCCAGCCAAACCTAATCCGCTATTTAAGTGAAGTAGAAGGAGTAGTGCCATAGACTTGGTGGCCAAGTTCAGAAGTTGGACACACTGATGAATCAAAGAAAGAAATTCTTTCCATATTTGATGACATTAAAGAATTTGATACGCCAAAACCAGAAAGGCTTGTTGAGCGTATTTTACATATTGCCAGTAACCCTGGTGATTTAGTATTGGACTCGTGTCTTGGTTCTGGCACCACCGCTGCTGTTGCCCACAAAATGAACCGCCGGTACATTGGCATTGAAATGGGCGAGCATGCGGAAACCCATTGCCAGCCCCGCCTGAAAAAGGTGGTCGATGGTGAGCAAGGTGGTATATCCAAAGCTGTAGAGTGGCAAGGTGGTGGTGGTTTTCACTACTACCGTTTAGGCCCTACTGTATTTGATGAGTTTGGTGCCATACGTCCTGATATCCGCTTTAATGAACTGGCTGCCCATATCTGGTATCTGGAGACCCACACGCCTTTGGCCAAGCGCAGCAAATCGGCCCTACTGGGCATTCACGGCGGCACAGCTTATTACCTGCTTTATAACGGCATTCTGGGAGACAAACGGCCCCAAGGCGGCAATGTTTTGACTGGCCCGATACTGGCAGAGCTTCCCGAACATGCTGGCCCCAAGGTGATCTATGGCGAAAGCAGTCGCTTAGGTGCAACACGCCTGCAGAAAGAACAGATAACCTTTAAACAGATCCCCTACGACGTAAGGACACGCTAGATGTTTCGTCTAAAACGCTACCAGGAACAGACCATTGAGGCATTGGAACGGTTTTTGGCCGATGCCCGGCTAATGCCCGTAGAGCAGGCGTTTGAACAAAGCCTGGTTAAACAGGGTAA
>PKUO01000088.1 GCA_002869585.1 Sedimenticola sp.
GGCGAGGGAGCTTGCTCCGCGGCCGTGTCAGCGCGAATCGTTCAACCGTCTAACGCCTGTCTGGAACAGGTGTGACGACGGTGTTGGCGAATTCCGACAGCATGGTAAGATACAGGACAACATCAGGTCCAAAGACCAATCATATTGATTTTATTCGGATAAACGAATGAGCAAAAAAACCGAGCAGGATTCTGGACAGGAACAGCCCGAGACTGAAGTCGACCAGGCAACAGTCGATGACGCCGAAATCGAGGGTGCTGGCAAAGAGGCCATCGATATCGACGGGGAGATCGTCGATGCGGAGGTGACGGAGGTCACTGAGCGGGAGGCCCCGCCAGCGAAGGAGAAGAGCAGCAGCAAGGTATCTGTGATGGCCATTCTGCTGGCCCTGGTGGCGCTGATCGCCACGGCAGCCGGATTGGGTCTGGGCTATCAGCACTGGAAAAATCTCCAGGCCGATCTGCAGGAGATGAACACGGCGCTCGCGCAAGCGGTCAAGCATCAGAGCGAACTGCAACAACGTATCGACACCACCAACCAGGCTTTCGATGCCCAGAAGCAGCAGTTGGAGAGCCAGCGCCAGGCGCTGTCCAGTCAGGATGAGAAGCTGGCCGCTGAGCGGGCGAAGTTGGAAAAGCAGGGTAGCGAGATGCAGCAGACCCTGGAGTCCGTCTATCAACGGGTTGGCCGTAACAGCACCGCCTGGATGGCCTCCGAGGCCGAGTATCTGCTGCAGGTGGCCAATCACCGGCTGCGCCTGGAGAATGATCCGGCCACGGCGATCAAGGCGCTTGAAGCCGCCGATGCCCGCCTGCGTGACAGCGGTGATCCGGGCTGGATCGGGGTACGCGAGAGCATTGCCGCAGAGATTGCCAAGATCAAGGCGGTGGGCAGCCTGGATCGTGCCGGACTGTCAGCCAAACTGATCGGCATGGCCAAGCAGGTGGATGGACTCAAGGTGTTCGGCACCGAACCGATGCCGGCCGAGGAACGCAAGGCAGCGGAGATCAGCGAGGAGCAGGGGCGCTCCCTGGAAACCCTGGTGAGGGATGGTTGGGAGGGCTTCAAGTCGATCATGGTGATTCGTCACCACGGCAAACCGGTAACCGCGATGATGCCGCCGGACCAGCAGTTTTTCGTGCAGCAGAATCTGCGCCTCAAGTTTGAATCGGCGAGAATGGCCATGCTGCGCGCCGATCAGCCCCTGTATCAGGCCAGCCTGGAGATCGCCCGACAGTGGCTGAACGACTTTTTCGAGACCGATAACAGCGCCGCCCAGGCGCTGCTGGTGCAGATCAACGAGCTGGAAGCAGTGAATGTTCAGCCGGATCTTCCGGATATCTCCGCTTCGCTGCTGGCCCTGCGTGAGCGTATGAAGCAGTCGGCGGCAGGAGAGGCGGGCCAATGAAAACACTGATCATCGCGCTGATCATGCTGGGCGTTTCCGTCGCCCTGACCCTGGCCATCAAACAGGACAATGGCTATATCCTGCTCGGCTATGGTGATTGGACCGTGGAGGGCAGCCTGGCCTTCTTTCTGCTGCTCAATCTGACGCTGTTCGTCATCCTCTACCTGCTGATCCGCGTGATTCTCAGGCTTTGGGCGGTACCGAGCAAGGTGCATGACTGGCGTGACCGCCGCGGCACCCGCCGGGCGCAAAAAGCCCTGACTCAGGGGCTGGTCGAACTCTCTGAAGGCAACTGGAAAGTGGCCGAGAAAGACCTGGTACGCTTCGCTGCCAAATCCGACACCCCGCTACTCAACTATCTCGCCGCTGCCCGCTCTGCCCAACAACAGGGTGCCCATGACCGGCGCGACCACTATTTGCAACTGGCCCACGAGAGCATGCCTTCGGCGGATATCGCCGTCAGCCTGACCCAGGCCGAATTGCAACTGGGCCACGAACAGTACGAGCAGGCGCTGGCGACACTGAAGCATCTGCGCGGCGTGGCGCCGAAACACACCCATGTGCTGAAACTGCTGAAGGAGCTGTACGAGCGGTTGGGCGAATGGCAGGCGCTGTATGAGCTGTTGCCCGAGCTGAAAAAGCGCAAGGTAATCAGCGAGGTCGAGCAGCGCTCCCTGGAACTGAATATCTTCCGCAGCGCGCTCAACAAGGCGGCGCAGGATGAGAACCCGCAGGCCCTGAGTTCCTGTTGGCGCACCCTGCCAATGCCTATACGCAATGATGAAACAATGATCACCATCTATGCCAACCATCTGCTCAATCAGCGCCAGTTCAACCAGGTCGAAACCCTGTTGCGGGATGCCGTTACCCGTCAGTGGAACGATGATTTGGTGGAGCTGTATGGCAGGGTTCAGGCGGATGATGGCGCCAAGCAGCTGGCCACTGCGGAAGGCTGGCTGAAGGATGATAACCGCAACTCGGTACTGCTTCTGACCCTGGGCAGGCTGTCACTGCGCAACAAGCTCTGGGGTAAGGCGCGCAGCTATCTCGAGGCGAGTATCGGGATCGAGCCCTCGGTCGATGCCTACCGTGAACTGGGCGCGCTGCTGGAGCGGATGGATGAAAAACAGAAATCGCTGACCTGCTTCAAGGCAGGCCTGGATCTGATCAGCAACACCCCGCTCAGCGAGCTGCCGGCAACCCTGACCAGTCCGGTATCATCGGCGAAATTGGAGGCCCCCGAGGCGATCGGAACGCCGACCGATATCAATCCCCCCAAGCGGGTGGAGGCGGCGGCTGAAAAATAGCTTGTTGGCAGGGCAGAGACGAAAAAGGGGCCATCGCGGCCCCTTTTCCTTTTCAGGTTATTTTTTCGGGTTGTCTTTGGCCCACTCAAACACATCGGAATACATGTGATCCTCGCTCAGGCCGGCGTCCTTGAAGGCATCCCGTGCCGCGAAGATCATCGGCGGCGGGCCGCTCATGTAGAGATCGACACCGCTCATGTCAGGGTGGTCGGCCAGTACCTGTTCATGCACCCAACCTTTGGCGCCTTCCCAGTCTGCGTCCGGTTCCGAGAGAACGGCGGTGAAGCGGATGTTGTCATTTTCCGCCGCCCAGCCTGCCGCCAGCTCGTCGAGGTAGAGGTCACGCTGGGAACGCACACCCCAGTAAAAGTGAATCGGACGTTTCGTCCCGATGTGCCGGGCATGTTCGAGAATACCCTTGAGTGGCGCGAAGCCGGTGCCGCCAGCCATGAAAATCAGTGGTCGTTCGGAATTCTCGCGCAGGTAAAAACCGCCGAGAGGGGCCTGGATGCTGTGGATATCGCCGGGCTTCATGGTGTCGAACACATGCTCGGTGAATTCACCGCCTTCCACGTAGCGGATATGCAGCTCGATACGCTCATCGTCGTGGGGGGCGTTGGCCATCGAGAAGGCGCGGCGGCGGCCGTCTGGCATCAGAAAATCGATGTACTGACCGGCAAGAAACTGCAGCCGCTGGTTGTCCGGCAGTCGCAGGTAGACGCGCATCACGTCGTGGGAGAGCTGCTGCATCTCATCGACCTTGCAGGGCAGCGTTCGTACCTCGATCTGCTTCTCGGTCTCGACCTCCTTGATATGGATCACCACATCGCTGGTGGCGACCGCCTTGCAGGGCAGGCAGTAACCCTCGTCGTGGGCGCTCAATTCATCCTCTTCGACCTCCTCCGGATAGTTGAGGCTGCCTGAAAGCAGGGTTCCGGAGCAACTGCCACACAGGCCGTTACGACAACCGTAGGGGAGTTGAATACCCTGGCGCTCAGCGGCGTCGAGAATGCTTTCGCCACCCCGGGTGGTAAATTGATGGCCGCTGGGTTTTACTTGTACTGTGAAGCTCATGAGATTCCTTGAAATTAGACTGCTTTTAATAATTCTCTACTATTTTACTGAGAAATAAAACCCTATGATCAGAAAGACTATTATTGGCTGCGGCTATCTGGGCCAGCGGGTGGCTGGGGAGTTGCAGCAGAGCGGCGAACAGGTAGTTGGTGTGGTGCGTAGCGTGATCAGTGCTGAGGCGCTGAAAACGGCTGGGATCACGCCGATGTTACTGGATCTCGATCAGCCGTTGCCGGATACCTTTTCAACCGCTGATCTGCCACTACAGGGTAGTGAACTCTTCTATTTTGCGCCGCCCCCCTCCAGCGGGGTGAGTGAAACCCGGGTGCGTAACCTGATCCGGTTGTTTGAAACCCTGGGACACCCGTGGCGCGTGGTCTATCTGAGCACCACCGGGGTGTATGGCGACTGCCAGGGGCGCTGGGTGGATGAGACCCATGCGGTCGACCCGGTGGTGGAGCGCGCCCGGCGGCGCTGGGATGCGGAGCAGGTCTTCCGGGAGTGGCGAGCACGGAGCGGTGGTTCGCTGGTGGTGTTGCGGGTGGCCGGAATCTATGGACCGGGAAAGCTGCCGCTGGAACGGATCGAGAAGGGGTTGCCGATGGTGCGCGAGTCTGAGGCCCCCTTCACCAACAGGATACATGTGGATGACCTGGTGCAGGTGTGCATGGCTGCAATGGCGCGTGGTGGCGATGGCGAGATCTACAATGTCAGTGACGGCAGGCCTGGGACCATGACCGACTACTTCAACCGGGTTGCCGATCGCGCCGGGCTGCCACGTCCTGCGCAGATCAGTCTGGCCGATGGCGAACAGCAGCTGAGCGCCGGTATGATGTCCTACATGCGTGAATCGCGGCGACTGCGGAATGACAAGATGCTGTCAGAGCTGGGCATCACGCTGATCCACCCGGATCTCGCCCATGGCCTCGAGGCGAGTTTCTGATAACTGGCTCTAGGGCCGGCTGTCGGCGCTGTTCAACCAGTCGAATATCGGGTCCCAGAGCACCACGTCCTGGGCCACCATCGAGGGGGCCAGTTCGAACAGTCCCAGGCCCCGTTCAGCGGCGCGGATGTAATTCTGGCTCTCGCGCAGGTGGGTGAGAAACGGGGTCTCAAGATGTCCGAGAAACTCCTCCAGCTGGCGGTAGATGAGGGTGTTCTCCTTGGCGCGATTGGCGACGATGGCCAGCCGTGTCTGCTGGCGGGATACCTTGCCGCTGTGCAGCAGCTCTTCCAGAAAGCGCTTGCAGGCGCGCATGTCGATGGGCGAGGGGAGCACCGGGATGATCAGGGTCTCCACCCGGCGCAGCATGCTGTTGATCTCGGCGCCGTGGGTGCCGGCAGGGGCATCCATGATCAGAAAATCGGTCCCTTTGGCCGGCTTGATCTGTCCTTTGCTGGCATCAATGCCCTCGATCTCGGGAATCCCGGTGTAGTCCTTGCGGGCCTCCAGCCAGTCGAGTGAGGAGCCCTGGGGATCGAAGTCCGCCAGCGCCACTTTGGCACCGTCATCGGCCAGCCAGGTGGCAATATTGGTGGCCAGGGTGGTCTTCCCGCAGCCGCCTTTGGCGTTCATCAACATGATGGTCCGCATCGCTCTCCTCCTGTATCACTTCGAAAGGGTACTCTCTGAATTCTAGGTAATTCGCGGGAAAGTTTACAGGGGTGTTCAATCGATCCCCAGTTGCTCCCAGATCTCATCGATACGCTTTTTCACTGCGTCATCCATGCGGATTGGCGTACCCCATTCGCGCTCGGTCTCCCCTGGCCACTTGTTGGTTGCGTCGAAGCCCATCTTCGAGCCGAGCCCCGAGACTGGCGAGGCGAAATCCAGGTAGTCGATCGGTGTGCGTTCGACGATCGTGGTATCCAGGGCCGGGTCCATGCGCGTGGTCATCGCCCAGATCACGTCCTGCCAGTCGCGCACATTGACGTCATCGTCGGTGACGATGACGAACTTGGTGTACATGAACTGGCGCAGAAACGACCAGACCCCCATCATCACCCGCTTGGCGTGACCGGGATACTGCTTCTTCATGGAGACCACCGCCATGCGATAGGAGCAGCCCTCCGGCGGCAGGTAGAAATCGACGATCTCCGGAAACTGCTTCTGTAGCAGCGGTACGAATACCTCGTTGAGCGCCACCCCGAGCATCGCCGGTTCATCCGGTGGCCGGCCGGTGTAGGTGCTGTGGTAGATTGGACTCTGGCGCCGGGTAATGCGCTCGATACTAAACACCGGGAACTGTTCCACCTCGTTGTAGTAGCCGGTGTGGTCGCCGAACGGGCCTTCCGGGGCGCGGTCGTCGGGGTGGATCACCCCCTCTAGCACGAATTCCGCCGAGGCGGGCACCTGAAGGTCTGAGCCGATGCACTGGCTCACCTCGGTACGGCTGCCGCGCAACAAGCCGGCAAAGGCGTATTCCGATAGGGTATCGGGCACAGGCGTCACCGCACCGAGGATGGTGGCGGGGTCGGCCCCCAGGGCCACCGCAATCGGGAAGGGTTCGCCAGGATGGGCCTGTTGCCAGTCGCGGAAATCCAGCGCCCCGCCGCGGTGCGACAACCAGCGCATGATGACGCGGTTTTTGCCGATCACCTGCATGCGGTAGATGCCCAGATTCTGCCGGGACTTTGTCGGGCCACGGGTCACCACCAGTCCCCAGGTGATCAGCGGTCCGACATCGCCGGGCCAGCAGGTCTGGACCGGGATCTCTCCCAGATCGACCGCGTCGCCCTCGATGACAACCTCTTGGCAGGGCGCGCGCTTGATCTCCTTGGGCGCCATGTCCAGCACCTTGCGGAACATCGGGAGCTTGTCCCAGGCGTCCTTCATCCCCTTGGGCGGCTCTGGCTCTTTGAGCTGGGCGAGCAGTTTTCCGACCCCGCGCAGCGCCTCGGGGCTCTCCTCGCCCATTCCCAGCGCGACCCGTCGCGGGGTGCCGAACAGGTTGCCGAGGACCGGGATCTCCGAACCCTTGATCTTTTCGAACAGCAGCGCCGGTCCGCCGGCGCGCAGGGTGCGATCACAGATCTCGGTGATCTCCAGGTAGGGATCGACCTCGACGCTGATGCGTTTCAGTTCCCCCATGGATTCAAGTTGAGCTATGAAGTCGCGCAGATCTTTGTATTGCATGGGCGTGTTCCGCTGTGATTCAGGGGGTCAATGGGTTGCCTGCAGCAGACCGCTTTGGGCAATGCCGTCGAACATGAACTGGACCGCCAGGGCCGATAGCAGTACCCCGAACACGCGGCTGATCACATGCATGCCAGTCACTCCCAGCAGTTGCTGCACCTTGGTGGCGAGCAGCAGCAGGAGCAGGGTCAGCAGGATCACCGCCAGCAGGGCGCCGATCACCACCGATTCGGCGATCAGATCGCCTTTTGCGTTGGCCATCAGCAGGATTGCAGCGCCCATGGTGCCGGGGCCGGCGATCAGGGGTGTGGCGAGGGGAAACACCGAGATATCTTTTTTCGCCAGTGCCTCGCTGGCCTCATCCTCGGTGGTCGAGGTGCCGCCAGAGGTGCGGGCAAACACCATGTCTATGCCAATCAGCAGCAACAGAATCCCGCCGGATACCTTGAGGGCGGCCAGGGAGATGCCGAGGGTGGAGAGCAGGATCTCTCCAGCCAGAGCGAAAAAGACCAGAATCACGCTGCTGATCAGGGTGCCGCGCAGTGCCATGGAGCGCCGCTCCGCCGGCGAGGCGTGGGGCGTCAGGGCGGCAAACATCGCCGCCACATCGATCGGGCCGATGGTTGCGAAAAAGGTGGTGAAGGCCACGATGGCGGTTTCAATCATCGGATCAGGTTGCGCTTTCGGGAGATAAGATGTCGGTCTGTCAGGTGCAGCTGCATTCTAGCTCAGACCCGTGTTGAGTGCCAAAGTGGCGAAGGGGCATCGAGCCGGTTACTGCGCTGCCTTGGTCAGCCGGTAATTCTTATAGACGATCCCGGCGATAAAACTGCCAATCATCAGGGCCGCCGCCAGTAGCAGGTGCCAGACAGACAGCAGGATACCCTGGGGTGTCGTCTGTTCAGTGGGCGGGCTTGAATTGAGTGCGACCTGCCTGAGCTGGGCCAGCTCCTTGCGCAGTGCATGGGCCTCCGCCTGCAACTCCAGCAACATCACCCGCGCCGGTTTATCCTCGGTGATATAGGTCTTCTCGATCCAGCCTTCGCTGTTGTCGCTGAGCCGCACCCGGCTATAGGCGCCCCGGCTCTCCAGCACCTCGACCGGGGTGCCGCTGGTGATGGCCTGGATGGGCGCGAGTTCGGGATCAGGCCGCTCGAACACCCCGACCACCAATTGGTCGGTGATGCGTGCGGCCTGGCTGTGTCCGCCGAACAGCAGCAGGATCAGTAGCAGTCTGGGTATGGCTGGTGACATGGATGCAGGACCCGACCGATCAGGCGGCTATGCCGGTGTGACGCAGCAGGGCATCGATCTGCGGTTCCCGGCCCCGGTAGGCGATGAACAGCTCCATGGCATCCCTGGAGCCGCCCTGCTCGAGGATGTTGTGGAGAAACCGCTGCCCGGCCTCAGGGTCGAAAATCCCCATCTCCTCGAACAGTGAAAAGGCGTCGGCGGAGAGCACCTCGGCCCACTTGTAGCTGTAGTATCCGGCCGCATAGCCCCCGGCAAAGATGTGCGAGAAACCGTGGGCGAAGCGGTTGAAGGGTGGCGGGGTGACCACCGCCACCTGCTGGCGCACCTCTTCCAGGATCGGGTAGATTCTACCGCCCAGTTCCGGCTTGTACTCGCGATGCATGCGGAAATCGAACAGGGCGAACTCGAGCTGGCGCACCATCACCATGCCGGACTGGAAGTTTTTCGCCGCGCGCATCTTCTGGTAGAGCTCGTCCGGGATCGGCTGGCCGGTCTGATAGTGACCCGAGATCAGCTCCAGCGCTTCGGGCTCCCAGCACCAGTTCTCCATGAACTGGCTGGGCAGTTCCACCGCATCCCAGGCGACGCCGCTGATGCCGGCAATCGCCGGGTAGTCGATGCGGGTCAGCAGGTGATGCAGGCCGTGGCCGAACTCGTGAAACAGGGTCTGCACCTCGTCGTGGGTGAACAGTGCGGGCTTGTCGCCGATCGGCGGCGAGAAATTACAGGTGAGGTAGGCCACCGGGATCTGGTCGCAGCTGTCAGTGAACAGACGGCTGGCGCACTCATCCATCCAGGCGCCACCGCGTTTTTTCGGGCGGGCGTAGAGGTCCAGGTAGAACTGGCCGCGCAGCTGGTGCTGGCTGTCGCGGATCTCGAAGAAGCGCACATCCGGGTGCCAGCAGTCGACCCCCTGCACTTCGGTGATCTGAATGCCGTAGAGGCGCTGCACCACCTCGAACATGCCCCCGATCACCCGGTCTTCCGGGAAGTAGGGTTTGAGCTCCTCCTGGGTTATCGCATAGCGGTGCTGGCGCAGCTTTTCCGCGTGGTAACCGATATCCCAGGCCTGCAGGTCATCCGCGCCATGCTCTGTGCGGGCGAACTCGCGCAGTTCGTCCAGTTCACGCCGCGCCTGGTGGTGGGAGCGATCGGCCAGGTCATTGAGAAAATCCATCACCTCGTCGGTGCTTCTCGCCATCTTGGTCGCCAGCGAACGCTCCGCATAGTTGGCGAATCCCAGCAGGCCGGCAGCCTCGTGGCGCAGGCGCAGAATCTGCTCCATGATCTCGCTGTTGTCCCACTGTGCGGCGTCAGGGGCCTGGTCCGAGGCACGGGTGGCATAGGCGGTGTAGATCTCCTGGCGCAGTTCGCGGCTGTCCGCATAGGTCATCACCGGGATATAGGAGGGGAATTCCAGGGTCAGCATCCAGCCGTCCTGCTCGCGCTGTCCGGCGGTTTGCCGGGCCAGGTCGAGGGCCGATTCGGGCAGGCCTGTCAGTTCGTCCGGGTCCGTGATCAGCTTTGACCAGGCGTTGGTGGCATCCAGCAGGTTCTCCTCGTACTTGCTGGTGAGCGTCGACAGCTCCTGGCTGATCGCCTTGTAACGCGCCTTCTTATCGGCCGGGAGATCGACGCCGGAGAGATGGAAGTCCCGCAAGGCATTTTTCAGCATCTTTTTCTGGGCGTCATCGAGGGTTGCGTCGCCCTCGGCTACGGCCTTGTAGGCGGCATACAACTGTACGTTCTGGCCCATTTCGGTGGCGTAGTCGCTGAGTTTCGGCAGGCAGGCGTTGTAGGCCAGGCGCAGCTCCTCGCTGTTGACCACCGAGTTCAAATGGCTCACCGGGGACCAGGCGCGGCTGATGCGATCATCCATTAGCTCGAGTGGCTCGACCAGATTCTTCCAGGTGTACTGTTGTTGCGTGCTGAGCAGCGATTCGGTCAGTGTACGACTCTCCGCCAGCAACCGGTCGATGGCCGGTTCGACATGCGCCGGCTTGATTTGCGAGAACGGCGGCAGGCCGTCGAGGGTTAGCAGGGGATTCTCCATCGAAGCTGTTTCCTCCAGCATGGCAGATGTTGGTTGCGCGCTATTGTGACATAAAAAACGTGACCGGAATCACGCTAGAGTTTAAGGATATGTGGGTTGCGGCCGCCATAGTCAAGAGCCCTGGTTCGGACGCGTGACCGGATTCGGATAATGACGGTCCAGGTTTCCGGCCTGGGTGGCACTTGTTAAAACGTTATGTATTTGAAAAAAACGCTCTATACTAGACTGAATCCCGAACACAGGGATATGTAAATATTATTATAATAAACAAGGTTGTCCGGCACACCATTAAAGCGGTAACGAGCAGCCTGAGAGGATTTAGGAGTAGTGATGTTTTCAGTTTTCAAACGGCGTTGGGTCGCCGAGGTATTTCTGTCTCTATTGTTTCTGGCGGTCGCCAGCGTCAGCCAGGCCCAGGAGAAGTTGAAGCCCTTTGTACTGGCCAGTGAATCCACGGCCGATTTTCAGGCCAGTATTGAGCAGGTCAGACAGGCCCTGGAGAGTGCGCAGTTTCAGGTGGCGGGTGAGTACTCCCCTTACCCGGATGCCCAGGTGATCATTGCCACCAGTCGGGATTTGCAGCGACTGGCGGCCAACGACCGCAATGCCGCCTTCCTGGTTGGCCAGCGCATCGCCGTAACCAAGGTGGGGAGAGGCGTGCAGGTCTCCTACACCAACCCGGACTATTTTGCCCTGGCCTACCGCATCCAAGGTGATATCGCCCCGATCAGCAAACGCCTGGCAAGTGCCCTGGGGCGGGCCGATACCTTTGGTTCCAAGGGCTTGTCCGCCTCCAAGCTGGGAAAATACCACTATACCTTCGGCATGGAGTATTTCGATGACGAACTGACCCTGGCCAAATACGATGACCACGCCCAGGCGCTCAGCAAGGTCACGGCAGCTGTCAACGAAAAGCGCGGCGGCGTCACCCCGGTGTATCGCATCGAAATCCCAGAGGCGGAAATAGCGGTCATCGGGGTCGGGTTG
The DNA here is from genome assembly GCA_002869585.1 of Sedimenticola sp. Taxonomy (GTDB): domain Bacteria; phylum Pseudomonadota; class Gammaproteobacteria; order Chromatiales; family Chromatiaceae; genus BM503. The sequence goes on from PKUO01000088.1 coordinate 11,220, forward strand.
AGCGAGGGGATGTCATCCGATCAGCAGATCATGCAGGTGGTAGATCACAAGCCTCTCAAGCATACCCCACATCTGCCCTACGAGATGGTGATCGCGGGGGGCGAGGTGATCGCCCTTGCGCCGCGTTTCCGTATCGCCATCGATTTTCCGGACCTGAGAATGACTGGCGAACACGGCTTCACCCAGCTGATGGCATCACCTGATGCCATTCGCAAGGCGCTTACCCTGGCCGCTGGCGGTGAATGGGAAGAGAAGACATTTGGCGGCCTGCAGGGACGTTGAGTTTCTCCTGTCCGGTCAGAACTGGTAGTTGAGGCCGGCGTAGAACCAGCGGTTGCGATTGGGGGTGGCGCGTATCACGGTGTCGCCTTCGCTACCCAGCCCTGTCCCGGGTGCGGGTGAGTCCCAGTCGGTGTCGAGCAGGTTCTTGATCTTGAAATGGGCGCTCAGCTTGGGTGAATAGCGGTACTGGATCTTGGTGTCGAATACCGCCACCGTGTCCTGTTCCGGCAGCACCGGATTGCCGCTGTGCAGAAAGCCGCTCAGGTTGAAGTTCCAGCGATTCCAATGGTAGTTGAAGTCGAATGAACCGACCCGTTTGGCCACATACTCTTCCGGTGAAGCGGTATCCAGGGGCTGTGACGAGCTGAAATCATTGGCCAGAATATGCTGATAATTCATGCGCAGCGTTGCCTGATCTGACAACGGCAGGGTCGACTCCAGCTCAGCGCCGGTGGTGCGCTGGCTGCCGACATTGCGAAACTGCAACTGGCCCTCGAGCTCGGTGGGTACAGCCATCACGATATCTTCTGTCTCGGAGTGGTAGAGGTTGATGCTCGCCGCGTAACGGTCGGAGAAACGGCTGAAGCCGAGGTCGAAGGTTTTGACCACCGCCGGCTGAAGCTCCGGGTTGCCCAGTGTCTGCGGGTTGTTGTCGTTGTACATGCGACTCATGACCGGTGCCTGAAACGCCTCGCCATAGTGAAATTTCAGTTGCTGACTGGTATCCAGCCAGTAGATGGCCGATACCTTGGGGCTGAAACGGTTGCTGGAGTCGTTGTAAGAGTCGTAGCGTCCTCCCAGGGTCAGTTTCCAGTTATGACCGCTGATCTCGTCCTGCATGAACAGGCCGCGGTTGGTCCGGGTGACATCGGTGATGAAGCGGAAGTCGGGGTCGTCCAGCACCGTGGATGCGCCGAGATACAGAGGGGGCTGTTGCCGTACATCGTAATTGGACATGACGAAGGCATCAGGTGAATCCGACTTCTCATAGGCCAGCCCTGCGGACCAGGTGTGGGTGTCGTTCATATCCCAGGCAAAATGGCTGTTGAAGCTGAGTATCTGGTGGGTGAAATAGGGACCGATCACAAGATTGGGCGCTGGGCTGAACACTCCCCCCAGGCTCTGGGCCTCGTCCTCGAAGCGGCGGTAGCCGAGGTCGAAACTGGCCTTGAGCGAATCGGACAGGACGGGGTTATAGCCGAGGCTGAGGATGGAGGTGGCGCTCTCGTCGTAATTATCGCCATTGCCCAGATCACCAAACAGGTAGAAATCCTCCTGCTTCATGCGGGTATGAAACAGGCTGGCGGAAAAATCCTGGTAACGCCCTTTAAGGTGCAGGGTATAGGCCTGATTGGGGTCCTGGCTGGTGGTGGTCTGGTCATAGCGCTCGAACAGATCGGTATAGCGCTGACCGTCATCCCCGATACCTTCGAAAAACAGGCTGACACCACGGTCACGCTGCTCACGGGAGAGTCCAAGGGCGATGCGTCTGGCGCCATGCTCGCCCGCTTCCAGCTGCACCTCGTTCATCTGGCTGCGGGTGATGAGATTGATGATCGCGACCGAGGCGGAATTTCCGTAGATGGATGAGCCGGGTCCGCGCATCACCTCCACCCGCTCCAGATTGTGCAGGCTCAGGTGGTGGGCGAAAATCATCGGCTTGGGATTGACCTGATCGTTGATCGGTTCGCCATCCAGCAGAATCAGCACCTGGGCGTTGTATTGACCACGCACATTGAATGCGGGCACGCGGTTGGCGGTTTTCGAGTCGTAGTCGACCTGGATGCCGGGGATGCGTGCGAGAAGTTCCGGCAGATTGTCCAGCCCCATCTTTGCTATCTGCTGGCGGCCGATCACGGTGATCGTCGCCGGGGCGTCACTCAAGCGCTGATCATAGCGTGAGGCGACCGTTACATGGCGGTTCATCAACGCCTCGATCGGCACGGTCAGCAACGAGTCGAACTGCTCGTTGAACAGCGGCAGATCATCGCCATGGGCCGTGGTCAGGGTCAGTGCGTTCAGGCAGCTGAAAAGCAACGTCTTGATGGCCACTGCATAGCGTGATGTGGGGGTGCTTGAATCAGGCATGGTTGTTCATCCAGCGTTGTATTACTTGGTAGAGTTCGGTCGGCGTGAAGGGCTTCACCAGAGAGTCGCAGATACCCATCTCCAGGAACGCCCGTTGCTGATGTGTTGCGGCCTTGCTAGTCAGGGCGATGATGGGTGGAAAATCGGCTGTGCCAGAATCTTGCTGCAGCCTGCCTATCACCTCGGCGCCACTGATTCCGGGTGTCGCCATGTCCATCATGATCAGGTCGATAGCCCCCTCGGCATAGCGATCCAGGGCCTCCTGGCCACTCTTTGCCTCCACCACCTCGGCGCCATGCTGGCGCAGTAGGGCCGCGGTAAGCATCAGGTTTATCTGGTTATCATCGACCAGCAGTATCCGGGTGTTATCGAGCAGGTGCGTTGAAGTTGCGTTTTGCTCGTCTTCATGCGCCAGGCCTGTCTGGGACAGCAGCCGCTCCAGTTTGCGAAGCAGGCTGGCGGCAGGCTCCACTTTGGCCAGTGCAAGCGCCGCCCCCTGTTGCTGGAGGCTTTGCAATTGCGCATTATCGGTGCTGTTGACCAGTACCACGAGCCGGGCAGAATCGAGAGCGGAAAATTGCTCGAGCAACTGTGCAAATTCCAGCTCTTCACTCTGCTGCTGATCCAGGCCGCACAGGAGCAGGGTCGATCCGTCTTCTCTCTGGTACTGTTCCAGCGCCTCGGGGTTTTGCAACTGTTCGGCCTCGGCTCCCCAGGCCTGCAACTGCCGGATCAGCTGGCGCGCAATCAGTGGATTATGGTCATAGACCAGGCAGTGCACGCCCTGCAGGCGGGTGATCTGACGGGCTGGCAGCGAACCCCGGTCGACCTGCAAAGAGATCCTGAAGGTGCTGCCTTTGCCTGCCTGGCTCTCGACTCTGATATCGCCGCCCATCAGTTCCAGGAGGCGTTTGGCAATGATCAGGCCCAGGCCGCTGCCGCCAAAGCGCCGGGTGATCGAGCTGTCGGCCTGGCTGAATGCCTGGAACAGGCGCTGTTGCTGCTCCTCTGAAATGCCGATGCCGGTGTCGCTGATAGTAATTCGCAGCAGGATGCCCCCGGAATGGGCATCGCCCTGTTCAACCCGGATCACCACGCTGCCTTGGTCGGTGAATTTCACTGCATTGCCGAGCAGATTCAGCAGCACCTGGCGGATGCGACCCGGGTCGCCGCTGAGTCCGGAGGTCACTCCAGGATCGATTGATTTGACCAGCTCCAGCCCCTTGGCGTAGGCCTGGGGCGCGAGCAGCATCAGGACATCATCGATCAGTTCGCCCAGATCGAAGGGGATCTTTTCGAGAGTGAGTTTATCTGACTCCAGCCTGGAGAAGTCCAGCACATCGTCGATGATCGCCATCAGGTTTTTGGTGGAAATGGTGATGGTGTGCAGATAATCCGCCTGGGTTTCGTCCAGTCTGGTATTTCGCAACAGCGAGGTAAACCCGATGATGCCGTTCATTGGTGTGCGGATCTCGTGACTCATCCTCGACAGGAATTCACTCTTGGCCTGGCTGGCCGATTCGGCACGCTCCTTGGCGTCCTGCAGATCGAGCTGGGTCTGTTTCAGGTCGCTGATGTCGTTGGCGATCTCCAGACGCACCATGCGTCCGTCATCCCAGGGGATGGCCCGGTCACGCAGAGTGTACCAGCGGTCGGTGATGGTGTTCCGGGTCTCCCAGGAGTGCGGGGCAGTAGGCTGTCCCTGCTCATCCAGCAGGAGGTCATTGGTACAGAAAGGGCAGGGGCCCTGCTGATTGGCCTGGAGTGATTTCCAGCAGAGTTGGCCCACAACATCGCCAAAAACCTCTTTCCCTGCTTGATTGAGAAACAGCACTTCATGAGTCTCCATGTCGGCCACGTAGATCAGTGAGTCGATGGAGTTGAGCACGGTGGCGAAGCGGTTTATGGCTGCATCCAGCTCGTAGGTTCGCAGCAGGATCAGCTCCTCGAGTCCGGAGCGATGCTGTTCCAGCTCTTTGTCACGCTCCTGGACATGGGCCAGCATCTCGTTGAATCCCTCAACCAGCTTGCCCACCTCGTCGTCACTCTGGTGTCTGGCGCGCAGTGAGAAATTGGATTCGCGCGCCACCGATTCCATCGTGCCAAGAAGATTGAGCAGCGGCTTGGTGATGATCTGCTGTAGCCGCGAGGAGAGCAGAACGGCGATGACTATCGTGGCAGCCACCAGCGCTAATGCGGTGAGCGTGAGTGTGAACAGGCGCTTATTGATCTCTTTGGTGCTACCGATGATGTGAATGCTGCCAAGCACCCGATCATGATTGATGCTTATGGGCTGCAGCAGGTGAATGTGCGGACCATGTCTCCAGGTGGTAAAACCCTGTGGTGTGGAGTTGCCCGGGTTTATCGTCCGGGCCTGGTCAGGCAGGGTGAATTCATCCATCTGCCCCAGGCTGTTTCCCGCGGCCAGGAAGCGGGCGAATGGCACGCCGTCCAGTGTATAGATGATTGCCGCCTCTACCTGGGGCTGGGTGCTGAGGGTGGCCAATATCTCCCTGGCGGCATCAGCGTCCCTGAACTGAATGGCCGCCGTGCTGTTGGCGCCGAGGATTGATGCCATGGATTGCAGCCGTTGCTGCTGGGAGGCCTGGTAGCTGAGCACATCGCTGGTGATATAGACCACCATATTCAGCATCAGGACAATACCTGCTGTGAACAGCATGACGGCGGTCAGCTTGTGGCTGATGGAGGGGTTGCGCAGTGGATTCATCTCGCCCTCCTGATCATGGCTGTTCTCCGACAAGCCGCGCCAGTTTCAATAGTCGAGAACTGAGGGCCAGTCCCGCAGCGTTGGCGGCCTGATGATTGATCTCGAACCGGATTTTGCTTCCCTCCCAGAAGAAGCCGATCATCCCGCCGCTTGCGGCAAAGCCGGGCAGATCGCTGACAGTGAGAACCGGTAGCGCGTCGATTGTTTCCAGTAAAAATTCCAGGCGGGGTAGCTCCGACTCGCCGATAAACAGGAGTCGACACCCGGAAGGATCATCCCCCAGGTGCAGGCTGCGCACCCTGATCTGGCGCTGGTTGAGTGTTTCCCCCTGCAGACGCTGCAGCGCCTCGATTACCCGGCTGGTGCCGGTCAGGCAGAGTTGGAACTCCGGGGTGTCAGGCATGGACTCTGGCCATTTGACGTACTGGGCAAAATTGTAGACAAACACCGCTTTCAGCTTGTCTGCCTCTTCCGGCTGCGCGGTTGCCGGCAGAGAGACGAGGGCCAAAAGGCAAGCCAATAGAGGCAGAACCAAAACAAAGATCCGTCTATGCAAAATCATCAATCCTGGAGGACAAGAAATCCCAGCCATATATTTATACTGCTGTTGGCTTTTCCGGCCTGCCCGCTCGACAGGCCCCAAGCCTGTAACTATAGAGACTTCGGGGACGCTTATGAAGGAAAAATGCTGGAAAAGTGGGCGCTGGTGAAGCCTGGCTACAGGGTTCGGGTGGACAGGGTCATTTCACACGCAGGAAAAACATCAGAATGGCGCCGATGCCGAAGGCGAAAAACAGGGCCATCGAGAAACCGGCCCAGAGCCGGTAGTGTTTGACCAGGTCGAATTCCGGCAGTGTGGAGATCAGAAAAGGCTGTTTGTGTGAACCGGTAGCGCCGAGACTGTGCAGGCTCTGTCCGTGCAGCTGTTGTCTGTGCTCCATCTCGGCCAGTTGCCGGGCCGATTCGCGGGCCTGCTCCCACTCATCCATCTCGATGCTGCCGCTGCGGTTCGTGTCAAACCTGCGTAAAAGTCCCGCCTGGTCAGCTTTCCAGTCGCGCAGTATGCGCGTGGCGATGGCGCTGCGCGACTGCTGGTGATCCATGTCGTCGAGGCTTTTGAACAGGCCGATGCTGTAGATCATGTCGCCGGGATAGATGTACTCTTCGGTGTAGCGGTAGCGGCTGCCTACGCCCAGCTCGGAGTTGAGCAGGTCGCCCACCCGTTGCAGGGTGGAGGGTGTCTTGTGATCCTGGGGCGCCAGCCAGCCCTCGGGATAGCGGGAGCTGCCGTGCCAGACCCGCTTGTCGCTCGGAGTGATCTCCGCCCCCTCCGGATTGATGATGCACTGGCCGGTTTCGTCGGCTATCAGGAAAGCGGCGGCGCTGGTTTTGCTCTCCAGGCTGCGCCAGCTCTTGTCGTTACGCCGTTCGATCTTGTAGCGGAACCAGCAGCAGGGCTTGCCGCTCAGGGGGGCAATCACTGGATTGTCAGGCAGATCCAGGGCCTGGCCGTTGAGCTCGACATAGCCCTGTTGGGCAGAGCGGATCTTGGCGGTTGGGATGTCCTCGATGGTTCGGGCGCGGTTGAGATTGCGAAAGGCGAAGAAAAACCCGGCCAAAGATGCGATAACGGCCAGTCCGAAGAAGATCCAGAACTGGCCGTTGGAGAGATGCAGCATCTGCTCGGTGATGCTCATCGGTACGGGCCTAGCCGTTGAACAGGGACTTCAGATCGACGTCCTGTTTCTCTTCCTCGCTGAACTCCAGCAGCTCGGCGGCCTTGAAGTTGAACATGCGGGCGATGATCAGATCGGGAAACTGCTCGATGCGCACGTTGTTGTTGTTGACGCTTTCGTTGTAGAACTCGCGCCGGTCGGCGATGCTCTCCTCCAGGCCGCTGATGCGCGTCTGCAGGTGCTGGAAGGTCTCGTTGGCCTTCAGGTCGGGATAGGCCTCGGCGACCGCGAACAGATTGCCCAGTCCCAGGCGCAACTGGCCCTCGGCGGCGCCCAGCGCACCCATGTCGCCCTGCTGCTGGGCGTTGTGCACGGCCGCTCTGGCCTGCATCACCTTCTCCAGGGTCTCCTGCTCGTACTCCATGTACTGCTTGCAGGTCTCGACCAGTTTGGGCAGTTCATCGTGGCGCTGCTTGAGCAGCACATCGATATTCGACCAGGCCTTGGATACGCCGTGCTTCAGGCTCACCAGATTGTTGTAGATCATCACCGCATAGCCGGCAATGGCTGCAATGACACCAAAAAATATAAGGGTGCTTTCCATCCGCGCTCTCCGTTAGACTGGAACTCGGGGTAGTATACCACCACCCCTAATATTGCAACTCAAGCAAATTGTAGGAGCGTCCTTGAGTCCTATGGGTATTCAGGCGCGAACGGGTCGAAGCTAAAGCACCCCTACAGTTACAAGCGGAGACTGAAATGCCGGATATCCGTAGTTTTGCCGGACATACCCCCAGGATCGCCGAAGATGCCTGGATTGACGAGAGTGCGGTGGTCATCGGCGATGTCCAGGTCGGCGCCGGATCATCGATCTGGCCGCTGACCGTTGTCAGGGGTGATATCCACTCGATCCGCATCGGGCAGCGCAGCAATATTCAGGATGGCTCGGTGCTGCATGTCACCCATGCCAGCGATTTCAATCCGGAGGGCTTCCCCCTGGTGGTCGGGGACGATGTCACCGTCGGCCACAAGGTGATGCTGCACGGTTGCGAGATCCGGCACCACTGCCTGATCGGCATGGGCGCGATCATCATGGACGGGGTTGTGGTCGAGCCCTACAGCATCATTGCCGCTGGTAGTCTGGTGCCCGGTGGAAAAGTGCTGGAGGGTGGGTATCTTTGGCGTGGCTCGCCAGCCAGACAGGTGCGGGAGTTGACCGGCAAAGAGCGGGATTATCTCGATTACGTTGCCGCCAATTATGTCCGGTTGGCGGCTAAATACCGAGGTGCGACATGTTCATAAGCGTTTTGGAGCTGTTCAAGATAGGGATCGGCCCTTCCAGTTCTCACACCATGGGGCCGATGCTGGCCGCGCGGGATTTTCTTGGCCGTATTCAACAATACCTGACCGACCACAATGCCTCTCACGGGGGGCGGGTCAGGTGTCTGCTCAAGGGCTCCCTGGCCTTTACCGGCAAGGGCCATGCCACCGACCACGCGGTGGCCCTGGGTCTGCATGGCTACACACCTGAAGATCTGGCTGAGCGGTCCGTGAGCAGGCTGGTTGAGGAGCTCTGGCATGATCGGCCCATTGCCGGGCATGGGGCGCAGAGGGTGATGCTGGCGCCCGAGGTGGATATCGTTTTCGACCGCGGCAAGCCCCTGCCGCAACACCCGAACGGGATGATCTTCGAGCTGACCGGGCAGAGCGGAGAGGTGGTCCTGACGGAAACATACTTCTCCATCGGCGGCGGCTTCATCAACACCCTGGCCGAGATCAGCCAGCTGGTGGCACCATTGCGCATGGAGCCGGCTGTCTCCTATCCCCATGCCTTCGATTCGGCCGCCTCGATGCTGCGCATGGCAGAGGACAGCGGCCTGTCGATAGCCGCTATGAAACGCACCAATGAACAGAGGCACTTATCCGATGCAGAGTTGGATCAGGGACTCGACAAGATCTGGCAGTGCATGTGCCATTGCGTGGAGAAGGGGCTTGCGACTGAGGGCATTCTGCCCGGCGGGCTGGCGTTGCCGCGCCGGGCAAAGCCGTTATACGAGCAGTTGCAGAGCCACCCCCAAACGGCCAACCTGAATGACTGGTTGTGCGCCTATGCCATGGCGGTCAACGAGGAGAACGCGGCGGGACATATGGTGGTTACAGCGCCGACCAATGGGGCGGCGGGGGTGATACCGGCGGTGCTGTACCACTTCATCACCCACGAGGGCGGGAACCTGGAGCAGATCCGGGAATTTCTGCTCACCGCCAGCGCCATCGGCGGCATCATCAAATACCGCAGCTCGATCTCGGGGGCGGAAGTGGGCTGTCAGGGCGAGGTCGGCTCTGCGGCGTCCATGGCCGCGGCGGGTCTGTGCGCTGTGCGCGGGGGAACGCCACAGCAGATTGAAAATGCCGCAGAGATCGCCCTCGAGCACCACCTCGGCATGACCTGCGACCCGGTCAATGGGCTGGTGCAGGTGCCCTGCATCGAACGCAACGGCTTTGGGGCGATCAAAGCGCACACCGCCGCCTCGCTTGCCCTGCGCGGTACCGGTCAGCATTTCATGCCCCTGGATAGCTGTATCGCCGCGATGAAGCAAACAGGTCTGGAGATGTCGGAAAAGTACAAAGAGACCTCGCTGGGTGGTCTCGCGGTGAGTATCACCGAGTGCTGATTCAGCCGTTGTCGCGTAATGACTGGATGACGGATGCCGTCTGTGGTCTTACGCCACGCCACAGATAGAAGGATTCGGCGGCCTGCTCCACCAGCATGCCCAGGCCATCCAGTGCCTGGGTGGCTGCATGCGCCAGACCCCAGCGGACGAAGGCGGTCGGTTCGCTGCCGTACATCATGTCGTAGCTCCAACCGCCCGGCTTCAGGCAGCCGTCAGGGATGGGAGGCACTTCGCCATGCAGACCGGCGGAGGTGCCATTGATGATCACATCGAACGACTGTTGCTGGAGTTCATCGAATCCACAGCCGGAGACTGGCCCCAGTTCAGCCAAGTCATTGGCCAGCGCCAGTGCCTTGGAAGCGGTGCGGTTGGCGATGGTGAGATGCGCGATGCCGGACTCCAGGAGGGGTCTGACCACCCCGCGCGAGGCGCCCCCCGCCCCCAGCAACAGCACCTTGGAACCGCCGAGCGGACAGCCGTGATTGATGCTCAGATCGCGCACCAGACCGACACCGTCGGTGTTGTCGCCGCGCAGCCGCCCATCATCCAGCAGAATCAGGGTGTTGACTGCACCGGCGACCTCGGCGCGGGGTGAGCGCTCACTGACCATGCGCCAGGCCTGTTCCTTGAAGGGGACGGTGACATTCAGCCCCTTGCCGCCGTTGCCAAAGAAATCATGGACATCCTGCTCGAAGGCGTCGAGCCGCCCGAGCAGCCGGGTGTACGCGACATCCTCGCCGGTCTGCCGGGCAAATGCGGCATGGATCAGGGGTGATTTGCTGTGCTCGATGGGGTTGCCGATGACGGCATAGCGGTCAGCCATGTTGTTACCTGTGCAGGAGCGGCTTCAGCCGCGGATGGTGATGAAAATCGCGGCTGAAGCCGCTCCTACATGTCGTTCAGCCACTGGGCGGCCTCTTTGGCGAAATAGGTGAGGATGCCGTCCGCCCCGGCGCGCTTGATGCACAGCAGGGATTCGGTGACCACCGCCTGCTTGTCCAGCCAGCCGTTCTGGGCGGCGGCCATCAGCATGGCGTATTCACCGCTCACCTGGTAGACGTAGGTGGGTGCCTTGAAGCTGTCCTTGACCCGTCGGACGATATCCAGGTAGGGCATGCCAGGTTTAACCATCACCATATCGGCGCCCTCGTTCAGGTCGAGTTCGATCTCGCGCAGCGCCTCGTCGCTGTTGGCCGGGTCCATCTGATAAGTGTACTTGTTGCCACCGCCCAGGTTGCCGGCTGAGCCGACCGCATCCCGGAACGGGCCGTAGAAGCTGGAGGCATACTTGGCGGAATAGGCCATGATCCGGGTGTAGATCTGGTTTTCCGACTCCAGCGCCTCGCGGATCGCGCCGATACGGCCATCCATCATGTCCGATGGGGCGACGATGTCGGCTCCTGCCTGGGCATGAGAGACCGCCTGTTTGACCAGCACCTCGACTGTCTCATCGTTGACCACGTAGCCGCTTGCGTCCAGCAGGCCGTCCTGGCCGTGGGTGGTGAAGGGGTCGAGGGCGACATCGGTCATGATCCCCAGCTCCGGCACGGCCTCCTTGAGGGCGCGCACCGCCCGTTGGGCCAGGCCATCCGGGTTGTAGGCCTCGCGGGCATCCTCGGATTTGGCTGCCAGCGGGGTGACCGGGAAGAGCGCCATGGCCGGGATACCCAGGCCCTGGATCACCTTCGCCTCCTGCACCAGCAGATCGATGCTCAGGCGTTCGACGCCGGGCATGGAGGTCACCGCCTCGCGCTGGTTTGTGCCTTCCAGGACAAACACCGGGTAGATGAAATCGTCCGGTGTGAGCTGGGTTTCGCGCATCAGCCGGCGGGAAAAGTCATCCCGGCGCATGCGCCGCATGCGGGTGGCGGGGAAGCGTGCGGTCAGTGCGTTTTTGTTGGACATCGGAACGGCTCACTATCTGGGAATCATAATGGGGGTATAAGATACCGCAGAGGAAGGCGCTGCAGCAATTCTGTATGCTAGGGACTATTCTGGAGGAGGATAAAAAAGATGCGAAAAATTATGCCAATCGCCCTGTACCTGATCCTGTCACTCGGCAGTATCAGCGCTACTGCCGGCCTTGAATTGCAGAAGGTCACGGATCAGGTCTATGCCATAGTCGGCGAGCTGTCCCAGCGCTCGCCGGAGAATCTCGGCAACAACGCCACCTTTGGTCTGATCGTGACCAATGCGGGCCTGGTGCTGGTCGATCCGGGTGGCAGTGAACAGGGTGCCGCTGCAATCCACGCCCTGATCAAGGGGGTCAGTGATCAGCCGGTCAAATGGGTGATCAATACCGGTGGTCAGGATCACCGTTGGCTGGGTAATCACTACTGGGCAGAGCGCGGGGCCAGCATCATCGCCTCCAGTGCCGCGGTTGCGGACCAGAAGAACCGCTCCGGTGGGCAACTCGGTACCCTGCAGCAGCTGGTGGGCGAGGCGGGCATGGCTGGCACCTCCCCCCGGTATGCCGATCAGCTCTTCGAGAATGAGCTGGCCCTCGAGCTGGGTGGCGTACAGCTGCTGATACGCCATCTGGGCGCGGCGCATACCCCGGGGGACAGCTTTGTCTATCTGCCGCAACAGAATGTGCTCTTCTCCGGTGATATCATCTATCTGGAGCGCATGCTGGGGGTTGGTTCCCAGTCAAACAGCAAAAGCTGGCTGGCAGTGCTCGAAGCGATTGCCGAGCTGAATCCCGAGTGGGTGATTCCGGGGCATGGTCACGCCGCCGGCTTCGACAAGGCCCAGCGCGATACCATCGACTATCTGCGGACCCTGCGCCAGCGGGTTGCCGAGTTTCTCGATGAGGGCGGTGCCCTGGAAGAGATAGGGCAGGTGGATCAGTCTGAATTCGATTATCTTGAGGTCTCCGACCAACTGGCCGGCAGGAATGCCCACCAGGTGTTTCAGGAGATGGAGTTTGAGTTTTAAGTCATGAGTGCAAGCAGTAAGAGCAGTACCAAGTCACCCTATATTTTTGATGTTGACGAGGCCGGTTTTGAGCAACAGGTGCTGGTAGCCTCGGAGTCGGTAATTATGCTGGTGGATTTCTGGGCGGACTGGTGCTCCCCCTGCCTGTCCCTGGCCCCGGCGCTGGAAAAAGTGATCAATGAATATGACGGTGCCGTCAGACTGGCCAAGGTCGAGGCGGATGACAACATGAAACTGGCCGGGCATTACCGGTTGCGGGGCTTCCCGACAGTAATTATGTTTGATCGGCGCGAGGAGAAGGGGCGCTTCGGCGGTTCACGCGCCGTTCACTGGATTCGTGACTGGATCGATGAGCATGCCGGGGACAGTCTGAGGGAGTAATGCAGGTGACTCGCGCGTTGTCCTGGATGTGGACCGTCATGGAAATATGGACAAAACAGGGATGCCATTCACCATTCATTAAGAGGCCCGGGTTCCCCGGTGCCTTTTTATCTTGTCTCATCCTGGTGTTGTGGTTTTGTGGGTCAGCCATAGCCGGGACACTGAGTGAACCGCAACGGGTTATTCAGTCACTGTCAGATCAGATGCAGCAGGCGCTGCGCGATCGGCACTCTGAGTTGCAGCGGGAGCCGGAAAGTATCTTTCGCCTGGTAGAGCAGATTCTTGTTCCCCGTGTCGATTTCTCCCGTCTCTCCAACCTGGCCCTGGGAAAGCATTGGCGGGAAGCGACAGATGAGCAGCGTCAGGCATTCGCCCAGGCGTTCCAGTCAATGCTGGTGCGCACCTATGCCACGGCCTTCCATGAATTCAAGATGTGGGAGATGCGTTTCCTGCCGTTAAGGAGCGCGGTTGAAGATCAACAGGATATCGAGGTTCGCACCCAGGTAGTGCGGCCGGGGGCGCAGCCTGTGGATGTGATTTACCGCATGCATAACACCGGGCTGGGCTGGATGGCCTATGATGTCAGCATCGAAGGCATCAGCCTTGCCACCAATTACCGCAGCAGTTTCTCGAAAATGATCCGCCAGCACGGCATGGATGGCCTGATCCGGAGAATTTCCGAACTCAATCAACAGCGCCTGAAGCCAAACCAGGAGCCTGAAAAAAGTTAGAATTATCAGTTAGATTTAATATTCCAAGTAGATTTTGCAGGGTTGCTTTTTGCGACCTGGGTCAAAAAAATCACTCATACAGGAAATTTCTCTAAAGTAATTGTCTTTCAGGTCGTTAAGGAGATAACAGCGTTTGGCAGTCGAGGGAGTGAAATCCCTTTTTAGCAGCTGTTGCGGGTTTGAACCCCCCGCAAGACAGTTCGGTTGGGTTGGCGTAATAGTTCTTATTACGAGAAACAATCGAAATGTCACCTCCTCCGGCGCTTACACAGCGCATTCAGGCCCATTCTCTCCCCAGGTGGGCCTTTTTTTTATTCTGTGATTAATGATCAGGCTTTCACCGCCCCTGCACTGTTTTTAACAGGATAGGATCGGCTTTGCCAACTCAAGATTCGGTTCTTAATTTATCCTGTTTAGGGTTCTCCCTCACTCTACGTTTAAGCGTGTCCAGAGTCGTTTATGTTGAGCGAGACTTGTTGACCGGGTCAGTTGCAGGTGGAGCAGGGAGACGCCATGTGAATTGGCCGCCTCTGAGATGTGATTGGCCAGTTGCCCTGGAGTGGTTGGCAGATAATCGACCCCGAATCCTTGGACAATGGCCGGTATATCAACTTCATTTGGCGTGCTAAACAGCGCATCATGCTCCGGCAGTACCGCCTGGGGCAGGTGGTCGAATATGCCGCCGCCGCCATTGTCCAGAACCAGTAGTGTGGCGTTTAATCCCTTTGCCGCAGCCAGCGAGCCGATGTCGTGGATCAGGGTCAGGTCACCGAGCAGTCCGACCACCGGCTGCCTGCAGGCGCTGGCCATTCCCAGCAGGGTGGCGATATTGCCATCAATGCCTGATGCCCCACGGTTGCAGGTGATCCGCAACGGCCTTTCTCTGCCACGGTGAAACCAGTCGAGCTGGCGGATCGGCAGCGAGTTGCCACTCAATAACAGGGTGTTTTCCGGGAGTGTCAGGGTCAGTGTGTCGATCAGCTGTTTCTCTTCAGGCGCCTCTTCATCGATGATCTCCCTTACGCGCTTTTGCTGGTTTTTCCAGCGTTGCAGATAATCCTCATCAGCCGGTGAAACCCTTGAGCCCAGACCCTGGGCAACCCCGGCCGGATCGGCCTGTAGCAGGTCCGTCGTCTGGTGCAGGGGATCTGCCCAGCGACCATGGGCATCCACCAGGATATGCCTGATGCCGTCCAGCCCCTCAAGGAATTGGTTAAGGGTCTTGGAGACTGGCATGGCCCCGAAGCGTAACACCCATTGTGGTCTGACCTCTCCTGCAAAGGAGGGATTGCGCAACGCCAGATCGTACAGGGCGATGACCTGTGATCTGTCGTGCGAGCCATCACGCAGATTGGAGAGGGGGTCGGCGAGAATCGGGGCGTTGAGTCTGTTGGCCAGGACGGCGATTTCGTGGGCTGGCAAGGCTGTGCCGGTCTCTGGCCCGCAGACGATAATGCCGGGGCGAGAGCTGATCGCCTGGGCAACTCTATCCAGGTGTTCCGGGTTGGGATCGAGTACCGGCCGGGAGAGATGTGCCGGCTGCAGATTGTCTGGTAGCGGAAAATCCACCGGGGTCAGGGGTTCGCGAAAGGGGATGTTCAGGTGCACCGGACCGGGTAGTGGCCAGTGCGCCGATCCGGCCGCCTGGACTGCGAAGCGGCAGGCGGCGGCATACAGCCCTTGTTCCGGCAGGGGAAGCTCCATGCTGAATCGGCAACTGTTGCCAAACAGGTCGGTCTGCCGGGTGGTCTGGTTGGCGCCGCACTGGCGCAGTTCAGGAGGCCGATCAGCCGAGAGCAGAATCAGGGGGATGCGCGCCAGATCCGCTTCGGTCACTGCCGGCAGCCATTCGCTGACCGCTGTTCCCGAGGTGGCAATCAGGGCGGTCGGTCTGCCGCTGGCCTTCGCCGCTCCCAGGGCAAAAAAGGCCGCTGTGCGTTCGTCGAGTATGACGCGGGTCTGTAGTTCGGGATGGCGAAAGGCGGCCAGCGCCAGAGGGGTCGAGCGCGAGCCAGGCGAGATGATCACCTGCAGGACACCACCGGCCCGCAAGCCTTCACAGATGGCCCAGGCCCAGGCGTAGTTCAGATCGGCATTATCTTTCATCGGTTGAGCATGCCGCATTACCGCGATGGCTGTCCATTCCTACGCCTCTTGCAGCGCTTTGGCGGTATTGTCCAGCTTCAGTTCGGTCTCTTCCCACTCCGCCAGGGAGTTGGAATCGGCCACCAGGCCGGCGCCGGCGAACAGATCGACCTGGTTTTGTCGGATACAGGCACAACGCAGCACCACGTTCAGCGCGGCATCACCGGCGGTGTCGATCCAGCCGGTCAGCCCCGTGAACAAGCGGCGGTCGAGGGGCTCATGCCGGTCGAGCCACGGTTGGGCGTCGTCACGAGGGTAGCCGCAGATCGCCGGACTGGGGTGCAGTCGCTGGGCAATACACAATGGGTGTTGCGCCTGCTTGAGTGTGCCCCTGATCGGGGTGTAGAGATGCTGCAATCCGCGCAGCTTGAGCAGGGTCGGTTGTGGATTGATCTCCAGTTGCGAGCAGAGCGGAGAGAGCCCTTCCCGCAGGGAGTCGACCACCAGTTGGTGCTCATGCTGGTTTTTCCTGTCGTGCAGCAACCATTGCCCCAGCTTGTTATCGACACTTTCCCAGGGATCGCGGCGGATGGTGCCGGCCACTGCTTCGGAAAACACCTGGTCCCGTTGCTGGTCGAGCAGGATCTCCGGGGATGCGCCAAGCCAGCAGCCATCCTCCCGGTCCAGGGCGAAGATTGTGCAGCCGGACTGCTGATAGAGCAGTGTCTGAATCAGATGGGCGGTGGAGAGTTCGCGCTGCGCCTGCAGGCGCACCTGGCGGGTCAGCACCAGCTTGCTCAGCCGATTGTGTGCCAGCTCGTTGACCGCTTTATCGGCCAGACTCAGCCAGACAGTGGCATCCGGTGTCTGTTGCAGTTGCGTCAGCTGGGGTGGTCCCGGCAGGGGTTTGCCGGGTGTGGTGAGTGCTTTCAGACCGCGTTCCAGGAGATCAGGCCAGAGTTGCGGTTGTTGCGGGTCGGGGGTGACGGTGAGCCTGGTCAGCCCCTGATTCTGCTGGAACTGAACTGACGGAAGATTGAGACGGCCTTGCCGGCGTTCCGATGCCAGGGTAAAACGTGGCGCAAGCGCACAGCCCTGGGGATCGATATGCCGCAGTTCTGCACAGAAGGTCTGGGCGGCATCGGCCAGATCAAGCAGGTGCGACTCCCCGCTGGCGTTGCATTGCCAGGCGCTACCCAGCCCAAGCCAGTAGTCTTCCCTGTCCGGACGTGCCCAGAAATAGCGTTCATCGGCTATTTGCGGCAGACTATGGACCGGAATTCCGGCGACCGGGAGAGTGACGCTGATCCACTGACCCTGTTCTGCCCGGGCCTGCTCCAGCAACTCTTTGAACCTCAAAACCAGGGTGTGAATGTCCGTCATGTCTCTCAATCTTGGATCTGCCCCGCGGCAACGACCCGTGTTTTACACCAGCAAAACGACTACGACAAGCTAATGGCCATCACCCAGGCAACTCTCCATCCCTATCGGTTACGGCTGAAACGTCCCTGGATCACGGCAAGCGGCCGGATCGACTGGCGTCAGGGGTGGTTGCTGGCGATACGCGACAGCGCTGGCATTACCGGTTGGGGTGATTGCGCGCCGCTGCCGGAGGCGGGCAGCGAGAGTCACCAAAAGGGTGCCGATTCTCTGGCCCAGTTTATCCGTCATCTGCCGGGAGGTGAACCCGATCTTTTCATCGGACAGCAGAATGACCTGCCTCCTGCCGCCCGTTGTGCCGTGGAAACGGCTGTGCTGGATCTGCAGGCGCGTCGTCATGGCATCTCGTTTACCGAACAGTTGGGTGCCGGGCGACAGTCGTGTATAGCAGTCAATGCCGCCTGTGGTGATCTGTTGGGCGGTGGGCAGGCTTGTGCTGACCAGGCGATTGCCTCGGGCTTTCGGATCATCAAATTCAAGATCGGGGTGGCTGATCCTGCCCGGGAGATTGCCATCCTGGAAGCAGTGGCACGGGAGTGTGGCAGGAAAATCGCCTTTCGACTGGATGCCAATGGCGCCTGGAATTTGCAGCAGGCAATCGAGTTCATCGGCCAGCTGCAGGGGCTGAATATCGAGTCTCTGGAGGAGCCGCTCATGCGGTCTGAACTGGATCAGTTCAACCAGTTGCAGGAGCGGTGTGATTTTCCCCTGGCGCTGGATGAATCGCTGGCGCATCTCGATCCTGCTGCTGCGCTGGCGTTGACGGGTGCGCGTCGCTGGGTGTTGAAACCGACCGTGTTGGGAGGGCCGTTGGCAGTGATGGGCTGGGCCGGGGTGGCGGCTGATGCGGGGACCGAAGTGGTGGTCACCAGCAGCCTGGAGTCGGTCATCGGGGTGGCGATGTGCGCCCAGTTGGCGGCAGCCCTGCCTCCTGGACCGGTGCATGGTCTGGCTACCGGTGGCTGGTATGTCGAGGATGTCGCTCCGGTGTTGGAGATCGACCGGGGCTCGTTGCTGCTGCCGCAAGGACCCGGCCTCGGTCATGCGCCGGATATGTGCTGGCTGGCAAAGCAGGGTTGAATCAAGAGAAGGGAGATTGCCGAATGTTCGAGCAGAAAACAGCGATACTGATGGGGCAGGTGGATGCCGCAGGGGTGGTGTTCGGGCCGCGCCTGCTGGAGATGGCGCACGCGGCCTACGAGGCCTTTCTGTTTGAGAATGGCTGGTCGGTTCAGCGAATTCTGGATGAAGGCTGGGCGCTGCCCATTGTCCACCTGGAGGCGGATTTTTCCGGGCCCTTGCGCCTGGGTGATCTGGTAACAGTACAGCTGTCAGTCGAGCGCTTGGGCGGGAGCAGCTTTACCCTGGGCTATGCGTTTGTCAAACAGGGGCAGGTGGCGGCCAGTGCGAGAAGTGTGCATGTGGCGCTGATTGCGGGTGACAAGTCGCCGTTGCCGGATGACTTTCGCCACATATTGTCGCCTCACGCCTGAGCGGCCAGGCGTTTCACGCCCAGACGATCGATCTTGCCGTTACTGAGCAGCGGCAGCTTTTCCAGGCAGATCACCCGGCGCGGGCGCATGGCCGCCGGCAGCCGGTCGCGGCACCACGCCAGTAGTTGCTCCATATCGTTAACGCCGCTCACCACGGCGGTGATGATCTCGCCGTAGACCGGGTCCGGCGTGCCGGTCACGACTACCTCTCTGAGGCCGGGATAGGCCTGCAGCAACTGTTCAATCTGTGCCGGATGGACATTGATTCCGCCACTGATGATCATCGCGTCACTGCGCCCCAGCAGCTGTAGCGAACCCTGTTCATCCAGCCTGCCGAGGTCATTGGTCTGAAACCAGCCGTCGGCTTCCAGTCCCACGCCCGGTTGCAGCGCGGGATTGAGATAGCCGGTCATCAGCATCGGACCGCGCAGCTGAATCGGCCCATACTCCTCGGACGCGGTTTTGGCAATTCTCACCTGCATGCCGTTCAGGGGGTGGCCGACCCTGCCGGGTTGCCAGTCGCGCTCACGGGTGCACAGGGTCGCTACCTGGGAGCCTGCCTCGCTCAGACCATAGCTGACGCACAGCGGCCAGCCCTGGTCGATGGCCGCGCGATAGAGCGTGGAGGAGAGTGCGCCGCCCCCGATCAGTACCTTGCGCAGATGCTCCGGTGGCGGTTGCTGTTTGCTCTGTTCCAGCAAGCGGGCCAGCATCGCCGGGACCAGCGAGAGGTGGGTCACCGGTTGCTGGCGCAGACGCGCCCAGACGGTCTCGGCATCGAAGCCGGGCAACAGGCTGACCCTCGCGGCTTGAAGCAGCGTCCGCTCCAGTATCGCCATGCCGCCGATGTGCCAGGGGGCGAGGCAGAGCAGCCAGAGATCATCCCGTTGCAGGTGCAGACGCCGGTTGGCCGCTTCTGCTGCCGCCTCGATGGCGGGTGCGCTGAGCATCACCCCCCGCGCTTGCCCCTCGCTGCCGCTGGTGTGGATGATCAGACCGATGGGCAATGGCGGAGCATCCGCTTGCCGGGGATGGTGCAGGGTCTCGTTGCGGGAGCGCCGCTGGATGACCAGGCTGTTATCCCTGCCCCTATCCAGCAGAACCGCGTTACCGGCGCTTGCCAGAATCCGGCTGACCTGCTCATCGGTCAGATCCGGGTTGAGGGGCATGAACGGCTGCTCCACGGCGTGGGCCAGCGCCCAGATCCAGGGCCAGACGGCGGGGTCTTTGCTCTGAACCGCGAGGACATTTTCAGGTCCAATCTGGAGTTCCCCCAGTCTGGGGATCAGTTTCCCGACCCGCTCGATCAGGGCCGCAGGATGAAATGGCAGGTCTGTGTGCTGGAATGGATGCATGTGTCAGGGAATTGAATTGACCGATGTTAATGTATTGTCCCTATTATGGCGTCAGAATCGCCGCCACTGAATGCTTTTCGGAATTTGAGGATTACCATGCAGAGACGAAACTTTCTACTTGCCCTGGGTATGAGCGCTGTTGCGCCGCTGGCAACCGCTGTTGAGATCACCACCCCGGTGGAGTCTCTGAGCGACCGGCCACCGATGCCCGATTTCCAGCTGACCGACCTGGATGGCAAGGTCTATCGCCCGGAGGATTTTCGCGGTCGGGTGCTGATCGTCAACTTCTGGGCCACCTGGTGCCCACCCTGTCGCGCGGAAATGCCCTCCATGGAGCGCATGCTGGAGAATTTCAAAGATGCGCCACTGGCATTGATCGCCATCGCCATGGGGCAGACGGAAAAGCAGGTCAGGGAGTTTGCCGCGGAGAATCCGCACAGCTTCCCGCTGCTGCCGGATCCGGACGGCAAGGTGTCAGAGGCCTTCGGGGTCACCGGCCTGCCCACCACTTTTGTAGTGGATGGCGGCGGCAATATGGTGTTCCGTGCTGAAGGTGGCCGCCAGTGGGATTCCGAAAGGCTGTTGCGCACCATCAGCCTGGTGCTCCCCAAGTCATAGGTTAGAATCACGGCTCACCCGCTTTGGGTGGATACTATTTGTGAGGGTTGATGATGAATTGGCAGAAGGTCGCAGGCAGCGCGTTTGAGGATATCCGGTACGAGCAGGCCGAGGGCATGGCCAAGATCACCATCAACCGCCCCGAAGTGCGCAACGCCTTTCGCCCGGAAACGGTCAGCGAACTGATCAACGCCTTTCACCATGCCCATCATGATCCGAATGTCGGTGTGATCATCCTCACCGGCGAAGGCCCAGAGGCCTTCTGTTCCGGCGGTGATCAGCGTATCCGCGGCAGCGAGGGCGGCTACAAGGACCAGGTCGGCGTGCAGCATCTCAACGTGCTCGATCTGCAGATACAGATTCGACGCCTGCCAAAGCCGGTTGTGGCGATGGTGGCCGGCTATGCGATCGGTGGCGGGCATGTGCTGCATCTGGTCTGTGACCTGACCATCGCTGCCGAAAATGCCCGCTTTGGCCAGACCGGCCCGAAGGTGGGCAGTTTCGATGCCGGGCTGGGTGCCGGCCTGATGGCCAGAACCGTGGGGCTCAAGCGGGCCAAGGAGATCTGGTTTCTCTGTCGCCAGTACAATGTCGCCGAGGCCCTGGAGATGGGGCTGGTGAATACGGTGGTGCCCCTGGAGCGGCTGGAGCAGGAGACCATCGACTGGTGTCGGCAGATGCTCACTCACTCACCCACCGCGCTGCGCCTGCTCAAGGCCGGCTTCAACGCGGATACCGATGGACTGGCGGGGATTCAGGAACTGGCGGGCAATGCCACCGGGCTCTATTACATGACCCCCGAGGCGAACGAAGGCAAACAGGCGTTTCTGGAGAAGCGGCCGCCGGATTTCTCGAAGTTCCCACGGCGGCCCTGATCAGCTCTTATCCAGGGGCGGGCGCTATTTCTCGGCCCAATCCTGCGGCTTCAGATAGACTTCATAGAGTTCCGCCTCGGCTGTGCCCGGCTCCGGCTGCCAGTTATAGCGCCAGCTGACCTGGGGCGGCAGTGACATCAGAATCGACTCGGTACGGCCACCGGATTGCAGACCGAACATGGTACCGCGGTCGTGAATCAGGTTGAACTCCACGTAGCGCCCCCGTCGGTAGAGCTGGAACTGCTTTTCGCGCTCACCAAACGGGGTCTCCCTGCGCCGTTCGACAATCGGCAGATACTGGTTGAGAAAGCCCTGGCCGACGCGACGGGTAAAGTCAAAGGAGCGCTCGAAGCCCCACTCGTTCAGGTCGTCGTAGAAGAGGCCGCCGACCCCGCGCTGCTCATCACGATGGGGCAGATAGAAGTAGTCATCACACCATTTTTTCAGTTTCGGGTAGACCGCATCGCCAAACGGGGCGCAGATGTCCCGGGCCGAACGGTGCCAGTGGACGGTGTCCTCCCTGAAACCGTAGTAAGGGGTGAGATCAAAGCCGCCACCAAACCACCAGATCGGCTCGGCACTCTCCGATTCGGCGATAAAAAAGCGAATGTTGGCATGAGAGGTGGGCACATAGGGGTTGTGCGGATGAATCACCAGCGACACCCCCATCGCCTGAAAGCCGCGCCCGGCCAGCTCAGGATTGCGGGCGGTGGCGCTGCCGGGCAGTTTCGAGCCAAACACATGGGAAAAATTGACCCCGGCCTTTTCAAATACCTGACCGCCTTCGAGCACCCGCGAGATGCCGCCACCCCCGGACTCCTTCTCCCAGGCATCGCGGATGAAGCGGGCGCCGTCCAGGTTCTCCAGTCCGGCGCAGATCTCCGACTGCAACTGCATCAGAAAGGCTTTGACCGCTACCGGATCTGGGGCTTGATCTGTCATGGGGCTATTCTCTTATCGCTGTTTCGACAACGATAGCATCTCAGGCGCGGATGATGCGACCGCTGGCGGCATCGATGATGCGGCTGGGGGTCAGGCGCCTGCCGGTGTCGCCGACCAGGAGGTAATCCAGCCGATCATCAAACATGCGCCGCACCGTCAGGGCATTGCGCGCCGGGGGGAGGCCGGCAGGGTTGGCGCTGGTAGAGACCAGCGGAGAGTTGCACGCCCGGCACAGGGCGGCGGTCAGGGGGTGGTCGCTGACCCTGACGGCCAGGGTCGCATGTTTACCGCTCAGCCAATAGGGCAGATCCGGGGCAGCTGGCAGCAGCCAGGTGGTTGGGCCGGGCCAACTGGCAAACACCCGTTGCATCGCCTCATCATCCAGCGGGGTGATGAAGGGTCGCAACTGGGCATAGTCGGCCGCGACGAGAATCAGCCCCTTGTCGATCGGGCGCTGCTTCAGCCTGAGTATGCCCAGCACCGCATCGGCGTTGAGCGGGTCGCACCCCAGCCCGTAGACCGCCTCGGTCGGGTAGGCGAGAAGGCCGCCCGAGCGGAAATGGCGGGCAGCCTCTCTCAGCTTCCAGGGGTGGACCACAAGGCGCCTCTATCGGTCGTTGATTTCAGCGGGCCAGCTCGGTCTGCAGTTTGGCGTCTTTGGCCTTTACCTCGTTGGCATTCGCCTCACGATCGGCCTTCACCCGGGCTGCCAGCTCGGCATCGGAGAGGGCGAGGATCTGCGCGGCCAGATAGGCGGCGTTCTTGGCGCCGGCCTTGCCGACCGCGACCGTAGCCACGGGAATGCCACCCGGCATCATGACCGTGGACATCAGCGAATCCAGCCCCTGCAAGGGGCCGGCATCCAGCGGAATGCCGATAACCGGTTTCAGGGTTAGGCCCGCGACGGTGCCGGCCAGATGGGCAGCAAGGCCGGCGGCGGCGATAAACACCGCGCAACCGCGCTGGTCGGCATCTTTCACATAGCTGTGGGTGGCATCCGGTGTGCGGTGCGCCGAGGTGATCTTCACCTCGAATGGGATATCCAGATCCTTCAGGACAGCCAGTGTTGCCTGTAATACCGGCAAATCAGAATCCGAACCCATAAGTACGGCAACAAAAGGTTTACTCATTGTTCCTACTCTTTTCTGTGGAGATAAAAATGAGGGCAAACATACCTGATTTGCCGTCTTGGGCCAAATCTATCTCGGTGTTTCGGCTGTTATGTGCACTCTTCCATGAATAATGATTACTGCGAATTTTCGGCATCTTTGGCCAGCTTTGCCGTTTCCGAGAATCCCAGGTCATGCAGGATGCTGAACAGCGCAGGCACCATCAGCAGCACCAGCAGGGTGGTGGCCATCAGGCCGAAAATGATGCTGGTGGCCATAGGCACCAGGACCTGTGCCTGGGTACTCTTTTCCAGCAGCAGGGGGACCAGCCCGGCCATGGTGGTGATCGAGGTGAGCAGGACTGCCCGGAAGCGGTCGCGGCTCGCCTGCTTGGCCGCCTCGATGGTGTGCAGCCCCTCTTTTACCCGGTATTTGAGAAACTCCACCAGCAGGATCGAGTCATTGACCACGATGCCCGCTAGCGAGGTGAAACCGATGACACCAGGCATGGAGAGGTTCAGCCCCATCAGCAGGTGCCCCCAGACCACGCCGATGAAGGCCAGCGGGATGATCGACATCACCACCAGCGGTTCGATATAACTGCGGAACTGGAAGCTGAGCAGGATAAAGATTCCGATCAGGCCGATGCTGAAACCCCTGAGCATCGAGGCGCCGGTTTTGGCCGACTCCTTGGCCTGTCCCTGTACGCCCACCCGCACACTGGGATAGCGTTCTAGCAGGCCCGGCACAAAATCCCGCAGGGTGTGGCTGATGATCTCCTGGGCATTGGCCAGGCGGGTATCGATATCGCCGCTGACGGTGATGGTGCGCACGCCATTGACCCGCAGAATGCGCGAGTAGCCACGATCCTCGTTGATCTCGGCGACCGCGCTCAGAGGGATGGCGTCGCCCTGTGCCGTGGTGATTCTGAAGTCCTCGATATCGACCAGGGAGGACTGGTCCTCCGGTGCCAGGCGCACATCGATCTCCAGCGACTCGGGGCCGACCTGGATCTCATTGGCAGTGGTGCCGTAAAAGGCCGCGCGCAGCTGGCTGGCGATGGTCGAGGCATCCAGTCCGAGGGCGAAGGCGCCGTCACGCAGCTTCAAACGCAGTTCAGGCTTACCCGGGCGCAGGTTGTCGGACAGGTCGAACACCCCCTGGTAGCGGCTGAACCACTCCTGCAGCTCCCGGGAGGCGAGTTTCAACTCGCCCAGGTCCTTGCCGGTGAGACGTATCTCCAGCGGGATGCCGCCGGGGCCGATAGTCGGTTCCTTGAAGTTGAGGGCGACCACGTCGGGTTGTTCGCCGACGCTATCGCGCCACAGGTTGATCATGTCATCGAGCTTGCCCTGGCGCTCCTCTGCGGTGAGCAGATCGGCCGAGACGGTGGCCAGATGGGGGCCTGTTTCGCTGGCGTCCTGATTGACATTGAAGCGAACCTGAACATTCTTCACCAGGCGTTTGCCGTCGGTCTGCAACGGGCTGAACTGGTCATCCACCACCTGCAGGGCATCGGTGATTTTTTGCACCAGCTCCTCGGTACGCCACAGCGGGGTGCCCTGGGGCAGCAGCAGGCGGGTTTCGATGTTGTCGCCTTCGATGTCCGGGAAGGCCTGAAACTTCAGCTTGCCGCCAATCACCATGCTCACACTGAGCAGAAACAGCGCGATCACCAGGCCCGCGAACAGGTAACGCTGGTGTATCGCGAAGTCGATCAGGTGTCCGAGGGTATTGTCCCGGAACTGCTCCAGGCGTCGGTCGAAGCCCTGGCGGAAACGGCTCACCTTGTTTTCATGATGCCTGAGTGACTGGGCCAGATGGTGGGGCAGGATCATGAACGCCTCGATCAGGCTCACCGCCAGCACCAGGATCAGCACCATCGGGATGAACTGCAGCACCTTGCCCATCTGCCCGGAGAGGAAGGCGAGGGGGCCAAACACCGAGACAGTGGTGAGAAAGGAGGAGACCACGCCGGGGGCGACCTGCTTGGTGCCATCGATTGCCGCCGTCATGGCGCTCTTCCCCTTACGCAGCTGGGTGGCGATGTTTTCCGAGATGACGATGGCGTCGTCCATCAACAGGCCGATGGCGATCAGCAGGGCGAACATGGTGATCATGTTGATGGTCAGCCCGAGCAGGCTCATGAAGAACAGCGCACCGAGAAATGAGATCGGCAGGCCCATCGCCACCCAGAAAGCGAAGCGTCCCTGAAAGAACAGCCACATCACCAGGAACACCAGCACCAGCCCCTGGCCGCCGTTTTTCGTCAGCAGGCTGAGGCGGTCGCGCACGATCGATGAGCGGTCCTGGGTGATGGTGAACTCCACCCCGGCCGGGGCTGTTCGGCGGGTCTTTTCCAGAAACTGGGTGACCGCATCCATCACAACCAGGGTGTCCTGCTGCTTGGTTTTAAGCACCTGCAGCAGGGCTGCGCGCTTGCCGTTGAACAGGGTTTTCTCTTCATCCAGCTCAAAGCGGTCGGTAATGCTGGCGATATCCCCCAGGCGTATCTCCGCACCGGAGGTGGCCCCCACCACGATCAGGTCCGCCAGCTCGCTCGGCGTGCGGCGCAGATCGGTGAAGCGCAGCAGGATGTCGCGGTTGCGCGTCTCCAGTCCGCCGGCGGGAATGTCGATCCCCTGGCGCGCCACGGTATTGGCGATATCCGACATGCTTAGTCCGAACTGGCGCAGTTTGCGCTCGGGCACCTCGATGCGCAGTTGGTGATCGGAGAAGCCGGCGACGTTGACCTGGGTGATCTGCGCCGAGCGCTGCAACTGCTCCTTGATCTGCTCGGCATAGGCCTTGAGATCGCTCGGGCTCATCTTGCCGGTGATGGCGATGGTCACCACGCTGGAGGTGCGGCCAAGCTCCTTGATGATGGGTTGCTCGGTGTTCTCCGGGAAGTTGTTGATCGCCTCGATCTCGGATTTGACATCATCCATGAACACCGAGATGTCGCTGCCGTCGGTCATCTCCACCACGGCGATGGCGATCCCTTCACGTGCCTCGCAGGTCAGTTCGTTGACATCGTTGATGCCATCCACCGCATCCTCGATGCGCTGGCAGATGGCCTCCTCCACGTCCTCGGCGCTGGCGCCGGGGTAGATTACCCGCACCTCCACCTGCTGGGCATCGAAATCGGGGAAGGTCTCACGCTGCAGGCCGGGGAGGGCCATCAGGCCGAGCACGGCGAGGAACAGCATGAGCAGGTTGCCGGCTGTCGGGTGTCGGGCAAAAAACGCGACCATGCCTAGATCTCCCCTGAAATGGCCGATTGTTTCAGCTGTTCCAGGCTCTCCGGGTCGTCAATCGGTTGCAGCAGCATGCCCTCGATGGCCGGTATCAGATCAGAGCTGACAATCCGGTCACCAGCGCTGAGGCCCTCGCTGACTACCAGGTATTCCGGTTGGGTGAGGCTGATTTTCACCGGGCGGATCTCAAGGCGGTTATCCTGGTTGATCAGGTAGACCTTATCGTCGTGCAGGGCCGAGCGCGGAATCACCAGGCTGTCCAGGCGAGGCTTGCCGGCCAGCAATACCTCGACAAACAGCCCCTTGACCAGGGGAGGACGGATGCCGGGCTGTACCTGGTCGTAGGGATTGTCGACCTCGACAATGACCCCGACGGTGCGGGTTTTGGTGTCCAGGGTGTCGCTCATCCGCGCAAAACGGGCCTGCCAGCTGGCGCTGAGTGCCCCCTCTTCCAAGTGTACGCCGGCGCTGATATCAAGCCGGTTGGCCAGATCCTGCTGGTTGCTGCCGAGCACGTCGATGGTCTGGCCGGAATAGAACAGATCGCTCATGCGTTCAATCGGGATCTGCACCTCCACCTCGGCGCTCTGCAGGTCGTCGGCGATGGTCAGGATTTCACCCTCGCGCACATACTGATCCTGTTCGACATTCACCTCGGAGATGCGCCCGGTGAAGGGCAGGTTGATTTCGCTATGGGCCAGGTTGCGGTGGGCGGTCTGCAGCTGGACCTGGTAGCGGGCCAGTTGCGCCTCGAGTAGGGAGCGTTCGCTGGGGATCAGGTTGAGGCTGTTCTTCTGGGTCTGGACGCTCTGCTGCTGTGCCAGCAGGGTGCGCTCCTGGGTATCCAGGTCGGAACGGCTGATACCACCCTTGCCGATCAGCGAGCGTTTGCGCTCCAGCTCCTTTTCACCGAGGGTGAGTGCCTCCTGTTCGATCCTGAGCGAGGCGCGGGTGTTTCTCTCCTTGGCTTGCAGCTCTAGCAGTTGCGCCTCGGCCGCCTGGATATCCGCCTCGGTCTGGGCGATCGCCAGCTGATAATCGGTGGGGTCGATTTTCAGCAGCTGAGTCCCGGCTTCCAGGATGGCCCCTTTCCGCAGGCGCGCATTCTTCTCGACAATCTTGCCTTTCACCTGGGCCACCGCCTCCCAGCTTCGTGATGGCCTTACCGTACCAAAGCCGCTTGCCTTGGGGATCACATCGAGCTGCGGCACGGCAATGCTGCGGACCAGTTTCGGCGTCTCCTGTATCGTCGCCTGAACCGGAGTCAGCTTGTTCTGTTTCATGACGACGACGGCGGCGATGCCGGCAAGAATGGGAATGAGAATGACCCATTTTCTGGGTTTGCTGGCCATGTCGGACTCCGGTTGTGATTGTTATTTTTGCTGAACTTGGGACAGGTCCAACGAAAAAACGTTCCTTTCAGCAAAGAGCGGGACTATAGGCAAGACTGTAGGGCAAATCATTGCGATTCATCAAGCGCTGCAACGGTCGATTGCAGCGCTTGAATGCTGATGCGGGGTTATTCCTGCTCTTCGACCGGCTCCGAGAAGGAGCAGTCGGGTTGCGGGCAGACCTTCTCGGTGCCCTTGCGCTTGGTCGTTTTGATGGTGAGCACCGGCCAGCCGCACTGGGGGCAGGGTTCGGCAACCGGCTCGTTCCAGGTGGCGTAGTCGCAGTCGGGGTAGGTGGAGCAGGAGAAAAAGATCTTGCCTCGCCGCGACTTGCGGCGCAGCAGGGTGCCCTTGCTGCATTTCGGGCAGCTCACGCCGGTGTCCACCGGCTTTTCCAGGGGCTCGATGAATTTGCACGCGGGGTAGGATGAACAGCCGATGAATTTGCCGTACTTGCCTTTTTTGATCACCAGATCGGAGTCGCATTCCGGGCATTTGCGCCCCTCGACCACCTGGGGTTCTTCCGCCTCACGCTTGTCGCCGTTGAGATCGCGGGTGTACTTGCACTCGGGATAGTTGGTGCAGCCGATGAAACGACCGTGCCGGCCGAGGCGGATGGAGAGCGGTTTGCCGCACTCCGGGCAGGCCTCATCCAGTGCTTCGTGGGTGACGTCGCTGCGCTTGACGTTCTCCTCGGTGTGGTCGATCTGGTCCTTGAAGGGCTGCCAGAACTGGCGCATCAGCGGTATCCACTCCTCTTCACCGCGGGAGACGGCATCCAGTTCATCCTCCAGTTTGGCGGTGAAGTCGTAATCGACGTAACGGGTGAAATACTGGGTGAGAAATTTGTTCACCACCCGACCGACGTCGGTCGGATAGAAGCGTTTTTTCTCCAGCTCCACATACTCGCGATCCTGCAGCGTGGAGATGATCGAGGCATAGGTCGAGGGACGGCCGATGCCGTACTCTTCTAGCGCCTTGACCAGGGTCGCCTCGCTGTAGCGCGGTGGCGGTTCGGTGAAGTGCTGTTCCGGGCGGATTGCCTTGAGACTGACGCGCTCCCCCTCTTCCATCGCGGGCAGCAGCTTGTTGTCGCCATCGGCGTTTTTCGCGTCGTCGATGCCTTCCTGGTAGACCGCGATGAAGCCCGGGTTGGTGATGACCGAACCATTGGCGCGGAAGGTGTTGCCCTCGCCACAGGCCAGGTCGACCGCCACGGTATCGAAGGTGGCGTGGATCATCTGGCAGGCGACGGTGCGTTTCCAGATCAGTTCATAGAGACGAAACTGGTCTTTGCTGAGGTAGTTCTTCAGCTCTTCCGGTGTGCGCAGCGCCGAGGTCGGGCGGATTGCCTCATGGGCCTCCTGGGCATTCTTCTGTTTGGTTTTGTACTGGCGCGGCTCTTTCGGCAGCTGTGCAGCGCCGTAGCGTTCACTGATGAAGTCCCTCAGCTCGCCGATTGCCTCGTCGGCCAGATGCACCGAGTCGGTACGCATGTAGGTGATCAGGCCCACCGCCCCGCTGCCGGTATCTATGCCTTCATAGAGCTGCTGTGCGGTGCGCATCGCGCGCTGTGCAGTGAAGCCCAGCTTGCGTACCGCCTCCTGCTGCAGGGTGGAGGTGGTGAACGGCGCTGCCGGATTGCGTTTGCGTTGCTTTTTCTGGACCTTGGCGACCGTCAGGCTGCCTTTGCTCGCTGCCAGCAGACTCTTTTCCGCGGTATGCGCGCTTTCGGTGTCGGTGATGCTGAACTGCTCCACCTTCTCGCCATTGTACTGGATCAGTTTGGCGGCGAAGTCCTGGTTCTCTTTGTTCAGGTCCGCTTCGATGGTCCAGTATTCGCGCGCATTGAACGCCTCGATCTCCTCTTCGCGTTCGACAATCATGCGCAGCGCGGGGCTCTGTACCCGCCCGGCGGAGAGGCCGCGGCGTACCTTTTTCCAGAGCAGTGGAGAGAGGTTGAAGCCTACCAGATAGTCGAGTGCCCGCCGTGCCTGCTGGGCGTTGATGAGGTCCATGGAGAGGTCGCGCGGATTGGCGATCGCCTCCTGAATGGCCTTTTTGGTGATCTCGTTGAATACCACGCGCTGAACTGTCTTGTCTTTCAGCAGCCGGCGATTGTTCAGCAGTTCGTACAGGTGCCAGGAGATCGCCTCGCCTTCGCGGTCCGGGTCAGTTGCCAGATAGAGGGCGTCGGCCTTCTTCAGCGCTGTTGATATAGCCTTGACGTGCCGGTCGTTCTTTTCAATGACCTGATACTTCATTTTGAAGTCATCAGCCGGATCAACGGCGCCTTCCTTGGGCACGAGGTCGCGCACATGGCCGTAAGAGGCCAGTACTTCGAAATCCTTGCCAAGGTATTTCTTTATGGTTTTGGCTTTCGCGGGCGATTCAACAATTACCAGATTCATTAACTTAAATTTCAGGTCGGTTTTTTAGAGCAACAGGGTTTCCAGCAGCGTTGAAAAGGACAACACAGCGGGCTGTCGCCGCCGTGCACAGACACTCATTCATGGGATGAGGCGTGCCGTTTTGTGTCGTCGATCCTGGCTAATGGAGATAAACAGGGATGTCGTTGTACACCAGGTCTTCCATTTGTGCAAAGGCGGACTCTTGTCCGGGCTGGCTCATCAGCACCATCAGAATGATCCATTTCAACTCCTCGACACCAAACTGCGGGGTGTCCAGGGCCAGTGCCCGGTCGATCACCAGTTCACGGCTCTGCTGGTCGACGATGCTGTTCTGTTCAAGAAACAGCAGCAGACCCCGGCAGTCGACATCCAGGCGGTTTTGCTCTTTCTCGGTGTAGATGCGGATCGAGTTTTCCGTCTGCACCTGGTGGCTCTGCATCTCCTGGCGCATGGCCAGTTCATCCATCCACACGAAGGCCTTGTCTATCTCGTGCTCGGGGAAGCCCGCCTGGAGCAGTTCCTCATGGATGACGGCCTGATCGGAGGTGTTGTTGGGATCACCGTCCATGTAGTTTTCATACAGGTAGATCAGGATATCGACGACATTTTCGTTCATACTGCTCCTTCAAATGTGGATGGCCTTTTTCCACAAGGTAATTCAGGGCGTTGAAGTTCAGGTTTTGCCCGTGCGTACATAGCGGCTGCCCGGAGCAGATGCCACGTAACCTTCAAGCTCAAGTAATATCAGCATGGAGGAAACTGACTCCGCGGTCAATCCACTTGTTTGAATCAGGGTGTCCACGGGGATTGGGTCAAAGCCGAGGTGTTGCAATAACCGCTGGTAATCCTCGTCCCACTGCTGGACCGGTTCGGTCCCTGATTCGCCTGATTCCGGAAGCGGTTGATCAGGACGTTCAAGGCTGCCCAGCATCGCCCCCAACTCCTCAATGATGTCGCTGGCGGTCTCCACCAGTTTCGCCCCCTGGCGGATCAGGGCATGGCAGCCGCGCACCAGGGGGTTGTGGATCGAACCGGGGATGGCAAAGATCTCGCGGCCCTGTTCTGCGGCCATGCGCGCCGTGATCAGTGAGCCGCTCTGCTTGGCCGCCTCGACCACCAGGGTCCCGACACTGAGACCGCTGATAATCCGGTTGCGCCGCGGGAAATTGCCCGGGCGGGGTGGCGTGCCGGGTGGAAACTCGGACAGCATGATGCCGGTTTCGGTAATCCGGTGGGCCAGCTCCCGGTGGCGTGCCGGGTAGACACGATCCAGCCCGGTGCCGGTCACGGCGATTGTGGTTCCGCCGACATCGAGAGCGCCCTGATGGCTGGCCGCATCGATGCCGAGCGCCAGACCGCTGGTGATGGTCAGGCCCGTCCGCGCCAGATGCCGGGCGAAATCCTGGGCTGTCTGCCGGCCAGAGGCACTGGGGTTCCTGGAGCCGACCATGGCCAGTTGCGGGGTGTTGAGCAGATCCGGGTTGCCATGCACGAACAACAACGGCGGTGGATCATCGATCGCCGCCAGCAGGGGCGGGTAGCAGGGGTCGGTGAGCGGAATCAGGTGTCGGCCAGGCTGGTCCAGCCACTTCAGGTCCTGCTCCACGCTCGCCCAGTCGGGGGATTTCAGGTATCCGCGGAGATCGCAGTTGCGCAGTTCAAGCCGGTCGGCCAGTTTGGGTTGCTGAAACAGCGCCCCGGGGTCGCCAATCTGCCCGATCAGGTGATTGAAGCCGCGACTGCCCAGCCCCGGTGCATGCACCAGGGCCAACCAGAATTTGAGCTTTTCGCTGTTTGGGATAGGGGAGTCGTCCATGACTCGTCAGGTATTTTGTCCTTTTTCTTCCGGCATCAGGGGTTGTGCACCCGGTCCAGCACGTGAATGGCCTGGGTGGCATCCATCACCAGCCCGAAGCTGACGCGCGGGAAGATGCGGAATACCATCAGCGTACCCGCCGCCTCATCCGGCAGCTTCACGGTTTCCCTCGGATCTTTGGCTATCTTATCGCGCACCGTGCGGCCTTTGTGGTCAATCGCCAGTACGTCGCCCACGGCCAGGCCGTCGCTCTCGCCGCGGTCGATTACCACCACATTGAATTGCCCGATCTGGCTGACGCCATTGAGCACATCGATGATGCTGCCCTTGATCTCGCGATCTGGCGCCTTGGGAAAGAAGGTGGTGATCGGGACATCCTGGGATACGGGTATGAGCCGATCGCCAATGGTGCTTTCAAGCTCCGTGTCGGTAATCATCACGCTCGCCGGATCGCCGGTGCTCAGCAATACCGCGCCAGCGATGTATAGCGCCTCATAGCCAAGAATTTCGTCGGTGTCGGCATCCTTGTAGGGGCCACCCGGGCGAACTATGTTCCACTTCAGGTTGTCTTCATTGTCGATAGACCTGATATAGGCCTTGATATTGTTGGAACCGAGAATGTGTTCGTTGGCGAAGTGCACGACATACGGAGCGCTCTCCAGCTCACCGGCGTCCATTACGAACGGACGGGTGAGAAACTGCTGAATGGCGTCCACCGGGATTGACGGGATGGCGCCATCCAGTTCGCTGGAGCGCACCCGCGGCGAGAGTTTCACCAGGGAGCCGCGTTCCAGACCGAGTCTCGGCTGGCCGTTGACGTAGGTCATGACGATCACGTCGCCCGGATAGATGAGATGCGGGTTGGCGATCTGTGGATTGACGTGCCAGACATCGGGCCAGCGCCATGGCTCACGCAGAAAGCGCGCTGAGATATCCCACAGGGTGTCGCCCTTGACCACGACATAGCGGTCGGGATGGCTAGGATTGACGGCAACGGGTTCGGCAGCCACAACCTGCCAGCAGAGTAAAATGCTGAAGAGAAGGCTGACGAGCTTGGTTCTAGGCGTTAGCATAGCGGTCCTTTTTGATGTTACGGCTAATTTTTTATGCTCCCGGATGTCAGAAATTTGAACCGGAACTATGATTCAGAATCCTGTATCATCATAATGTTAGCGAATTTTATTATCTTTGTACTATAGATTTGTGGAAATCCCAATGGCAATACTCGATATATTGCATTTTCCTGACCCCAGACTGCGAACCAAGGCACAACCTGTCGAGCAGGTGGACGATGCCCTGCGCCAGCTGGTGGACGACATGTTTGAGACCATGTACGACGCGCCGGGCATAGGGTTGGCCGCGACCCAGGTCAATGTGCACAAGCGCGTGGTGGTTATCGACATCTCCGAGGAACATGACCAGCCGCTGTGCCTGATCAACCCTGAAATCATCGCCCGCGACGGTGAAGAGGAGATGGATGAGGGTTGTCTCTCCGTTCCCGGTGTCTACGAAAGGGTGGTGAGAGCGGACAGCATCCGGGTGAGAACCCTGACACGTGAGGGTGAGAGTATCGAATTTGACGCGGATGGGCTGCTGGCGGTCTGCATTCAGCATGAGCTTGATCACCTGGACGGCAAGCTGTTCATCGATTACCTCTCAAACCTCAAGCGGCAACGAATCCGTAAAAAGTTGGAAAAAGAGAGTCGTTCCCGGCCATCGCAGCCCTCTGCCGCGACGGTTATCTGACACCTCGTTGGACTTTACCGCCGGATTTGCCGCAAAAGCTGCGACTCCGGTCCCAAACTGAAACATTCGGCGCCTGATCAGCGCAGATGGTGAATTTTCGATGAGCGACAAGCTGAATATTATCTTTGCCGGAACCCCGGAATTCTCCGTGCCGCCGCTGCAGGCGCTGCTCGACTCCGAACACAATGTTATTGCCGTCTACACCCAGCCGGACCGGCCGGCCGGTCGCGGACGAAAACTGACCGCCAGCCCGGTCAAGCAGCTGGCCCAGGAGCACGGCATCCCGGTCTACCAGCCGAAAAATTTCAAGGCCGAACAGGACCTGTCAGAACTCGAGGCGTTGCAGGCCGATTTGATGGTGGTAGTCGCCTATGGCCTGATCCTGCCGCAACAGGTGCTGGATGCGCCGCGTCTGGGATGCATCAATATTCATGCCTCACTCCTCCCCCGCTGGCGCGGTGCCGCCCCGATTCAGCGGGCGGTGCTGGCCGGTGATCAGCAGAGCGGTATCACTATCATGCAGATGGAAGCCGGTCTGGATACCGGGCCGATGCTGCTGAAACTGACCACCCCGATCGCTGTCGATGAGACCGGTGGTTCCCTGCATGACCGGCTCTCGGTCATGGGCGCCGAAGCACTGATGCAGGCGCTGCCCGGTATTGCCGAGGCGAGTATCCAGCCGGTCGTGCAAAACGATGCCCTTGCCAACTATGCCTCGAAACTGGATAAATCCGAGGCCAGTATCGACTGGCAGCAGAGCGCCGCGGCAATCGATCGGCAGGTGCGTGCCTTCAATCCCTGGCCGGTCGCACAAACCCTGTGGGGCGACAAGGTGGTCAGGATTTGGCAATCAGCGTCGGTTGCGGCAGAGTCTGCCAACAGGCCCGGCACAGTGCTTGGCGCCTCCAAGCAGGGGATCGATGTGGCCACGGGTGACGGCGTGCTGCGAATCCTTTCACTGCAGATGCCCGGCAAACGCGCCATGAGCGCCGCCGATTTTCTCAATGCCCACAAGATTGATGGAGTGCTGTTTGGCTAATCCCGCACAGCGATCGGCCTATCGACAGGGGTCAAGAAAAAATGCCCGGGCGATTGCCGCCAGACTACTTGCCAAGGTCTCCGGCGGGAGTTCGCTCACGGCGCTGTTTCAGGATCAACTGGCGGGTGTCAATGACAGTGACCAGAGCCTGGTCAAGGAGATCTGCTTTGGCGTGGCGCGCTACTGGCCGCGTCTGAACGCCCTGGCAGAGGTGCTTCTCGAACGACCTCTGAAGGCCAAGGATAGCGATATCCACTGTCTGATGCTGGTTGGTTTCTACCAGCTTCTCTATATGCGCACCGCGCAACATGCGGCGGTGGCGGAGACCGTGGAGGCGGCGCGCAGCCTGAAAAAGCCCTGGGCGGCCGGCCTGCTCAACGGAGTGTTGCGGCGCTTGCTGCGAGAGCAGGCCGATCTGCTGGCGCGCCTGGATGTCGATCCGGCTGTGCAACTCGCCTGCCCGGAATGGTTGCTGAAGCGCCTGCGCACGGCATGGCCGGAGCAGTGGATGCAGATTGCCCAGGCGCTGAATGAAAGACCGCCGATGACCATCCGCGTCAATCTGTCAAAAGTGACCCGCCAGACATATATCCAGGAGCTGTCGAAACTCTCCATCCTCTGTCGCCCGGTACCGGCGGTGCCCAGCGCCCTGGTGCTGGAAGAGTCACTGGATGTCGCCCGGTTGCCGTGTTTCGCCGAGGGTTGGGTATCGGTACAGGATGGCGGTGCGCAGTTGGCGGCAACGCTGCTGGATGTTGCGCCCGGACAGCGGGTGCTGGACGCCTGCGCCGCTCCGGGCGGCAAGACCGGCCATCTGCTGGAACTGACGCGGGATATCGAGCTGACCGCCATTGATGTCGATCCGCTACGGCTGCAGCGTGTGTCGGAGAACCTGCGGCGGTTGGGTGTCGCGGAAGGGGTCAGCGTTGTCCAGGGAGATGCCGCCAAACCAGCCGGCGCATGGGGCGGTGCCGAATATGACCGCATTCTGCTGGATGTGCCCTGCTCGGCCACCGGGGTTATTCGCCGCCATCCCGACATCAAGGTGCTGCGCCGCGAGTCCGATATCGCCCCATTGGTGGCCAGGCAAAGGGAGATCCTGTGCGCCATCTGGCCGCGGCTGAAACCCGGCGGCATGTTGCTGTATGTCACCTGTTCGCTGCTGCCCGAGGAGAATCATCGCCAGATCGAGGAGTTTCTGGCGCAACAGCCGGATGCCCGCGAGCGCCCCATCCAGGCATCCTGGGGAGAGGCGTTGCCGATCGGTCGTCAGACGCTGCCGGGCGAGGGCAGTATGGATGGCTTTTACTACGCCTGTCTGGAGAAGCTGGGTTGATATCGATGAGGCTGACAGGGTGATGCGTCTCCTCCGCTTTGGCCTGTTGCTGCTGATGGCCTGTCAGTCATTTATTGTTCTGGCGGAGGATTTCGAGATTCCGCAGCTTTCCGTGCGACTGCTGGATGGCATCTACAGCATGGATGCGGATATCGATTATCGCTTCTCTGAACAGGCCCTGGAGGCCCTGCACAACGGTGTGCCTTTGACCCTTGAGGTGCATGTGCAGCTGCGCCGGGCGGGCGCCTGGGTGTGGGAGAAGGATCTGTTCGAGCTGCGTCTGCGCTATCAGTTCCGCTATCACGCCCTGGCCGAGCTCTACCAGGTGATTGATCTGCAGTCAGGCACCGAGCAGGATTTTGTCACCCGTTCCGCGGCGCTCAGCGCCCTGGGCAAGATCCGCGGGGTGTCGCTGATTGAGCAAGAACAACTGGAGCCGGAGCAGAGCTACGCCCTCTCCGTGCAGACCGCCCTGGATATCGAGGCGTTGCCGTTGCCGCTGCGGCCGTTGGCCTATCTCACCCCCGCCTGGAGCCTCTCCAGCGAGACGAAGACATGGTACCTGCGTCCCTGAAGCGCTTCACCGCCGGCGCGCTCCCGGTCGCCGGGTTGCTCACGCTGGTGCTGCTCTCGCTGCACCTCATGAGCAGCGCGGTACAGAACTCCGAGCAGTTGAGCCGGTTGTTCATCCCGCTGCTGATCGCCAGCGTGGTTGGGCTGTTCGCGCTGGTCATTGTGGTGGGCGTCAACATTGTCCAGCTCATCATCCGTTATCGCCGCCAGGCCGCGGGTTCGCGCCTGACCCTGCGGATGGTGATCATCTTCGCCACCCTGTCCCTGGCGCCGGTGGCGGTCGTCTACTACTACTCCCAACAGTTTCTGCTGCACGGCATCGACAGCTGGTTCGATGTGCAGATCGATCAGGCGATGGAGGATGCCCTGGAACTGAGCAAGGCGTCGCTGGATCTGCACAAGCGCGAACGCTACAAATCGACCCAGCGGTTGCTGTCGGAGATGCGTGGTGTTTCCACCACGGGTCTGAGTCTCAGCCTTGAGGATCTCAGGGAGAAGTACGGCGCGGTAGAGGTGGATCTGATTGATCCCTCCGGCAAGGTGCTGATCAACGTCAACATGGACCCGACCCTGCTGGTGCCGAGCGAACCGGACAGCTCGATTCTGCAACAGGTCCAAGCCGGGGATGATTTTGTCGGCCTGACCCTGAAAGGGGATGGCGACCTGATCGAGGTCCGGGTGGTGCTGAATGATCACCAGCGTGGCATGTTCCTGCAGGCGATTTACAACACCTCGGCGAATATCACCCATCTGGCGGAAACGGTGCAGAATGCCTACAGCCGTTACAAGGAGCTGGCCTTTCTGCGCAAAAGCCTGAAAAGCACCTTTACCCTGACCCTGGCGATGGTGTTGCTGTTCAGCCTGCTGGCGGCTATCTGGGCGGCATTTTTTTCCGCCCGCCGCCTGGTGGCGCCGATTGCCGATATCGCCGAGGGTACGCGTGCGGTGGCGGAGGGCGATTACGATATGCGCCTGCCGCTGCCCAGGTTTACCGATGAGCTTTCGTTTCTGGTCAGCTCATTCAATAGCATGACCCGGAGCATTGCCCTGGCGCGGGATCAGGCCGCTACCAGCCAGCAGCAACTCGAGGCGCAGCACGCCTATCTGGAGGCGGTGCTGGGCAGGCTCTCCTCCGGCGTTATTGTGCTGGATCGGGACGGCGCAGTGGGCACCGCCAACCAAGCGGCGCATGACATTCTGCGTTTACCCCCGGGGGCGTTGCTGGACAGCGCATTGGAGCAGGTAGGTGCGGATTCACAGTCGTTCCAGCAGTTTTTCGAGATTGTCAGCGACAAGGCGATATCCGAAGACCGGGACTGGCGCGAGGAGTTGACGCTGTTTGCCGCCGATGGCCGGCAGGTGCTGCTGTGCCGGGGTACGCCTCTCAACCAGCCCGGTGGTGAGCGTTCCGGCTATGTGGTGGTGTTTGATGATATCACCCAGTTGATCCGGGCGCAGCGCGACGCGGCCTGGGGCGAGGTGGCCCGCAGGCTGGCCCATGAGATCAAGAATCCGCTGACCCCGATACAGCTTTCCGCGGAACGGCTGCGCCACAAGTATCTGCATAAGATGACGGGAGCCGATGCCGAGGTGCTGGACAGGGCGACGCACACCATCGTTCAGCAGGTGGAGGCGATGAAGTCGATGGTGAATGATTTCTCCGACTATGCCCGGCCGCCGAAAATGAGCCTGCAGCCACTGCCCCTGGATCAATTGGTCGAGGAGGTGGTTCATCTCTACCAGAGCGCCGGTTTGAAGTTTAAACTGGAGATCGATCTGGCCGCCGAAGCCTCCCAGATCGAGGCCGATCCCGTGCGCATGCGTCAGGTGATCCACAATCTGATAAAAAATGCCAGTGAGGCCGTGGAAGGTTCAGATAACCCCAGGGTGACTGTGCAGACCTGTAAAAGAAAAGAGGCGGAGTGTCTGTTTGTCGAGCTGCGGATCATGGATAATGGTCCGGGTTTTGAAGACCAGATCAAACTGCATCTGTTTGAGCCCTATGTGACCAGCAAGGTCAAGGGTACCGGTTTGGGACTGGCGATTGTGAAAAAGATCGTAGAGGAGCACGGCGGCATGGTCTGGGCCGATAATCTGCCGGAGGGTGGCGCCAGCGTGGTCATCAGGCTGCCGGTTCTGGCAGCCAAGGGCGCCAAACCTGGCGATAGCCGCAAAATACTACCGGAGCCGGGTTTGAGGACTGAAAGCCAATGAGTACTTCGCACATCCTGGTTGTGGACGACGAGCCGGATATCCGCACCCTGGTCAAGGAGATCCTGGAAGACGAGGGGTATCGGGTAGCGACCGCCGAAAACGGCGCCAAGGCGCGCCAGGCATTGCGTGAGCGCAGGCCCGACCTGGTGTTGCTGGACATCTGGATGCCGGATATCGACGGTATCTCTCTGCTCAAGGAGTGGTCCGAGATGGACGGACTCCCCTGCCCGGTGATCATGATGTCAGGACATGGCACTGTGGAAACCGCGGTGGAGGCGACTCGCCTGGGCGCCTATGATTTTCTGGAAAAACCCCTCTCACTGGCGAAACTGCTGCTCACGGTTGAGCGGGCGGTGGAGGCCGACAAGCTGAAGCTCGAGAATATCGGTTTGCGCCGCCACGCGGAACACGTGGTGGAGCCGACCGGCCACAGCGCGGGCATCCAGCGCCTGCGCGAGCAGGTTAAACGTATCGCCCAGCATGACACCTGGGTGCTGATCACCGGCGAACCCGGCAGTGGGCGCGAAACCTTCGCCCGCTATCTCCACTCCCAGAGCCTGCGCAAGGACCGGCCGTTCGTCGATGTCTCTGTCTCCTCAATCGCCAAGGGCAATTCTGCCAAGGAGCTGTTTGGCAGCGAGGAGGGTGATCATGTCCATTACGGGGCGTTGGAGCAGGCCATGGGTGGGACCCTGTTCCTCGATGAGGTGGCGGACATGGACCTGGATGCCCAGGCGCAACTGCTGGGCGCCCTTGATACCGGGTCGTTCATGCGTGTTGGCGGCAGTGAACCTGTGCATATCGATGTGCGTATCATCGCTGCCACCCAGCACAATCTCGAGGAGATGGTGCAGGCCGGGAAATTCAGGGAGGACCTGTTTTACCATCTCAACGTGGTGCCGCTGCACATACCGCCCCTCCGGGAGCATAAAGAGGATGTGCCGGATCTGCTCAACACCTATGTCGATTTCTTCGTCGCCCATGAAAAACTGCCCTACCGCCGGTTCGATGTGGGCGCCCAGAACTTTTTGCGTAATCACCCCTGGCACGGCAATATCCGCGAGTTGAAGAACCTTGTGCAGCGTCTGCTGATTCTCGGCAATGGCGGGGCGATCACCCAGGAAGAGGTGGAAGCCGCCCTGGGTTCGGTGGAATTCAAGTGGGAGGCGCCATCCACCTTTCCAGTCTCCTTCGATCAGCCCCTGCGCCAGGCGCGCGAGGAGTTTGAAAAGGCCTATCTGGAGTTTCAGCTGGATAAGCATGCCGGCAATGTCAGTCGTGTGGCCACCGAGGCGGGTATGGAACGGACCCATCTCTACCGCAAACTGAGATCGCTGGGGATTGATGTGAAAGAGCGCCGGTGAAAAAACGCCGACTGGTTAAACTTTTCTGTGTATTAGCCGCTAGCAAAAAACAATGAAAATAATCATCTTGGGTGCGGGTCAGGTCGGAACATCGGTGGCCAACAATCTGGCCTCGGAGGCCAACGACATCACCGTGGTCGATCAGGACCCTGAACTGCTCAGCGCCCTTCAGGACAGGCTGGATCTGCGCACCGTGCAGGGGCATGCGGCACATCCGGATGTGCTGATGCGCGCC
Organism: Sedimenticola sp.; assembly: GCA_002869585.1. GTDB lineage: Bacteria > Pseudomonadota > Gammaproteobacteria > Chromatiales > Chromatiaceae > BM503. The sequence goes on from PKUO01000088.1 coordinate 52,014, forward strand.
GGTGCGGAAGATGCCGATATGATTCTGGCGGTGACCAACAGCGACGAGACCAATATGGTCGCCTGTCAGGTTGCCTACACCCTGTTCCATACGCCGACAAAAATCGCCCGGGTGCGGGCGGTGGGTTTTACCAATCACCCGCGGCTGTTCGCCCAGGATGCCCTGCCGATCGATGTGCTGATCAGCCCGGAACAGTTGGTGACTGACTACATCATGCGTCTGATCGAGAATCCCGGCGCGCTTCAGGTTCTCGATTTTGCCGGTGGGCGGGTGCGACTGGTGGCGGTCAAGGCCTACTATGGCGGTCCGCTGGTGGGCAACGAGCTGCGAACCCTGTATGAGCATATGCCGCATGTGGATGCGCGGGTCGCTGCCATCTATCGTCAGGGGCAGGCGATTCGTCCCAAGGGCAGCACCATTATCGAGGCCGACGACGAGGTGTTTTTCATCGCCGCGACCAAGAATATCCGCGCGGTGATGAGTGAATTGCGCAAGCTGGAGCGCCCCTACAAGCGGCTGATTCTGGCGGGCGGCGGCAACATCGGCAAACGCCTGGCGACCAATCTGGAGCGCCACTATCAGGTCAAGCTGATCGAGTGCGACAAGATACGGGCGCAGCAGATTGCCGAGGATCTGCAGAAGACCATTGTGCTGCATGGCGATGTCGCCGATGAGAATCTGCTGTTGGAAGAGAATATCGAGAACACCGATGTATTTTGCGCGGTGACCAACGACGACGAGGCGAACATCCTCTCCTCGATGCTGGCCAAGCGCCTGGGTGCGCGCAAGGTGATGACCCTGATCAATCGCGCCGCCTATGTGGATATGGTGCAGAGCGGCCCGATCGATATCGCGATTTCGCCTCAGCAGGCGACCATCGGCAGCCTGCTCACCTTCGTGCGGCGCGGCGACGTGGTCATGGTGCATTCTCTGCGCCGGGGCGCTGCCGAGGCGATTGAGGCGGTGGCCCATGGCGACCGGGGTTCTTCCAAGGTGGTGGGACGCGCCATCGAGGAGATCGACCTGCCCAAGGGGACCAGTATCGGCGCCATCGTGCGTGGCGACGAGGTGCTGATCGCCCATCACGATACGGTGATTCTGTCTGAGGATCATGTGATCCTGTTTGTGGTCGACAAGCAGCAGATTCCCGAAGTGGAGCGGCTGTTCCAGGTGGGGATCACATTTCTGTGAAGAAGCGACGGGCGATAGTGTAGACCATGCAATTTACCGCGGTTCAACGCATCCTTGGCATCCTGCTGATGCTGTTCAGCCTGACCATGATACCGCCTGTGCTGGTCTCATTCTGGTATGACGACGGATCTGCTGCGGCTTTCCTGATTGCCTTTGTGGTGATCCTGATGGTTGGCGGTTCGGCCTGGGTCATGGTGCAAGGCGAGGTCAAGGAGTTGCGCCTGCGCGATGGTTTCATGGTGGTGGTGCTGTTCTGGACGGTGCTCGGCATCAGTGGTTCGCTACCGTTCATGTTGTCGGAGAATCCGCAGATCACCCTGACCGACTCGGTCTTCGAGTCGATTTCCGGTTTGACCACCACTGGTTCGACAGTGATCGTCGGACTGGACAATCTTCCGCCCTCGATCCTGTACTATCGCCAGCAACTGCAATGGCTGGGGGGTATGGGGATCATCGTTCTGGCGGTGGCGGTGCTGCCGATGCTGGGCATCGGTGGCATGCAGCTCTATCGCGCGGAAACACCCGGGCCGATGAAGGACTCCAAGCTGACTCCGCGCATCACCGAGACCGCCAAGGCGCTGTGGTACATCTATCTGGGGCTCACCATCGCCTGCAGCCTGGCATACTGGGCAGGCGGGATGTCTCTGTTCGACGCCATTGGACATGCGTTTTCCACCGTCGCCATTGGCGGTTTCTCGACCCATGACGCCAGCATGGGCTATTTCGACAGCACCCTGATCGAGATGATCGCAGTGGTGTTTCTGCTGATATCCGGGGCCAATTTCGCGCTGCATTTCGTCGCCTTCCGGCGGCGCAGTTTCAGCACCTATTTTCAGGACAGTGAATTCCGCTTCTACATCACCATTCTATTTGTCGTGGCCATCATCGTCAGCCTGACCCTGCACTCTACCGGCACCTATGATTCCTGGTATGAGTCTCTGGCCAAGGGTATTTTTCAGGCGGTGTCGATAGGCACCACGGCCGGATTCACCACGGCGGACTATTCAATCTGGCCCGGTTTCATCGCCATCGTGCTGCTGTTCGCCAGCTTTATCGGTGGTTGTGCCGGTTCCACTGGCGGTGGAATCAAGGTGATCCGTTTTCTGCTGCTGGTCAAGCAGGGTTTTCGGGAGATCACGCGGCTGATTCATCCCAGTGCCCAGATCCCGATCCGGGTTGGCGACAAGACCATCTCATCGCGGGTGGTGGAGGCGGTCTGGGGATTTTTTGCGCTGTATGTCGCCAGTTTTACCTTCATGTACCTTGCCCTGGCCTTCACCGGTCTGGATCTGATGACCTCTTTCTCCGCAGTGGCCGCGTCGATCAACAACCTGGGACCCGGGCTTGCATCGGTTGGCACCAACTACGCCTCTCTGAATGATCCGGCCAAGTGGATTCTCTGTTTTGCCATGTTGCTGGGACGGCTTGAGATCTTCACCCTGCTGGTATTGCTGACACCGGCCTATTGGCGAAAATAGGTTGGTCGCATCAGCTAATTCGTAAATGCCGCACCCATGCGCAATGCCAGCGCTGCGATGGTCAGGGCGGGTGATTCTCCGCCACCGATTGAGGGGAAAACCGAGGCATCGGCAATATAGAGATTTTTCCAGCGGTGGTGCCTCAGATCGCTGTTCACCACGGATATGTCGGGATTAATTCCCATCCGGCAAGTACCTGCCACGTGGGTGGAATTGAAAAAGTCGTAGCTGCCGTACTGCTCGAAAATTGATTCCACTCCTGCCGCTTGAAGTATCTCCCGGTTCTTTTTCGCAATGAAGTCGATGCGCCGGATATCCTGCTCTGACAGGTGGCTGTTAATCCTCGCCAGTGGCGTTCCGTGCTGATCTGTGGTTGAGGGGTCAAGGTCGATAAAGGTATCTGGGTTTGGAAGAAAGTCCCCAATACCGCCAATACCCAGTACATTGCCACAGCTGCTTCGCATGGCCTGTTTGTGCGCCTTTCCCCAGCCGCCGATGACCCGGCTGGCATAGATGCTGGCGCCAAAAAAGCCTGCTTCAACGGTGACGGGAGAAAGTCGGCACCCGCCGATAACACCAGGAATGGCATCTGGTGCATTGAAATCCCAGCAGATATAACCCGAGGGCAGGCCTCTGTGGCTTCCGAGCGGTTCCGGGTGCAGGCCCAGGGTTGCGAAAGATAGGGTCTCCATGAAATTTCTACCGACTTCGCCACTCTCATTTCCCAGTTCTGAATGGAGCAGTAAACGGGGTGACTCGACAGCACCGGCTGCCAATACATAACGTGAGGCGCGAAGCTTATGCTGGTTGCCTGCTGGGTCAGCAGTAATGACGTGATCGATCTGATCCCCTTTTCCGGCAACCAGATGCAGAACCTGCAATCCAGGGCGTATTTCACATTTACCTGTTGCCAAGGCTGCGGGCACAAAGGTCTGATCCGCGCTGCCCTTGTCTCGCCGGGGACATCCGAAGTTGCAACCGGCACAGTAGTTACAGGGTGGGCGTCCCTGGTGAGGCTGGGAAAGCACGGCCAGGCTGTTGGGCGTCCAGTTCAAGCCGAGCTGCTCCATTCCTTTCCCAAGCGTCTGGTCCGCGTAGGAGGGGAGGTGCGCCGGTTGTGGGCAGGGTTCGTTATTTCGCGTGAGTCCCGCAACCCCGATCTGTACCTCGGCCTGACGGTAGAAAGGCAATAACTCCTCATAGCGCACCGGCCAGTCGGCGGCCACGCCATACTGGGAAAGCATCTGCATGGATGCGGGATTGAGGCGATGGGCCTCACCTGTGAAATGCAGTGTACTCCCGCCAATGCCCCGCACATGATTGTAGGCGTTGAATTTGCGCGTGTTGTCCTTATTCAGAAAGCCGTACAGGTGACTGTGTGAACGGAGATGCTGCCATCGCTGATCCAGGAGTTGTGCCTTTCCGTAGCTATACTTGCCCTGGCTGCCAGGTTTTTGAGGAAAGCGTTCAGCCTCCCAGTTGGGGTCATTCAAACGGTAATCGGTGTCAGGGTTGAATGCCGGGCCGGCATCGAGCAACTGCACGGTGAGTCCACGCTGAGTCAGTGCATAGGCACTGGCGCCCCCGCCCATGCCGGCGCCAATGATCAATACATCTGGATCAGGCATGGTGGCAGGGCTGTTGGAAATCCGGATGCCCGGCTGGCTGAGGATTTTGTTCCCAGACGGTACCGACGCGGCTGCGTGGGTCTGCGTAGTAGAGTTTCATGGCCTCCAGGCGCGTGTAGAGGAAAAAACTGTTTGGAATACTATCGCCTGATTCTTTTGAAGCCATGGCGATCAGGCTTTCAGTCTCAGATTCACTCAGGGCGGTGTAGGGTGTGTCGAATCGGTCTTTTGCTGTTTTATAGAGCCAAAGCGTTCCCTTCTCAACCAGATCCAGGTATTCAGGTTTTTCCAGTATCTTTGCGTCTATTCCCAGTGATAGTGCCCCAGGTGTTTCATCTTCGGGTATCAGGTGATCGATCCAGACGCGCCAGGTTGCCTGTTGATCAAAATCCGGATAATGGGGGAAAAGTGCTTGCTTGAACAGCCAGCCTGCCCCGGCCAGGAGACCCAGGCCGGAGAGGCGTTGTAGTAATACTCGCCGGTTCATGTGCGGTCCGTTTTCTACCATACCAAGTCATTTAGATGAAAAGTGCAATATAGTTATTTACTAGACGTCTCCGCAAATCACCGCCACATAACATGTGCTTGTATTGGGTAGTATCATGCCAATGGTGCATTCTGGTGTTGTCGATGGTGTATCTAGTTGGCATGAAGTATTGCCGTCAGGGACATAACGTATGTCGTTGATTCTTTGTGGCACGCCGCTAGTATTATCTACTTGTATGTTATCAGTAGGCGGGTTGGGTACGGGGATATTAAGCACTCCACCAGCAGGATTCGATAATCCTGCTGCTTGGGCATAGGCGGTTTTCAGAAAATCGTAACCGGGTATCATCGTCGCGCCCAGCAAGGCCAATGCGACTATCGAGGCCAGAGGGCTACCGCCAGACGTATTACGTATCAGGCGGAAAGCAATGCCAGCCATCAATAGTCCGGTAATAATGAGCATAAAGTCAGATAGTGTGGGCACGGCGGTGGCGGCTGCTGGACTGTAGGTAATTTCAATTGTGCCTGAATCACCGGCGAACACGTTGCCCACGAAAAACAGGCCGGTCAGTGCCAGCATAAGTCTCATGATTGGTTTCATTTTCCCTTCCCCTTAAATTCTACGTTGGTTGTTGGTTGAAATCCTTGTTGTATTAATTGGTTATGCTGGACTTCAACGTCCCATAGCATAAACTTCGCTTATAGAATAATCCAGGAATGATTATCGAAAGCCGCGGACAGGCCGTTTCAGCAAGGCGTGTTGTTCCTGTTCAGCCTGCGTTCATCCTCGCTCCCCTATTCTGTGATTACAGTCAAATGTACACAGGAGAAGAGAGATGAAAAAGACCATTACTATTTCACTGGCCGCCCTTATTGGATTCATTCTGGTTCAGCCGGTTTCCGCAGAAGGTTATGGGCGAGGGATCGAGCGCATGGCCGATCAGCAACATCAACAGATCAGGCAAGGTGTGAAGCGGGGTGATCTGACCAAATCAGAGGCGCGAGCGCTTAAGAATCAGCAGCGCCGAATTGCTTCCCTGAAACGAGAGTTCAGAGAAGACGGCTGGCTGAGCAAGAAAGAGCGGCGCATCCTGCGGGAGCGCTATCAGCGGGCTGACCACCGGATTGATCGTCTGCGTAACAACGATGAGAGCCGGAGGCACAGAAGCACCTCTCATCATCGTCACGGTGGGGATCACACACGCCATTATGACAAAGGACCGCGATTCGGTTTCTGGTATCGCGATGATGGCTGGTACGTGCAGCGTAAATGGTGATAGCGGGATGATGGCTGGGCCGGTCTGTATCGGGCCGGCTCAGTTTGCTCCAGGCAGCAGTGCGAGCAATACCGCGTAACGCGCCCCCTTGCCCAGCGCAATGAAAAGTGCCGATGGCAGAAAGCGAACGCCTGCCCAGCCAGCAGCAACGCAGAGCGGGTCACCGATCACCGGCACCCAGGAGAGCAGTAGCAATGGGCTGCCGTAGTCTTGCAGCCTGCTCAGCGCCTTCTGGTGCTCCGCTTTATGCAGGGCGCGATCGGGAAAGCGCCGGTTAATCCACCAGCCAATTCCCCAGCCCGTGAGTCCACCCAGGGTGTTTCCCAGAGTGGCAATCATCCAAAGCAGTGCGATGGGGGTATGGCTCTGGGTTGCAGCATAGCCCACGACCACCTCGGACCCGCCTGGCAACAGGGTCGATGCGAGGAAACTGCTGGTGAATACCGCCCAAAGGGTTAGATCAGACACCGTCCGGCTTGGGTATAGCTGTTATTTTTTCGGGTTTGTATCTGAAAGGTGTAAGCAGCATGCCCATGATGCTCTGCCATTTTTCTTCCTGTAATCCCCTGACGCCCAGCTCTTTGGGGATTGGCAGTCTGGGCTGCTGAAAGGTCCGGAACAGTTTGTCCCATATCACCAGGCCTGTACCGTAGTTGCTATCGTGCTCTGCTCGGATAATCGAATGGTGGTGTTTGTGGATAGCAGGGGAAATGACCGCAAGACTGAGTATGTATTCGAGTCTGTCAGGGACTCGTATATTGGCATGTTGCAGCAAGATAAATGGCAAAAAAATAATTTCACGCAAGGCAATTATCCATAATGGAATTCCGAAAAGCAGACAGCCGACAGCTTTCCACAAATTTCCAAGGACGAGGTCAAAAGGGTGATTTCTGATGCTAGTGGTGACATCCAGCTCTATGTCCGAGTGATGTACAGAGTGTATCTGCCACAGCCAGGGGATTTGATGGAGTAGGCGATGAAATAGATACGAAAAAACATCTATTACCAGTATGCCTGCAATGATCAGTAATACGCTGGATGGCAAGGGTAACCAGTAAAATAAGCCAAAGGATATTTGATAGAGATGGTCTGGTATCTTGAGAAAAGCTATCCCGATAACCAGATCGGCGACAACAAAGGCGGTTAACCAGAGCCCGAAATTTCGTATGGCGTGTCGGACCTGATTTTTTTCCTGATCTGAATTGAGAGGCGCAAGCGCCTCAACCCAGATCATCATTGCAAAGCACGTCCCGATGGTTGCGAAAAATAATGTTACAAACCCTTCAAAGGGCAGCGTTTCATCCATCAGAGATAAGAGCAGCTTTGTTTAGATTTCTGTGATCAGTTTATTTTTTGAATTTTGTGATGAATTTCGCACCAATGATGCCCAGTGCGATGGCTGCGCCTATGAGTCCTGCCTCTCCAATGGCAGGAATAGCCTGGGGGACAAATGGTATTCCGTTTGGCATTCCTGCAAAAACAGCGGGGGCAAAAAAAACGGAGATAGCAGAAACAAGGGTTTGTCTGGTCATCGAGGTAATCTCAGTATTGTATTTAGAGGCACTATGATTCTGGGTAAAAGCCTGATGTAAGTCAAGAACAGTGAAATTTGCAAGGCCGGATTGATTTATTTAAGTATCAACCAACATTGATGAACCCGATGCCGCTTGAAATCCTCGGGGATGGTTTTTGCGGTAATCTCCTGGACTTGCGCCTCTTCGCTCAATGCTGGGTCAAGCTTGAAGCGTCGCAGATTGGTGGAGAAGTAAAGGGTTCCGCCAGGGCGCAGAATCTGCAGGCAGTCGCGAATCAGTTTTGGGTGATCCCGTTGCACATCCAGGGTGTCGTCCATTTTCTTGGAATTGGAGAAGCTGGGCGGGTCCATTACGATCAGGTCAAACAGTTGGCGCTGACGGATGGCTTGTTGCAGGTAGTCAAACACATCGGCCCGAACCAGTTGGTGATGTTCCAGGTCTATTCCATTCAGGAGAAAATTCCGTTTGCTCCACTCCTGGTAGGTGTTGGACAGGTCGACGGTGATCGATTCACGGGCGCCACCGGCCGCGGCGTAAACCGTGAAACTGCCGGTGTAGGCGAACAGGTTCAGGAAACGCTTGTCCCGGGACTGCTCGCGGACCATCTGCCGGGTCTGGCTATGATCGAGAAACAGGCCGGTGTCCAGGTAGCTGTTCAGATTCACGGAAAATTTCAGTCCGTTCTCAGAGACGATGATCTCCTTACCCCGCATGCCGGTTTTCTGATACTGGGCGCTGCCTTTCTGGCGCTGGCGGGTCTTCAGGGCAAGTTGTTGTGCGGGGATCTCCAGTGCCAGGCAGATGGTCTCGATCAGCTCAGAGCGCTGAGCCGGCGTCATCTCCTGATCACTGCCGCGGGCAAACTCCTGGGCATGGACATGGCCTTCATACCAGTCGATGGCCCAGGGAAATTCGGGGATATCGCGATCGTAGATGCGAAAGCAGCCGATCTCCCTCCTGCGCGCCCATTTTTTCCAGTGACGGGAATTTTTTGTCAGACGGTTGCCAAAGGCGGTCAGATCACTCATCAGAGTTGACTGCTGCAGGCAGTTTTAGCGTGGCAATGGCCAGACTGAGCCAGCCCAGCAGGAAGCAGACGCCACCAAGCGGCGTGATCATGCCCAGCGCCCGGTTACCGGTAATGGCGAGCAGATAGAGACTGCCGGAAATCAGCAGAATGCCGAGCAGAAACAGCCAGCCGGCCCGGTTCAGCCAGTTTGAAGTGGCTCTGAGAGCGATCAGGCCCAGTATGAGCAACGCCAGAGCGTGCAGCCCTTGATATTGGATGCCGGTCTGGAATACCTCATAATAGTTGCCCTGTAGCCGATCGCGCAGGGCATGGGCGCCAAACGCACCCAGCGCCACGGTGAGAAACCCATTGAGCGCGCCAATAAAAAGAAAGGGGTGTCGCATCAATGCCGCTCCAGCTTGCCCAGTTCATCGAGAATGCTTACCACGAGCTGCTCGGTCTGGGTATTCATCCCCTTGCAGAGCGTGTGCGGATCACGCTCGCCGTTAATCAGCGGGCGTATCACCGAGGCCAGTTTCGCCATCGGTCCGCCGGCCTTGCTCATCTGTTCTGCCATGTCGCTGATCAGGGTCAGTGCCTCGACGTTGCCGCGTGCTGCGGTATGAATCATGCCTGCCAGACCGGGTGCGGCCAGGGTGGCTTCCGGTTTGGCGGAAGGGTCGGGCAGGCTGGCGGGATTCTGCAGGCCGCGCATGATCGCCTCGGCAATCACCTGGTCTTCCTGATCCAGGCCCTTGATGCTGTTCAGATCACGCTGACCGGCTATGATCAGGCGGATTGCCTCGACCAGCTTGCCCCAGCCATTCTCCTGGGCGGTTTGCAGCAGTGTCTGGTAGTCCCTCTGGTGCTGTTCGCTCTTGCTGAATTTCACTACCTGGTTGATAAACGCGGCATGCATGATGATGATCTGCTGATGTTTTTCCGGGAGAGTAGGCATAGTGACGGGTCCTGGGGTTATTGATGCAGCACGGCTTCAAGACTTGCGGCTGACTCCATGGCGATCTCACGCACCTGCGGATCGGGATCGTCGCTCAGGGCGTGAACTGCCTCCAGTGACTCTGGCGCGTGGGTCAGGCTGAGGTAGTGGCAGGCATCGGCGCGAATCTGCTGGTCTTCGGACTGTGTCAGGCGGATGAGTTCCGGCACAATGCCTTCCAGTAGATCGCTACCGGAAAACTCCTCCAGTACGGCGCCCACGCCGATACGCACGTTCATCGGGGTATCCATCGAGCCCGCCAGCAGCACCAGGTCGAGGAGGGTGGCGGGATAATCCCTGATCCGTTCAATTACCTTGTCCAACTGGCTGGATTTGAGCAGGTGAGTGTAGTAATCGGTCATACCGCCTTCATCGGCGGCCTGTTGCGCCCAGCGCTTGAGTTCGCCGTAGCTTTGCGCACCTTCGATTTCGAATCCCCCGATGCGCGTCCAGGGCACCGATCTCACCCCCAGTTTTTGGGCAATCTCCGGGTGCTCGAACAGATTCACGATCTCCAGCCTGCCAAGTGCCCCCTCTTTGACCAGGCGCGTCAGCCCTTCCATGACGGCAGGGCAATAGGTGCATTGCGGGGATATCAGCAGCAGGGCGCTGGGTTTGGGTTTTGTGTCATTCATGGTGTGTCGATCGGCAGAACTTTCAGGGGATTTTAAACCATAACCGGGTCACGGGTGGGTGGCAAAGTCGATTTTATAAAAAAGTTATAGCGGTCCTGGTTCAATTCGACCGGCAAAAGGAGTGTTCAGACCTTGTTGATCGGCGTAAATACTTAGTAAATTACTGCGAAAAATGAGCGCGCTAAATCGTTATTTTTCATATAGATAGAGACAATAAAGGGAATTTATGGAATGACCAAAAGTATTGTTTGGCACTTTGTCCCGCAAGTCTTTATGGTGAACACCCCTGATTTCAGGTCAATACGTATTATAACGCCTGCGATAGTTTGTCCAGGTGATTGACAGAAACAAGAATTAACGCAACCGGAAATTCCCGGTAGGCGCCCAGGGATGGGTAGAAAAATTGAGAGAAACCGCCAGGCAAACGCCGGGTATTTGGCTCGAATCTCGTTATCATAATAATAGTGATGGCGATTTATCACTGCAGTGAAACTTAGGAGAAAAGCACCATGCCAACATTTGTGCGTACTGATAAGTGCGATGGCTGTAAGGGTCAGGACAAGACTGCTTGCATGTACATCTGCCCGCATGATCTGATGAAACTTGACAAAGACGGTTCTGAAACCGGCCATGCCATGAAATCCTACAACCAGGAGCCTGAGCAGTGCTGGGAATGCTATTCATGCATCAAGATCTGTCCTCAGCAGGCTATCGAAGCTCGCCCATATGCTGACATCGTACCTCTGGGTGCTTCCGTACAGCCTCTGCGTGGTACTGATTCCATCATGTGGACCATCAAGTTCCGTAACGGCACCATGAAACGCTTCAAGTTCCCTATCCGTACAACCCCAGAAGGTTCTATCGATCCTTACGGTGGCAAGGCTGCTGCAGAAATCGGCAACATCGCAAAGCCCGGTTTCTTTAACCACAATGAGCAGAACGGCTATCGTGACGGCAATCCTGCTGAACTGATCCGCAAGTAAGCTGGATTCAGGCAAATTAGAACTTTAGATAATTGAGGTATTGAAAATGGCTGAATTCGGAAATCCGGAAGTCGTCCAGGAAGAGGTTGACATCCTGTTGATCGGTGGTGGTATGGCCTGTTGTGGCGCCGCTTATGAGATCGGTCCCTGGTTGGACGCGGCTAAGAAAGAAGGTGTTGATATCAAGGTCAAGCTGGTCGACAAGGCCGCTATGGACCGTTCAGGCGCTGTTGCACAGGGTCTGTCAGCAATCAACACATACATTGGTTCAGAGCAGGATCCGGCTGATTACGCTCGCATGGTCTCCAACGACCTGATGGGCATCACCCGTGATGACCTGGCTTATGACCTGGGCCGTCATGTTGACGAGTCTGTTCACCTGTTCGAAGAGTGGGGCCTGCCCATTTGGAAGACTGACGAGAACGGCGAGCGTTTCGACGGTTCCAAAGGCATGACTCCTCTGAAAGACGGCGGCAAGCCCGTACGTTCTGGTAAGTGGCAGATCATGATCAACGGCGAATCCTACAAGTGGATCGTTGCTGAGGCCGCCAAGAAAGCGCTGGGCATGGATAACATCCAGGAGCGTATCTTCATCGTCAAGCTGGTTAACGACAAGAACGACAAGAACCGCATCGCCGGTGCCGTCGGTTTCTCAACTCGTGAACATCAGCTGGTCGTGATCAAGGCCAAGGCCATCCTGCTGGCCGCCGGTGGTTGTGTAAACATCTTCCGTCCACGTTCAGTGGGTGAAGGTCAGGGTCGTGCCTGGTATCCAGTATGGAATGCCGGTTCTACCTACGCCATGGCTGCAGAGGCCGGCGCTGAGCTGACCATGATGGAAAACCGCTTCGTACCTACCCGTTTCAAAGACGGTTACGGTCCTGTTGGTGCATGGTTCCTGCTGTTCAAGTCCAAAGCAACTAACGCCTTCGGCGAAGTTTACATGGACCGCAACAAAGAGATGCTGGACGACTATCCTCCTTACGGTCAGGCGGCTGTTCCTGCTTCCTGTCTGCGTAACCACCTGATGCTCAAAGAGATGAAGGAAGGTCGCGGTCCTATCTGGATGGATACCGTAACTGCACTCGCCAACCTGCGCGAAACCCTGACTCCTCGCGAAGTCAAGCATCTGGAAGCAGAGGCTTGGGAAGACTTCCTTGATATGTGTATCGGCCAGTGTGGTATCTGGGCTGGTGAAAACATCGAGCCAGAGAAGAAAAACTCTGAGCTGATGCCTACCGAACCCTACCTGCTGGGCTCACACTCTGGTTGCTGCGGTATCTGGACTTCTGGTCCTGATGACGTTGGCGCGCCGACTGAAGAGACCGAAGCCGGTGTTCCTGATCACCTGCCGAAGGGCTGGAACTGGGGCTACCGTGGTATGACCACTGTGTCCGGTCTGTTCACCGCTGGTGACGGCGTGGGCGCATCCGGCCACAAGTTCTCTTCCGGTTCACACGCTGAAGGCCGTATGGCGGCCAAGGCTATGGTCAAGTATGTCATGGACAACCAAGACTACTCACCAGAGCTGGATACCGACGTTGATTCTCTGATGGAAGAGATCTACCGTCCGGTTCGTAACTACCTTGAGCACAAGGATTACACCACCGCTATCGACGTCAACCCGAACTACATCACTCCACGTATGCTGCAGTTCCGTCTGCAGAAGATCATGGATGAGTACGTAGCCGGTGTTGCCACCTACTACACCACCAATGAGCACATGCTCAACCTGGCGGAGCAGAAGTTGGAAATGCTGAAGGAAGACGCCCTGAAGATGCGTGCCAAGGACCTCCACGAGCTGTTGCGCGCGTGGGAGAACTATCACCGCATCCTGACGGCTGAAGCTCACATGAAACACATCCAGTTCCGTGAAGAATCCCGTTACCCGGGCTTCTACTATCGCATGGACAAGAACTTCGTTGACGAAGAAAACTGGAAGTGCTTTGTGAACTCCATCTATGACAAAGAGACCAAGACCTACAACTGCTTCAAGCGTGCCCATGTGGACATCGTTGACAAGTCCAAGTTGTTCAAGGCCGGAAGTCACTGATCATTGATCGGTCTGCATAAGGACGTGTAGGAAGTAATAAAGGGTCCGGGCGCCGAAAGGTGCCCGGACTTTTTTGTTCCTGGATTAGTGCCTGAAATAGCTGATCCATCAGGGTACTTGGAAAAATTACGCCAGGCTGAACAGGCGGTGTTTTTCCAACCACCTTCCAAACATTCAGAATTGAATGGAATTTAATCTGTACAAATGTTGTACAATCGCATGACTGTGTATTGTGGCGACCACCGACCGGTGCCGTGCTACTGATTATTGGAGATTATCCATGAGTGAAAAATTCGACCTGCCCCACGAGAGTGATATGGTTCCGCAGAAGCTGGAATTGGGCTCCACGATCAAGTTTCATTGTCACAAAGGGGTCTCCTGCTTCAACGCCTGCTGTAAGCAGGCCGATCTAACCCTGACGCCCTATGATGTGATACGTCTGAAGGACAGTCTCGGGATGTCGAGCGCTGAATTTCTAAAGGCGCACACCGTGCCCTACCAGATGGATCAGCACGGAGTGCCCGGTTTGAAGATGCGCACTGACGACACTGGCGCCTGCCTGTTTGTCACCGACGAGGGATGCAGTGTCTACGCCAACCGGCCGACTGCCTGTCGCTATTACCCGCTCGGACACATGGCGATGAAACACAAGGATGCCGACAGCGATGAGACGCACTACTTTTTGATCCAGGAGGATCATTGTAAAGGCCACGAAGAGCCGAAGGAGCAGACCATCAACGAGTACCGCAAGGAGCTGGGTATAGTTGATTACGACGGCTACAATAAAGAGTGGCTGCAGATCCTGTTGAAGAAAAAGTCCGCTGGACCTACCGTCGGCCAGCCGCCTGAGAGTAGTCTGCAGCTCTTTTTCATGGCCTCTTACGATATGGACCGTTTTCGCCGCTTTGTGATGAGCGAGCAGTTCCGCAACACCTATGACATCGAGGAGAGCTCCTACGAGGTGCTTGCCAAAGAGGACATCGCGCTGATGCAGTTCGGCGTGCGGCTCATGAAGCAGGTGTTTTTTGGTGAGCGTACCATTGCAGAGAACAAGGATGCCTGGGAAAAGCGTGTCGAGCAGCGTCAGCCATTATGGGATATGCAGCGCGAGGCGGAGATTGCACGCAAACAGCAAGAGGAAGATGAGAAGTACAAGGCGGATTGAACTTCTGAGTAACTGAAATTCCCTCCCTGCGCCTACGCATTGATCCAGGGCGCAGGGTCTGGCGCCCGGCATAACGCCGGGTGTATAGTTCGGCATCGGCACACTGCAGGATAGAGATATGTCGGATGCGCAATTCTGGACCTTTCTGGTCGCTATCACACTACTTACCATGTCGCCCGGGGTGGATACCCTGCTGGTGCTGCGCAATACCGCGCGGGGCGGCTGGCGGGACGGTCTGACCAGCAGTCTGGGCATCTGCAGCGGCCTGTTCGTGCACGCCGTAATCTCTGCTGTGGGAATCTCCGTCATTCTGCTGCAGTCCGCCTGGGCCTTCAGCGTGCTGAAACTGGCGGGTGCGGTTTATCTGATCTGGCTGGGGATTCAGGGTCTGAGGTCGATGCGCAAGATGCCTGTCGGACAGACTCTAAAGGTGAAGCACGCCGGTTTCATTGTATCCCGCTCCCTGCGGGAAGGGCTGCTATCAAATGTCCTCAATCCCAAGGCGGTGGTCTTCTACATGGCCTTTCTTCCTCAGTTTATCGATCCGACTGGCAACATGCTGATGCAGTCCCTGCTGCTGGCGGCTATCCACTTTGTGATAGGCATGATCTGGCTTTCCGGTCTGACTTACCTTCTTCACCGGGCCAAAGGCTGGGCGCTGGGCCAGCGATTTGAGACCCTGCTGCAGGGCATGACCGGTGTGGTGATGATCGGAATAGGCGTCAAACTGGCGATAGATCGCTAAAATCTCCGAGTGATTTATCCCTTGCTGGCCAAGTGTGCCTGATAGAGCGCCGGTCCATAGAGTCCACAGCGATCATCCAGAATCACCCGTACAGGCATGGAAGCCATCAGTTCAGACATCCTCCCCTTGGCCAGAAAGGTCTGCATGAACTGTGGGCGTTTCAGCCACTCAAGGATCTTCGGTGGTATCCCTCCGGCCAGGTAAACCCCACCCTTTGCCATCATCTTCAGGGCATGATTACCCGCCTCGGCGGCATAGAGTCTGATGAACATTGCCAATGCCTCCTGGCAGATGGCGTCCTGGCTATCCATCGCCGCC
Organism: Sedimenticola sp.; assembly: GCA_002869585.1. GTDB lineage: Bacteria > Pseudomonadota > Gammaproteobacteria > Chromatiales > Chromatiaceae > BM503. The sequence goes on from PKUO01000088.1 coordinate 67,514, forward strand.
CTGGAGATGGCTGCGCTTTTATCGCCTGTCTGGAACTGCTGCGCCAACCAGTCGGGTGTTTGCTGATCGTTGTGCTGGAGCAGAAAATTGTAGATATTGCTCAGCCCCTGTCCGGATACGATGCGCTCCCAACTCACATGATCGTAGCGTTGCTGTAGATAACGCAGGAGCTGGAATTCGATTTCGTTGCCTGGGGCGAAGTCGGCATGTCCCCCCTCCGAGGCAAACGGATGATGGTCTGCGCCATCCCAGAAGAGACCGGCCTGACCAAGTCCCGTACCCGCCGCGATTACCAGCCGGTTGCCGATGCCATCGCCTGTGCCTGAATGAAGTGTGTAGAGCTGATCACCGGTCATGGCTGGCAAACCCCAGGCGATAGCCTCGAGGTCGTTGAGCAGATCCACCTGTGAAATATCCAAGGCAGTTTGCAGTTCGTCTGCATCAACGCGCCATGGCAGGTTGGTGGTTTCGCAGGTGCGGCCATGGATCGGGCCGGCGATGCCGAAGCAGGCCCTATCGACCGAGATCTGGTGATCGGCTATGAACAGCCTGGCGATTTCAAGCAATCCGCTGAATTCATTGCTTGAAAAGATGGTTTCCCGCAGAAGTTCAATACGCCCCTGATCTGCGTTGATGAGGGCGAGTCGTGTATTGGTGCCGCCAATATCCCCTGAAAGTATCAGCAAAAGAGTTGTCCGGTCCGGTGTTGGATAGGTTTAAGGTTATTACAGGTTGGCTTTGATGGCGACTGTTTAGATCACCCATGTCGCCCGATAATAGTCGCTGTATAAACGGTCCATGCGCAGTAAAGAAAAAGCCCTCGTGTAAGAGGGCTGAATCTTTGCACTGCGTATTGCTTGAGCTGCGTTTACTTGTTGGCGATATCTTCCAGTTTTTTTGCCTTGATGATCTGGCCATTGAGTGCTGCATCAGCGGCAGAACGACCAAAGGCAACGTCCAGCAGCTGGCTGTAGTAAACGACCGGCATGTTGAACTTGGTGCCGAATTTCTCGTTGATCTGATCCTGGTAGATCTCAACGTTTGCCTGACACAACGGACATGGGGTTGTGATCAGGTCGGCGCCATTGTCATAGGCCGCTTCGATGATGCCGTGGATCATCTCCTGGGACTTTTCCGGCTCGGAGAATGCCAGGGCGCCACCGCAGCACTGGACCTTCTTCTCGTAGGTGCGAATCGATTCTGCGCCCACGCTCTCGACAATGTTGTCCAGATACATGGGGTTTTCGAAGGATTCACCTGCGATACCGAAGGGACGATTGGTCTGACAGCCGACATAGCCGGCGATTTTCAGCCCTTCCAGTGGCTTTTTGACCTTTGCCTTTAGGGCATCGAAGCCGATGTCATCGACCAGTACCTCAACCATGTGCCGAACCTCGGCCTGACCCTTGTACATCAGTCCGGCTTCGGCCAGCGCGGCGTTGGCGTCCTTGAACATCTGCTGGTCATCATGCAGGCGTTCCTTGGCTTCACGGGTCGCCAGCCAGCACGCGGCGCAGGTGGCCACGATCTGCTGGCCGGGATTGTGCTCCTCGGAGAGGGCAATGTTGCGCGCCGAAAGGGCCAGACGCGGCAGTTCGCCGCCACCGCCGTAGCCGATAGATGCGCCACAGCAGTTCCAGTCGGGAATTTCGTTGAGCTGAATGCCCAACTACTCGCACATGGTATCCACTGAGCGCATCAGGTTGGATGAGGATGCTCCGGTTTGTGAGGAGCACCCGGGATAGAAGGAGACTTCTTTCTTAGCCATTTTGCTTTAACCTCACTTAACCTTTGCCTTGCACTTTGGCATCTTCGATTTCCTGGGCCTTCTTGATCATCTTCTGCAGGCCGCTGGTGTCTTTAACGCCATGTCCGCCGAAGAATTCCATCGGGTTCATGCGTTTTGCCTTCATCATGTTCTGGCCGAGTTTCTGGTTGGCCATGGCGTTTTTCACGCCCTGCCCAAAGCCGTCCTTGAAATAGAGGGAGAGACCCAGTTTCAACTCGTTGACACGGCCTTTCTTCATCAGGTTGTCCCAGAAGATCTGCGAGAATTCTGCGGTAGGCTGTTTCTGCGGTGCCAATCCAAGACGCTTGGAGTAGACCGCGAGGCCATGCATGATATGGGTGATGGGCAGTCCACGCGGACAGCGGGCGATACAGTTATAGCAGGAGGTGCACATCCACATGGAGTCGGATGTCAGCACTTCATCACGCTTGCCGGCGCGAATCATCATGAAGATTTCCTGTGGCGGATGATCCCAGTGCTTGCCCAGGGGACAAGAGCCGGCGCAAACGCCACACTGCATGCACATCTTTACCCATTCGCCTTCTTCGACGTTCGCCTCAACTTCCCTGAGGAAGCTGGTGCGATACTTTTCTATCATTACTTTATTGAGATCACTCATTGAGGCTCTCCTTAGAACTTGAATGGGCTCAGGCCGATTCGCTCGACGGTTTCAGCCATGTCGTTAATCAGCTTGGGCGCACGCGTTACGTCGGTGATCGCCACCTCGTAGACTTCGACGCGCTCCGGCTCCAGATTCAGCGACTGCAGGGTGTCGCCCACTTTGCTCATGCGCTCATGCGCGATCGCTGAGCCGCGAACGAAGTGACACTGATAGTCATCGCCCTTCTGACAGCCCATCAGAACTATGCCGTCGTATCCGCTGTTGAGCGCATCGGTGATCCATGACAGGCTCACAGAACCCAGGCAGCGTACCGGGATGATGCGCGCCCATGGGTTGATCTCGGTGCCGTTCATGGATGCCTGGTCAAGTGCAGGATAGGCATCGTTTTCGCAGGCGAGTACCAGAATGCGCGGCTTCTCGTCGAACTCTTCCGGCATATCCACATTTTTCAACTGCTGACCAACGGTGTCGATCGAGTAGTTTTCGAAGGAGATGACACGTACCGGGCAGGCGCCCATACAGGTGCCGCAGCGGCGGCAGCGCGCCTCGTTGAACTGCGGATATTTCTGCTCGTCTTCGTTGATGGCGCCGAACGGACATTCAACAGTACAGCGCTTACACTGGGTACAGCCTTCTTTGCGGAAGCTCGGGTAGGAGAGGTCGCCCACGCGAGGATGCGCTGCGCGGCCCTGGCCAGCATTTTCAGCGGCCTGGATCGCCTTCATGGCGGCACCGGCAGCATCATCGGCGGCCTGACGCATATCCATCGGACGACGCTGTGGACCGGCGGCATAGATGCCGGTACGGCGGGTCTCGTAGGGGAAGCAGATGAAGTGGGAATCGGTAAAGCCGTAACGCAGATGCGGAAGGTCGGTTCCCTGACGGTAGTCCAGGTTCAGGATGGAAGGTGGTGCAACATCCAGTTCCGCCTTGAGCTTGGCCTTTTCGACTTCGTCTTCGGTCTCTTCATAGGCGAGCTGTGCATAAGGATCGGGTCCGGTGTTGGGCACCATGCCGACATCCAGTACCACCAGGTCGGCCTGCATGCTGGTATCTTCATTCAGGATAAGATCCTTGAATTTGACTTCCAGAGTGCTGCCGGGGACTACCTCGCCCACATTACCCTTGGTGAAGGTAACCATCTTCTGCTGGCCGGAGCGATAGAAATCCTCGCCAGCGGCACCGGGGGTGCGCAGGTTGTCGAAGAAAATGGTGGTATCGCAGTCGTCACCGTTCAGCTCTTTCAGATACAGCGCCTGCTTGATGGCGATCAGGTCGCCAATGCCGTTGTGGTAAGGCAGCTGCCCATCCGCTTTAGAGTTCTGACCCACATTCTGAACGAAGGCAACCGCAGTCACCGGCTTGCCATCAGATGGTCGTTTGATCGGTCCGCCGTTCGCCTCTTTCGCCAGCTTTTCCATCTCCTCGTTGGTGATGATGTCGGCGCTGTTGGCATAGTTGAACTGGCTCAGGTTACTCGGATCGTACAGGTTGAAGCCGGTAGCCTGGATGATCGCACCGATGCTGAGGTTGGTCGTGGAGCCTGATTCGGTAGCCAGGTCGACACTGAAACGGCCCGGTGCACCATCGGTTTTGGTGATGCTGCTATTCAGATAGACGGTGATCAGATCATTCGCTTCGATATCGGCGATCATCTTCTCAACGCCGGTATCCTGCGGGTCGGCATAGGGGGAGCGTGTCGGGATCGATTTGTAGTAGTTGGCCGCATGACCACCGAGAGCGCCGGTTTTTTCAACCAGATGTACCGGATAGCCGGCGGTGGCCGCTTCGATGGCCGCAGTCATTCCTGTGATACCGCCACCGACAACGAGAATGTTCCGGTTCAGTTGCTGCTCACTGGAGCCTGAAGGCTTGGTCATATACTTGACTTCGGCGCAGGCCATGCGGATGTAGTCGTCGGCCATCTCCTGCGTGGTTTCCTGGTGTTCCGGGGCGTCCGGGCGAACCCAGATCACGCCTTCACGCAGGTTGGCGCGGGACATGGCGACATCGGTGAAGTTGAATGCTTCCACCTTGGCGCGGCGCGAGCAGGCGGCGATCATGATGTGCGTGGCGCCAACGTCGGCGATGTCATCACGAATCATCTGTACGCCTTCGGCGCTGCACAGCATTTCGTGCTGTTTGCAGCTCTGCATCTTGCCTTCACGGGTGGCAATCATCTCCAACTGACTGGCATCGAGTCGATCGCCAATGCCGCAACCGGTGCAGATGTATCCGGCAAATTTCTTTTCATCAGCCACTTTCTTAACCCTCCGTTCTGGCGACGCGATTGACAACCTGAACCGCGCGCAGTGCAGCGCCTGTGGCCTGCTGTACAGCACGGTTCACGTCCAGTGCGTCTGATGCGCAACCAGCGGCGAATATGCCGCCGTTTTCAGGTGCGGGCTCGATGAAACCCTCTTCGTTGACCACGATATCGACAGGGAAGCTTCCCTTGTCAACGCTGGGTTCCATTCCCACTGCAAGCACCACCAGATCGTATTCGTCAGCGTAGCGGTTGTAGCCTTCAGTATCTACACCATGAAGAATGGGGTTGCCGTTTTCACGGTTTTCGACAATCGAGGCGACCTTGGATTTGATGAACTTGACGTTCGGGTTTTTCCGGACGTTCTGGTAGAAGTCCTCAAACCGGTCGATAGCGCGGATGTCGATGTAGTAAATTGTGGATTTACCTTCGTCACCCCAGGCCTCTTGCACGAAGTGGGTCTGTTTCAGGGAGGCCATGCAGCAGATGCGTGAGCAGTGCAGCAGGTGATTGTGGTCGCGAGAGCCGGCGCACTGGATGAACGCCACGTTTTTGGCCTCTTTGCCGTCTGAAGGCCGGACCAGCTTGCCGCCGGTGGGACCCTGGGGGTCGGCCATGCGCTCGAATTCGACGTTGGTGATCACATTCGCGAAACGGTCGTAACCATAGGGCTGAATCTTGTTGGCGTCGTAGGGTTTCCAGCCAGTCGCCCAAACCACCGCGCCGGCCTTGAAGGAGATGGTCTCTTCCTGCATGTCCAGATCGATGGCGTTGTATTTACAGGCGGCCTTGGCCTTCTCGGCATCATCGGTGCCAATCATCGCAGGATCAATGACGTAACGCTGCGGATGCGCCATCTTGTGCGGCAGATAGGCCCCCTTGCGCTTGCTCATCCCGGCCAGGCCATAGTTGAAGTCGTTGTCGAACTCCGACTCGATGGCGTTGGCGCAGTCGCCGCAGGCGGTGCAGTTGTCGTTGACATAGCGGGGGCTGATTTTTACCGTGGCGGTATAGTCGCCTGCCTCACCGGCAATGTCGGTCACCTCTGCCATGGTCAAGATCACCACATTGGGGTTCATCTTGGCGCGGCGCTGGTTGATTTCCAGACCACAGGTCGGAAAACACAGTTTGGGGAAATATTTGTACAGTTGGGTGATACGTCCACCAACAAAGGGGCGTTTTTCAACCAGCACGACCTTCTTGCCAGTTTCAGCGGCTTCCAGGGCTGCGGTCAGACCGCTGATCCCACCACCGACTACCAGGATGGTCTGGTTGGTTGCGATTACTTCCGTCATGGATTTTCCTCCGTCGCGGAAAGGGCTCTCGGCTCATCGGTACTTCGGTCCGGTTAGGGATTTCAGTACTGGGCGTTACATGAAAAAAGCGGGAATTCCCGTCTCTATTTTAGAACTCAATAAGATACTCTTATTCCTCTGTTATCGCTATAAAAAAGCCTTAATAGATGGATTGAAATTACCAATGGTGTTGCTTCCCGGTCTGTTCGCCCTGCAGACGCTTCTGGCGCGCCGGACGGTTGGCTGTGGTAGTCTTTGATTATGCGCAATGATGATGGTTTAGCGGCTATACTCAGGGTGTTGCCTGGTTCTTTTGTTGGCCTGGGGGAGGGTGGGTGCGCCTATGGCCATGGCAGATGGGCGTGTTTTGCCGGGATTGTAGTTCGCAGCCTGGACATTCGGGGGAAATGTCCCCGTCAATATAAGAAGGAGTTTCTCTAGTGACCCGATCCAGTAATTCTTTCCTGTTGCCTTCGCGCAAAAAAATAATATCGGGACAGACAGGTTTCGAGCAGAAGCTGTTCAAGCAGTGGGTCGAAGATCTGCCGATTGGCAACGTCGGGCTGACGGCCCGCCTGCTGTATGACCGGCTCCACGAGATGAACCGTCTGGAGTTTCCGCCCGTCGAACGTTTTCGCGCCCTCGAGATGATCATGGAGCCCTTGCAGTTCGTGCTTGGGTCATTGTCCAAGGATCTTATCAGAGAGCCCCTGCCGCTTTCCAAGCGAAATGTTCTGATCGCCGAACTGGTGACCAAGCTCGATGTGCTGATCATCCAGGCCTATAAGACGGTGCTGGATCAGTTTCATCACGACTCTATTGCCGGCATGGTACTACACAAGGGGTGCCGCGCAGAGGCCCTGCATCGGGTGCTCTATTTCTTTGGCCGTGCGCTGTTGACCGCCTACCAGCTCTACCAGAGCCCGCCCAGGCACATCTGGCAGGAGATCCATGGCATCTATCACTATGCGGTTGAATCGAAACTGCATGACAAGCTGCTGGATAACGAGGAGCAGGGGGATGTTCGCAAATCCACCGCCACTGACCTGTACAAGCAGATTCTGCTGCTCTCTCTTGCGGGTCCCTATCGTCTGCAGCCGGGTGAAATCGGCAAGGTTTATCACGCGCTGTTGCGCTGGGTGTCCAAGGTGCGGCTGATCAACCTGGCCCATGCGGGGCCGGATGACGGGCTGTTTCTGGTGGACATCTCGGCGGACATAGCCCCCAAATACCGGGCCATGCTGGGGGATGAGATCATCAAGATCGGCTGGGTGCTTGATACCTCCGGTTTGGCGGCCGAACTACTCAAAGAGCATGAAGAGCTGACTGCCAAGTCGGGGGGTAAAGAGGCCATTCGTCCTCTCAATCACCCGTTGGCTGTCGGCGGTGATCTGCTGGCGCAACTGATGATGTGCTGGGGGGTCGGGCCCCAGCGGGCGGATGATCGGGTTGCGGTAGGCGGGCATGTCACGCTGACCTGCGGCATCGATACCCTGTACACCCTGTTTGGCGGTGAAGATCTGCCCGAGCTGTCCCAATCCAACTATCGGGTGGGGTCGCTCACTGGTGACAAGTAGAAGGCGGTTTCCCATGAACCGGTTTCCAGGTCACGCCTGGCCGCGGATGAATACCTGGTGGATAGTGGATCGGATCTGGAGGCATTCATCAAGCATCAGTTGAACAAAGAGGACGCTGAAGCGGAAGATGCAGAGGAAGAGGATAAGAGCGAAAAGCTCCACTCCTACATTATCGACGAAACAGACGAACTCAAAGGGGTATGCATCAAGCGTTGCGCCATCTACAACCAAAGCGCCAACGGCTACCACCTCTCATGGAGCGGCGAGAGTGACACCCGCGCCCACGTCGGCGAACTGGTCGGGGTGAAACGCGATGATGGCGATGGGCGATTTCAGGTTGGTGTGATTCGCTGGATCAAGTCCAGCGTGGGCAATGCTATCGAATTTGGCGTGGAGCTGTTTCAGGGTGAAATGACGCCGATTATCATTTCCAGAAAGAAGCTGCTGCAGAATACGGCAGACAGCTGGCGGGGTTTTCTGCACCGTACCTCGCAGAATGCCGAAACCCTTTTTGCGCCGCTGTTCTATGCAGGTAATGATGATCAGATCTTCATTCGAGTGGGCACCGAAGAGAGGCCGGTTGTACTGGGTCGGGCGCTGGAGAGCTCGGCCTCATTCGTGCAGTTTCAGTTCGACACCCAGTCCCCACCGGAAGAAGCGCAAAAATCGCCCCAGCAGCCTGGCATTGCTGATCGGGTAGAGGATGCGCTGGACTTCGAGGGTATCTGGAACGACATCAAATAACATGAAAGCCAAACAATAATATAGAGAGACGAGGAGGTGTGTATGCGAATTTACAGATGGATGGGCGTAGGATTGCTTTGCGCTGCTACGGGTATGGTGCAGGCGCAATCCTACTATCCACAGGCGCGACAGTACCGGGCGCCGGCCCAGGCTCCCGTGCAGGCGCCGGGGCCGGCCATGGTGTTACGCCACGGCCTGAACAAGCTGATGGCGTTTGTCGCCCAGGACGAACCGCCGGCCAGCGGGGAGATGATGCTGTTTCTCGAGAAGGAGATCAGCCCTTATTTTGACTTTGAGTACATGGCGCAGTGGGTCGGTGGTGGCAACTGGCAGCGTATGTCGCCCCAACAGCAGCAACAGATGTCCGCGCAACTGCAGCAGATGTTCCTGACTGCGTTGTCTCAGAAGCTGTCGAAATTTGGCGGACAGGGGTTCAAGGTGCTGCGCGCCCGTCCAGGTCAGGGCGGCGAGGTTACGGTTCCCGTTGCTGTGCAGAATCCCGGGGGATATCCATCCCGGCTGAACTTCCGATTTTATCGCAGTCAGTCCGGTGGCTGGCGGGTGTTCGATGTATCCGCCAATGGCTCCAGCGCGCTGGTCTACTATCGTCAGCATTTCAATCGTACCGGGTATCCCTCCCGACAGGGACGTCCCATCCAACGACGTAACTGATCAGCTCCGGCAGATTTCATGACAGGCAGGGTGTTTGATCCTGCCTGTCCGTTCTCCTGCCATGGGAACTCTGCTGAGATTATCCTGACCAAACAAGTGGCGGGTTAATAAATTCAGCAGGCTCTATTTATGTCCTCACATCTACCGGATCAATCAACGGGTCAGCGGCGTCTGGGTAAGTGGCTGATGCTGGCGAGCTGGATTTCTCTGATCATTCTGCTGACTATGCTGTTCCGCTCCTTACTCGACGATCAATACAATCCCAACACCTCTCCGGTGGTGATGTCCGCCGAGGAGGGGGCGCGCGAGATTGTGTTACAGAGAAACCGTCATGGTCACTATGTTGCCACCGGAAAGATCAATGGCCATGACGTGGTGTTTCTGCTGGATACAGGCGCGACTGCGGTAGCCGTGCCCGAACAGTTGGCTGACCAACTTGGCCTGCAACGGGGCATGCCGGGTGTCAGTAGAACCGCCAATGGCAATGTGCAGGTCTGGTCTACCCGTATTGAACGGATCAGTCTCGGCGGGATAGAGCAGCGTAATGTGCGGGCCAGTATATTACCGAACATGCCAGCCAATGAGGTGTTGCTGGGGATGAGCTTTCTCAAGCATCTGGAGTTGCTGCAAAGAGGCGATCAACTCACGCTGCGGCAGTATTGATTGCAGGGTGTGGGTCAAACAAAAAGGGCGCCTTCCGAGACGCCCTTTTTGTTGATCAGTTCAAGGTGTCTTTCAATGCCTTGAGCGGAGCCACCTTGATAACGGTGGAGGCTGGCTTGGCAGCGATTTTGATCGCTTCGCCGGTAGCCGGGTTACGGCCCATTCTGGCCTTGCGGGCGGGTTTCTTCACGCGACGGATTTTAACGCCGGTGTCAGGGATGATGAACTCGCCTGATCCACGACGCTGCATGTGACGCTGAATGAGCTGACCCAGATTGCTGAAAACATCGGCAACCTGTTTTCTGGTAAGACCGGTATCTTCGGCGATTGCCTGAAGGATTTGGGTTTTGGTCTGCTTGGTGTTGATTGACTTGAGGGTCGCTGGCGCGGCTGCTTTCTTGGGTGCAGCAGTTTTCTTAACTGTTGCTTTCTTGACTGTTGTTTTGGCTCTTGCGGGTGCTTTCTTTACCGCAGTCTTTTTTGCTGCTTTTTTCTTTACGGCCATGTAAGACTCCTGGGTTTGCTGAAAGGGTGCGGCGTTAACATAGCATATATTCTGATTTTTCAAATAGTAATAAACAGTAAAATCACTGTGTTTTTAGCATAAATGTGCTGTTTTTCAATGAAAATGCGGGCTTTTGTGCAGAATCGGGCGAGTCTGCCTTGGCAATTGAAACCCTGTGGCTGGAATGCGCAGGGCGATAAGGCAATGGAATTGTGACTGTCCAGATCCTCTTTCGACTGAGAAAACACTGGTTAAACCGATATGCACACACCGCCACGCCGGCTGTCGCCATGCCCGCTGAGTCGGCCCTTGCTGTCGCGTATCACGGTATGTGCTCCACCAAAGAAGAGGTTTTTTTCAGGCCAAAGCCGGTGTTTCGGAAAGTGCATCTCCAACTCTTTGATCACCTGTTCAGCGGGACCGGTTTCAATGTTTAGCAGATCATTTTCAAAGTGTACCCGCGGTTGTTCAACCGCATGCTCGGCGGTCATTGCATAGTCCACCATGTTCACCAGCACCTGCAAAATTGCACTGCGGATTCGGTTCGATCCACCAGAGCCTGTGACTATGGCGTTATTATCCGGGGAAAAAACCAGGGTCGGAGACATCATCGAGGCGATGCGCTGATTGGTTGGCCAGTTGTGGAAGCCGTGTGGATTGATATCCTCTTCGCCCAGCATGTTGTTCATCATGATGCCGGTTTCCGGTATGACATATCCGGCGCCTTCGCCATTCGAAAGCGTCATGCTGGCCAGGTTGCCCTCGCTGTCGGCAATGCTGATCTGGGTTGTGCCGCGTGAAAATACCGCATGATTCTGCATGCTTTCCAGATAGTCCTGCAGATACTCGCCCCTGAGAATTTCACGGCTGGTGTTTTCGTCCAGATGCAGATCAATCCTTTTCTCCTGACGCAGTTGCTGTGCCAGTTGCTGGGCCCTGGCCACTCTATACAGATGCTGCTGACTGTTGGCCGGCCAGTTATTGAGTTTCTCCGGTTCGAGTAACGACAGTGCAAAGGCGATCAGTGTGCCGCCCAGCGATGGGGCAGGGTTGGTGAACATCTTCGCGCCGTGATAATCAAGTGCCAGCGGCTTGCGCTTGATCACCTCATAGCGCAACAGGTCCTGCTCAGTCAGGCAGCCGCCGTTTTCCTGTGAGTCATGCACTAGCCGCGCGCCGATTTCACCGCGATAAAAGAGCGCTTCCCCTTCATGGGCCAGACCGTCGAAGCAATCGGCCATCTCGATCTGGGTAACGGCTTCGCCCGGCTGTGCAAGGGTATCTGCCGCGCTGCCGCCAAGTGGGGTGTGAAGGTTCAGCGCTGCCTGACTCGATTTGATGATCGGTGAAATGATCTCGGAGATATAGTGTTGGAAACTGTTGACGATGACGCCGTTGCGCGCGGCTTCACGGGCGGGTTGGACGATCAGCTCCATCGGCATCCTGCAGTGATTGCGGTGAACTTCGAATATACCTTTCACCACGCCGGGAGTGGCGATCGAGCCCATGCCAATGTGGAACTCCTGCTGGGCGGTGCCGAAATCGGCGACAATCGGGTAAAAATCAACCGCGTCGATCTTTGGCCGGTTGATCGGTGTCTGGGTAAAGAAATCATACAGCAGAGGACTTTTATTATTCGCATGCGCCAGCAGGAAGCCCCCTCCGCCGAGTGATGAGAGAATCGGTTCGGCCACGCAACTGGCGAACAGCGCCGCCAGGGCAGCGTCGAAGGCGTTGCCACCGGCACGCAGGGTTTCCGCTGCCGCATTGGCGGTGACCTCGTGACCGGCAGCGACTATGCCTCTGTGGTTTTTCATTCTTTTACTATCCTGGAATATAGGGATTGCCCCAGGCCGAACTGCCGATTGGCGGGCAGGACGACGCAATCCTGCTAAATTTCTTTGAAAACAGGGACTATTCAGTCAAGATATGATGCGGAAGTGCCGATAAAGTCACTGTTTGAACACAAAAAAGCGCTCTAACCTGTTCAGCTCTGCCTCAAATCGATACATTATTGCTCAGTGATTGTACCTGTTATCGGGGTTGGAGAAGAAGTCGCTTAAAACTTGAATGCCGAGGTTTAAGGAATGGCGGTTGCGCCAAAACAGAGTGGCCTGAATATTCTGCGGAGACTGGTTCCGCTAAACACCCTGTCAGACGATGTGCTGCAGGGGTTGATGGACAAGGCTGTTTTCGAAAAGCTGAATCGCGGTGACCATGTCTTCGAAAAAGGCGACACCGATCACTTCAATGTCTATCTGTTATCCGGCCGGGTGGCCATGCTCAATGGCAGCCGTGAAGTGGACGCCGTGGATGCCGGCAGTGATATGGCGCGCTTTCCCATAGCCCATCAGATCCCCAGAAAATTCACCGTTGTTGCCAGATCCAAGGTGGAGATTGTACGTATCGATAATCGTCTGCTCGGCGAGCTGCTGGCCAAGGCCGGTAACGCCACCTACGAAGTTTCGGAATTCGCCGCGGAAGAGACCGATGACTGGATGAGCCAACTGCTCAATTCCCGTGTCTTCCAGCAGATACCCGCCTCCAATATCCAGAGCGTGATGATGCGCATGCAGGAGCAGGAGGTCGTGGAAGGCGACATCATCATCAACTATGGCGATGACGGAGACTATTTCTACCTGATCAACAAGGGACGCTGCAGTGTGCAACGTCCCTCTGATGACGGCAGTGATTCTACCGAAGTGGCGCAACTGGGGCCCGGTGATAGTTTTGGTGAAGAGGCGCTGCTTTCCGACAAGCCACGCAGCAGTACCGTAGCGATGTTGACTGATGGCGTGCTGCTACGGTTGAGCAAGGATGATTTCGTTCAGTTCGTCAAACATCCGCTGGCCAAAAAGGCCAATGTGGAGGATGCGCTGTCCCAGGCCCAGCAGGGCGTAGTACTGCTTGATGTACGCTCATCCGAAGAGTACGAGAAGTACCACCTTCCCGGAAGTCTGAGTCTGCCCTTTGGCTCGTTGCGTTATCAGGCTGCGAGTCTCGATCCCGAACAGACCTACATCGTCTATTGCAGCGATGGACAACAGAGCGCCGCCGCCTCCTATCTGCTGATAGAACAGGGCTTTGATGTTTCCGTGCTGGAAGGCGGAATCGCCCAGGCGCAGAACGAATTCGAGAAGATACAGCCCACACACTCAGAAAATGTGGTGGCGCTGCGCCCTGATCAGGAGCGGGATCAGGAGCGGGAACAGGAACGGGAACAGGATGGCGGGGAGCAGGTGCGCAAAAGCGGTGACGCCAAGGCCGTAGAGTTCCTCAAGAAGGAGCTCTCCTCGGCCCAGATCAAAGTGCGTGACCAGAAACAACAGATCAATAATTTCAAGCTCGCATTCGATGAAGCCAAGGAACTGTTGGCAAAACATCAGGATGGAGAGAAAAAGGCCCAGCAGCAGCACAAACAGCTCGATCAGCAGTTGCAGCAACTGAAGGGAGAACTGCAGGAAAAGGCCCAGGAGCTGGAAGCCCTGCGCGCCCTGAACCAGAAGCTTGATGAGAGTGAAGGTCGGCTCAAGGCGTTGAACTCCAGCCTGGATGATGCCCAAAACCAGATCAGCCAGTTACAGGCGGAAAACAGCACATTGCATGATCTGGTTGAACAGGGCGAGCAGACGCTTGGCGAGAAGCAGAGTGCCTTTGCGGCGGTGATGGATGAGTTGGGCGCCTTCAAAACCGACGCAGAACGTTTGCAGTCAGAGTTGGCGAGCAAGACCGAGGCGGAGCACAAGGTCGCCTCGGAGCAGCAACAACAGCTCTCGGCGTTAACGCAACAATTGGAGACACTGACCGGGGAGCTGGAGAGCGCCAAGGGTCAATTGGCGGCCGTTGAAAAAGAGCGTGAGGATCTGCAACTTGCCCAGGGTGATTCCCGTCAGACCATCGACAATCTCCAGACACAGATAGCGGATGCGGAACAGACATTCCATGCCGAAAAGCAGCAGCTGGACCAATCTCGTGCCGATCTTGAGGCAGAGCTGAATAAGGCCGCCGAGGCCCTATCGCAGTCCCAGCAGAGTGCGGAGCAATTACAGCAGAACCTGACGGATTCCAACGCACGCATCGAAGCGCTGGAAGGCCAGCTGACCCAGCGGGATGGTGATCTCGCTGAGAAAAACAGCAGCTACGAGAAGCAGCTGAAAGATCTGCAACAGATTGCCGACGAGCGCGACAGCCTGCAGGGCCAGCTGCAAGAGCTGCAGAAGCTCAGCGAAGAGCACGCCGGTCTGCAGGAACAACTGAAAGATTTCCAGCTAATTACCGACGAGCGCGACAGCCTGCAGGGCCAGCTGCAAGAGTTGCAGAAGCTCAGCGAAGAGCACGCCGGTCTGCAGGAACAATTGAAAGATCTCCAGCAGATCACCGAAGAGCGCGACAGCCTCCAGGGCCAACTGCAAGAGCTGCAGAAGCTCAGCGAAGAGCACGCCGTTCTGCAGGAACAACTGAAAGATCTGCAACATATTACCGACGAGCGCGACAGCCTGCAGGGCCAGCTGCAAGAGTTGCAGAAGCTCAGCGAAGATCATGCCGTTCTTCAGGAACAACTGAAAGATCTGCAACAGATCACCGACGAGCGCGACAACCTGCAGGGTCAGTTACAGGAACTGCAGAAGCTCAGCGAAGATCATGCCGTTCTTCAGGAGCGGTTGCAGGATCTGCAGCAAATTACCGAAGAGCGGGACCAGCTGCTGGGACAGTCACAAGAGACGCAACAGCTCAGATCTGAACAGGAGAATCTCCTGCGTCAGATCGCAGGCTTCGAGCAGGAGAAGGAGCGCCTCGCCGCTGAACTGGCGGATGCCCAGATTCAGGCTGAGGCGCTTGAGTCCAGGCTCAATGGCCAACTGACCGAGACGACGGCAAGCAATGATCAGCTGAAAACAGAACTCAGTGCGGCACAGCAGAGTCTGGATGAAGTGCAGCAACGCGAGCAGGCCGCCCAGGAGAAATTGCTCTCGGTCGAACAGGCGCTCGAAAAGAGATCCGGTGATCAGGCCGAGCAGGCCCAGAGGGAGAGCGCCCTTGAAGCCGATGTGCAGCGCCAGGCAGAAGAACTCGAACAGTCCCGCCAGCGCATCCAACAGCTTGAATCCGAGCTTGATGGCCATTCTGCAACAAGCCAGCAGATTGATGAACTGAATCAGCAATTGGCGGCAGCGGAACAGGCACGCCAGACCGCTGAGGAGGCCCTGGAGAAATCAAAAAGGACCAGCGCGACTACCGCTGGCGGCGATGCCAAAATCCTCCAGGCTGAACTGGATACGCTGACTGACGCACTGGAAGAGGCCGACAAGTCCTATGCCGATCTGAAGCAGGAGCTTGACGAGGTTCGCCTGCAGCGGGATAAGCAGCAGGCCGAACTGGAGTCACTGCAGGCGCAGCTGGCCCAGAGCCAGGCGGCTGAAGTCACGCCGGAAGCTGCGAGTGAACTGGAGGCGGCGGTTGCTGCTGAACGCGAGCGCCGGGAAGCGGCCGAGCGAGAGGTAGAGCATCTGGGTACGGAGGTCACAGAGCTGCGCTCGGTGATGCAGACCTATGTCGAGCAGATACAGTCCGCCCGGAACGACTCTGGCGATGAACCTTCGGCCGTGCAGGCGGAAGTGGCGCTGGTCAGGGAACAGGCGGAGGCGGATATTGCCCGTTTGCAGGAGGCGTTGGATCAGGCGCTTGCGGCGGCCAAGGAGCGTGAACTCAGCGATTCCGTGGATACCTCGGAGAACCGCGCCCTCAAGGAGGATCTGGAAAAGCTGCAACGGACACTCTCGGAGCATCAGACCGAAATAGAGCTGCTGACCCGCGACAAGTATCAGATCCAGGAAAAGGTCGAAGAGCGCAACAGCGAGATCGAACGGCTCAAGAATGCCCTGGAGATGGCGCAGGTGGATGCCGACGAGGCGTTGTTCAATCGCGACGAGGCGTTGGAAGCCAAGAAGCTGGTCGATGACGCCCTCTACAAGCTGCAGCAGGATCTGGAGCAGGAGCGCCGCCCGCAACAACTGGCGGATAATCGACTGGCTACATCTGGTACGCCCAGGGCACTGGATTTCTCTGCCTTGGCGGGGAGTGGCATGCTTTTCAAGGGCCTTGTGCTGGGTGCCCTGCTGGCATTTGGGGCGGCGGAAGTGATGTCCGTCATGGCGGGCAAGGGGGAGCTGATCAGCGGCTTCATGGCGGCAGGCGAGGATAGCTCCGGCAAGCGCTCTGCGGCTGAGGATGAGCTGGCGTTGCAGCGCAACCAGGCAGTCGATAAAGGCCTGACCCTGGAGGAGACCCAGCAGGTGGTTGAACAGGCGTCAGTCACCGCGGTGTCGGACAAGAGTTCCGGAATTTTTGTGCAAGGCCCGGTCAATGATGAGTTGCAGCCGGAAGCGGTAGAGATCAAGAGGCCCGAAATCGGCCAGCCACCGGCCGCGGTCCAACCCAGGGTTAGCGAGCCGAAAGTGGAGGCCCCCCAGCCAGTCGAGCCGAAACAGCCGCCGCCCAGGAAAATTCCTGCACGCAGCGAACCTGAGACAGGCAGTGCAATCCGGGATCGACTTACCTCAACCAGCATGGGGCCGGAGATGGTCTACATCCGGGGTGCTGAATTCACCATGGGCAGTGATCGCAGCCAGCTGCAACCCGAGGAGCGCCCGGCGCACAAGGTGAAACTCAAGAGTTTTGCCATCGGCCGCTATGAGGTGACCTTTGATGAATATGCCGAATTTGCCAACGCAACCGGTCGTAGCGTACCGGATGATCTCGGCTGGGGTGGCGATCGTCGGCCGGTGATCAACGTCAGCTGGGAAGATGCCACGGCCTATGCCGAATGGCTCTCGGCTGAAACCGGAAGGCGCTATCGTCTGCCGACCGAGTCTGAGTGGGAATTTGCCGCCGCGGGTGGTAGTGAGAGTTACTACTGGTGGGGCTACGATCTGGACCCGGGCAAGGCGAACTGCTTTAACTGCGGCAGTATCTGGGATGGCGCTTCCACCGCGCCCGTCGGCAGTTTCGAGGGAAATGGCTTCGGTCTGCACAACACCGCCGGCAATGTCATGGAGTGGGTTGCGGATTGCTACTTTCCGAGTTACCAGGGCGCGCCCGATGACGGCTCCGCCTGGGTGGAGGATGATTGCCGCGAACGGACCATTCGGGGCGGCGCCTTCAATAAGCCTGGTGATGCCTTGCGAACCACAAACCGTTCAAGACATGACTATGACGCCAAGCTGTTCATCCTGGGATTCCGGGTTGCACGGGATGTCAGATAGACTCCGCAATATCACAAACCCCTCTTTTTATGCCTCTATTAGCCATCGGTGTAGCCACCCTGGATATTGTCAATCTGGTTGACGTCTATCCGAAGGAAGATGAAAAGGTGCGGGCCATTGCGCAATCCGTGCGCAGGGGCGGCAATGCCGCCAATACCCTGGCGGTACTCAGTCAGCTTGGCCACGAGTGTTACTGGGCCGGGGTGCTGGCCGGTGACAGCGCCAGCCGTTTTATTCGTGAAGAGTTGGATAGTAGCGGTATAGATTGCCGCTACGCGGTTATCCAATCCTCTGGACAGTCACCCACCTCCTACATCACCCTGAGCAAGGCGACCGGCAGCAGGACCATTGTCCATCATCGCCAGCTGCGCGAGTTTACTGCGGCGGATTTTCTGACTGTCGATCTGGAGCCGCTTAGCTGGGTGCATTTCGAGGGACGTAATATCCCAGAACTGCCGGGTATGTTCGCACGCTTGGTGAAGTTTCCGGCAATACGCACCTCGCTGGAGGTGGAGAAGCCCAGGGAGGGCATAGAGAGGCTGTTTCCCCTCGCTGATCTGCTGTTCTTTTCCCGCGACTATGTCCATTCCAGGGGCTTTGACGTTGCCGAGGCCTTTCTCAGGCAGGTCAGGCAGGAGTGCCGGGGGGACGCGATTCTCGTATGTCCCTGGGGAGAGCAGGGTGCCTACGCCTCGGGTAGTGTGGGACAGCTCTGTTACTCACCGGCCTATTCGCCGGACCGGGTGATCGAAACCCTGGGCGCCGGGGATGTCTTCAATGCCGGCGTAATAGATGGCCTGTTGCATGGGCTGGGAATCGACAAGGCGCTGGAGAGGGCCTGCCGGCTGGCAGGCAGAAAATGCGGGCAGGAAGGTTTTGATAATCTGGCGGGCGTTGCGCATGAGTGAACTGTTACTGGCAAGAGCAGACGAGATCGGGGAGGGCGCCTCCAAGGGCTTTTCAGTGAGCTGGCAGGGTGAGTTGATAGAGGGATTTCTGGTGCAACAGAACGGTGAGCTATACGCCTACCGCAACAACTGTCCCCATACCGGCGCACCGCTCGACTGGATGCCGGACCAGTTTATGGATGTTGAGGGCAGATATATCCAGTGTTCCATGCATGGTGCGCTGTTTCAGGTGGAGGATGGGCTGTGTATCTACGGCCCCTGCGTTTCGCGCAGGCTCGAGCCGCTGCCGATTGAGATTGTCCAGGATGAAATTCGCTTGTTGACCCGCCAGGAAAAACCCCGCAGTCAGTGACTGCGGGGTGCATTGCGCCTATCTGATTTCAGCGCTGTTGTTCAAGAAACAGGTGGATATCCACCGCTGTGAGATCCGGTGGAATCCGGCTCGCATCACGAGCTGGCCCGACGCCAATCTCCTGCAATGCGAGACAGGGGCATGAAACGGTCGGTTGTCGCCATTCCGGCGTCTCGGGTGCACCGGTCTTGGGCTCTTCCATGGAAGAGATCAGGTTGCCAGATGCCATATCGTAGGTTGTGACCATTTCACACCCCCTTGCTTGACAATTTCCGGGTTGGAAATTCCAGTCTCATACTCTGTATCGGCGCAGATCCGCCGGGCTTGAGTATTTTTATCAATGATTATTGTTTGTTCAGGTCCATCTCATCCAGGGGGTTGGAGTGGGTGTCGCCGGCCGGATTGTCGCGATCGACGCCATAGTCCTCGGACATCAGATCCAGGGAGCCGGACCAGTCTTCCGGGGGCTCGGCGGGCCTGGTTTCCAGGATCTCCCATGATTCTAGGTCGTACTCTTCCACCGTGCCGTCGTAGAACTGGACCTCCACTGTCTCATCCTCCCGGTCCCAGGCGACTACTTCCAGCAGGTCACCCTCTTGGGTGCGATACCAAGCTCCAACTACGGGGGCAGAACTCATAATCACTCCTTCAGTCAGGCATAGAGCGTGAGGTCAGTGCAGTAGAAAAGTGTGCTTTATAATTGTCCATGGCCTCTATTTTTAATCATAGTCGCGAATTACCAGGGTGCCAGCAAGTTTATCGTGCCAGCCCTGTTTGCGGCGATCGAAGGCCACCCAGATCAGCCCCAGCAGCAGGGGAATGATCGAGATGAAGTAGGCCAGATAGCGGCCGATGAGCTGGCCGGTGCTGGGTGCGGCATAGGTTTTCGCATCGACGATTTTCGCATGAATGAGCATCTTTCCCGGCGTGGCGGATTTATAGCGCCAGAACAGGATGATGGCCAGCGCGGGCAGCAGGTAGGAGATGATCAAGTCAGAGCTGCCGGCCAGCCCGTGACGGTCAGGCTGAAAGTATTCCGGCCCGTACACCGCATAGAGCATCGGGGCGGTGACCAGTCCGACAATCACTGAGTCAATCAGGGCCGCTCCCACGCGGGGCCAGAAACCGACGTATTCAATGACCGCCTCCCTGGCCTGCCTGGCGGTGTCATCGCTGTTTGCTTGCATCTCCGGCACCTCCTTTAGGGGGCAGGGTTGGGCTGTCTGGCGTGAATGGCCTCCAGTTCATCCAGGATCTCCTCGCTCAGGGTCAGGTTGATACTCTCCATATTGCTCTCCAGTTGCTGCATGCTGGTGGCGCCGATGATGGTGCTGGTGACAAACGGACGGCTGGTGACGAAGGCCAGGGCCATCTGCGCCGGATCGAGCTGGTGCCGCTCAGCCAGGGCGACATACTCGGCGGTCGCCTTGACCGACTGGGGGTTTGAGTACCGGGTGTAATCCTCAAACAGGGTGAGGCGGGCATCCGCCGGTCTGGATGTCAGATACTTGCCCGACAGCACCCCAAAACCTAGTGGTGAGTAGGCAAGCAGTCCGACATCCTCGCGATGGGAGAATTCGGAGAGGCCAATCTCAAAGGTCCGGTTCAGCAGGCTGTAAGGGTTCTGAATGCTGACAATACGCGGCAGGTCCGACTCGTCAGAGACCTTCAGGTACTGCGCCACACCCCAGGGGGTCTCGTTAGAGATGCCTACATGGCGGATCTTTCCGACCCTGACCAGGTCATCCAGCACCCCCAGGGTTTCGAGGATCGACACCGAATTGTCCTGTGCAGGATAGGGGTAGCCGAGTCGGCCGAAGAAGTTGGTTTTGCGATCCGGCCAGTGCAGTTGGTAAATATCAATGACATCCGTGCCCAGGCGTTTCAGACTCGCCTCGACTGCCGCCTCGATATTGGTGCGGTCAAGGCGTGGATGGCCGTCACGGTAGTAGGAGACCCGGTCCGCGGGGCCGACCACCTTGCTGCCGATGATCACCTTGTCACGGCAGCCCCGGCTCGCCAGCCAGCTGCCGATATAGCTTTCGGTCCTGCCCTGGGTCTCCGCCTTCGGGGGAACGGGGTAGAGTTCAGCGGTGTCTATGAAATTGATGCCAGCATCCAGCGCGCGGTCAAGCTGCTGATGGGCCTCGGCCTCGCTGTTCTGTTCGCCGAAGGTCATCGTTCCCAGGCAGAGTGCGCTGACCTGGATATCTGTTCGTCCGAGACGACGGTATTGCATGCTTTACCCCTGGGTGATCTGGTTTTTGATATCGACCGGTTCGCAGTCGAGGCTGATTTTGAAAGGCTATAATTAGACATTCTAACGCACTATAGAGAGCAGAAAAGGGCGATTACAGGCAGACTGAATGGAATTAAGCAGTGGACTATTCTCAACCACGGTACTCGGCTGGATCACCGGCCTGTACACCCTGGTGCTGTTTAACGCCATTCGCCTCGCGCCCTGGCGGCGGCTGATGCAGGGCCATCTGCTGCATGTCTTTCTCGGCAGTTGTGTCGCGCTGGTCCTGCTCTGGAGCGTCAAGGCGCAGGTCAACAGCGGACTCACCTTCCACCTGCTGGGGGTGACAGCGCTGACCCTGATGTGCGGATGGTCGCTGGGCGTGATCGGCAGCGGCATCGCGCTGTTGGGGGTGACCATCAACAGCGGCAGCGGTTGGGAGATGTTCGGCCTGAATGCCATCATTCTCGGCGTGATGCCGGTCACCCTGAGCCAGGTGATACTGGTGCTGGTCAGGTCGCTGCTGCCTAAAAATTTCTTTATCTATGTGCTGATCAACGGATTTCTCACCGCCGGGTTCGTAGGACTGGTGAGCGGCTACCTGGCGGTTGGACTGCTGGTGCTGAGCGGCGCCTTTTCCATGTTTCAGCTGGAGGAGACCTTCATGCCGTTTTTTCCGCTGATGTTCATGCCCGAGGCCTTCCTCAATGGCTGGATCATGACGGTGATGGTGGTGTATCGTCCCCATTGGGTCTATTCGTTCAGTGATGAGCTGTACATCAAGGGAAAATAACGGGAGTCTGCATTGAGCTGGTGGGGAAAGGTTGTAGGTGGCGCATTTGGGTTTATGCTGGGCGGTCCCCTGGGGGCGTTGCTGGGGGCGGTGCTCGGGCATAACCTCGACAAGGGCATCGCCGGAATACAGATTGACGAAGAGCTCTCGCCCGGTGACCGGGAGCGGGTGCAGACGGCGTTTTTCACCGCTACCTTTTCGGTCATGGGCGCGATCGCCAAGGCTGACGGGCGCGTCTCGCCGGATGAGATCGCCCTGGCCGAGTCGGTCATGCGTGACATGGATCTCGATCCGCAGATGCGCAAGACCGCCATCAATCTGTTCAACCAGGGCAAGGCGGACGGCTTCCCGCTGGATGATGTGCTGCTGCAGTTTCGCCAGGAGTGTCACCGGCGCAACACCCTGATCCAGATGTTCATCGAGATCCAGCTCCAGGCCGCCTATGCCGATGGCCAGTTTGATGCTGCCGAGGATCGCCTGTTGTTGCACATCTGCGCCCAACTGGGGATTCCCGAATTCGTATTTCGCCGGCTGGAGAAGATGATCAAGGCCGAACGCCACTACGGTCGGGCCGGTGCTGGCAGGCAGCAATCCCGCCAGCAACCGAAGGGCCCGACCCTGGCGGATGCCTACGCCATCCTGAATGTGGCCTCCAGCAGCAGTGATGCGGAGGTGAAGAAGGCCTACCGCCGGCTGATGAGTCAGCATCATCCCGACAAGCTGGTGGCCAAGGGGCTGCCCGAGGAGATGATGAAGATGGCGGCCCAGAAGACCCACGAGATCCGCCAGGCCTATGAGCAGATCAAGGAGTCGCGCGGGTTCTAGGCCCTGCTTCCGTAGGCGGTTCTTTTCACTGATGCCCTTTTCGCTACCAGATCACTATACCCTTAACCTAACAATGCTATGGTTTTGCGCCAGGACTATTTGCGGTTCCGCGATTATAAATATTAAAATATAATAATAAGTAAGATTTATTTCCAATTTGTGGTAAACAGGATAGGGTACTCCACGTAGCCTTTATCCCATGGACGGGGTAGAAAAAAATAATAATCACCCCGTGTGGTCTTCCAGGCTGGATTGCTTGTGGCATAACCGACCACACCATAAGAACACGGTGTAAATCGATGGCTCATGTCACTTCAAAATCAACCTCTCCAGTCCCTGACTGTGATGCTATTGAAGGGTGGGCTGAATATGGCCGGTGAAGCTGCGGGCAGACCACAATACCTTCGCTATCTGCTGCTATCTCTGCTGTTGATCTGGGGTGTTGCCGGGCTGCAGCAGCATTTCTCTTTAGAGACCTTTCACCCACAATTCTTTGTGTTACCTACCCTGGTGGCGGTGATTACCGGCTTACTTCTGGCACGCCTTACCTACCTCGAGGCCCAGGCCCGGCACCGACGGGACCAGTTTCAGGCGATGGCGGATTTCGCCATGGAGTTCACCTATTTGCGCAGGCTGGATGGCACCTATGACTATGTCTCGCCCTCCTGCGAGACTATCACTGGCTATCTACCCCAGGAGTTCTATGCCCAGCCGAGCCTGATGGATCAGCTGATTCACCTGGATGATCTCGACAAGTGGAACGGCCACGTACACTCGATCAACAGCACCGACACCCCGGAAACCCTGGAAATCAGGATTGTCAGGAAGGATGGTGAGGTCGTCTGGGTGGAGCACCTCTGTTGCCCGGTGTTCGATGATAATGGCAGGCAGACCGGGGTGCGTTCCACCAATCTGGATATCACCAAGCGGCGCATGGCGGAAGAGGATATCCGGCGCATGGCCTTCTATGATCCCCTGACCGATCTGCCCAACCGGCGTTCGCTGGAGGTGGAGATCAGAAACCATATTCATTCCAGCATGGAAGGCAGCGGATTTGCCGTGCTGTTCCTGGATATGCGCCGCTTCAAGAACATCAACGACAGCTTTGGCCATGCCTTCGGCGATAAGCTGCTGAAAGAGATGTCGGCGCGCCTGGTCAATCTCCCGGAACAGCTCTACGTCAGCCGCTTCGGCGGCGACGAGTTTGTATTCATTGCGCCGGGGGTGGTGAACAACGATGACGCGCGCCGTCTCGGACAGCTGATCCTGGAGGCGATTGAACAGCCGATCACCATCGCCGGTGTCGAGCTCTACCTGTCAGCCAGTCTCGGCATCTCTTTCTATCCGCGCGACGGTGAGGATGTGGATGCCTTGATCAGCGCGGCGGATACCGCCATGTACCGCCTCAAGGGCGATCATGACCAGCGGGTGAGCATCTACTCCGGGGTGTTCAGCGATCAGGTGTCGCGTTTTGTCACCACCGAGCACAGCATCTACAAGGGGTTGCAGGAGCGGCAGTTTGTCAACTTCTACCAGCCGAAAGTAGACCTGCAGAGCGAACGGATCGTAGGGCTCGAGGCGCTGGTGAGGTGGCAGCATCCGGATCTCGGACTGGTGCTGCCGGGCGAATTTATCGACGTCGCCGAGGAGACCGGGCAGATCGTCGAACTGGGGCGCATGGTCATGGAACAGGCGGTGCGTGACCTGAGGGACTGGCAGGAACAGGATATTGCCGTACCGGTTTCGGTCAACGTATCCGCCCGGCAGTTTACCAGCCAGATATTCACCGAACAGTGCGTTCGGCGTTTCGAGACCCACCAGATCGATCCCGCCCTGATTAGCCTGGAAGTGACCGAGCAGGTGTTTCTGGGGGATATCGACCGCGCCAAGCGGCGTTTGCAGAAGTTTAAGGACAAAGGGGTATCGGTCGCCCTGGATGATTTCGGCAAGGGCTACTCCTCGCTCAACTACCTCAAGCAACTGCCGATCGACACCCTGAAGATCGATCGCGATTTTATCCATGATATCTCGGGCGATTCCCGCGCCCAGGCGATTCTCAAGGTGATCCTGGGCATGAGCCACGAACTGGGCCTGGATATCGTTGCCGAGGGGGTGGAGACCGAAGAGCAGCGCAGGCTGTTGCTGGAGATGGGCTGCCGGGTCGCCCAAGGGTTCTATTTTCATCACCCGATGCCCGCCAGTCAGATCGAGCTGTTGCTCCAGGGGCAGCGGGTTGGCGCCAGGGCCTAGCTGACCTCGCGGTCGCGCACTCCCAGCAGATAGAGAATGCTGTCCAGCCCCAGGGTCGAGATGGCATGTCGGGCGTTCTGGCGCACCACCGGTTTGGCGTGAAAGGCCACCCCGAGTCCGGCCAAGCTGAGCATCGGCAGGTCATTGGCGCCGTCACCCACCGCGATCACCTGCTGCAGGCTGATGTTCATCTCCTTGGCCATCTGCTGCAGCAGTTCGGCCTTCTTGGCGCCATCGACGATTTCGCCTTTGACCCTGCCGGTGAGTTTTCCCTCGGCTATATCCAGCTCATTGGCCGAAATGCAGTCGACGCCGAGCCGCTGCTGCAGGGTCTGGGCGAAGTAGCTGAAACCTCCGGAGAGAATCCCGACTCGATAGCCGAGCTTTTTCAGGTTCGAGATGAGCCTCTCGGCGCCTTCGGTTATCGGCAGGCTTTCGGCAATATCGCTGAGCACCGACTCATCCAGCCCCTCCAGTAGGGCCAGCCGGCGGCGGAAGCTCTCCTTGAAATCGATATCGCCGCGCATCGCCGCTTCGGTAATGCCGGCCACCTGTTCGCCCACGCCGGCGGCCTTGGCCAGTTCGTCGATCACCTCGACCTGGATCAGGGTGGAGTCCATGTAGAACACGATCAGACGCCGGTTTCGCCGGTAGAGATCGTCGGCCTGGAAGGCGATATCCACCTCCTCGGTGCTGCTGATCTCGAGCAGGTCATGGCGCAGGGATGCCAGGTCATTGACCTCGCCACGCACCGAAAACTCGATGCAGGCGCGTTTGCCGGCATCGGGGGTCTTCAGGGAAAAGCGTCCGGATAGCCGGGTGATGCCGTCGATGTTGAGCTGGTGGGCGGAGACGATGTGGGCCACCCGCGAGAGTATCTGCGCGGGCAGTATCCGCCCGAGCAGGGTGATGATGTAACGGGGCTTGCCCTGAAAGCCGACCCAGCGCTCATACTCGTCATCATCGATCGGCGTGAAGGTGATGTTTAATCCCAGTTGATGGGCCTGGAACAGCAGATCTTTGAGGATAGGTCCGGACTGGGCCTTGGGCGGTACATCCAGCAGCATGCCGAGGGAGAGGTGATCATGGATCACCGCCTGGCCGATATCCAGGATGTTCACCTGGTTGTCGGCCAGCACCTGGGTCAGTGCGGCGGTCAGACCAGGATGGTCCTGGCCGGTGATGTTGAGCAGGATAATTTCACGCATGGCGGTTAAAACCTCTGCTCGCCTTCGTAGAGATAGGGTTCCAGTTTCGGCGGCATCTGCAGGAAAAAGCCCTGATCACGCAAGCTCGCCATCACCCGGGTCGTATCCTCGCGCGCCAGCGATAGCGCCGGGTGGAGCTGCAGTTGCATGACAAACTGGGGTTTACCAAAGCCTTTGAGCAGTGCCGGAGGCAGCTGTTCGAAGGCATCCTGATGGGCCAGGTAGAGATACATCTCCTGTTTCAGGCTGCTGCGATAAATCCAGCAGGGCAGTTGGTCGGGTGTCGATGGATCCATGGAAGGGCCTGTGTCTGTTGCCGCGTTCGGCATTCTAACTGAAACGGGCAGCGGAAATCAGCGCCAGCTTGTCGCCCGCCGTCATCTGCTTGATGCGGTATTCACGCTTGCAGGCCGCGGCCCGGCATTCGACGGTCTCGACATAGACCAATTCCACCGGCCGGCGCGCTCGGGTGTAGCGGGCGCCCTTGCTGCTGTGGTTGTGTTCCTGCATGCGCCGTTGCGGGTCGGTGGTGATGCCGGTGTAGAGGCTGCCGTCATTGCAACGCAACACATAGACATACCATGCCCCAGGGCCCACTACTTCCTGTCTGCTGCTCAGGGCCAGATTCCCCGCACCAGGGTAAGGTGCGCCACCCGCTCGATGGCGACCACCATGGCGGCGGTACGCAGATCGGTTCGGATATCCGAACCCTCGGGGGTCTCTGAGGGAAAGCGACGCCAGCGGTCGATGACGGCATCGGTGGCGTGGAACATCTTGTCGCGCAGTTTGCGATTGACATCCTCCAGGGGCCACTCCTGGTTCTCGTTGTTCTGTACCCATTCGTAATAACTGACCGTGACGCCGCCGGCGTTGGCGAGGATATCCGGCAGGATATAGACGCCGCGTTCGGTGAGTATGTCATCCGCCTCGGGGGTGATCGGACGGTTGGCCGCTTCGACGATCAGCCGGGCCTTGATCTGGTCGGCGTTATCCGCCTTGATCTGGTTGCCCAGCGCGGCCGGGATCAGTATGTCACACTCCTGGGACAGCAGGTCCTGGTTGGTGATGGTCCGGGTTTCCGGCAGGCCGACCACGGTTCCGTGTTCTCGCTTCCAGGCCTCAACTGCGGGAACATCCAGGCCACCGTTCAACGAGGCGATACCGCCCTGGGAATCGCTCACTGCAATGATCTGTGCGCCGGCCTCTGAAAACAGTCGCGCGGCAAACGACCCCACCTGACCATAGCCCTGAATGACCACCCGTGTGCCCTGCAGGCTACCCAGGCCCTCGATTGGGGAGAGCGACAGGAAGCGTTCGGTGACATACAGGCAACCCCGTGCGGTGGCGTCCTCGCGGCCGGGCGACCCGCCCATCTCCAGCGGTTTGCCGGTGACCACCGGGCGGTTGTTCTTGCCCGGGTGCATCATGTCATAGGTGTCATAGATCCAGGCCATGGTCTGGGCATTGGTGTACATGTCCGGCGCCGGGATGTCGGTGTGCGGGCCGATATTGTCACCCAGTTCCGTGATGAAACGGCGGGTGATGCGGCGCAGCTCCCCCTGGGAGAGCGCCTTTGCGTCGCAGGCGACGCCGCCCTTGGCGCCACCGAAGGGGACCTTTACCAGGGCGCACTTCCAGGTCATCAGGGTGGCCAGGGCGACCACCTCGTCCTCGTCCACGCAGGGGTGAAAGCGCATACCGCCCTTGCCGGGGCCGAGCACAGTGTTGTGCAGCACCCGGTAGCCGTGAAAGGTCTGCACCGAGCCGTCATCCATCTCCACCGGAAAGCAGGTGCTGATGACGCGTTTCGGGTAGCTGAAAAAATCGATCAGCCCCTGTTTCAGACCCTCCAGATGCCGGGTGGCGCGTTCGAATTGCTGGTGGCTGATATGGTAGGGCGAAAGATCCTCATCGCTGCATCCAGTATCTGGCGAGAGCTGTTTTTGCATGGACTACCCCTGGTTGGCGGATGTTCGGCTGCGTGAAACGGAAATCAGATTCTATACTCTAACTATATGCAGGATTAGGCAAGTTTTGACAGGAGCAGTCATGAATTACCCGATATCTGGACGCTTGTTGGTGTTACCGTTCTTGGCGCTCATAGTGGCAGGCTGTGCCAGCCAGTTGCCCAAATCGATTGAGGCGGTTGATGTCGTGATGGCCGATGTGCGCGCCGTTCGCGATCAGCCTGGGGCATTCGTCGGCAAGCGGGTTCGCTGGGGCGGGCAGATCATCTCGGTGGAGAACCTGAAGGATCATTCGCTGGTAACGGTGCTGGCGCGTCCGCTGCAGAGCAACGGCCGGCCGGATAACGACCGTCAGAGCGCAGGGCGTTTCATTGCCCACCTGAGTGGGTTTGTCGATCCGGCAGAATATGCCAAGGATGCCCAGCTCACCGTCCTGGGGCGTGTCACCGGCGCGGTGAAGAAGCCGGTGGGTGAGTACCCCTACCTCTATCCCCAGGTGGGGGTTGAGGGTCACTATTTATGGCCACCCCTGCCGGAGCGCGAGGTGATCTACTACGATCCCTATTTCGACCCCTGGTATCGCCCCTGGTGGCACCGTTACCCCTATTGGCGATGACTGAAAGATCTATGAATTCCGGCGTCTAGAGGCGAAGGGTGTTGTGCGGATCCGGGGAGCGGGATGCACCTCGGATCCGCATTCTCATTCGACGGGATAGGCGGCAACCGCCTGCATTTGCCAGATCTCGCGGTTGTAATCCTGCATGGTGCGGTCGGTTGAGAATTTGCCGCTGCAGGCGGTGTTCAGGATGGAGCTGGTGATCCAGGCATCCTGGTCCCTGTAGGCATCGGCGGCCCGCTCCTGGGCCTGCACGTAGCTGGTGAAGTCCGCGGCGACCATCCACGGGTCCTGGGGGCTGAGGATGGCATTCAGGATGGGGTCGAATATGCCGGGCTCGAACTGGTTGAAGTGCCCGGTCTCGAGCAGTGATATCACGCGTCCCAGATTGGCGTCGTTGCGGATTATGCCTTGGGGGTTGTAGCTCCTGCGCGCCTCTCCCACCTCCTGTTCGGTCAGACCGAACAGGAAGAAGTGCTCATCGCCGACCTCTTCGCGAATCTCGATGTTGGCCCCGTCCAGGGTGCCGATGGTGAGCGCCCCGTTCATCATGAATTTCATGTTGCCGGTGCCTGAGGCCTCTTTGCCGGCTGTGGATATCTGCTCTGACAGGTCGGTGCCGGGGCAGATCACCTCCATGGCGGAGACGCGGTAGTTGGGCAGGAACACCACCTTGAGCAGGTCGCCCACCTGCTTGTCCCGGTTGACCACGGATGCGACGTTGTTGATCAGCTTGATAATCAGCTTGGCCTGGGCATAGCCGGGCGCTGCCTTGCCGCCGATCAACACGCAGCGCGGCGTCCAGTTTTTGGTGTCGCCGGCCTTGATGCGCGCGTACAGGTGGATCACATGCAGGATGTTGAGCAACTGGCGCTTGTACTCATGGATGCGCTTGACCTGCACGTCGAACATCGCGTCGGTATTGAACCGGACGCCACAGCAAGGTTCGATCATTTCGGCCAGCCGCTGTTTATTCTCCTGCTTGACCTGGTACCATTTTTTTCTGAACTCGGGATCCTTGGCAAAGGGGATGAGCTTATGCAGCTGGTCCAGGTCGCTGATCCAGCCTTCACCGATGCTGTCACTGATCAGCTGGCGCAGACCGGGGTTGCAGTAGGCCAGCCAGCGGCGCTGGGTGACGCCGTTGGTCTTGTTGTTGAATTTCTCGGGCCAGAGCTCGTAGAAGTCCCGGAATAATCCCTCTACCAGCAGTTTCGAGTGGAGTTCGGCCACGCCATTGACCGAAAAACTGCCGATGATGGCGAGATAGGCCATGCGCACCTGGGGCTCCGGCCCCTCCTCGATGATCGAAAGACGCCGTTGGCGGTCGGTTTCCCCTGGCCAGCGTGCTGCCACTTCGCCCAGAAAGCGGGCATTGATCTCGTAAATGATCTCCAGCGGCCGCGGCAGGAGCTGTTTGAACAGCCGGACCGGCCAGCGCTCCAGGGCCTCGGGTAGCAGGGTGTGGTTGGTGTAGGCCATGGTTTTCTGGGTGATTGCCCAGGCCTCATCCCAGTCCATGTCATGTTTGTCGATCAGTTGGCGCATCAGTTCGGCGACGGCGATCGTGGGATGGGTGTCATTCAACTGGAAACAGTTCTTCTCGGCGAAACCGGTCAGGTCATTGCCTTTGCGGCGTTTCCAGTCGCGGAGGGCATCCTTGATACTGGCGCAGGCGAGGAAGTACTGCTGCTTCAGTCGCAACTCCTTGCCGCATTCGCTGGCGTCGTTCGGATAGAGCACCATGGTGATGTTTTCAGCGCTGTTTTTCGAGCGCACCGCCTCGGTGTAGCTGCCGGCGTTGAACTCGTCCAGATCGAACTCATCGGTGGCGGCCGCCTGCCACAGCCGCAGGGTGTTCACCGTGCCGTTGCGATAGCCGGGAATGGGGATGTCGTAGGGGACGGCGAGCACGTCGTGGGTGTCAACCCAGCGCACATGGCTGATGCCCTGTTCATCTCGGACAAATTCGGTGTGCCCGCCAAAGGGAATGCGCTGGGTGTACTCGGGACGCTCCATCTCCCAGGGGTTGCCGTCGCGCAGCCAGTGATCGGGCTCTTCCACCTGGTAGCCGTTTTCCAGCAGCTGGCGGAACATGCCGTATTCATAGCGGATGCCATAACCCTGCACCGGCAGCTGCAGGGTGGCGCAGCTATCGAGAAAACAGGCGGCCAGCCTGCCCAGTCCACCGTTGCCGAGACCGGCATCGGCCTCGCTTTCCGCCACCTCTTCCAGCTCTATGCCGAGGTCATGCAGCCCGTCGGTGGTGCTGTCGGTGACATCCAGGTTGAGCATGGCGTTGCCCAGGGCACGACCCATCAGGAACTCGAGGGAGAGGTAATAGGTGCGCTTGCAGTCGGCTTCAGTGTAGGCCTTCTGGGTCTTCAGCCAGCGCTCCATCAGGCGGTCGCGGATGGCGTAGGAGAGGGCCTTGTAGGGGTAATGGATGGTATAGGCATCACCGTTTCTGCCCAGGGTGTGGGCAAAGTAGTGACGGAAACTGTCGCTGATGCTATCGGCATCCATACCCAGTGCGGGAAGGGTGGTCAGCTTTTTATTCGGTTTGCTCTTTACCATCGTGGTGAAGTAGCTTTCGGTCTTGTTATTGTCCATGGGATTTTGTGTCTGTGATGAAGAATGGGGGGATTATAATGCAAATAGCCGGCCGGTTTCGGTGTTGGCGTGGCTATTCGCCGAAATACAGTCCGTAGGGTCGTTCCAGTTCGCTCGCCAGCTGGGCCGGGGAGAAGCTGCGCGATTTGCGGATAAACTCCTGACCATCAAGGAAAATCAGCAAAGTCGGGACGCTGAATACCTGTTGTTGCGCAGCCGCATCCGGTGTGGCGGCGCAATCGATCTGCGCCAGCGCAAGCTGTGGATAGTGTTCGGCCATCAGTTGCCCGATCTTGGGCTTCAGATCCTGACAGACCCGGCAGTCCGGCCCGGTGAACCAGATCAGCACCGCAGGGTGCTCGCGGATGCACTGATTCAGGGCGTCCAGAGAGTCCAGGGGAGTGAAGTGGTAATCGGTCATCCGCCTATGATAGCGGATGACCTGGTGGGGGTGACAACTCCGGAAACTTGTAGCGACTAGAAAAAATCTTCTTCGTTGATCGACAGCCCGCTGTTGGCCTGGACATTGCCCGTCTCATCCAGGCGGATCTTGAGCGACAGGTTGTTGCGCGAGTCGGCGTGGGAGAGTGCCTCGTCGAGGGTGATCCGACCCTCCTTGTAGAGCTTGTAGAGGGCCTGGTCGAAGGTCTGCATGCCGCGCTCCGTGCCCTGTTCCATCGCCTCTTTGACAGCATGGATATCGCCTTTCTGGATCAGTTCGGCCACAAAGGTGCTGAGCAGCATCACCTCTACCGCCGGCATGCGCTTGCCATCCTTGCTCTTCACCAGCCGTTGCGAGACCACCGCCTTGAGGTTCAGCGATAGATCGAGATAGAGCTGATGGTGCGCGGTGTCAGGGAAGAAGTTGATGATGCGGTCCAGGGCCTGGTTGGCGTTGTTGGCGTGCAGGGTCGAGAGACACAGGTGTCCGGTTTCGGCATAGGCGATGGCGTGCTGCATGGTCTGGCGGTCACGGATTTCACCGATCAGGATCACGTCGGGCGCCTCACGCATGGCATTTTTCAGGGCAACCTCATAAGAGAGGGTATCCAGCCCCACTTCGCGTTGGTCGACCACCGATTTTTTGTGGGTGTGAAGAAACTCGACTGGATCCTCGATGGTAAGGATATGCCCGGTCGAGGTGGCATTGCGGTGATCGATCATCGAGGCAAGAGAGGTCGATTTACCCGATCCGGTGGAGCCGACCACCAGGATCAGCCCGCGCGGCATCATGATCAACTCTTTCAGAATCGGGGGCAGGTTGAGCTCGTCGATGCTGGGGATTACGCCCTTGATATAGCGAATCACCATCGCGGCATCACCGCGCTGGCGGAATACGTTGACACGGAAGCGTCCCAGTCCGTTGATCGAGATGGCCAGGTTGCACTCCATGGTGCGCTCTAACTCGGATACCTGGTCGTCGCTCATGATCGAGTAGGCGAGCTTCCTCACCATGCCTGGTCCCATCGGACTGTCACCAATCGGCATGGTGCGTCCTTCCGCTTTCAGGTTGGGCGGTGCTCCGGTACTGAAAAAGAGGTCTGATCCGTTTTTCTGAACCATCAGCTTCAGATAGGGAATGATTTCCATGTGCAATAACTCCGGCGATTTTGCGTCTTCTCTGAGGTCATCCGCAGCAACGGCTGGGAATTTAGGGCTTAAACCCAATTATTTTGTGACGCGGCGCACAGCGCGGCCCGGCGAGTGTCGGCTTTAGCGGCGCTTCGATTTGCTGCATAGGTGTGGACTCCGGTGTTATGCTGATCCTGTGACATCGCAAGCAACCCTTTAGAGAGGATGGCGTGTGGCAGGGATAGTACTGAGTGGACTGTTTTTTTATCCGGTGAAATCACTGACCGGGCTGGGCCTGGAGCGGGCGCCGGTGGATGAGCGGGGGATCCGGTATGACCGCCACTGGATGCTGGTGGATGGGCAGGGCCGGTTTCTCTCCCAGCGTGAACTGCCGGCAATGACCCGGATCAAGACCCAACTGGCGCCCGGTGTGTTGCGTCTCAAGGCCCCGGGCATGCCGGACCTGGATCTCGACCTGGATGGCGAGCGGGGAAAACGGCTGGATGTTCAGGTCTGGCGGGACAGTTGTCAGGCCTACTTCGAGGGTGCGAGCGCCGCCAACTGGCTCTCCCAGTACCTGGAGGTCGATTGCCGTCTGGTCTCCATGCCCAGGCAGACGCTCAGGCCGGTGGATCAGCGCTATGCCGAGCCCCGGGATCAGGTCGGCTTTGCCGATGGTTTTCCCTTTATGCTGATCTCCCAGGCCTCCCTGGATGACCTGAACAGCCGACTGGATGCGCCGCTGCCGATGCGCCGCTTCCGTCCCAACCTGGTGGTGGCAGGCTGCGAGCCCTATGCCGAGGATCGCTGGAAACGCATCCGTATCGGTGGAATCAGTTTCCGCGTGGCCAAGCCATGCTCGCGTTGTGTGATCACCACCATCGACCCCGATACCGCGCTGAAAGGTCAGGAGCCGCTGCGCACCCTGGGCGGCTATCGTCGTGAGGGCAACCAGGTCTACTTCGGCCAGAATCTGATCCACGATCAGCCGGGTGAGTTGCATACCGGCATGCCGGTGGAGATTCTGGAGAGCGCTGATGAGTGATACACCCCAGGAACAAACGGTAATCCAGGCCATCCAGCGCTGGATCAGCGATGTGGTGGTGGCGCTCAACCTCTGCCCGTTTGCGGCCCCAGTGGTCAATAGCGGCCGGATCGCCTACCGTGTCTCGCCGGAGACCGACATCGAGGGGATCTACCGCGACCTGCTGCTTGCCCTGGATGAGTTTCAGCGGCAGGAGAGCGATCAGGTGGCGACCGGTTTTCTGATCCTCTCCCAGGGGCTGGCGTCGTTCGATGACTATCTCGATTTTCTTGAAATGGCGGACGATATGCTGGTGGAGGCCGGTTTGGACGGGGTGATTCAGATCGCCGGTTTCCATCCGGATTACTGTTTCAGTGACAGCGATGATACCGATCCGGCCAACTACACGAACCGCTCACCCTATCCGATGTTTCATCTGATCCGCGAGGATGATCTGGAGGCGGCGGTCGCCAGTCACCCGGATCCGGAAGGCATCCCGGACCGCAACATCCGGTTGTTGCGGGAGTTGGGCCTGGCCGAGGTGCAGCAGCGTTTGCGGGGCTGTTTCAGCTGAGCTCCTGCTCGGCGCTCTCCAGCGCCTCGCTCGCCGCCAGCCAGGCCTCTTCGCTCTCGGCAAGTGCCTTGTCGATGCCGGCCTTCTGCGCCAGCAGGGTTTTGAGTTTTTCCTTGTTTTCGGTGGTGTAGATTTCCGGGTCGGCCAGGGCGGTTTCCAGCACCTGCTGCTGTTCGCCGAGTTTCTCCAGATCACGCTCATGTTTCTGCAGGCTCTTTTTCAGCGGCTGCAGTTGTTGACGGCGTTCCGCCTCCAGACGCTTGCGATCCTTGCGGGCGATGGTGCTGTTTTCCCGGCTTTCGGTATCACCCTCGTTTTTCAGCGCCATGCTGCGGTTGTCTGACAGCCATTTCGGATAGTCGTCGAGATCCCCCTTGAACTCATCCAGCACGCCGTCGTTGACCAGCAGCAGCAAGTCGGTGGTGGTGCGCAGCAGGTGGCGGTCATGGGAGACAATCACCATCGCCCCCTCGAAGCCCTGCAGGGCCTGGCTCAGGGCGTGGCGCATCTCCAGATCGAGGTGGTTGGTGGGCTCGTCGAGCAGCAGCAGATAGGGCCGCTGGTAGATCAGCAGGGCGAGCACCAGTCGTGCCTTCTCGCCGCCGGAAAACGGCGCCACCTTGGATTCGGCGCGTGCGCCGGAGAAGCCGTATCCCCCGATATAGTTACGCAGCGCCTGCTCACTCGCCTTGGGGTCGAGCTGCATCAGATGATCGAGGGGGCTGTGTTCCAGGTGCAGTTGATCGAGCTGGTGCTGGGCGAAGTAGCCGATGTTCAGATCCTGGGCAGTCTGGCGTTTGCCTCCCTTGAGTCCGATTTCACCGGCCAGCAGTTTGATCAGGGTCGATTTTCCCGCTCCGTTGGGTCCGAGCAGGCCGATGCGGTCGCCGGGTGAGAGGCTGAGGTTGATTTTTTTCAGAATCAGCCGTTCGCCATAGCCGCTGGCGGCGTCCTCCAGCCGCAGCAGGGGATTGGGCACCTTGTCCGGTTTTTTGAAACTGAAATGAAACGGGGAGTCGACATGCGCCGGGGCAATCTGCTCCATGCGCTCCAACGCCTTGATGCGGCTCTGGGCCTGGCGCGCCTTGGTCGCCTTGGCGCGGAATCGCTCGACAAAGGCGTGCATGTGGGCAATCTCGCGCTGCTGTTTCTCGTAGGCGGCCTGCTGATTGGCGAGGCGTTCGGCGCGGGTGCGCTCGAAGGCCGAGTAGTTGCCGGTATAGAGGGTTACCAGTTCCTGTTCGATATGGGCGATGTGGCTGGTCACTGCATCCAGGAAGTCGCGGTCATGGGAGATCAGCAGCAGGGTGCCCTGGTAGCTTTTCAGCCACTCCTCCAGCCAGATCACGGCATCCAGGTCGAGGTGATTGGTCGGCTCGTCGAGCAACAGCAGATCGGAGCGGCACATCAGGGCGTGCGCCAGGTTGAGGCGCATGCGCCAGCCACCCGAGAAACTGTTGACCGGTTGGTTCTCCTCGCCAGGTTTGAAGCCCAGGCCGTGAATCAACTGGGCGGCGCGGGAGGGGGCTGTGTAGCCGCCGATGTTTTCCAAGCGGCTGTGCAGGGTGGCGATGCGCTCTCCCTGTGCGAGATCCTCGGCCTCCTGCAGTTGTCGTTCGATATCACGCAGCTCGGCATCACCATCCAGTACATAGTCGATGGCCGGGCGGGGGTCGGCCGGGGTTTCCTGGGCGACGTGGGCCACCACCCAGTCGCGCGGCATGTAGAAATCGCCCTCATCGGCGTGTAGCTCATCCCGGATCATGGCGAACAGGCTTGATTTGCCGGTGCCATTGGCCCCGGTGATGCCCACCCGCTGACCGGGATGGATGGTCAGGCTGGCGTCGGCAAACAGCAGCTTGGTGCCGCGTCTGAGGCTGAGGTGAGTGAATTTGAGCATGGCGGCGCAGTTTAGCAGTTTGTACCTGATCGCAGAACCGGTTATGTGATCGTAAATAAGTTAGAGATCGCGGGGTGTATTTTCTTGACGATGGCCCCATAGTTGGGAAGTCTGAATAACAGTTTCGATGGGGTGAGTTCGGTATGGATAAGAATAAGGGTGGTACGGTGTTGCTGGTGGTGGCCCATGGCAGTCGCAGAGAGAGCTCGAATGAGGAGGTCAGAGCGTTGGCGCAGCAGATCCAGACACTGGAGGGGTGCAATTTTACTGCGGTGAATGCGGCATTTCTCGAATTGGCCGAACCTTCCATTCCGGATGGCGTCAGTCAGTCGCTCGAATCCGGTGCAGACCGGGTGCTGGTGATGCCCTATTTTCTCTCCCGCGGGCGGCATGTCGTGGAGGATATACCCGCAGAGCTGGACAAGGCCCGGGCCAAGCATCCTGATGCCGAGATCGAACTGTGCGGCTATCTGGGCGGGCATGGCGCCATTCCACAACTGCTGCTGACCATGGCGCGGGAACACGGCGCCGGATAAGGACTACGCCAGAATCGGTCAGCGGGCGCGGTCAAAGCGCCGGTAGCCGATGGCCTCGCTGATGTGCTTGGTCGCGATCCCCTCCGCACCTTCCAGGTCGGCGATGGTGCGCGCCAGCCGGAGGATGCGGTGGTAGGCGCGGGCGGATAGTCCCAGCTGTTCAATCGCCCGTTGCAGCAGTTGTCTGGCCGGGTCGGGGAGCTGGCAGATTCTCACCAGTTGCTTGCCCTGGAGCAGGGCATTGGCACAGCCGTTTCTCTCCAGCTGTGTCTGCCAGGCCCTTTCGACTCGGGCCCTGACCATCTGGCTGGTCTCTTGTTCTTCCATTTGCCCGTCACCCCAGATCGCCGGCGGCAGGCGCGGCACCTCAATATGCATGTCGATACGATCCATCAGTGGTCCGGATATCTTCCCCCGGTAACGGGCCACCTGGTCTTCGGTGCAGCGGCAGCTTTTGGCGCCGGTGTCGCCCAGGTGGCCGCACGGGCGGGGTTCATCGCGGCGATCATTTGGAAACGGGCGGGAAACTCCTCCTGCCGGGCGGCGCGGCTGATGGTGATCTGTCCGGTTTCCAGCGGTTCGCGCAACACCTCCAGCACCTTTCTTTCGTACTGTCCAGGAAAAGAATTCCGTTGTGCGCCAAAGAGATTTCACCGGGCCGCGGATTGCTGCCGCCACCGACCAAGGCCGCCGCCGAGGCGGTGTGATGCGGTGAACGAAATGGCCGGATGCGCCACTGCCCGGCGCTGAATCCCTTGTTGCTGACCGAAAGCACGGATGCGGTCTCCAGCGCCTCTTGCAGATTCATCTGCGGCAATATCCCCGGCAGACGACTGGCCAGCATGGATTTGCCGCAGCCCGGTGGACCGCTCATCAACAGGCTGTGGCGGCCAGCCGCGGCAATCTCCAGCGCGCGTTTGGCCTGGGGTTGGCCTTTAACCTCGTCCAGATCGGGGATGGCCACAGGCCGGTAGGAGGATGTTTTCGCTGTGAAGGGGGTCAGCTGATCCCCCTGGATCAGGTGCCGGCAGATCTCCAGAAGATGCCCGGCGGGCAAGACTGTCAGATCCTCCACCAGCGCCGCCTCCTCGGCGTTCTGCTCTGGCAGCAGCAGGGCACGCCCTTTTCGGCTGGCGGCGAGGGCGGCGGGCAGAATGCCTTTCACCGGACGTAGCTCTCCCGACAGGGCAAGCTCGCCGATCACCTCATAGCGGTCCAGTGCATCGGCGGGCAGTTGGCCGGAGGCGGCGAGAATGCCCAGGGCAATGGCCAGGTCAAAGCGACCGCCCTCCTTGGGAAGGTCGGCGGGGGCCAGGTTGATGGTGATGCGCCGGGCCGGGAACTCGAACTGGGCGTTGAGCAGTGCCCCGCGAACGCGGTCCTTGCTCTCTTTCACCGCGGTTTCTGCCAGGCCGACGATGTTGAGTGCGGGCAGGCCGTTGGAGAGATGCACCTCGACGGTCACCAGGGGGGCATGGATGCCGGAGCGGGCGCGGCTGTAGAGAACAGAGAGAGACATCATCACCTTCCTTGGTGGTTTTGGCTTGGCTGCTACTGCTTTAGCTGATGTTCCAGATCGGCCAGTTGCTTCTCCAGCGCATCGAGTTTTTCCCGGGTTCTGGCGAGCACTGCGCTCTGCACGTCGAACTCCTCCCGGGTCACCAGATTGAGGTGTGACAGGCCGGATTCCAGGACCGAACGGAAGTTCTTCTGCAGGTCTTCCTGAATCAACTGCAGGCCCGATGGCACGTTTCCGGCCATGCGTTTGGCGAGGTCATCTAATAGCTTGGGATCAATCATCCGGCAACCTTAGCTGTGTGGAAAGAGGTTGTCCAGTGGTTGTTTATGCAGGCCGCTGGGTCCTTTCCCGGGTGCGATGTGGGTTGCACCGAAATGGTGCACCAGCGGGGTGCACGCCTGTTGCCGGGGTTTTTATTTGGTGCAACGGTTTTTATACGGAAACCGGAAAATCAATCTAACCACTTGTATTAAAAGATAAAGCACATATTGGCACGGTAGCTGCAATAACCATGAAAGCTGATGCTCAGTAAAAACAAACGGTTGGAGATTCAGGCCTTTGCGCGGTCTCCTGAGGAGAAAATGAAATGAAATTGGTTTCTGCAATCATCAAGCCTTTCAAACTGGATGATGTTCGCGAGGCGATATCCGGGATCGGTGTATCCGGAATCACCGTCGTCGAAGTCAAAGGTTTCGGGCGACAAAAGGGGCATACCGAACTCTATCGCGGCGCCGAGTATGTGGTGGACTTCCTGCCCAAGATCAAAATCGAGGTGGCGATCGATGATTCGATGCTCGACCAGGTGATCGAGGCGATCAGCGCTGCGGCCAAGACCGGCAAGATCGGTGATGGAAAAATCTTCGTGTTCAGCCTGGACCAGGCTGTGCGTATTCGTACCGGCGAGACCGGCCCTGAGGCGCTTTGAGCGTGTAATCCAAGTCTCTACTGGAGGTAATTATCGTGGAAGCTTTAACACAGTTGAGTTACGCGCTCGACACATTCTATTTTCTGGTTTCGGGTGCCCTGGTGATGTGGATGGCAGCCGGTTTTGCAATGCTCGAGGCGGGCCTGGTGCGGGCGAAAAATACCGCTGAGATTCTGACCAAGAACGTCGCCCTGTTTGCCATCGCCTGTATCATGTTCATGCTGATGGGTTACAACATCATGTACCCCGGTGATGCGGCCAGCAGCTGGTGGCCGGGTATCTCCTTCCTGCTCGGTGCAGACAACACGGTGGAAGCCGTGGTTGCCGGCGGCGAAGATGCCCCTTACTACTCCACCATGGCCGATTTCTTCTTCCAGGTGGTGTTCGTCGCCACGGCCATGTCGATTGTCTCGGGTGCCGTGGCTGAACGCATGAAGCTGTGGAGCTTCCTGGTGTTCGCGGTGTTCATGACCGGTCTGATCTACCCGATTCAGGGCTATTGGAAGTGGGGCGGTGGTTTCCTTGATGCCGCTGGTTTCCAGGATTTCGCCGGCTCAGGCGTGGTCCATCTCTGCGGTGCCGCCGCGGCCCTGGCCGGTGTGATTCTGCTGGGTGCGCGTAAGGGCAAGTACGGACCTAATGGTGAGGTGCGGGCCATCCCTGGCGCCAACATGCCGCTGGCTACCCTGGGTATGTTCATCCTCTGGCTGGGTTGGTTCGGGTTCAACGGTGGTTCCGAACTGAAGATCTCTGATGTCAGTGAGGCCAACTCGGTGGCGGCGGTATTCGTCAATACCAACATGGCTGCGGCCGGTGGTGTGGTTGCCGCGTTGCTGATGGCGCGTCTGATCTTCGGCAAGGCCGATCTGACCATGGCCCTCAACGGCGCTCTAGCCGGTCTGGTTGCCATTACGGCTGAACCCCTAGCGCCCAGTGCGCTGTGGGCAACCGGTGTCGGCGTCATCGGCGGTATGCTGGTGGTGTTAGCAATCATTACCCTGGATAAGTTGAAGATCGATGATCCGGTGGGTGCCATCTCGGTACATGGTGTGGTGGGCATGTGGGGACTGCTCGCGGTTCCTTTCTCCAACACCGATGCGACCTTTGCCGCTCAGCTCACCGGACTGACCGTGATTTTCGCCTGGACCTTCACCGCCAGCTTCATCGTCTGGTTGGTGTTAAAGATGACCATGGGCATTCGGGTCTCCGAGGAAGAGGAGTACGAGGGTTGTGATATCGGCGAGTGTGGCCTGGAGGCCTATCCCGAGTTCACCGGCTCCCGTGGGTCAGCCATCTAGCAAACTCCCTGATGGGAAAAGAGCAAGGCGAGGGTCACCCCTCGCCTTTTTTTATGGTGCGCCAGGCATGGCGCGTAGCGCCTTGCCTGGCGCTGTTCTGGTCGCTGTGGTGGTGACTGGATGACTTGGAGGTGCAAGTCCTCTACCGGCCCGGCAAGGGGAACGGTTAGCCGAACAGCAAGGGTGTCCATCGTGAGGTGGAATCTGAAGGAAGCCGAAGGCAAAGCACTGGCCCGACGAACAGAAACCGCATAGGAGGCGGCCGCAGTGGGTAAGGAGTCCATTATCTTCAAAGCCCAAAACTTGCACAGAAACTGCGAACGTAGATGCGGCGGGTATAAGTGTGAAGGTCACGCGCATTACCCTGGGAGGTCTGTCTACCTGCCACTGGCTAGCGCTGTCGTGAGGCGGCGCGATGGGTGGGCAGAAGTCAGCCGAGGCCATAATAGGTTGCTTGACCAGCGACTGAAGGGCCGAACATGCAACAGGGACTGGGAACCCTGCACCTCGATGATTTCAGGAGTCGCAGACAGAAGGGCAAAGCTCTTCCCCATCGGTGAGGGTGGCGGGCAGTACCCGCTAGCGTACCCGGCTGGGGCGACAAGGATCACGGCGGTACAGGCCAACTCTCATGAGGGGCCGACATGGGACTGATGTCGGCGGTACTGGAACGAGGCAACATGATGCGGGCCTATGAACGGGTGCTCCGAAACAAGGGAGCCCCCGGCGTGGACGGCATGGCGGTGGGAGAACTCAAAGCCCACCTGAAAGTCCATTGGCCCGAAATCAAAGAGCAACTGCTGGAAGGTCGATACCAGCCGCTACCGGTGCGCAAGGTAGAGATACCCAAGCCCGGCGGTGGTCAACGTATGCTGGGAATTCCCAGCGCACAGGACCGGCTTATCCAGCAAGCCCTGCATCAAATTCTGAGTCCTCTGTTTGAGGAGACGTTCTCGACCCACAGCTACGGCTTTCGAGCGGGCCGCAGTGCCGCGCAAGCGGTACAGCAGGCCCGTAGCTATATCGAAGAAGGACGCCGCTGGGTGGTGGATGCCGATCTGGAGAAGTTCTTCGACCGGGTGAACCACGACATCCTAATGTCGCGGTTGGCCCGCAAGGTGGAAGACAAGCGGATACTCAAACTGATCCGAAGTTACCTCCAGGCCGGGATCATGGAAGGCGGGATCACGACCGCACGGACCGAGGGCACACCGCAAGGCGGTCCCCTCTCCCCACTGTTGTCCAATATCCTGCTGACCGACCTGGATCGGGAACTGGAACGGCGGGGTCACCGCTTCTGCCGGTACGCGGACGACTGCAACATCTACGTCCGAAGCCAACGGGCAGGGGAGCGGGTGCTGGTCTCCATGACCCACTTTCTGGAGAGCCGCCTGAAACTGCGGGTCAACCGGGATAAGAGTGGGGTGGATCGTCCGTGGAAGCGCAGCTTTCTCGGCTACACCGTCTGCAGCCGGAAATACAACGTGCGTCTGAAGGTGGCCCCCAAGTCGATTCAACGACTCAAGGGCAATCTCAAGGCGTTGTTCCGTGCAGCGAGAGGCCGCTCCATCAGGCGAACCCTTGCCGAGCTGGCCCCAAAACTCCGGGGCTGGGCCAATTACTTCCGCCATGCGGGAGTCAAAGGGGTATTCGAGGAACTGGATGGCTGGATACGCCGCCATCTTCGTAAGATCCTCTGGCGGCAATGGAAGCGCCCGTTGACACGTGCCAGGAAGCTGATGCGTTTAGGTCTATCTGAGGTCCGCGCCTGGACGAGCGCCACCAACGGGCGCGGCCCGTGGTGGAACTCCGGTGCTTCGCACCTGAACCAGGCGCTGACGAAGAAGCGCTTTGATCGCCTTGGACTAGTATCGCTGATG
This sequence comes from Sedimenticola sp., assembly GCA_002869585.1. Classification (GTDB taxonomy): domain Bacteria; phylum Pseudomonadota; class Gammaproteobacteria; order Chromatiales; family Chromatiaceae; genus BM503. The sequence goes on from PKUO01000088.1 coordinate 109,908, forward strand.
GATCAGTTCCATCGGCTCAAATGTGTTGTGTGAACCGCCGTGGTACGGAACCGTATGCCCGGTGGTGTGAGAGGACGGAGGGGGTGACCCCTCCTCCTACTCGATTCCTGAAAATCTCTGTCAGAGCTTGAAGTGGCCCAGCAGGGTATGCAGTCGGTTGGCAGCGCTGTTGAGTTCTGCGACCTGGGTATCGGTCTGACGCATATCATCGGCGGTCTCGGCGGCCATCTGGCTGATGCCGTTGAGATTGCGGTTGATCTCCTCTATGACCTGTCCTTGCTCTTCCGCGGCGGTGGCGATGTGATTGGTCATGTCGGTAATTGATGAGACAGAGCTGGTTACCGTGCTCAGCTGCTCGCCGGCGTGGGTGACCAGTTCCACCGTTTTGTCGACCCGGCTCAGGCTCTTCTCCATGGCGCTGACCATCTCCCGGGTGGCGTGCTGCAACTGCTCGGTCATCACCTGGATCTCTTCGGTGGACTCCTGGGTGCGCCCGGCCAGTGTGCGCACCTCATCGGCGACCACCGCAAACCCACGGCCCTGCTCGCCGGCGCGTGCCGCCTCGATTGCGGCGTTCAGCGCCAGCAGGTTGGTCTGCTCGGCAATGCTGCGGATCACATCCAGCACCCCGCCGATATTCTGGCTGTCGGTCTGCAGGCGCGCCAGCGCCTCGGAGGCCTTGGCGATATCCTTGGCCAGTGCCTGGGTGGAGGTGATACTGTCCTCGACAACCTTCTGTCCCTGAAGCGATGCCTGAACGGTTGCCTGGGTGGCGTCAGCGGTATGCGAGGTGTTCCTGGCGATCTCCTGAGCCGTGGCGGCGATTTCCGTGGCAGCGGTGGCTACATGGGCACAATCCTCCTCCTGCTGATGAACGGTGCGCGTGGTTCGCGTGGTGATCTGGCTCAGATTGCCGGAAAGTTGGTTGAGGCTTTCGTTGGAGAGCGCCACTTCGGAGATGGTCTGGTGCAGCCTGTCGATAAAGCGGTTGAAGGCCTTGCCGATTCTGGCCACCTCATGCTCGCCCTCCTGGTCAAGGCGCTGACTGAGATCGCCATTGCCCTGGGCGATTTCACAGAGGGCGTCAACCACCGCCTCCAGGCGGCAACCGATGGCCTTGCGGTAGATCAGCCACATGGCCGCAAACAGCACGACCAGCAGGAGGATCAGGGCGCCGATCAGGTAGTTACTCATAGTCTGGCCGTTGGCCAGTGCCTGTTGGATTGATGTCTCGACCTCGAGCACGCCGCGAACCTCGCCCAGTTTCCAGTCGTTCTTGGGTGTATCGGCCAGGCTGTTATGGCAGGAGACGCAGGCATCCGCCACCATCAGGTCGGCAATGCCGACCCGTACGATCGGCTCGCCGTTTTTGATCTCGGTGCGCACATAGGTCTGAGTGGGATTTTTTGCCAAGGTGTCCCAGGCAGCCTGCTGATAGCTATCGAGTTTTCGCTTCTCACGATTGGGGAAGGGGAAGGCGGAATAGAGCTTGATGTCGGTGCCCTGATCCTTGAGCAGCTCGCCCAGATCGTGAATCATGGTTGCTGGCAAGGGGATACTGTCCGCTTCGTTACTGTGGTTGAAAGACCCCTTGAGGTTGGTTTTTTCCACTACCTTGGCGATCACGTTTTTAGTGTAGTAAGCCCTCAACGTCTTGAATTGATTGACGGTTTTGGTGGCGTTCAGGACGGCTTCCTGTTTCGCGCTGTTTTCCACCATGACCGGTATGTACCATGCCAGGCCGGCCAGGCCGATGATGAATACACCGAAGACCGGGAAGAAAAGACGCCAGAATAAAGTCCGTTTCATAGTCATTTACCTGAGTGGAAAGAGAAGGGTAGAGGTATCTTCGGCCAGTTGTTGACAAATCTTTAACCGGATTAGCTGCAGCATCCGTGGATTCACCGTACAATTCCTTTACTTCGTAACGCCTTTCGGTAAGTGCCGCATGAGTTCAGAACAGCACGACAAGCCCCTCTGCCCGGTTGAGCAACCGGACTGTGCCTACCTGGAGGAGGTGTCGATGCTGCGCGCGAAAACCGAGGAGTTGTCGGATCTGGTGCATACCGACACCCTCACCGGGCTGTTCAATTTCCGCCACTTCTCCCTGGTCCTGGATCAGGAGATGGAGCGAACCCGCCGCGCTGGTCAGTCAACCGCCCTGGTGATGCTGGATCTCGATCACTTCAAGCAGGTGAATGACACCTGGGGCCATGACACCGGCAACCGGGTGCTGGTCCATCTGGCGGAGATCATGACCCAGGTGTTGCGCAAGGTGGACATCCCCTGCCGTTACGGCGGTGAGGAGTTCGCGGTGATTCTCCCGGGCACGCCCTTGCCGAGGGCGGTGCATGCCGCCCAGCGCCTGCGCCTGGCCCTGCAGCAGACCCCGCTGTTGCTGGATGACGGCCGGCAGATCGATGTCACCGCGAGCATGGGGGTTACCGTCTTCCTGCGCGACAGCAACCTCAGCGCCGATGCGCTGGTCAAAGAGGCCGATCACTATCTCTACCAGGCGAAAAAGGCGGGGCGAAACCGCGTCGCCTATCCCGACCTCGAGCAGTACCGGCCGAATGGCCAGGTGGGTGCCGATGAAAAGGCCGCACTGTTTGGCAGCGATGAGTCATGAACCGGATACCAGACAGAGTACAGGGTCCGCGCACTGTATGGCGCATGGCGTGCCTGCTCTGCACACTGGCGCTGGCGCCGGCCTGGACCAATGCGGAGGTCTATCGCTGGGTGGATGAAAATGGCCGGATGCAGTTCAGTGACCGCCCGGTATCGGATACTGCCCAGGAGATCGAGATCAGACAAGCCCCGCCACTGTATAGCGATGACGCACGGCAGGATCAACAGCGTAAGCGCAAGCAGGCGAAGATGCTGGAGATGTTTCAGGACCAGCGTGATGAGAAGAGCAGACGTGATGCCGAGGAGAAACGCGTTGCCGCAGAACGGCAGAAACGCTGTGCCCGGGTCCGCGATCGCCTGCGCCGCTACCAGGGCTCGGCGTTGTATGAAAACCTGACCGAAGGCGACCGCCGCTATCTGACGGATGAAGAGCGCGCGAAGGTGATCGCCGAAACCGAGCGGGAAGTGAAGCATTGGTGCGATTAACCTGCGTTTAATCAATAACAGCAATGGATGTGTGCTTGCCCGCACCCGGACCTAGACAGCATAATCGTCCCTTTGGCCTCGATTGAACTCCGCACATGAAAACAGACACCCCCACCATTCCGCAGAACTATGGCATCAACCGCTGGGGCGGTGGCTATTTTGGCATCAACTCCCAGGGACATGTGACGGTGACCCCCGAGCGGCACAGCCCGGTGCAGGTAGATCTCTATCAGCTGGCCAACGAGGTCAAGGATCAGGGGCTGGCCTGGCCGGTGCTGGTGCGTTTTGTCGATATCCTGCACGACCGGGTGGCGACGCTGTGCCAGGGTTTCAGCCGGGCGTTTGAGAAGACCGGCTATGAGGGTCATTACAAGGCAGTCTACCCGATCAAGGTCAACCAGCAGCGCAGCGTGGTGGAGGAAATTCTTACCAAGGGCGGCTCCTGTGTCGGTCTCGAGGCAGGCAGCAAGCCCGAGCTGATGGTGGTGCTGGCGCACTCGCCGGCGGGTGGCGTGATCGTCTGCAATGGTTACAAGGACCGCGAATATATCCGCCTGGCGCTGATTGGCCAACGCCTCGGGCACCGGGTCTACATAGTCATCGAAAAACCCTCGGAGCTGGCGATTGTCCTGAGCGAGGCCGAGGAGATGGGCATAGATCCTCTGTTGGGTGTGCGCATACGCCTGTCGGCCTCGGCCACCGGTAACTGGCAAAACAGCGGTGGCGAGAAGGCCAAGTTCGGCCTGACCGCGGGCCAGTTGCTCGCGCTGGTCAATAAACTCAAGGAGCTGGACAAGCTCGACCGGCTGCAGTTGCTGCATTCGCATATCGGTTCACAGATTCCCAACCTGCGCGATATCCGCCGCTGCATGGGCGAGGCGGCCCAGTTCTATGGCGAGTTGCGGCGTCTGGGGGTGAATATCAATGTGGTGGATGTGGGCGGTGGTCTGGGTGTCGATTACGAGGGCACCAGCTCCCGGCACTACTGCTCCATCAACTACTCCATCGAGGACTACGCGATCGAGGTGGTGCGCGCCCTGAAGCGTATCTGCAAGGAGTTATCGCTGCCTCATCCGGAGATTTTTTCCGAATCGGGCCGTGCCCTGACCGCCCATCATGCGATGTTGATCGTGAATGTGATCGACAGCGAACCGGCGCCGGTCGGCATTGATTCGGTGGACCTGCCGGAAGATGCGCCGGATGTGCTGCACACCCTGAAGCTTGAACTGGAGCGCATCGGTGAAAGCTCCACCACCGAGGTGCTGCAGGAGGCTGAACACGGCCTGGGCGAGGCGCGCGATCTGTTCCAGCAGGGGATCATTACCCTGGAGGAGCGCGCCATCGCGGAGGGTCTCTTCTATGCGATCTGCCGGCGTCTGCAGCCGCGGCTGCGTCCGGAGTCGAGCCGTCACCGCGAGCTGATCGACCAGCTCAACGAACGCCTGGCCGATCGGCTGTTCTGTAATTTCTCCCTGTTCCAGTCACTGCCGGATGTCTGGGCGATCGACCAGATCTTCCCGGTGATGCCCTTGCAGCGGCTCAACGAGGTGCCGACCCGCAACGCGGTGATCCATGACCTGACCTGCGATTCGGACGGCTGCGTCGAGAATTACGTCGATCAGGACGGGGTCGAGCGCAGTCTGCCGGTGCATGAACTGCGGGCGGATGAGCCCTATCTGCTGGGCATCTTCATGGTCGGCGCCTATCAGGAGATTCTCGGCGACATGCACAACCTGTTCGGGGATACCGATGCGGTCAATCTGGAGCTGGACGGCAAGGGCGGTTACAGCCTGACCCAGCACGAGAGCGGCGACTCGGTGGATGAGCTGATCCGCTATGTGCACTACTCCCCGGAGGCGATGCTGGAGAGCTACCGCAAGAAACTGCTGGCGTCCGATTTCGACCGCAACGAGACGCGCAAATATTTCCTCGAGCTGGAGGCCGGTTTGCACGGCTACACCTATTTCGAGGATTGATTTTGCGGGGGCTCAGGCGGTCGACTCTCCCAACACTCCGACCAGTTCAGTGAGCCCGGTGATGGTTGCGCTCGGCTCTATCCCCCAGGGGTCGAACAGCGCGCTGGCCTGACGCTGTACCCAGGCGGTGTGGAAACCGCAGTGGTGCGCACCCAGGATGTCGAAGGGATTGCTCGATATCAGCCAGGTCTCCTGCGCCTCGGACTGGGTACGCTGGTTGAACAGCCGGTAGACCGCCGGGTCCGGCTTGAAGCTTTTTATCTCATCCACGCTGATCACATCCAGCAGGTAGTCGCGGATGCAGGCGTGTTGCAACAGGTTTTCCACATCCCCGGGCAGGCCGTTGGAGAAGGCGTAAAGCCGATGCTGAGTCTGGCTCAGCATCTCGAGTGCCTGGCGTGCATCGTCGAAGGCAGGCAGTACCCGGTATGCGTCAAGCAGCGCCTGGGACTGGGCGCCGGTCAGGCCAAGGTCGAACTCGCGGCAGGTGTAGCTCAGGGCATCGCGGGTGCAGATGGAAAAATCCCGGTAGGCCCCCATCAGACCACGGCGGAAGCTGTATTCAAGCTGTTTCTCCCGCCAGCGTGAGGAGAAGGCCGCCGCCCGCTCACCCAGGTGCGGGCGCAGTGCATCCACCACGCCGGCGGTGTTGATCAGGGTTCCGTAGACATCAAAGGCGAGGGTATATGGCATGGGCTGACCTTGGCTGTTGGGTTTCTCGGGGGTGTTGTTCGATTCTAGCCGGTCTGGCCGTAGGTTTGTATGTCCAGTTGCGGTATCCTCTGGGCTATTATCAACAACAGGGTTGGGGTCGGACTGCACCGGCTTTGGCTCCTGGCTCCCAGGGAAATCGATGAGTAAAAAAAGCCCCTTCATTCTGGTGGATGGTTCCTCCTACCTGTTTCGCGCCTATCACGCCTTGCCGCCGCTGACCAATTCCCGAGGCGAGGCCACCGGCGCCATCCTGGGTGTGATCAATATGCTGCGCAAGCTGATTGACGATTACCGGCCCGAGCACATGGCGGTGGTGTTCGACGCCCCCGGCGGCACCTTCCGCAACGAACTTTATGAGCAGTACAAGGCGCATCGCCCACCGATGCCGGATGATCTGCGTGCACAGATCGAGCCCCTGCACCAGATCGTCAGGGCGATGGGGTTGCCGCTGCTGGTGGTGCCCGATGTCGAGGCCGACGATGTCATCGGCACCCTCGCTCATCAGGCGGCAGAGCAGGGAATGGAGACGGTGATCTCCACCGGCGACAAGGATCTGGCCCAGCTAGTCAATGGCCACATCACCCTGGTCAATACTATGAACAACACCCTGCTGGACCGTGCGGGAGTGATGGAGAAGTTTGGCGTGACACCAGAGCAGATTATCGATTATCTGACCCTGGTGGGGGATTCTGTGGACAATATCCCCGGGGTGCCGAAGTGCGGGCCGAAGACCGCCGCCAAGTGGCTGGCGGAGTACGGCACTCTCGATCAACTGGTCGCCCATGCCGACGAGATCAAGGGCAAGGTGGGCGATAATCTGCGGAACAGCCTGGATCAGTTGCCCCTGAGCCGGGAACTGACCACCATCAAGCGGGATGTCGAGCTGGATCTGCAGCCCCGGGAGCTGAAGCCGGCCGAACCGGATCTGCCGCTCCTGCGCTCACTCTATGAGCGTATCGAATCGAAAAGATTGCTGGCGACCCTGGATGGCGGCGGCGATGATGCCGGGAGTGGCGGGATCGAGCAGCAGGAACCTCCGGAAGAGGCAGTGGCAACCGAGTATGAAACCCTCCTCGATCAGCCGTCGTTCGAGCGCTGGCTGAAGCGGCTGAAACAGGCCAAGCTGTTTGCCTTCGATACCGAGACCACCAGTCTGGATTACATGCAGGCGGAACTGGTCGGCGTCTCGTTCTGTATCGAGGCGGGCAAGGCCGCCTATCTGCCAATGGCGCACAGCTATCCCGGCGCCCCGGAGCAGCTCCAGCGTGATCAGGTCCTGGCCCAGCTCAAGCCGTTGCTGGAGGATTCCGGGCATCTGAAGGTTGGGCAGAATCTGAAGTATGACATGAGCGTGCTGGCCCGCTATGGCATCGAGATGCAGGGCCTGGGCTTCGATACCATGCTCGAATCCTATGTGGTCGACTCCACCGCCACCCGCCACGACATGGATTCTCTGGCCGCCAAGTACCTGAATCACCAGACCATCAAGTTTGAGGATGTGGCGGGGAAGGGTCCCAAACAGCTCACCTTCGACCAGATTCCCCTGGAGCAGGCCAGCCCCTACGCGGCCGAGGATGCGGATATCACCCTGCGGTTGCATGAAAAAATATGGCCTATTCTGGAGAGTGAAGACTCACTGACAAAACTGTTCAGGGAGTTCGAGATGCCGTTGGTGCCGGTGCTGTCGCGCATCGAGCGCACCGGGGTCAAGATCGACAGCCGGATGCTCAAGCGCCAGAGCGGGCAGTTGGCCGAGCGCATGCACCAGCTGGAGCAGCAGGCCTATGAGATCGCAGGCCGCTCTTTCAATCTCGGCTCGCCGAAGCAGATCGGCCAGATCTTTTTCGAGGAACTGGAGTTGCCGGTGATCGCCAAGACCCCCAAGGGGGCACCCTCCACCGCCGAATCGGTCCTCCAGGATCTGGCCGAGCAGGGGTTTGAGCTGCCGGCGCTGATTCTCGAACACCGTGGCTTGTCCAAGCTGAAATCGACCTATACCGACAAGCTGCCGCTGATGGTCAACCCTGAAACCGGGCGGGTGCACACCTCCTATCACCAGGCGGTGGCGGCCACCGGGCGGCTCAGCTCCTCCGACCCCAATCTGCAGAACATTCCGGTCAGGACCGAGGAGGGGCGGCGTATCCGCCAGGCGTTTATTGCCGAGGAGGGCTACCAGATGCTGGCCGCAGACTACTCCCAGATCGAGCTGCGGATCATGGCGCATCTCTCCGGCGATGCGGGGTTGCTCAAGGCCTTCTCCGAGGGTCAGGATATTCACCGGGCAACCGCGGCCGAGGTGTTTGGGGCCGCCTCGCTGGACAAGGTGAGCGCAGAGCAGCGTCGCTCCGCCAAGGCGATCAACTTCGGCCTGATCTATGGCATGTCCGCCTTCGGGTTGGCGAAACAGCTGGGAATCGAGCGCTCTGCCGCCCAGGAGTATGTCGATCTCTATTTCAACCGCTATCCGGGGGTTAAGGCATTCATGGAGCGCACCCGCAGCGAGGCCCACGACAAAGGCTATGTCGAAACAGTCTTCGGCCGCAGGCTCTACCTGCCGGAGATTGGTGCGCGGAATCAGCAACGCCGCGCCGCGGCGGAGCGAACCGCCATCAATGCGCCCATGCAGGGCACCGCCTCGGATATCATCAAGCGCGCCATGATCACCCTGGACGGCTGGATCGGGAAGGAGCAGCCGCCGGTGCGCATGATCATGCAGGTGCATGATGAGCTGGTGTTCGAGGTGGAGAAGGAATTCGTGAAGCAGGCCGAGGCGCAGATCCGCGAGGCGATGGAATCGGCCGCTGCGCTGAAGGTGCCCCTGCTGGTGGATGTCGGGGTAGGTGATAACTGGGATGAAGCCCATTAGCTGGGCGCAGGCATGTGGTGAAAATAAGTAACTATTTGATTTTGCTGTAATAAAAAATTATTACAGCCAGTGATGAACTAAAACTGAGTAAAACAGTCATATTAAGTAACGTCGACTGACGTCCGGTCACCTTCCCCAGTGGCCGGGGCTTGGCAAAACACGCTGCTGAGCAGTCAGACCCCGGTAACCACTCCCCCTTAATCAGTTACCGGGGTCTTTTTTTTGTCCCATTCCAGCCATTTGTCCAGCACTGCATGGGCGCTATCTATGCCTTCATGCTTGGTCGATGAGAACAGCTGGATGCTGACCCTCTCACCGTACCCCTTGAGGGCATTCCGGACCTGCATCAGGGCGTTCTTCCCCGCCCCGCGCTTCAGTTTGTCGGACTTGGTGAGCAGGATATGCACCGGCAGTTCGATGTGGCTGCTCCACTCGAGCATCTGTACATCGAACTCCTTGAGCGGGTGGCGGATATCCATCAACAGTATGATGCCCTTGATCGACTGACGGTGCTCCAGGTAATAGGCGAGCTCCTTCTGCCACTGCAGCTTCACCGCCTCGGCAACCTTGGCAAAGCCGTATCCGGGCAGGTCCACCAAGCGCCGTTCATCATCCAGGCTGAAGAAGTTCAACAGCTGGGTGCGGCCGGGGGACTTGCTGGTGCGCGCCAGACTCTTCTGCTGACAGAGTGCATTGATGGCACTGGATTTTCCGGCATTGGAGCGACCGGCGAAGGCCACTTCATAGCCCAGATCGGCAGGGGCCTGGTCGAACTTTGCCGCGCTGGTGAGAAATTTTGCCTGGTGATAGATCGGATTCATGGACGGCGTTTAAGTCGTGTGGCGGATCGGGTCCGTGATCTTACTCCATTGCCGTGCCTGAATCGAAATTTATCCCCTGGATTGCGATCGGATCAGCCGTGCAGATTCCCCCACAGGCGTTTCACCCAGGATTTCTTTTGCAATTTCGGCTGGGCGCCGGTCGCCAGGAAGAATCCGCTGTACTGCTGGTCCTCCTCCATGATGTGGCGGGTCAGCCAGAGTTTGAGAAAGTGCATCAGCTCAAAGCCGATGGATGTCTTGCCGGTCGCGACCTTGTTCTTCAGATCGACAATGTGCTCAACCAGCTCTTCATGAATGTCGCGATGCTCCTCATAGCCGGGGTAGTTGAGGATACGCATCAGGCTCTCTTCGACGGCGAAATGGATTCGGGTGTAGTCGGTCAACTGCTGAAGAATATCCTGCACCACATCGCTGCCGTGGCGATGGTGAATGGCATCGTGCATTTTGTTGACCAGCGAGACCAGCATCTTGTGCTGCTCGTCAATCTCCTCAATTCCAACGCTCAATTCGTCAGACCAGGCGACAAAATCGCTCATTAGGGACTCCGCTTTATCAGGTGTTGAGAAACCAATCCCTGGAAGAAAAGGCGTCCAGCTCATACCTGTTAGCGGCAACTGCAGTTTGCCCTTGATTCCAGGGGGCGGAGATTAGCCTGTTTTTGTGAAACAGTTTTTAACAATTGACGTTAATTTGATCAATATCAAGGAATATAATTCCTGGTTTTGGCGCTGAATCTATTCTTGGCGGGTCCAGTGTCCCGACTTGCCACCGCTCTTTTCCACTAGCTGGACCTGCTCGATGCTCATGCCGCGGTCGATGGCCTTGCACATGTCATAGATGGTCAGCAGGGCGATCTGGGTGGCGCACAGGGCTTCCATCTCGACACCGGTCTGCCCTACCGTCTCCACAGTGGTCAGGCAATAGACGCTGTTCTGTTCGGGTTCCGGGACCAGGTCGATATTGACGTGGGTGAGAAACAGGGGGTGGCAGAGGGGGACCAGCTCGGAGGTCTTTTTCGCGGCCATGATACCGGCGATGCGGGCAATACCCAGTACGTCGCCCTTTTTGTGTCCGCCCGCCTGGATCAGACTCAGTGTCTCGGGCAACATGCGAATCCGGCCTTCGGTCACGGCGATGCGGCGGGTGCTCTGCTTGTCGCCGACATCCACCATGTGCGCCTCGCCGGACTGATTGAAGTGGGTCAGATCACTCATGCTTATCCTGCCATGCTGTGTGTTTGCTGTTGTTCGATGCTCTTGGATATTTCGCGGAATTCGAACGTCATGTTGGCAAGGTCGGCGATCACGTAGGTCGCCTTGGCCGAGCCAACACCACCGACCGTGCCCGGATTGAGCAGGGGAGTGGTGCCACCCTTGATGTTGGGTAGTTGCTCCACGATGGTCTTGTGGGTATGGCCGCAGCACACCAGGTCCCAGTCGCCGGTGGTCGCCATGGCGCGGGCATAGTGGGGATAGTGGACCAGGAATATCCGTCGGCCAGCCAGTTCGACACCCGCATCCATGCCGTGATACTGAATCATGTTATCGGGTTGGCTGACCAGCTGTCCCAGGGTGTAGAGATCCCCGGTGTTGTTGCCGTGGATCACATGTACCGGCAGGTGATATTTGTTCAGGCACTTCAGGGTGCTGGGCGCCACCACGTCACCGCAGTGCAGAATCGCCTCGACGCCCAGGCTTTTGGCTTCCGCCACAGCCGCATCGAGGAGGGGGATATGATCATGGCTGTCGGAGAGGATACAGACTTTCATAGGATGGATTCGATAGAATACTGCGTTGTCGGGCCAGGGTTCCACTGTAACACGAAACCCTGGGCCGCAATGCCATGCCGTGCTTAGAAATTCGGCTTTTCCGGGGCGTCTTTGTACATCTGCAGGCTGTTGGTGATCTCCTGCTTGGCCTCGTCGATCCCGTACCAGCCATCCACCCGCACCCATTTGCCCTCGTCTAGATCCTTGTAGTGCTCGAAGAAGTGGGAGATGCGGTTCAGCACCTCGCCCGGCAGGTCACGAAAGGTCTGCACGTTGCGATAGGTCTTGCACAGCTTATCCACCGGTACGGCGAGCACCTTGGCGTCGTCGCCGGATTCATCGGTCATTTTCAGCACACCGACCGGACGGCACTTGATCACCGAGCCTGAAATCAGCGGGTAGGGGGTGAGGACCAGCACATCCACCGGGTCGCCATCGGACGACAGGGTATGGGGCACGTAGCCGTAGTTGCAGGGGTAGTGCATGGCGGTGGACATGAATCGATCGACGAACATGGCGCCGGTGGTCTTGTCCAGCTCGTATTTGACCGGATCGGAGTTGGCCGGGATCTCAATGATGACATTGATGTCGTTGGGAATATTTGCGCCTGAGCTGACTCGGTCCAGGTTCATAGTCGAGGGTCCTCGGAAACGTGAAAAGGGCTATTATACGCAGCGCTTGTGTCCGGGTGCCAACTATGGATGCGATCGCATCGAAATTTATAGAATACCGCTGGGATTGCGAAGAATGTTGCTGAAGCAGAATAAAACAAGGGGGCGCGAGGCCCCCTTGTCCGTTATACCGATGAGGTCGGATTACAACAGGGGCACGATCAGCAGTGCGACGATGTTGATAATCTTGATCAGCGGGTTGACCGCAGGACCGGCGGTATCCTTGTAGGGGTCGCCTACGGTGTCGCCGGTTACGGCTGCTTTATGGGCGTCTGAACCCTTGCCGCCGTAGTTGCCGTCCTCGATGTACTTCTTGGCGTTATCCCAGGCACCACCACCGGTGGTCATGGAGATGGCCACGAACAGGCCGGTGACGATGGTACCGATCAGCAGGCCACCCAGTGCCTTCGGGCCGGCTTCCGGTCCCATCAGCGCGGCCATGCCCAGCGCCACCACGATCGGGGCGAGAACAGGCAGCAGGGACGGGATGATCATCTCGCGAATCGCCGCCTTGGTCAGCATGTCCACCGCACGGCCGTAGTCGGGCTTTTCGCTGTGGTCCATGATGCCGGGCTTTTCTCTGAACTGGCGGCGCACCTCGTTGACGATACCGCCAGCCGCGCGGCCCACCGCTTCCATGGCCATGGAGCTGAACAGGTAGGGGATCAAACCACCCAGGAACAGGCCGATCAGTACCGCCGGATCACTCAGTGAGAAGCTGACCGCCTTGCCGGCGCTCTCCAGGGAGTGGGTGAAGTCGGCAAACAGTACCAGTGCCGCAAGACCGGCAGAACCGATGGCATAGCCTTTGGTGACCGCTTTGGTGGTGTTGCCCACGGCATCCAGTGGATCGGTGATGTTGCGGATCTTCTCATCCAGTTCAGCCATCTCGGCGATACCGCCGGCGTTATCGGTGATCGGACCGTAGGCGTCGAGGGCGACGATGATACCGTTCATGGAGAGCATCGAAGTGGCGGCAATGGCGATACCGTATAGGCCGGCCAGGTCATGGGCGCCCCAGATGGCAGCGCAGACCACGAGTACCGGTGCGGCTGTTGCTTTCATGGAGACACCCAGACCTGCGATCACGTTGGTGCCGTCACCCGTGGTGGATGCTTCGGCAATATGGCGAACCGGGCTGTACTCGGTTGAGGTGTAGTACTCGGTGATCACCACCATAGCAGCGGTCAGAACCAGACCAATCATCGCTGAGCCTAACAGCTGCATGGTGTTGAAACCGGCAACCCCGCCCATCATGTAGTCGGTGACGAAGTAGAAGGATACACCTGCCAGCACGCCGGCCACGATCAGACCGCGGTAAAGCGCAGGCATCACATTGGTGTCGGTATCCTTCGCCTTGACGAAGTAGGTGCCGATGATCGAGGCGATGATGGAGACCCCACCCAGTACCAGCGGATAGAGAATCGCAGTGGCGCCCGCATCCTTGAGCAGGAGACCGCCAAGCAGCATGGTGGCCACAACCGTTACCGCGTAGGTTTCGAACAGGTCGGCGGCCATACCGGCGCAGTCGCCCACATTGTCACCGACGTTGTAGGCGATGACGGCGGGGTTGCGTGGATCATCCTCCGGGATGCCGGCTTCAACCTTGCCGACGATATCCGCGCCCACATCCGCACCCTTGGTGAAGATGCCACCGCCCAGCCGGGCAAAGATGGAGATCAGGGAGCCGCCGAAGGCGAGACCAACCAGGGGATGCAGCGGATCGGTAACGCCCATGGCAACCAGCACGGCGTAGTAGCCTGCGACACCCAGCAGGGCGAGGCCGACCACCAGCATGCCGGTGATAGCGCCACCACGGAAGGCGATCTGCAGGGCAGCGTTAATGCCCTTGTTGGCTGCTTCCGCGGTGCGCAGATTGGAGCGGACCGAGATGTTCATGCCGATATAGCCGGTGGCGCCGGAGAGGATTGCGCCAATAGCGAAACCGACAGCCGTATAGGTGTCCAGAAAGTACCAGAGCACGGCGCAGAGGATGATGCCCACGATGCCGATGGTGGTGTACTGACGATTCAGGTAGGCACTGGCGCCCTCCTGAATTGCACCGGCGATTTCGCGCATGCGATCATTGCCTTGCGGCTGTTTAATAATCCATTTGACCGAAATTGCGCCGTATAACAGCGCTGCGCCTGCACATAGCAGGGCAAACCAGAGTTCAACAGTCATAATTTGATATCTCCTAAATTGTTTTTCTGTGTAATTAGTTCGTTTTTAATCTGGCGCGGGACATAGTGCATAGAGAATCCACACGTCATCGTCGGTACTGCTTTCGGGTAAGAGTCAGAGGATATCCAGGATGCCTCTCTCGCTTTGCTTTCCCCCTGGGGAGGCGTTTCTGGCGAACTACCTGGCCCACTGTAGCGTATCACCCCTCCACTCTACAGCCATTTTGGGGTTATCCATCTTTGACTCGTGTCAAGTGAATGAAAAAAGGGGACTGTAAAGTCCCCTTAATTTTTCTATGCCCGGATTAAACTTCAAACCCCGGAAGTTTTTTCGCTACCCCGGCAAGCTTCAGGGTGACGTACTCCGGCATGCCGTTTTCATCGTAGGGCGGGTAGGCCTCGCCCTTGATCAGCGGGTAGAGATACTCCTTGCACTTGGCGGTAATTCCAAAGCCATCCTCGGTGATGAAATCCATCGGCATCATCTTCTCCACGTTGGCCACCTCGGAGAGAGGCGCCTCGCCGATGCTCCACTTGTAGGGACTGGAGGATTCACGGACCACGGTCGGCATGATCGAGTTCTTGCCTTCCAGCGCCTTCTCCACAGCGGCCTGGCCCAGGGCATAGGCCTGTTCTACATCGGATGCGGAGGCCAGATGACGCGCGGCGCGCTGCAGGTAGTCGGCCACCGCCCAGTGGAACTTGTAGCCGAGGGCCTCCTTGATCATGTTGGCGACAACGGGAGCGGCGCCACCCAGCTGGGCGTGGCCGAAGGAGTCGCGGGTGCCCTGCTCGGCCAGGAATGTGCCGTCCGGCCAGTGGCAGCCTTCTGAGACACAGATGGTGCAGTAGCCGTGTTCCTTGACCTTGGCATCCACAGCGGCCAGGAACTTGTCCTTGTCGAATTCGATTTCGGGGAACAGGGTAACCACTGGAATACCGTAGTCCTCAACCAGCGCGCCGGCCGCGGCGATCCAGCCTGCATGACGGCCCATCACCTCGATGACGAAGATCTTGGTCGAGGTCGCGGCCATCGAGCGCACATCGAATGACGCCTCCAGGGTTGAGACAGCGATGTACTTGGCAACCGAGCCGAAGCCGGGGCAGTTGTCGGTGATCGGCAGGTCGTTGTCCACGGTCTTGGGTACGTGGATTGCCTGAACCGGGTAGCCCATCTTCTCGGAGAGTTGGGAGACCTTGTAACAGGTGTCTGCCGAGTCGCCGCCGCCGTTGTAGAAGAAATAACCGATATCGTGGGCCTTGAACACCTCGATCAGGCGTTCGTATTCACGCTTGTTGGCCTCCAGGCTCTTCATCTTGTAACGGCAGGAGCCGAAGCCACCGGATGGTGTGTGCTTGAGTGCAGCGATGTCCTCTGCGGACTCCTGGTTGGTGTCGATCCGCTCCTCGGTAAGAGCACCGATGATGCCGTTGCGCCCGGCATAGACGGTTCCGATCTTGTCGGCATGTTTGCGAGCGGTTTCAATGACGCCGCAGGCTGACGAATTGATAACTGCGGTTACGCCGCCAGACTGTGCATAGAAGGCATTTTTTTTGCTCATGGTTACTTCCTTAGTTTTGTTCAGATTCTTGATCTTGGTTGTTTTCAGCCGTGGCTGTGTCTCATTTCAGGTCTCCGCGCTCCTTGGCCACGTGGTCGGCCTGAGCCTGCAGCAGGGAGACAATGCATTCGGTAATGTCGGTGTATTCATGCACGCCAGTGCCGTACTGCTGGTAGGGCTTGAAGAAAAACTGGCAGCGGTAGTTGCGGTCACCGGTCTTGAATATGATGAAATGGCAGTTTTCCACTTCCCAGTACCATACCGGGCAGGAGGTGATATGGCGGTCTGAGGGGCGCAGGCGAATTTCCGAGTCTGCAATCTGCAGCTCGATCTCCTGGTTGTAACGCTCCTTCAATGTGGTCTTTATCACCCAGGTTTCGCTGTCGGTGATATCGGGGATTTCTTGCATCGGGTTGGCCGTCCATTCACAAATCGAAAAGTCTAACCGAATTCGCTAAACCTTTCATGATTTCATTGACATTTTGGGAAATCTGCGATTACTGTAACCAACCAACTTTTTGGCCGCCAATGCAAATGTTGGATGCCGCTATGGAATTTCCTAATTCGGAGTAATTTCAAAAGGTTATTGTGGCAAAAAGTGCATGCTGAAAAACTGATAATAAAACCAATGGACGACTAGGAGCCGAGATGAGGATTGTGCTGTTGGGAGCCCCGGGCTCTGGCAAAGGAACCCAGGCAGGCATGTTGGCCGAGCACTACCGGATTCCCAAGATCTCCATTGGGGATGTCATTCGGGGATACGAGGAGGATAATCCGGAAATCGCCCTCCAGGCCAAAATGTCCTCAGACACCTTTCATCACCTGCCAGAGGATCTGGCTTTCAGCGCCCTGAAAGATCGCCTTTCCGCCCCGGATGTGCAGTCGGGATTCCTGCTGGTGAGCTTTCCCCGGACCGCCGTTCAGGGCGATCGCCTGGACGAGATACTCGAAGCGTTGAACATGCCGATCGATCTGGTGTTGCAGCTGGATGGTGATTCCGATGTCTTCATGGAGCGTCTCGAGGGTCGGCGTATCTGCCAGTCTTGCGGGCAGATGTATAACATCTTCACCAACCCCCCGCGTGTCGAAGGGATCTGCGATCAGTGTGGCGGGCAGATCCGCCGCCGCGCCGACGACAACGAACAGACCATCTCCACCCGGATGCGCATCTATGAGCATCAGATCGCATCCTTGGCCCAGTATTACAAGCTCCATGGCAAACTGAGGACTGTTTCCGCGGAGTTGGATCAGCAAGCGCTGTTCCGTGCGCTATGTAATGTTATCGAGGCGACACCTCCGACAGTTGTCGTCACTGAACCGATTTCTGAACCACCTGTTGCGTTAAAGGAGCACACTATGGTTTCCGGGTCCGACACCACACCAGACGAAAAAACAGTTGCCGCTTCTGAGGAGAAGCCGCAAGCGATAGTCGCGGCAAACGAGCCTGCTGCAGAAACAGCAGCCCCGCCAGAAGCCGCAGCACCCGCCAAGAAAAAAGCAGTAAAAAAGGCGGTGGTCAAAAAGGCAGCCAGTAAAAAAACGGCGGCCAAGAAAAGCGCTAAAAAGACAGCGGTAAAGAAGGCATCACCGAGCAAGAAAAAGGCCGCCAAAAAGGCGACGGTGAAAAAGGCTGCGCCCAAGAAGAAGGCGGCAAAGAAGGCAACGGTCAAGAAGTCGGCCGCCAAAAAGACCGTGAAAAAGAGTGCTGCCAAGAAAGCCGCGGTGAAAAAGAGCCCTGTGAAAAAGAGTACGACCAAAAAAGCGGTGGCCAAGAAAACCGTGAAGAAGAGCGCAGCCAAGAAGGCGCCCATCAAGAAGGCTCCGGCGAAAAAGAGTGGCGTTAAAAAAGCGCCCGCGAAAAAGGTAACTGCCAAGAAAGCCCCGGCCAAGAAGGCGGCAGTGAAGAAATCTCCGGTGAAAAAAGCGGCAGCAAAGAAAACCGTGGCGAAAAAGAGCCCGGCAAGGAAACCGGCAGGCAAAAAAGTCGCAGCAAAAAAGGCTCCGGTTAAAAAGGCGCCGGCGAAAAAGGTCGCGGTGAAGAAAAAATCAGCAAAGAAGAGCCCGGTAAAGAAGGCCGCAACAAAGAAAAAATGATTAGCTGAAACATAAGCTGAGGGGGGGAGGATTTGAAGGGGCCGTTTGCGGCCCCTTTGTTTTTACGGCGGTCGGCCTATTGGCCGGCGATTGTCATGGCTTCGATCAGCCAGGAACCGGTACGGACACTGCCGCGCCGCTCCTCGTCGTTGCCCACCGCAACCAGTTGGCGGAACATCTGCTTGAGGTTGCCGGCGATGGTGATCTCCTCAACCGGGTATTGGATTTCGCCGTTTTCCACCCAGAAGCCGGCCGCGCCGCGGGAGTAGTCGCCGGTCACCATGTTCAGGCCATGCCCCATCATCTCGGTCACCAGCAAGCCCCGGTTCATGGTTTTCAGCAAGCCGGCCAGGTCCTGATCACCGGAATCGACGAACACATTGCGCGCGCCACCGGCATTGGCGGTGGTCTGCATTCCCAGCTTGCGGGCGGAGTAGCTGCCCAGCAGGTAACTCTTCAGCACGCCGCCGGCGACTATATCCTTCGGGCCGGTGGCAACCCCCTCGCTGTCGAAGGGAGCGCTGGAGAGGCCTCTTTGCAGCAGCGGGTTTTCATGGATGTGGACAAAATCAGGAAAGATCGGCTGCTCCAGCTGGTCCAGCAGGAACGAGGACTTTCGATAGAGCGCGGAGCCCCTGATGGCCCCCAGCAGGCTTCGTACCAGGCCGACTGCCATTTCGGCCTGAAAGATTACCGGCACCTGGCAGGTGCCAATCGGACGCGCACCGAGGCGCTCGACGGTGCGTTCACCGGCGATTCTGCCGATCTCCTCCGGGGATTGCAGCTCGCCGGCGAGACGGCTGGAGCTGTACCAGTAGTCACGCTGCATCGAATCGTCCTGTTGGCCGACAACCGCGCAGCTGATGCTGTGGCGGCTGCTCGGGTAGCCGCCGACAAAGCCATGGGAGTTGCCGTAGACCTGGAGGCCGTTGTGGGTGTTGATGCTGGCCCCTTCCGAGTTGTTGATGCGCGGGTCCACGGCGAGTGCCGCCGCCTCGCAGATGATTGCCTGCTCGATGGCGTCCTCGACGCTGATGTCCCAGGGGTGGTAGAGGTCAAGGTCCGGGATCTCCTGCGCCATGAGATCGGCATCGGCCAGACCAGAGTAGCTGTCTTCGGTGGTGTAGCGGGCGATGTTACAGGCGGCCTTCACCGTGTCGGTAATCGCCTGGAGGCTTAGATCGGAGGTGCTTGCCGAGCCCTTGCGCTGGCCGAAATAGACGGTGATGCCCAGGCCCTGGTCGCGGGTGTGTTCGATGGTCTCGACGTCGCCCTTGCGCACGGTCACCGACAGTCCGGCATCGTTGCTCACCCCGGCCTCGGCGGCGCTGGCGCCCTGGCGCTTCGCCTCCTGAAGCAGGTCCTCGACCATCTGCTCCAGGCGTGCGCTACGTTGTTTCATATCGTTGGTATCGTTCATAGACTGCTGATGCTTCCGGCTGATGTTTGATAAGGCTCTGTAATGCTGCAGTTTTTTCTCAGGCGCTGGTGCCGCCGACTGTCAGCTGATCCACTTTCAGGGTCGGTTGGCCAACGCCCACCGGAACACTCTGGCCCTCCTTGCCGCAGGTTCCGACCCCGGAATCCAGCTCCAGATCATTGCCGATCATGCTGACGCGGGTCAGGACATCCGGGCCGTTGCCGATCAGGGTCGCGCCTTTGACCGGGGTGGTGATCCTACCGTTTTCAATCAGGTAGGCCTCGCTGGCGGAGAAGACGAACTTGCCCGAGGTGATATCCACCTGCCCGCCGCCAAAGTTGACCGCATACAGCCCCTTGTCGACCGAGGCGATGATCTCCTCGGGATTGTACTGGCCCGGCAGCATGTAGGTGTTGGTCATGCGCGGCATGGGCAGATGGGCGTAGGATTCGCGCCGGCCGTTGCCGGTGGATTGAACCCCCATCAGCCGGGCATTCATCTTGTCCTGCATGTAGCCCTTGAGGATACCGTCTTCGATCAGAACGGTGTTCTGGGTAGCAACGCCCTCGTCGTCGATATTCAGGGAGCCGCGGCGGCCGGGGAGTGTGCCGTCATCGACCACAGTGCAGCCTGGGGCGGCGACCCGCTGGCCGATCTTCCCGGAGAAGGCGGATGTGCCCTTGCGGTTGAAATCCCCCTCCAGGCCGTGACCTATGGCCTCATGCAGAAGCACACCGGGCCAGCCCGGTCCGAGCACCACGGTCATAGCGCCGGCCGGCGCGTCCACCGCTTCCAGGTTGACCAGGGCCTGGCGCACCGCTTCCCGGGCGTAACCCAGGGCACGCTCCTCATCCAGAAAGAACTGAAAGGAGTGACGTGCGCCACCGCCGCTGGAACCCTGCTCGCGGCGGCCGTTCTGTTCGACGATGACATGCACATTGCAGCGCACCAGGGGGCGGATATCGCCGCACAGGGTGCCGTCGCTGGCGGCCACCAGCACCACGTCATGGGCAGCCACCAGGCTGGCGATCACCTGTTGCACCCGTGGGTCCTGTTTTCTGGCCTCTGCATCCAGACGGCGCAGCAGATCGATCTTCTCCTGCTCGCTCATGGTCTCCAGCGGGCTGATCGGCGCATACAGCTGGTGCTGCGTGGCCACGCTTTTGACATTGATGCGCGCCTGCTGGCCGGCCTGGGCTATGGCCCGGGCTGTGCGGCTGGCCTCCAGCAGGCTGGGCAGGCGGATCTCGTCGGTGTAGGCGAAGCCGGTTTTCTCGCCGCTGACGGCGCGCACCCCAACCCCTTGTTCGATGTTGTAGGAGCCTTCGCGGATGATGCCGTCCTCCAGCACCCAGGATTCGAGGCGGCCGGTCTGGAAATAGACATCCGCGGCATCGATGTGGTTGGCCAGCAACTGATCCATCACCCGGTCGAGATCACTCTCCTTGAGTTCGGCGGGGGCTAGCAGGGTGTTGAGTGCGAGGTCTGTGGGGTTTGCCATCTGTTCTCCGGTAAAGGCAATATTCGGCTATCGAGTAAAGTCTGATTCGACAGCATAAGGGTTTTGGCCAGGCGTGCGGTTGGAAGCCCTACAGTTCAGGTAGGGTCGACTTTGACAAAATCAACCATAGCCGCTATCGGGTTGGGTCTTCCCGGTCGGGATCGGGGCTGGCGGTGCGCCAGGCTCCCGCTAACCGCTGGTCGCTGCTCAACTGCAACGCAGTCGACGATGGTTGATGGTCGGGAAGTTGCGCCGGGTGGTCTTCAGGTAGTCAATGTCCAACACCGTGCAGACCGAGCCGGTACCGCGCGGGACCTGGGCGAGCACGGTCCCCCAGGGATCGACGATCATGCTGTGACCGTGTGTCTCGCGACCGCTGATATGGAAGCCCCCCTGGGCCGAGGCAATAAAGTAACAGAGGTTCTCGATGGCGCGGGCGCGCACCAGGGTTTCCCAGTGCGCCTTGCCGGTAATGGCGGTGAATGCCGCAGGCATGCAGGCGACCTCCATGCCGCGATCCATCAGGGACCGGAACAGCTCCGGGAAGCGCAGGTCGTAGCAGACCGCCAGACCCAGCTTTCCGAACGGGCTGTCGATCACCACCGGTTCCTCTCCCGGTTCGATGGTCTCCGATTCGACATAGCGTTCGTTGGCCTCGATCAGGTTGACATCGAACAGATGGATCTTGTCGTAGCGTCCGACCTGTTTGCCCTTGCTGTCGTAGACCAGACAGGCTGCGCGCACCTTGCTGTTGTCATGGGCTTCCATCGGGATGGTGCCGCCGACTACCCAGATGCCGTAGCGCTTGGCAAGATGGCTGAGGAAATCCTGTAGCGGCCCGTCGCCGGGTGCTTCTTTGATGGTGCAAAGCTCCCGCTCGCGTTTGCCCATGAAGGCGAAATTTTCAGGCAGAACCACCAGCCCGGCGCCGTTCTCCACTGCCTCGGCGATCAGCCGCTCGGCCTCCAATAGATTGGCGCTGACATTGGGGCCTGACGCCATCTGGATGGCGGCTACTTTTTTCTTGCTATCGGTCATAGGTCGGAATCTTACCTTGCGCTCGTTTATAATCTGGGTTGAACGGCTGACCCGGTCACTCTGCTGCCTGGCAGAATAGCATTAACCGTGGCGCGGCAACAAACCCTTATCGGCGGGGAAAATCGGGTCGCTGCGCCGCCTCAGCGGTTGTCCGGGCTGAGTTGTAGTGGGTCGAAGTCTTCCTCTTCCTCGTCTTCTTCTGCCTGACGTTTCGATACGAATACCGGATCATCCCAAGGACCGGTGACCAGGTACTGTATCCGGGTGATCTTGTCGAGCTGCTTGCCGAAAAGTTTCTGTGCGACAAACAGTGCTGCGCCCACCGCTGGGCCGGCGGCAATCGCCCCCGCTACCGGAAACGAGGAAGTGACCAGGGGGGTGACGGTGACCAGTTGGTCGAAATCCTCTGAGGCCAGTCCGGTGCGCCCGGAAATCTCGATCAGGGCGGCCGGTCCCTTCATCTCGAAATCGCTGGTGTAGGCATCCCCGGAATCCAGGTGAAATTTGCCGGTGATGCGGTCGAAGGTAAACCCCTTCTGCAACATGTCGCTGAAATCCAGCGACAGCCTGCGCTGCAGGGCGCTGAGATTGAGCAGCCCGAAGATGCGCCCGACACCGGGATCGACGTTGAGAAACCGCCCCTGATCGAGGTGCAGGGTCAGTTCGCCATTCAGCCCGTCGCGCCTGAAACCGACCGGTGTGCCAGACCAGTTCAACTGTCCCTTGATCGTTGTCGGGGCCTCCTCCAGGTTGCGGGCGAAGCCCAGATCCTCCAGCAGGGTGCCGAAATCATCCGAGTGCAGATCTATCTCGAGGGCCGTTGTCTGGGTCTGGTCCGGCTCCTTCAGCCAGCTGCCGCTGGAGTTGATGGTCAGTCCGTCGGAGGCGATGGCCAGCCGGTCCAGGGTCAGGCCCCGGGCGTGGCGGCTGGATTTAAGCTGCAGGGTGCCGAAGGGTTTGCTGTTGATGGTTAGCTCATCAATGACCAGATCCATGGCTGGCAGCGACTCCGGGTCCAGGTCGCTGCTGTCGGCCTCGGATGAGGCCTGGGCAATCTGTTCCGGATCGCTTTGCAGGTGAAGATAGTCGAGATGCACCCGCAGGGGCTGTTGCTTGAGGTCGGCCGGTATCTGCAGGCTCCCGGAAAATGCATCACTGCTGCTCCTGCCGCCCCAGCGGTTGTGGCTTTTCTGCAGGGTGAGGCTGAAGTCTTTTAGCTGTTTCTTCCCCAGGTTCACCTGGCCGAACTGCAGATCGATTTGGCTCAGGGGCATCTCGCCGGTCTCGGGTCCGGGTTTCTTCAGCGCCTCCAGCCAGGGTTCAAGGGCAAGGTTCTTCCATCCCCCGGTGAGCGAGATGCCGGGTTGCTCGGGCAGGGCGGCCGGTTGGTCGCCGAGTCGAATATTGCCGTGGGAGACGCGGAGCGGTTGCCCCTCAGGTTTTTCCAGTAGCAGGAGCGCCTGCAGCAGATCGCCATAGGCGAGTTCGAGAGGCTGCTCGGTCTTGCCGTTGAAGCGGGTTGAGATCGACAGGTCGCGTGTCTGTTCTGCGGCTTTGCCCAGAGGGGTGGGCAGATCCACCGCCACGCCCTGCAGGTCTGAGGAGAGGGCAAGCCGCGCCTTGTCTGCTTTCTGCGCTGACTGGTGGGCGATATCCAGTTGCAGTTGCCAGTCACTGCTGCCGCTGATGGGCGGCAGTTCGAGATCCGGGTAGAGCCCCGCAAGCTGGTCACTGGCAATCAGGCCACTGCCCAGGATGCGGGTTATCGCCGGGTTGTCTTCAGGTGTGGTGACATCCACCGAGATCGCGCTGCCCAGGGTTTCGCCCTGGATAGCGCTGGCCTGCACACGATCCTGGTCGAACTGCAGGACGCCGTTGATTGCGGTGATCGGCAGTCCCCAGTCAACCAGCCTCAGACCTGAATTTTTGAACTCGAGTCGGCCATCGAGCTGTATCTCTCCCTGTGTCAACGGGATGCCCAGATCCAGCGCCAGGCGACTGTTGCCGGATGCCTGCATGCCCTCGGTCATCGGGCCGAAGTTCTGTGACAGAGGGGATTCCCGCAGCAGACGCAGGGTGTCGGCGAAGTGGCCGCTGACTTCGCCTTGCAGCTCAAAGGGACTGGCCTGGGCGAGGTTCTGGATCTGGGCATGGGCCTGCTGCATCTGGCTGTTGAAGAGGGTCCCGGAATCGACCCATGCGTCAAAACGGTTGTTGAGGAAACGGATCTCGCTGCTCAGTCCCTCGAGCCTGGGCCAGCCATCCCAGTAGTCGAGCACCGCGTTCTCCACCCGGAACAGCACCTCGAAGCGGCCGCTGGCGGTTTTCTCAAAGGGAAAATCCCGTAGGGGTCCACGCACCAGGCAACCGCCTGAGACCACATCGCCGCCGATGATGCTGTTATCCAGCCACTTGACCAGATGTTCACCCATGATGCCGGTGGGGTAGTACTTGGAGGCCTGACTGCCGTCCCCCTCCATAAAGTCGCTCTGCAGATCGAGAAAGGGCGAGACCTGGTCATCGGCGGGTAGCGTCAGATTCAGCCGGGTGCGGGTTTTGATGTCGGCGTTCTCGGCAATCAGCTCATCGCCAGAAATCAGCCAGTCGCCGTTTTCCCGCTGCTGCCAGCGAACCTCGCCCTGCAACTTCTGGAAGAACAGCGGATCGCGGAACAGGGGGGTGAGGTCGAGGTTAAGCGCCTGACTGTCGAAGTCGAAGCGTCCGGCCCGGTCGTTGGTGGTGAAATGCCCGCTGAGATTTTCGATCCCCGGGATCTCTTTCCAGGTTCGGGTGTTCAGCTGATCGGCATCGGCCTCGCCCTGCCAGCGATAGCCGGTGTCGGTCTCCTCCAGGATCAGCTTCAGATTGTGCATATCCCCTTGAGGGGTGATTCCGTCCAGGATGTCATTCAGCTCCGGCAGCTGAATCGGCGACATGGGCAGCAGCGAGGTCAGATCCTCGATACGCACAAAGCCAATGCCGGCGCGGATATAGCGCAGGTCGTTGGGGACTGTCCGCCACTCCAGGGCAAAATGGTTTTCCGGCCAGGTCGAGGTCGGGGTGGCGAACTGCATCCGGTTCAGATCCAGGCGCCAGCCATCTGCCTGGCGAAGCCAGACAAAATCCCCACCCAGGTTGTCGGCGATGAATTCGGTTGCGGGCTGGTCATCGCTGTCGGTATCCCGGGAGAGCGCCAGCTTTTGCCAGTGGGTCCGCCCGGAGATCTCTGTGAGTTGGCCATTCCGCCAGGTGCTCCAGGCTTCGGCGTTGGCGATGCCCTGGTCGATGTTGTAATCAAGCGGCAGGCGATAACGCAGAACCTGGCCCAGATCGATGTTGGCGCCTTTCAGGTAGAGCTGCCCGGACCAGGCGCTCGGCTGATCGAGCCGACCAAGGACATCGGCAGAGACCCGCAGTCTGCCGCTGGTCTGGCCCGGCAGACTGAGTGAGCCGCCGAGCTGGTGCCGCTCCCCGGCGTTCCTGAAGGTGACGTTGACCTCCGAGAGATGGAGAGGTTCGCCGCCAATAGCCTCGTTTTTCCAGTAGATATCACCCTGTTCGATCTTGACTCGGGAGGGCAGCAGAAACAGTCCGCTGCGTGATCTGGCGCCGCTATCCTCAGTTGGGGCCTCCAGTCCGGCGGTGCTGAAACTGCCGTCGCGGTGCCGGGTGATCAGCAGCCGGGGCCGGACGAAACTGATCTGCCGGGGCGAGATTCCCCAGTTGCGCAGGCTGTCGATCAGCGCCAGGGAAATGCGGATTTCCGGCAGATTAAGGGAGACTTCCCGGCTTTTGGTGTTGATCAGGGAGACATTGCGCAGGATCAGTTCCGGCCCGAGGCCGCGCCACTCACCGGTGAATTCGCCCACCAGTACGGGCTGTCCGATCACCTCGCTGGCCAGCTGTTCGATGTCGGCACGGAAGTCGCTGACTAGGGGAGTCAGCAGTCTGGCGAAGGAGATGGCGAGCCCGCTGAGAATGATCAGCAGCAGCGTCAGGGTCCAGATCTTTGCGCTAAATGACTTGAACAGGCGAATCATGCCCAGCTCATATCAGGACGACATCATAGTGTTCTTGTGAGTATAGCTCCTCCACCTGCAGGCGGATGGTCTTGCCGATGAACGCCTCCAGCTCGGCAAGGTTGGCGGACTCCTCATCCAGCAGGCGGTCGACCACCGCGGCGGAGGCGAGCACCAGCAGTGATTCCACGTCAAACTGCCGCGCCTCGCGCAGGATTTCGCGGAAGATCTCATAGCAGGTGCTCTCTGCGGTCTTCAGGGTGCCGCGCCCGGCGCAGCAGGGGCAGGGCTCGCACAGCACATGCTCGAGGGATTCGCGCGTGCGCTTGCGCGTCATCTCCACCAGCCCGAGACTGGAGACCTCGGTGATCTGGGTCTTGGCATGATACCTGGCCAATGACTTCTCCAGCGCCCGCAGCACCTGGCGCTTGTGCTCCTCGTCGGTAATGTCGATGAAATCGATAATGATGATGCCGCCGAGGTTGCGCAGGCGCAGCTGGCGGCTGATCGCCTGGGCGGCCTCCATGTTGGTCTTGAAGATGGTCTCTTCGAGATTACGGTGGCCGACGAAGGCGCCGGTGTTGACGTCGATGGTGGTCATCGCCTCGGTCTGGTCGAGGATCAGGTAGCCGCCGGATTTCAGCTCCACCTTGCGCTCCAGCGCCTTCTGGATCTCGTCCTCGACCCCGTACAGATCAAAAATCGGGCGCTCGCCCGGGTAATACTCGATGGAGACGTTCAGGTCCGGGATCAGCTTGCTGGCGAACTGCCGGGCCTTTTGCCAGCTCTCGCGGGAATCGATGCGGATCTTCTCCACCTCCAGCGAGGTCAGGTCACGGATCGCCCGCAGAAACAGGGGCAGGTCCTCGTGCACCAGCTCGCCCGAAGCGGCGTTTTTACTGCGCTCCTCGATACTGCCCCAGAGCCGGATCAGGAAATCCATATCGGCCACCAGGGTCTTCTCATCCGAGCCCTCGGCGGCGGTTCTGACAATAAAATTGCCCCGTGTCTCTTCCTGCAGAGTAAAGCGCTCGATGATGTCGCGCAGGCGCTGGCGCTCCTCTTCATCCTCGATCTTCTGGGAAATGCCTGGCTTGCTCAGCGAGGGCATATAGACCAGGTAGCGCGAGGGGATGGAGAGGCAGGTGGTGAGCCTCGCCCCCTTGCTGCCCAGGGGCTCCTTGACGATCTGCACCACCACTTCGCCACCCTCGCGCACCAACTCGGAGATGTTTTCCGGCTTCTCGTCGCCACGATTGCCGAGGATATCCGAGGCGTGCAGAAAGGCCGCACGCTGCAGGCCGATCTCGATAAAGGCGGCCTGCATGCCGGGCAGCACCCGGCACACGCGTCCCTTGTAGATGTTGCCCACCAGGCCGAGACAACCGGCCCTCTCGATGATGATTTCCTGCGCAACACCGTTTTCTATCACCGCCACCCGGGTTTCCGGCGGGGTGACATTGACCAGAATCTCTTCACTCATGGAGATCAATCACTCTTTAAAATCAGCTTGGTTCAACGGGTCCAGGCCCGTCTCTCGTAATAATTCCGCAGTCTCGAACAGCGGCAGGCCCATGACGCCGGAAAAGCTCCCCTCCAGGCGCGAGACGAAAATCGCCCCCAGCCCCTGGATGCCGTAGCCGCCGGCTTTATCCGCCGGTTCGCCGCTACGCCAGTAGGCCAGGGCCTGGTCGGCGGAGATCGGTCGGAAGGTCACCTTGCTGACGCTCAGGCGCGTGCTTGTATGCGCGCCGATCAGGGCGATGCCGGTCAGAACCTTGTGGCTGCGACCCGACAGGCGCCCGAGCATCTCCAGTGCCTCAGCCTGGTCCCGGGGTTTACCAAGAATCTCATTGTCGATCACAACCGCGGTATCGGCGCCCAGTACCGGGGTCTCGGCCTGCTCGAGGGTCAGGGCGCGTCCGGCCCGGGCCTTCTCCAGGGCGAGTCGGATGACATACTCCGCAGGGGCCTCATCCGGGCGCGGGGTTTCATCCACATCGACCGGGATCACCTCATGGTGGACTCCGATCTGCTGTAGGAGTTCACGTCTGCGCGGAGATTGCGAGGCGAGAAAGAGTTGTACGGTCATGTCGTCTCGTGGGTCCTGCGGTTGTCGGCCGGTTCGCTGGGCAACCAATATATCAGGAATGGGGTGATCACAGCATGACCCTGTTATTGAAAAAAGGTCACGCCCGGTTTGGACCGGGTCTGTCAGGCGCGATGATAGGGGTGGTTGCGCATCAGGCTCCAGGCGCGGTAGAGCTGTTCGGCGACCACCACCCGCACCAGGGGGTGAGGCATGGTCAGGGCGGAGAGCGACCAGCGCAGATCGGATTGCGCCAGGCATCTCGGGTCCAGCCCCTCCGGGCCACCGACCAGCAGAGCCAGGTCGCGACCGTCCGCCAGCCAGCCCTCGAGCTGGCCTGCAAGCTGTTCGGTGTTCCAGGATTTGCCCTGGACATCCAGCGCCACCACCAGGCAGTTTTTCGTGATCGCCTTGAGCATGCGATCTCCCTCGTCGCTGATGGCGCGGTTGATGTCGGCACTCTTGCCTCTATGTCCGGGCTGGATCTCCAGCAGTTTCAGGGCGCACTCGGCCGGCAACCGCTTGGCGTATTCCCGGTAGCCCTCCTCCACCCAGCGCGGCATTTTGTTTCCGACAGAGATCAGATAGATAATCATGCCGCTAGTTTATGGGAATTTCAGACCCAGCGCAGCTGCACAGGATTGAGCGGTCGAGTTGGAGTTATCGGGTAAACGAACTGACGGCAGAGCCACACGCTCTGCCGTCAGAGACAGGATTAGCGGCCGGATTCGAGCGCGGCAATCCGCTCCTCCAGGGGAGGATGGGTGCTGAACAGGCTTTTGAGGCCACCGTTGATGCCAAAGGCCGCCAGCTCATTGGGCAGTGGCTGTGGTTCATGGGCCTGCTGCAGACGGCGCAGGGCGTTGGCCATCTTGCTGCGGCTGGAGAGGCTGGCGCCCCCGGCGTCGGCGCGGAACTCCCGGCGACGCGAGAACCAGGCAACGATGATGTTCGCCAGAAAAGAGAAGACGATCTGGGCGACGATCGAGCCGATGTAGTAGCCCGGGCCATAGCCGCGCTCGGTCTTGAAAACCACCCGGTCGATGGTGTGTCCGACGATGCGCGAGAAGAACACCACGAAGGTATTCACCACGCCCTGGATCAGGGTCAGGGTGATCATGTCGCCATTGGCCACATGGCTCACCTCGTGGCCTAGCACCGCCTCCACCTCATCGCGGTTCATACTCTGCAACAACCCGGTGCTGACCGCCACCAGGGCCTTGTTCTTGTTCGCCCCGGTAGCGAAGGCGTTCGGGCTGGGCGAGTCGAAGATGCCCACTTCGGGCATACCGATACCCGCATCCTGTGACTGGCGCTGGACGGTGTTGACCAGCCAGCTTTCGAGTTCATTTGACGGATTTTCGATCAGCTGAACGCCCATCGAGCGTTTGGCCATGAACTTCGACAGCAGCAGCGAGATGATCGATCCGCCGAAGCCGATGACACCAGACATGATGAGCAACGCCTGCAGGTTCAGGTCTACGCCATTGGCTTGCAGTATCCCTTCCAGGCCGAATAGCTGGAAGACGATGCTGATCAATACCATAATGGCGACGTTGGTCGCCAGGAAAAGTCCGATTCTAAGCATGAGTTAATCGCCGTTGGTTGACTGAATTGATCCATTATATGGTGTGTGTTCGCAAAAAAAGCAAGCAGCATTACTGCGGGGATCAGCCGGATTTACAATCTTTTTACATTTGATTTACAGGGTTTTGACCCTTTGCAGCGGACGTGTCGCTAAATTCAAACTACACAACATGCAAAGGGGTGCAATCATGAAACCAACAAAACTGAAAAAAATGCTGCTGATCGTTGCCGGGCTGTTTATCGGCGCCTCTTCCGCGCAGGCCCAGGAGGTCGTCCTGAAGGCGGAGCTGGGTACGCCGGTGGTTGCGGCGGGCGCCAGGCAGACCGCCTTTCTCAAGGTCTCGCTGACCGGGTTCCTGCTGCAGGGCAGAGGGGACCGTACGCCGGCCAATATCGCCATCGTGCTCGATCAGTCCGGCTCGATGCAGGGGGCGAAGCTGGAGCGGGCGAAGGAGGCGGCCATCATGGCGGTCGACCTGCTGAATGACAGCGATATCGTATCCATTGTCAGCTACGACACCACCGTCCAGGTGATCGTTCCCGCCACCCCGGTGCGCGACAAGGCAGAGATCCGTCGCGCCATCCAGCGTATGCGTGCCGATGGCTCGACCGCACTGTTTGCCGGGGTCAGCAAGGGGGCGCGCGAGGTGCGCAAATACATGGACGGAGAGCGGGTCAATCGCGTCATCCTGCTCTCCGACGGCCAGGCGAATGTCGGCCCTAGATCGGCCACCGAACTGGGTGAGCTGGGCATGTCCCTGGGCAAGGA
The DNA here is from genome assembly GCA_002869585.1 of Sedimenticola sp. Classification (GTDB taxonomy): domain Bacteria; phylum Pseudomonadota; class Gammaproteobacteria; order Chromatiales; family Chromatiaceae; genus BM503. The sequence goes on from PKUO01000088.1 coordinate 140,121, forward strand.
GGGCATCAGTGTCACCACCATCGGGCTCGGTGCTGGCTATAACGAGGACCTGATGACCAGTCTCGCCGGTTACAGTGATGGTAACCACGCCTTTGTGGACAATGCCGATGATCTGGCCAGAATCTTCAGCTATGAGTTCGGTGATGTGCTGTCCGTCGTGGCGCAGGATCTGGTCATTCGCATTGAACTCAAGGAGGGAGTGCGACCGATGCGGCTGCTGGGGCGCGATGGTGAAATCTTCGGCTCCACCGTCACCACCCGCTTGAATCAGCTTTACAGCGATCAGGAAAAATATGTCATGCTCGAAGTGGAGGTGCCCGAGGGTGCGACCGGGCAGCTGCGGGATCTGGCCGATGTCGAGGTCTCCTACCAGAACATGGCCAACCAGCAGAAAGAGCGTCTGAATGACCGGGTGCAGGTCAGCTACAGTGCCTCGCAACAGGCGGTGCAGCAGGCGCTCGTACCCAGCGTGGTCTCCACGGCAACCCGGCAGGTGGCCAACGAGGCGAGCAAGCAGGCCCTCGAACTGCGCGATAAAGGTCAGACCCAAGCGGCCCAAAAAGTGCTTCAGGAGAGCGCCAGCTATGTGCGTGAGCAGGCCGCTGCCCTGGGTGGTGCAGAGGGCGCCATGCTGGAGAGCTTCAGTGATGATGTCGATCAGGAGGCCAAGGCGGTGGTTGAGTCGGAAGACTGGAATCGCGCGCGCAAGTCGATCAAGGCCAAGCAGTATAAACTGGAGAAACAGCAGAAGTACTGATCGGTTATAAAGGTACTTGAATCCGGGGTCGGTGTGCCATCGCAGGCGGCACCGGCCCTTCGCTGCATGAATGGGACGATGAAAAAGAGACGAATCCTTCTATTGCTGATCGCGCTGGTGCTGTTGCCGCTGGGATTTCTCGGCTGGCAGGGGGTGCAGATGCTCGACAGCAGCGATGCCATGCAGCGGGTTCGCTCGGAGCAGTTGGTCGCGGCGCGGCTGAAAAATGTCGATGCCAGCATTCAGGCCTATCTGCAACAACTGGCGCTGGACTGGACCAGTCGCCTGCCAGGCTGGCCGCTGCAGGCGGAGCAGTTGCGCGAGAGACGTTCCCAGGAGATCCGGGTCAGACAGCTGTTTCTACTGGACGCCGGGGGCAGACGAACCTTCCCGAATGGGGAGATGAGCCAGGCGGAGCGCCGCTTTGTCGAACGCCTGCAGATGGTCTGGGACGACCCCTCGATTCTCTACGCAACGGATGACAGCCAACGCCTCGAAGAGCAGCGCGCTGTCTCCTCGCTGGTATCCCGCAGCAAGACTGCCGATAGCCCGTCGGGCCGGCATGGCTGGAGTGTGTGGCACTGGGGGACGGGTACCCAGTTGCTGTTCTGGTGGCAGGCACCCGAGGGACATACCCTGGGGCTGGAGGTGGAATCGGCCCGGATCAAGTCGGACCTGATCTCCCTGCTACCGGATGACCCTGCGCAGGGCGAGGGCTACAGCATGCGTCTGAAAGATAGCGCGGGGCAGATCATCTACCAGTGGGGGCGGAATGCGATCGGCAACGAAGCACCGCTGAGCAGCACCCCGCTGGCCTATCCCCTGTCGAGCTGGAGCCTGGAGTATTTCGCCGAGGCGGACGTAGGGGTTAATAGCGCGGACTTTGGTCTGTTGATTCTGTTCCTCAGTCTGACGCTGGCGCTGATCGGCATGGCGATCTACCTGTACCGCGAGCATACCCGCGAAATGCGTCTGGCGGCGCAACGGGTGGCCTTCGTCGGCCAGGTCTCCCATGAGCTGAAAACACCCCTGACCAACATCCGCCTGTATGCCGAGATGCTCGGGGATCAGCTTGAGGACAATCCCCAGCAGCAACGCTATCTGCAGGTGATCACCAACGAGAGTCAGCGGTTGTCGCGCCTGATCGGCAATGTGCTGAATTTTTCCCGGGAGCCGAAAATCCATATCAGCCCGGTGGCGGTCGATCCGCTGATCCGCATGATTGTCGATAACTTCCGACCGGGATTCACCGCCAAGGGCATCCAGGTGGCGCTTGATCTACAGGCGGATAGACTGGTGGAGACAGATCCCGATCAACTGGAACAGATCCTCAACAACCTGCTGAGCAATGTGGAGAAGTACGCCGCCGAAGGCAAGGCGGTGGATATCGCCAGCGCCGTCGAAGGCGGGATGCTGGTGGTTCGCGTCAGGGACCATGGCGCGGGTATCCCGCCCTCTGAAAGAAAGCAGGTATTCAAGCCCTTCTACCGCATCAATAACCGGCTCACCGAAGGCGTCAGCGGCACAGGCATAGGTCTGACGATAGCCCGACAGCAGGCACATCGTCTGGGCGGCGACCTGCTGTTGTCCGATGCCAGGCCAGGCGCCTGTTTTGAACTGCGTATTCCGCTGACGGTGACCCCATGAAAATATTGATCGCAGAAGACGACCCCAATATCCGCGCCGGACTCGACGATCTGCTCAGCGCCGAAGGCTACCAGGTGGTGACCGCGGAAGACGGCGAGGCGGCAATTCGCGCCTATCACCATCACCGGCCCCAGTTTGTGATACTCGACATCATGATGCCGAAAAAGGATGGTTACACGGTATGCCGTGAAATCAGGCAGACCGATCAGGCCATTCCCATCATCTTTCTCAGCGCCAAGACCGAGGAGATCGACCGGGTGGTGGGGCTTGAACTGGGCGCCGATGATTACATCAACAAACCCTTCGGCACCCGGGAGGTGGTTGCGAGAATCCGCGCCATCACCCGCCGCTATCTGCAGGCCAGTGACAGCAAGCCCGGTGATGGCCAGTTTGTCTTTGGCGATCTCACCATCTGTCCGGTGGAACTGCGCGCCCGGCGCGGTGATGAGTCGATTGATCTCAGCCTGCGCGACATCAGCATCCTCCGGCTGCTCTGTGATCACCAAGGCGAGGTGGTGACCCGCGATCAGCTCTTCAACCACTGCTGGGGCTATGATCACATCCCCAACAGCAGAACCCTGGATCAGCACATATCAAAACTACGAAAACGCCTGGAGCTAGATCTGAACGATCCGCAACTGATCAAGACGGTTTACGGGGCGGGATACCGCTACGAATAGCAGTTTTACTTCGAATTGAGATACCTGTGCATCGAAGAGAGAGGCGCACTTCCCTGTGTCACCTATGCATCGGGGGATGCACAGGGGTATTTAACCGCAGGCACAGGCTCAATCCGCGAGCCTGTGTGCTTGTTTACTGTCTGTCCAGGCCGTTGATGCCGAGCAGGGCGCGAGTGACCCAGACGACGCGTTTCTTGGGCTTCACCAGGAACCAACCGATAACCGGGGCCAGACCGAGTATGAAAAATAGGCCATGTTTGTATTCACTGGGCAGAGCGATCAGAGCGATCAGCCAGGTGATAAACCAGATGATGAAAAGGAGGCTGGGGGTGTCTATCCGTTTGACGTTTTCTTGGTCCATCGGCAATCCCTTGGGCGGTTTTGGTGTTAGCTCTTCATGAGGTTGACATCCGGGTTAATAAAACTCATAAAAAACATGGGAAACTTTATCAATGGGTTAAATTGGGTGTAATATAGCAAATGTTAAAAAGAGTGAACAATAAAGAGATCCACTGCTAAATTTTCTGGGGAAAAATCATGCATTCATTAATAAAAATACTGTAACTATTCAGCACAGTTGCCTGCACTGCTCCCATCGCTTTCCATAAAATCTGGATTCCTGCCCTGAAAAAGCAGATCCAAAGCCTGCGTAGCGGTC
>PKUO01000103.1 GCA_002869585.1 Sedimenticola sp.
GAGGGGGCAGAGTTGGTGATTTTCAACCACTCCCTGAGCCCGAGCCAGGAGCGAAATCTGGAGCGCGAGTTCAAATGCCGTGTGATTGATCGTACCGGCCTTATCCTGGATATATTCGCGCAACGTGCCCGTTCTTTTGAAGGTAAACTGCAGGTGGAGCTGGCGCAGCTGCGGCATCTTTCCACCCGCCTGGTGCGCGGCTGGACACATCTGGAGCGTCAGAAGGGGGGTATCGGTCTGCGTGGACCGGGTGAAACCCAGCTGGAGACGGATCGCCGCCTGCTGAATAACCGGATAGCCCAGTTGCGCCGACGTCTGGACAAGGTCGACACCCAGCGCAGTCAGGGCAGGAAGGCGAGAAACAAGGCGGAGATTCCGACGGTTTCGCTGGTTGGTTATACCAACGCCGGCAAATCGACGTTGTTCAACCGGATCACCGAGGCGAATGTCTACGCCCAGGATCAGCTGTTCGCGACCCTCGATCCGACCCTGCGCCGGGTGGATCTGTCAGAGAGCGAATCGATAGTGCTGGCCGATACCGTGGGTTTCATCTCCCACCTGCCACACGAACTGGTGGCAGCGTTCCGCTCGACTCTGCAGGAGACCAGCGAGGCGACTCTGTTGCTGCACGTGATCGATACCGCCAGCCCCCAGCGTGCGCTCTGCATCGCGGAAGTGAATGATGTGCTGAGCCAGATTGGCGCCAAGGAGATCCCGCAAATCGAGATATATAACAAGCTCGATCTGCTGGAAAACGAGGAACCACGCGTCGAACGCGGTGAAGATGGTCTGGTCAAGCGTGTCTGGTTATCTGCGCAGACTGGCGAGGGCGTGGATCTGTTGCTGGCTGCCCTGGCTGAATTTTTTCACAAGGAACATGTCAATAAGGTTGTTAAGCTGGGTCCTGCCGACGGGCGGCTAAGGGCGCTTTTTTTCAAGCTCGGAAAAATCCTCTCTGAGAAAACAACCGATGATGGGGGTTGGGAAATGGAGGTGCAGCTCCCACGTAAGGAGTATGAGCGGTTGTTACAGAACGAAAATGACCTTGAAAAACGACTCATTGCCTGAGACCCTAGGGTCAGTCTAAAATTCGAGGTTTCCCTTGGTGCATTGGAATGTGTCATGGCTGACCAAGCAAATTCACGAAAAAAATTGGAGTACGCGATGGCCTGGAATGAACCGGGTGGTGACAAAAAAGACCCTTGGAGCGGCAAGGGCGGAGACCAGGGCCCACCAGACCTCGACGAGGTCGTAAAGAAAATGCAGGAAAAACTGGGTGGAATACTCGGAGGCAAACGTCGCGGCGGGAATGGCGGCGGTGGCTCGGAGCGACCCCCGTTTGATCCCAACTCTGCCGGTTTCAAAGGGATTGGCGCGCTCTTGGTTGTCGGTGCGATCGTATTCGCCGGTATCAAAAGCTTTTACACCATTGCACCGGCCGAACGTGGTGTGATTCTGCGTTTCGGCGAGTACAAGGAGGTTACCCAGCCAGGGCCGCACTTCCTGTTGCCGTTTATCGACCAGGTGATCAAGGTCAACGTGGATCAGATCTCATCATTCAGCCATAAGGCAACCATGCTTACGCGCGATGAGAATATTGTGGATATCGAGCTGACGGTTCAGTCCCGTATTCAGGATGCGGCGGATTATCTGTTCCAGGACCAAAATCCGGAAAAGACCATTCGTGACGCTACCGAGACCGCCGTGCGAGAAACCATTGGCAAGAGCAAGCTGGACTTCATCATGACTGAAGGACGTAGCTCGGTTGCCGCGGATATCAAGAAGAATATCCAGAATATGATCAACAGCTACAAAACCGGGCTTGAGATCACCAGTGTCAACACCCAGCCGGCAAAACCACCTGAGCAGGTTAAAGGCTCATTTGATGATGCCATCAAGGCGCGTGAGGATAAGACACGGCAGGAAAATCAGGCAGAAGCCTATGCGAACGAGGTGGTTCCTCGGGCCCGTGGTGCCGCGGCACGCCGGGTAGAGGACGCCAAGGCCTACCGTGACAAGGTGATTGCAGAATCCACCGGTGAGGCATCACGTTTTCTGGCGGTATTGGCCGAGTACGAAAAGGCTCCGGAAGTTACCCGGCAACGACTCTATCTGGATACCGTAGAAGAGGTGATGGCGAAATCCAACAAGGTGATTGTTGACGCCAAAGGCGGCAACAGCCTGATGTATCTGCCATTGGACAAGATGATTCAGTCCTCCACGCGTACACCAGCGGTGCCTGATTACAGTTCGATCCAGAATCAGATTCAGATTCAGGATAAGGAGAACAAGCGCACACCGGTCCGCGAGGCTGATCGCAACAGGAGGACACGCTAATGAATAGCAGTAAACTTGGCGTAATAGGATTTTTACTGGCCGGTGTCGTCGGTTTTGTCTCCTCCGGACTTTTTGTCGTCAATGAGTGGGAAATGGCACTCAAGCTGCGACTTGGTGAGATCATCGACGCAAATTATGAGCCCGGACTCCACTGGCGCTGGCCGATCATCAACGATGTCGAGAAATTCGATGGCCGTATCCAGACCCTGGATTCCACCCCGGAGCGTTTTCTGACCGTCGAGAAGAAAGACGTTATCGTCGATTCGTTCGCCAAGTGGCGTATCTCTGATGTGGCCCAGTACTTTCGCTCAACCGGCGGTAATCCGACCAAGACAGGGCGACTGCTCTCTGAGCGCATCAACACCAGTCTGCGTAACGAGTTCGGTAAACGCACGATTCAGGAAGTGGTGTCCGGCGAACGTACCGAAATCATGCAACTGCTGTCGAAAGATGCCGATGAGAAGGCCTCTGAACTGGGTGTTGAAATCCTCGATGTGCGGGTCAAGCGTATCGATCTGCCCCCTGAGGTGAGTGATTCTGTCTACGACCGCATGCGCGCGGAACGTGAACGTGTCGCCCGTGATCTGCGTGCCCAGGGTGCTGAGGCTGCAGAGCGAATCAGCGCGGATGCCGATCGCCAGAGCACGGTGATTCTGGCCGATGCCTTCAAGGAGTCTGAAGAGTTGCGTGGTCAGGGTGACGCCAAGGCGGCGGAGATCTACGCGCAGGCCTACAATCAGAATCGCGAGTTCTACGCCTTTTATCGCAGTCTCAATGCCTATAAAAAGGTGTTTGCGCAGGGCGGTGATATGATGGTCCTTGAGCCTGATTCAGAATTCTTTCAGTATTTCAGGGGGCAGCAGGGCGAGTGATTCTGGCCTGAATCGGCCGTCTTGAAATAGACAATCCGGTTCAGGTTTGGGAAAATGCAAATTCTGTCCTGACAGACTGAATACCTAACATGGCCGGGTAGATCCCGGCCTTTTTTCTGGACAGTGATATGTGGCACGAACTCTGGATTGCATTGGCACTGGTGATGGTGATCGAGGGGGTTATTCCTTTCCTCAGTCCTTCCGTCATGCGCAAAATGATGCTTGCCGTGCAGCAGATGGATGATCGGGCGCTCAGAATGAGTGGGTTTGTCAGTATGGTGGCGGGTGTCGTCATGCTCTATTTAGTGAACTGAAGAATGATTATGGACAACCAGCACTGGTTATTGCCAGAGGGCATCAATGAAGTTTTGCCCCCCAATGCCCGGGCCCTGGAAAATCTGCGTCGCGAGCTCCTGGACCTGTATGACAGCTGGGGCTATGAGCTGGTTTTTCCGCCATTTATCGAGTATTTGGAATCACTGCTCACCGGTACCGGTGGCGATCTCGATCTGCAGACGTTCAAGCTGACCGACCAGATTACCGGCAGAACCCTGGGTATTCGCCCGGATATCACCCCCCAGGTGGCACGAATCGATGCCCATCAGTTGCGTCGTGAGTCACCCACGAGGCTCTGCTATCTCGGCACCGTGCTGACCACCCGAGGTGACGGTTTTGCCGGATCACGCTCGCCCCTCCAGATTGGCGCAGAGCTCTATGGTCATTCCGGCGTTGAGAGTGACCTGGAGGTGGTTTGCCTGATGTTGGAGACGCTGAAGCGCACTGGCATCCAGGAGATCTACCTGGATTTGGGGCATGTCGGTATCTTCCGTGGATTGACCCGCCAGGCTGGTCTGAAAAAGCCACAGGAACTGGCGCTTTTTGAGGCCCTGCAACGTAAGGCGATACCTGAAATCAGGCAGTTGGTCGATGGATTTGATCTGAGCACCGAGATGGGTGATATGCTTACCGTTTTGGCCGAACTCAGTGGTGACGACTGTCTGGTCCAGGCCAGGCAACGGCTTGCTAACGCCTCGGGCGAGGTTATGCAGTCACTTGATGAGCTTGAGCAGTTGGCCGCCAGGCTGGCCGCCAGAAGGCCGGATCTGCCTATTCACTTTGATCTGGGAGAGCTGCGAGGCTATCACTATCATACCGGGGTGGTGTTTGCCGCCTTCGTTCCAGGTCTCGGCCAGGAGGTCGCCCGGGGCGGACGCTATGACGAAATTGGCAAGGTTTTTGGACGGGCAAGACCGGCAAGCGGTTTCAGCGCAGATCTGAATCTGCTGTTCCGATCAGGCCATGGCGACAGCGCAGTAACGCCAGTGGAAGCGATTTTCGCCCCGGCTGTGGACGAACAGTCGCTGATTGCACGAGTTGAACAGTTACGGGCCGAGGGGAGGCGCGTGATTTTTGCACTACCGGGGCAGTCTGGGGATGCCAGAGCCATGGGGTGCAGACAAGTCCTGGTAAAACAGGGAGAGGATTGGGTGATCGAGGCTTCTGAAGCAGCAGGTCATTCGGAATCATAATTCAAAGTATCCAACTAGAGAACGACAATGGGCAAAAACGTTGTAGTCATAGGCACCCAGTGGGGTGATGAGGGCAAGGGGAAGGTCGTCGACCTGCTGACAGACCGTGCAGAAGCAGTGGTGCGCTTTCAGGGCGGGCACAATGCAGGCCACACCCTGGTTATCGATGGACACAAGACCGTCCTGCACCTGATACCCTCGGGTATCCTGCGCGACAATGTCCGTTGTCTGATCGGAAACGGGGTGGTTCTATCGCCCTCTGCACTTCTGGAAGAGATCGAGATGCTGCAGGGCAACGGTATACCGGCCAGTGAACGGCTGGGAATCAGCGAATCCTGTCCTTTGATCCTGCCTTACCATGTCGCCCTTGACCAGGCCCGTGAAGTGGCGCGGGGCAACAAGGCGATCGGCACCACCGGGCGCGGCATTGGTCCTGCCTATGAAGACGAGGTCTCCCGTCGCGGCCTGCGGTTTGGTGAATTGCTGGATCCTGAGCATTTCAAAGAGCGTCTGCGTGAAGTGATGGAGTATCACAACTTTGCGTTGCAGCACTATTACAAGGCCGAAACGGTCGATTATCAGCAGGTGTTGGACCAGGCCCTGGCCCAGGGCGAACGTCTGTCCCACACCGTTGAAGACATCCCCGGCACCCTGCACCGGATGCGCGCCGAGGGCCGTAGCGTGATGTTTGAGGGGGCTCAGGGTGCACTGCTGGATATCGATCACGGCACCTATCCTTATGTAACCTCATCAAATACCACGGCAGGTGGAGCAGCCACCGGATCAGGTGTCGGCCCGCGTGACTTCGATTATGTTCTGGGTATCGTCAAGGCCTACACCACCCGTGTGGGAGCTGGTCCGTTCCCTACAGAACTGTTCGACGAAGTGGGCCAATATCTGGGGGAGAAAGGCAACGAGTTTGGTGCCACCACCGGACGCCAGCGCCGTTGTGGCTGGCTCGATGCCATCGCTCTTCGCCGTTCACTGCTGATAAACAGCGTCACCGGTATCTGTATCACCAAGCTGGATGTCCTGGACGGCCTGGAAACCCTGAAAATCTGTGTCGCCTATGATGTCGATGGAAAGCAGGTGGACATTCCGCCAGTTGGGGCAGACGGGTTTGAGAAGTGTAAGCCGGTCTATATGGAGATGCCTGGCTGGAAAGAGTCGACGGTCGGCATCAAGCAGAAAGATGCGCTGCCTGCCAATGCGCTGGCCTATCTGCAGAAAGTCGAGGAGTTGACCGGTGTTCCGATCGATGTGATTTCAACGGGTCCGGATCGTGATGAGACCATCGTGGTGCGGCATCCGTTCGACAGCTGATTAGTCTTCTGACTGATACGGGAACAGTCCCCAAAAAAGCCGGAATCGTGAACGATTCCGGCTTTTTTTATTGGGCGAACAGCCAATTATTTATGCGAATCGAAACATACCTACTATTATTTGTTTTAAAGGGGATGTCTTAAAAAGTCTATCCAAACCTGGAGCAGTGGGGGCAGGTTTTGCAAGCAGCATCACAAAGAATGAATCTCATTCTGTCTTTTTTCAGAACGTCTCTTCCTCTCTTTGCACTGATAGTTATTCTCATTCCACTGGTTGCAGGGGGCGAGGAAAAGATAGTTCATATCGGCGTGCTGGCTAAGCGGGGTGTGGTTGTCGCCGAGAAGTCCTGGGGGGCCACCGCTGATTACCTGAGCCGGAAAATTCCCGGCTATCATTTCCAAGTTGTCCCTCTGGGCTTCGATGACATTATTCCCGCCGTGGAGATGCAGCAGATCGATTTCGTTCTTGCCAATCCATCCTTCTATATTGAGCTCGAAGAAAAATACAACGTTACCCGCATTGCTACGCTCAACAACCGGGTGGGAAACCTAGTTGCCAGCCAGTTTGGCGGGGTGATCTTTTCCCTGGCTGGGCCGAACGAGATAACCCGGTTGACAGACCTGCGCGGTAAGCGGTTGATGGCGGTCGAGGAGACCTCCTTGGGCGGTTTTCATATGGCGTGGGGAATCTTCAAGGAGCAGGGCATAGACCCCTACAAATCCCTTGATCTCTCTTTCGGTGGAACCCATGATGCGGTGGTTTATGCGGTACTCGACGGCCGAGTCGATGCGGGTACGGTGAGGACCGATACCCTGGAGCGGATGTCGGAAGAGGGGTTGATTGCGATCGACGAGTTTCGGGTGATTGCTGCCGTTGATAATGAAGGGAGTAATTTTCCCTTTTTGCGCAGCACACCCCTCTACCCTGAGTGGCCTTTTGCCTCGGTTACATCTGTCGGGAGAGGGCTATCGTCGACTGTGGCAATCGCACTGATGCAGATGCCTTCAGACAGCCAGGCAGCGATAGATTCAAAAAGTGCGGGTTGGGGCGTTCCCCTGAACTACCAACCGGTTCATGAGCTTCTCAAGAGATTACAGATTGGGCCGTATCAGGATTATGGCCGCATCACTTACAGGGATGTGTTTAATCTCTACTGGATCTGGTTTGTGCTGGGGTTGATGGCATTTGCGTTTCTCGGGGCCGCTATCTCCTACGTCACTCATCTGAACAATCAACTAAAAATTTCCAGAGAAAAGATCAGCGCAGCGAAAGATTTCCTGGAACAGCGCGTTCGCGAAAGAACCCAGGCATTGGCAAATACCAACAGTGACCTGGAACAGGAGATACAGGAGCGGTCAAAGGTTCAGCAACTACTGCAAAAGGTGAGTGAGGAGAATCGCTTGCTGCTCGATTCCGCCGGAGAGGGTATTTTCGGCGTTGATGTGAAGGGTAGATTGACGTTTATAAACCCGGTAGCACTCGCCTTACTGGGTAGAACCCGGCAGGAATTGTTGGGTGATTCGATGCACTCACTGACGCACTATAAAAAGGAAAATGGTGATTTCTATCCAGAGCATGAGTGCCCGATTTACTCGGTACTGACCTCGAGAAAAACTGAAAAAGTCAGAGATGATGTATTTTGGCGCAAGGATGGCAGTTCTTTTCCTGTTGAATATACCTCAACACCCATTATCGAAAATAATCAGGTGATTGGCGTTGTGGTGGTGTTCAAGGATAGAACCGAACAAAAAAAGATGGAACAAAAACTCCGGCAGGCGGCGGTTGTTTTTGAAACCACGGCAGAGGGCATTCTGGTTTCAGATTGCAATAATCGCATCACCATGGTTAATCCTGCGTTTACGGCAATTACCGGATATACAGAGGCAGAGGTACTCGGCCAACATCCTGATGTGCTCAACTCAGGCTACCACCCAGAAAGGTATTACCAGGAGATGTGGGAAAAACTCAGCACAGAAGATCACTGGAGCGGCGAGATCTGGAATCGCAAGAAAAGTGGCGAGATATATCCCGAATGGTTGAGTATCAATGTTGTCAGGGATCAGGGCGGAAAGATCTCCAACTACATCGCGGTTTTCAGTGATATTTCTACAATAAAGGATTCTGAAAAGCAGCTTGAGTATCTGGCGCATCATGATCCACTGACCAAACTGCCTAATCGCTTACTGTTGCAGGATCGCTTGTCACACGCGATAAAATCGGCACATCGCAACAAGTCACGAGTTGCCGTTCTGTTTCTTGATCTCGATAATTTCAAGACAATCAACGATACGATGGGTCATCATGTCGGCGATATATTGCTGGGTGATGTCGCCGAACGACTGCAGGAATGTTTGCGGGAGGAGGACACGGTAGCCCGGTTTGGTGGTGATGAGTTCATCATCATTCTCGAACAGGTCCCGGATGTCGCCAGGGTTACCAATGTTGCGGACAAGATCCTCTCCGCGATCAACAAACCCTATCCGCACAAAGATAGGGTGTTGTCCATTTCAACCAGTATTGGCATCAGCATCTATCCCGACGATGGCGATAATTCAGAGACGTTGATAAAACGTGCCGATGCGGCAATGTATTCTGCCAAACAGCAGGGGCGGAACCGATATGCATTCCATGAAACGGCTCAGATGGCGACGAATCAGTCTCTGATGACAGAGGTCTGACAGAAGACCCGGAAAAACCGGCGGGCAGTAAAACCCTTGTGCATTATGAATGTTTATAACCACCTGAATGTGGTAACTTTCAGATGTATCTCTGATGAATTTCGCTATGGCTGTGGAGATGCAGTCCCTCTAAAAAACAATCAAAACAAATAGATACATTCAAAGAATCATAGCCCGCAGTTGAATGGGCTTAGGCTGAGCAGGTGGTATACGTGGAGTCGACAAGCAAGTTATTGAATGAGTATTTTATCGAGCAGGAACCTTACTATCAGCCCACGGGCAACGAGATTACCATCTTCGAGGCGGCCTACAAAAATGGTCTGCCAGTTCTGCTGAAGGGGCCTACCGGATGCGGTAAGACCCGCTTTATGGAGTACATGGCCTGGCGTCTCAAACGACCCTTGATTACCGTCTCATGCCATGACGATCTGACCGCCTCGGATCTGGTTGGGCGCTACCTGGTGAAGGGTGGCGAGACGGTCTGGATTGATGGCCCTTTGGCCCAGGCGGTGAGGGCTGGCGGGATCTGTTATCTGGACGAGGTGGTTGAGGCACGCAAGGACACCATGGTGGTCATCCACCCGCTGGCTGATGATCGTCGTGTCCTGCCCATGGAAAAACTGGGTAGCCTGATAGTCGCACCGAAAGAGTTCTGCCTGGCAATTTCCTACAACCCCGGTTATCAGAGTGTATTGAAAGATCTGAAGCAGAGCACACGCCAGCGTTTCATCGCCCTTGAGTTTGATTATCCCACAGCGGCGCTTGAAGCGGCCATTGTCCAGCAGGAGTCCGGCCTCGATCAGGACGTTGCCGCACGGCTTGTCAAGTTTGCCGGCATGACCCGCAATCTCAAGGGCAGTGGTCTGGAGGAGGGCGCCAGCACACGGCTGCTGGTGCATGCGGCGAAACTCATCGCCAGTGGTGTCGATCCTATCGAATCCTGTCGGGGGGCGATTGCCCAGGCCTTGACCGATGATTCTGAAATGCTGAGCGCGGTCAATGAACTCTCCTCATCGCTCTTCTGACGATGGCGGATACCCAACCAATAGCCGCACCTGAACTCGAAGCGGTGCTCGATGAACTGCTGGAGGTGGAATTCACCTTCCGCAGCACCGAAGAACCCGTCAGCCTGCTGGTGCAACTTGGTCGCTCCGACCAGGATTTTATGATGGACTGGATCAGGCGTGTCGCCAGCACCCATCTGGAACTGGGCTATCAGGTTGCCTGTCACGGCACTCGCGCCTTGCAGAACATGGACAGGCACATTATCGAGTCCTGGGCACTGCATGTCATGGATGTCTATGACCGTTTCGGCTTGCGCCCCGCCCTGGATGTCATTAACACGCTGGACACCTTTATCCAGGATCAGCACAGGCGTCTGCATGGGGCGATCCTGCAGGAGCAGTCCGGTGTTTTACTGGGGTTTGTGCATGGCCTGTCCGGGCGCAAGCTGAAGATTGCCGAGTCTGCCTCGACCTATACCGACACCGAAACGCTCTATCTACCGCCTATCCAGGCGGAAATGCCTAGCGAGTTGGAAAACTTTCAACTGTACAAGGTGACAGTGGTGTTCCTCTGGGCGCAGACCCGGTTTGGAACCTTCAGTCTGCTGCGCAGGGTAGGGGCATTGTCGGAACCGGTTTCAACGCCACTGCTGGAACTGTTTTTCGCCATGGAGTGCCTGCGCCTGGAAGGGATAATTGCCCGCGAACTGCCTGGGCTGCACCGCGAACTCGACAAAATACAGCTGGCGCTGGCCGAACATGCCTTGCCGCAGGCATGGCAAGCGATCAAGAAACAGCTCGCTGCGGCGAACGCCACCTCTGCAGATGCCATGAAACTGGCCCAAGAGCATCTCGGCAGACTCGAACCCTATTCGCCAAAAAGCTTTCATGGTGAACTCAACCTGGAAGCGGTTCGGGATTGCATGGAGGCAAGGATTGAGCGGGAAAAGGCCTACATTCGCGTCTCTCTCAAGGAGATTCTTGATGAACAGCAGGAGAAACTGAAAAGGCGCAATGGCGATGAGGAGCCCAAGTTCTCTGCCCAAAAACAACAGGATGATTCAAAACCCGAAGGTCTGGACATACAGATTCTGATTGATGATCAGCCGCTTCTGATGCCACCGGAAATGGCCAATGCCGTGACTTCGGTGATCATGGACTTCAGCGATCTGCCTGAGGAGTACCTGGTGCCGGCCGGGGATGGGGAGTATGACCCCAACTTTTTCAAAGAGCCGGAGACCGATCCCGATGAGGTCTGGAGTGGCACCTATCACGAAGAGGGAGCCTATCTCTACGATGAGTGGGACTTTCAGCGCAAGCACTACCGTAAAAACTGGTGTGCCGTGCGTGAAAAAAACGTCAAGCCGGTTTACGACGATTTTGTACAACAGACCCTCAACAAATATACCGGTCTGATAAAACATCTGCGCAAGACCTTCGAAGCGATGCGTGACGAGGATCGCCTGTTAAAGCGTCAACCCCATGGTGATGGTGTTGATATAGATGCACTGGTGGAGGCCCTGGCAGACAGCCGACGCGGCACCGAGATGACCGACAGGCTGTTTACCCGCATGCACCGCACGGAACGCAATATCGCGGTAGTCTTCATGGTGGACATGAGTGGTTCCACCAAGGGCTGGATCAACGAAGCGGAGCGCGAATCGCTGATCCTGCTCTGCGAGGCGTTGGAGTCACTGGGTGATCGCTATGCGATCTATGGATTTTCCAGCCTGACCCGAAAGCGCTGTGAAATTTTTCACATCAAACACTTTGATGAAAACTATGATGCCGAGATCAAGGCGAGAATCAACGGAATCCAGCCCCAGGATTATACCCGCATGGGATTTGCCATCCGCCACCTTACCAAGGTGCTGAAAGCGGTTGATGCCAAGACCCGTATGCTGATCACCCTGTCAGACGGCAAGCCCGATGATTACGATATCTACCGTGGTGTGTATGGTATTGAGGATACCCGTCGCGCCTTGATTGAGGCCAGACAGGATGGCATCCATCCCTACTGCATCACCATCGATGAGGAGGCCAAGGATTATCTTCCCCATCTGTATGGCCCCGCCGCTTTCACGGTAATCAATGAGGTAAGGGCGTTACCGCTCAAGGTATCGGATATCTATCGGCGCCTGACGACCTGAATAGCTTATTTTTGACCCAGTCGGCCAACAAGAGGGAACACCATGAAACAGTTGTTTTTCGCAGTAATCGTCTTCTGGATAACACTGTCTGTATCGGCAGGAGAAGCTGATGTTGTGGATGTCAGGATCAGCTGCGATGAAAAGGCCATCTGCCATTTCTCAGTGACGGTGAAACATGATGATCAAGGGTGGCAGCACTACGCGAATAAGTGGGAAATTCTGACCACCGAAGGCGACATACTAGGGGTACGTGAACTGGCCCATCCCCATGAGAACGAACAACCATTCACCCGTTCGCTGGGAAATGTGGCCATTCCCGAAGGTGTGGTGGAGGTGATTATTCGAGCGCATGACCTGGTGCATGGTTAAGGGGGTAAGGTGTTGTCAGTTAAGCTGCCGCTTTAGGCGTTCAACCGTGTCTTTCTATCACCACAGATCGTCTTTGATCCTGGAATGAAGGGTACTGCCATGAAAACAATTGGTTTGTTGGGTGGCATGAGCTGGGAATCGACCCAGATCTATTATCAGTTGCTGAATCGGGGTATCAAGGAGCGACTGGGCGGCCTCCATTCAGCAAAAATCATTCTCTACAGTGTCGACTTTGCCGAGATAGAAGAGCTGCAACATCAAGGCCGTTGGCAGGAGACAGGCGCAATTCTGGCGGCAGCCGGGCGCTCAGTCGAAATGGCCGGTGCGGATTTTCTGCTCATCTGTACCAATACCATGCACAAGGTGGCGGATCAGGTTTCGGCGGCCATCACCACTCCTCTGCTGCATCTGGCCGATGCTACTGCCGAAGAGATCACGCGGCAGGGAATATCCCGCGTGGGGTTGCTGGGCACCCGCTTCACCATGGAGGAGGATTTCTATACCGGGCGTCTGCAGACTCATGGGCTGGAAGTGGTGATTCCTGAGCAATCAGAAAGGGAGTTGGTGCATCGGGTGATCTACGATGAGCTCTGCCTTGGGCAGGTTAAAGACGTATCACGCCGGAACTATGCGGATATCATTGATGGCCTGGTAGCCAATGGCGCCCAGGGTATTATTCTAGGTTGCACCGAGATTGCCATGCTGGTCAAACCGGAAGATGCCGCTGTGCCCCTGTTTGACACCACCGCAATTCATGTCCAGGCGGCCATTGAAATGGCGCTCGCCGACTGACTCAGGCCTGGATCTCATCCAGTAATCGATCTGCCTGTTCTGCCATACGTTTACGGCCAAGCAGGATCTGCAGTCTGTTGCCACCACACTGACGCCAGAGCATGGCAGAGCGTATGCCGCTGAGCAGCAACGCACGTATGCGATTGACATTATCCGGATTCTGCAGGTGCAGCGGTTCTCCCTGGACCATGATTCTGGGTTTCAGGGTACTGATGGTTTCGGCATAGATACCGGCCAGTTGCGCCAGAATATTGGTGTGCAGCATGGGAAAGTGCTCCAGCCGCTGGGTGGCCTGTTCAATGCCGGTTTGAATCTACCGAAGCATCTCCGGGTGCTTCTTCAACTGGCGTTCCAGATGCAACAGCGAGATGACATAGCGGGAGACCTCGATATTATGCTTTTTCTTGCCTGCAACCTCGTCCCTGATGATCTTCAGTCCTACAGCCACACCCGGCAGACCACCATAGACTGCTTCCACAGAGTCGGCATTGATTTGGAACAGACTATAAATACTGGATTCAATAGCTGATGAGTCGGTCATGCCGCTGTGCGCGATCTTCGCTACCAGTGCGGCTGATTGGAACAGGCCACCCATGGCGATACATCTGTCTCTTTCACTGTTCATCAAATTCGTTCTATGGTTGCTGTTAAAAGGCGTGATCGATGATGCCGCCACCCAGGCATTCATCGTTCAGGTAAAAGACCACCGATTGGCCAGGCGTTACCGCTCGCTGTTGTTGATCGAACTGCACGCGGCACTGATCAGGCTCCAGCAGTTCGATTGTACAGGGTTGCAGCGGCTGGCGATGTCTGAATCGTGCCAGACAACGGTGCAGATTGGCAGGACGGCTGCCGGAGACCCAATGCAATTGTGATGCCTCAAGACCCTGTTTCAGCAACAGAGGGTGATCGTGTCCTTGTGCAACGATTAACCTGTTGCTGTGCAAATCCTTCTCGACAACAAACCAGGGAATCTCATCTGCCCCGGCCTTCCCCCCGATGCCAAGACCTTTTCGTTGTCCCAGGGTGTAATACATCAGTCCCTGGTGCCTGCCGAGAAACTCGCCATCGGGAGTGACTATCTGGCCCGGGTTGGCTGGCAGGTATTTGCCGAGAAAATCGCTGAACTTGCGCTCCCCGATAAAACAGATTCCGGTACTGTCCTTTTTTTTGTGGTTGGCAAACTGCGCTTTCCCGGCAATGGCGCGCACCTCGGTTTTTTCCAGGTCCCAGAGGGGGAAGAGTGCGCGGGACAGTTGCGCCTGTCCGAGCATATAGAGAAAGTAGGTCTGATCCTTGTTGCTGTCTTGGGCGCACATCATGTGTACACCATCCGCCCGGCGTTCGACTTTGGCATAGTGGCCGGTGGCGATCATATCCGCCCCCAGGCTCAGTGCATGGTCCAGAAACGCCTTGAATTTGATCTCGCGGTTACAGAGTACATCCGGGTTGGGTGTTCGTCCGGCGCGGTATTCAGCGAGGAAGTATTCGAACACATTGTCCCAGTATTCAGCGGAGAAATTGATCGAATGGAGCTTGATCTGCAACTGGTCGGCGACGGCCTGGGCATCGGCCAGATCAACCGTGGCGTTGCAGTACTCTTCGCTGTCATCCTCCTCCCAGTTCTTCATGAACAGGGCTTCCACCTGGTAGCCCTGTTCCAGCAGCAGTAGCGCGGCGACTGCTGAGTCGACACCGCCTGAGAGGCCCACGATCACTTTTTCCTTGTGGCTCATTGTTCATCAAACTCCGGGTCTTTTCCCGATAACCAGGCCTCGATGGGTTGGATCAGGGGCGGTTCGCCATTTTTCAGAAACCAGGAGTCAACAGCAAAGGATCGATTCCCTGTGGTCTCCTGGATCACGGCTGTCCAGTGAAAGTCCACCAGCCAGGGATTGCGTCTCTCTCTGGGCATAAGCCGATGCCAGCGCATGAGCCGATATTTTTCCAGCATCTGCAGGTAGGTGGTGGTGTTGGTCGATTCGGATATGCAGTCCAACTGACCCTTCTGTGAACCTTCCCCACGATTCTGTTCCAGATCCCGCCAGGTCTCGCTCTGTTCCCCGGCGATCTGCTCCATCAGGGCAATCGCCTGAGCGATGGTGTGACGTTCCTCTGCTGCCGAACTGCCGGTTTCGAACAGTTGTTCAAGGCGCTGGAAATGCTCTTCGCTCATCTGGATATCCTGGTGAAAATCGCAGTGATAATCGATGCAGATATTCAGCGTCATGGGAAAGCCCTGGGCCAGGAGGTGCGCGGGCAGTGACGCGAACAGTAGGCAGCAGAAGAGTCTGAATGGCGTGGTTGAAGACAATGCGATCGGCTCAGCTCAAATCGGTCAGGATATGCAACGGGGCCTGTTGCCCGGCACGAAAATCCCGGATACAGCGAAGAACCATGGGGCTTCTGAGTTGATCCTGCATCGCTTCCAGTTCATCAAGACTCATCCACACCGCTTCGATGATCTCGGTGTCCAGGTCGAGTTCAGGTTGGTGATCATCGACCCGGCCATGAAAGCAGAAGCGCAGGTAGGTTGCGCCATTCGGCGGCACCTGCCAGCGATAGACTCCCACCAAGCCTTCCGGTGTGAATCGCCAGGCGGTCTCTTCGCGGGTTTCACGGATAACCGCCTGGATCAGCCCTTCGCCTTCATCCAGATGTCCCGCCGGCTGGTTATAGACGATCTCTCCGTCGCTGGGCTTCTCTTTCACCATCAAGAAGCGGTTGTCCTGCTCGATGATGGCGGCGACAGTTGCATGCGGGTACCAGGTCATAGGGCATTTTACCTTGTGTGGGGACGGGTGTCAGATCGCTTTTCCTGAGTGGCTGGGCGTTCTATCTGACGCCATTCACCAGGCGCCAGATCAGCGAGCCGCCAGCGCCCGATGCCGGCCCGGATCAGCCGAAGGGTGGGGAAGCCGACGGCGGCGGTCATACGCCTTACCTGGCGATTGCGGCCTTCACGAATCTGTATCTCCAGCCACTGGGTAGGGATGGCGGCACGGTAGCGAACGGGGGGGTCGCGCGGCCAGATTTCGGGTTCGTCGATGAGCCTGGCCTTGGCCGGGAGAGTCGGTCCATCCTTGAGCACAACCCCCTGGGACAAACTGTCGAGTGCAACTTGGTCGGGTATCCCTTCGACCTGGACCCAGTAGGTTTTCCAGGTCTTCTCCTTGGGGTTTGCCAGCTTGTGCTGCAACTTGCCGTCATCCGTTAGCAGCAGCAGCCCTTCGCTGTCACGGTCCAGACGACCGGCGGGGTAGACGCCGTTGACGCTAATGTAGTCCGCGAGGGTCTGCCGCTCCTCGGCATCGGTAAACTGGCTGAGGACGCCATAGGGCTTGTTGAACAGGATCAGGCGCGCCATCGTTTACAGGCCAGTGATCTAACGGTATTCGACGATCTGATCAAACCCCTGGCGCAGGCGCGCTGTCTGCTCTCCGGCGCGATAACCCAGTGCAAAGACCACCGCCACCTGATACTGGCTGGTATCGATATCGAGCACTTTTTCCACCGCTTTTTTCTCGAAGCCCTCGATCGGGCAGGAGTCTATGCCGGCTGCTGCCGCTGCCGTCATCATGTTGGCC
Source organism: Sedimenticola sp. (assembly GCA_002869585.1). Classification (GTDB taxonomy): domain Bacteria; phylum Pseudomonadota; class Gammaproteobacteria; order Chromatiales; family Chromatiaceae; genus BM503. The sequence goes on from PKUO01000103.1 coordinate 16,642, forward strand.
AATGCGATATAGCACTGCTTGGATCCCCAGGCGTAGTAGCTCATTATCGGCTTTATTTCTGTTTCCAGGTGGTTTTTGTAGCGAACCAGATAGGCCTCTTCGGCATCCTTGGGCAGATTACGTCTTGCGAACATGGCCTTTACATGAGCAGTATCGGGTTCAACTGCCTCAGGTGTGGTGAGAATCACCACTACGTGACTACTCTCGGTGATCTGGGGTTGGTTCCAGCAGGCCTTGCGCAGTTCTTCGCGCACAGCAGGGGTTTGAACTACCAGAAATCGCCAGGGCTCCATGCCGAAAGATGAGGGTGAGAGGCAGCCACTCTCGAGTATTACTTCCAACTCGGCATCGGGGATCTTTTTTTGCGGATCAAACTTTTTACATGCGTGACGGAATTGCAAAGCCTTTAAAACAGCATTCATTGATGGGCCTCTGAGAGTTTTTTGCCGCGAGGGGCTGCTGAATCGGATACCTAACAGCTGCACATTATCAGCAATTTTTCAGGAAGACACCAGATCAGTCAGTACAGAACAGGATAAGCCACAATGGGCTTATCCTGTATAGAAGGATTTGTTGCTGTGTTATTAAACTAAGAAGTGCAGACGACCCGGTTACGACCGCCTCTCTTGGCCTGATAGAGGGCTTGGTCCGCACGTTCAACAAAACTTTCGGTGTTATCACCACCTTGTACGGATGTTACTCCCAGACTGATGGTTACCGAGGTGTTCTTCAGGGCCGGGAGTTTCAGGGTTTTGATCTTGTTGCGGATACGTTCCGCCAACAGGTTTGCGCCATCGTTGCCGGTGTTGGTAAGCAGAATCAGAAACTCTTCGCCGCCATAACGGAAGATCACATCACTCTCGCGAATGGTATTTTTCGCACACTGGGCAACGGCCGAGATCACCTGGTCGCCATGTAGATGGCCGAACCGGTCATTGATCGATTTGAAATGATCGATATCGAGGAGAATCATCGAGAGTTCATTGCTATGGCGTTGCGCAAGCCCGATCTCCCGTTTGATGGTGCTCTCCATGGCAATTCGGTTATGCACACCTGTCAGTGGGTCAATGCTGGCCGAATTGACAGCCTGTTGGTAGAGCAGGGTGTTGCGCAGCGGGTAGAGCAGTGCAGAGAGCAGATTTTCAACAGTTTCCAGTTCTTTTTCGCTGAAAACATTGGCCCTGTATAGCTTGAGTTGGCCCAGTTTCTGCTCTGCCACCAATAACTGGTATGCGCAACTGTGTAGATCATCGGTTGCTGTGCCCAGTTTGATATCGATTGCCAGGGTTGGAAAATCATAGGCAATACCGCCGAAGTCGACAAATTGACTCAGTTCCCTGGAGAACAGTGCGATCAATTCGTTGATTTCCAGCGTGGTTTGTAGAATACCGGAAAGCGCCAGTATTTTAGAGGCATAGCCTTGTTGGTTATCTACAGACGCCGTCGATGTCGCTAGAAAGCTGTTTTTTGTTTCTGTAGTGCTTGTTATTTGGCTCATCATCATCAGTGTTCCGTATGATTTAACACTGCATATTTGTAAGCTATTTCCATGCCAAAATTAAAAATACTATAAAAAACATATAGATAGAACGCGTCAGCTAGACTGTGCCAAGAAATCGTCGGAAAACTGTCTCCGAAACTCTCCGGAAAATGTCAGCGAATTGCCGGTACGGGATCAGCGTTTGCCAGATGTGGACCGGGCAGATCGGGTCTATTCGCTGTAGCTCAGGGCCTGTCCGGTGGTGCCGATGCTGGCTGGTCCCATCAGCCAGAGGTAGTGACCGGCAAGCGCCTCCGGGGATTTATTGGCGTCGGGATCTTCACCGGGGTAGGCGTTGGCCCGCAGGTTGGTGCGGGTGGGGCCGGGGTCGAAGCTGTTGACCCGGATGTTGCTGCTGTCGCGCGTCTCCTCGGCGAGAACCTGCATCAGTCCTTCCACGCCAAATTTTGAAGCGGCATAAGCGCCCCAGTAGGCCTTGGCCTTGCGTCCTACGGTATCGGAAGTGAATACCACCGAGGCGTCTTTCGCCTTGCGAAGCAGCGGCATGCAGGCCTGAGTCATGATGAACGGGCCGTTCAGGTTGACCTGCATCACCTTCATCCAGGTTTCGACATCATAGTCATCGACCCGACTCAGCAGTTTTACCTGTGCGGCGTTGTGCAGCAGGCCATCGAGTACGCCGAACTCCTTGTCCAGGGTTTCGGCCATCTCCCGGTAGTCGTGCTCGGTTGCGCCTTCCAGGTTCAGCGGATAGATCGCCGGCTGGGCCCACCCGGCCGCTTCGATCTCATCGTAAACCGATTCCAGTTTCGCGATGGTCCTGCCCAGCAGGATGACGGTGGCGCCATACTGCGCCAATACCTTGGAGATGGCTCTGCCGATTCCGCTTCCGGCGCCGGTTACGAGAATTTTACGGCCGTTCAGCAAATCTTCAGGGGGCTGGTAATCATGCATTGAAATCGTCCGGTAGTTGACTAACTGGGTCTTATTTTACGCTGTGCTGGCGCAAGGTTCGAGCGGCTTTCATTGATTGTGTTAACAGGCCCTAAGAGACCATGGAACCGGATTGCTCATAATCCGCCGGCGGGGAGAGGCCGAGTCGGGTCAGGATCTCCAGGGGCTGCTGCAGGGAGCCGTCGGCCCCCCATTGGTCTGGCTGATCCGATTCTCCGAGATAGCCGAACAGCGCGGTCAGCGTCGCGGTGCCTGCATTTCGACCTGCCTCGATGTCCCGTTGGGCATCACCTATATAGAGACAATGCTCGGGTGAGCGGCCCACCAGTTCGCAGGCATAGAGAATCGGGTGAGGATGGGGCTTGGCGTAGGGCGTGCTGTCGCCACTGATAATGCAGGCGGCGCGCCGGGTCAGGGCCATCTGTTGCATCAGCGGATCGGTCAGCCAGGCCGGTTTGTTGGTGACTATACCCCAGGGAATCTGATTGGCCTCGAAGGTGGCGATTACCTGTTCCATGCCGGGAAAGAGTCTTGTTTCGCGCGCGATATTCTCCAGATAAATATCCAGGAAGTATTTGCGATAGCCGTCGAAATCGGGATGCGACTGATCGATGCCGAAACCCGCACGGATCATCGCAACTCCACCGTGGGAGACATGGGGTCTGATCTGCTCGAAGGTCAGTGGGGGGCGATTGAATCTCTCCAGGGTTCTATTCAGTGCATAGGCGAGATCGGGTGCGGTATCGGCCAGGGTGCCATCCAGATCGAAAAGCACCAGGCCGATACTGCGGTTGCAACAGGTAGGTAGATCTGCAGCCATATCAGTCGGGGTCTTTACTGCAACACACCATGTAGTTGACATCTACATCACGCGGATTCAGGCGATACTGGCCGGTCAGGGGATTGTAGACCAGGCCGGTGATCTGCTCAGTACGGATGCTGGCCTGGCGTATCCACTGATCCAGCTCGGATGGGCGGATAAATCTGGCGAAATCGTGGGTGCCTTTCGGCAACAGTCTGAGCAGGTACTCGGCGCCAATGATGGCGAACAGATAGGATTTCGGGTTGCGGTTGAGGGTGGAGAAGAACAGCTTGCCACCCGGTTTGGTCAGCGTCGCGCAGGCGCGAATCACCGAACTCGGGTCGGGAACGTGTTCCAGCATCTCCATGCAGGTGACCACATCGAAAGAGGCGGGTTGCTCTGCCGCCAGTTGCTCCACCGGTATGCGCTGGTAGTCGACTTCTTGGCCCGATTCAAGCAGGTGCAGGCGTGCTACTTCCAGCGGCGCCTCGCCCATGTCGATACCCGTCACCTCGGCGCCCAGGGCAGCCATGCTCTCGGAGAGTATGCCGCCACCGCAACCGACGTCCAGCACCCTTTTGCCGTTGAGTCTGGCGATATCATTGATATAGCCCAAGCGCAGCGGATTGATCTCATGCAGTGGTTTGAACTCACTGTTGGGATCCCACCAGCGGGCCGCCAGCTGTTCGAACTTGCTGACTTCCGCATGATCGACATTGATGCTGTGTTGCTTGCTCATCGGGCTGCTCTGCTCTATCTGATTGAGTGGGGTGGATTATAGCGCCTTTTACCACGGGTGTACTTTAGAGTAGCTGAAAGCGGATCGGGATCTTGAAGTCCCAGCGGTCTTTGGCGAACTCAAAGGGTATCGGGTCTAATCTGCCGATTCGCTCCAGGGTCTCCAGCGCCGCTTTATCGAGAATCCTGTGACCGGAGTGCTCCAGAATGCCGATATCCACAATCTGACCGCCTTTCAGTACGCTGAATGTGACCATGGTTTCGCCCTCGATACCTTTACGGCGCGCCCGCAACGGATAGCGCTTCGCTGCCATGATCGAGTCAAGCAGTTTGCTACGGTAGCGGTCGAGGATCGCCTTGTGGTCAGTATTGACTGCAGGGCTGTCCGGCACAATGCTCGCCAACTGGATGGGCGGGGCTGTCGGAGTCTGTGGTACTGGCTGCGGTTTAGCTACTGTTGATGGGTTGATGCTATCCGGTTGCTGGCTTTTTGCCGGGGCTGGTTGTTTAACTATCCAGGGCTTTGACGACACTGGTTTGGCGGCTACTTGCAGCGTCTGTTGAGGTTTTACCGGTTTGAGCGCTTGCGTTGAAACCTTCCGTGCCTGGCTCTCGGTCGTGTCAGTGTTGGAAAGATTCTGTTCCTGAATGACAGGTGGCAGATCGTCACTAACCGGGATTTTTTCAGATCGAACTTCACTATTGGGTTTGCTGGGCTCAATGCTCCTGTTTACCACTGAAATCTGTAGCGGCTTGCCTGGTGGGGTTGCTCCATCTCCTGTGGCCAGTAACACTGATGCCACAGGGATTACCACCAGGGCATGCAGCGTTAGTGAGATCACGAGGCTGTTGAAATATCCAGGCATCTGCGGTCAGTGTTGGTCAGGGTGCGGGAAATCTACACGGCATTTCCCGAGGGTACAAGCCATCTTCGGTCACTCAACGGCTGAACGGACGATGCTGTCCAGCAGTTCAACCAGGGCATCTGCCGCCTCGGCGCCATCACCCAGCAGGTAGGGGCGCTGGTAGGTGATATAGGTGTGCTCCGGGGCGTCGGGCAGGGTATAAAGACTGATGGTCAACGGGCACACGGCCAGGTTGGCCGGGTGCGCCTCGGACATTTTGTAGGACATGATGACGCTGCAGAACTCGAGAGATTCCGCCTTCTCATACAACCTCTTTTCCAGGCCGGTGTCCTTGGCTGTACGATCCAGCATCTCACTGATATGCATGGTGGTGCTTATTTTCATCCCCTTGTCGGTGATGGCCAGTTGCAGGAAATCCTTGGTCTCATCGAAACCGCTCTCAACCTTGTAGACGATGATGGGCGCGTCAGGCTCGGTGATCGGCTCCAGCGCGGCGGCCTGAAAAGTCGACAGGACGAGGATAGGCAGTGCAAAAAGGGTGTAGCGAAGCTGTTGCATGATTTGTATCTCCTGGCCGGTCTCAGTGTAATCAATGGGATGTGTGATGGGGTAATTGGTTCCCGCCAACCTCAGTGGCTGAACTCGATTATCTCATCGTTTTCTCCAATGCGTGATTGCCACTCCTTGGCGCGGGAGAGGATCTGGTTGCTGTCGAGGGTGGTCAGTTCGCCATTATGGACCAGTTGCTTTCCCGCTACCCAGACATCCGTCACCTTGTCGCGTCCCGTGGCATACACCAGTTGCGATACCGGGTGGTAGATCGGTTGGGTCTCCAGTTCACCCAGATTCACCGCAGTGATGTCTGCCGCCTTGCCAGGTTGCAACGAGCCGGTCTCGTCGGCGATACCCAAGGCAATAGCGCCGTTGAGGGTAGCCATGTGCAGGGCCGTAAATGCCGGTACGGCCCTGGCATCGCCCGCGACACCCTTGGCGAGCAGCGCGGCGGTGCGCATCTCGCTGAACATGTCCAGATCGTTGTTGCTGGCGGCGCCATCGGTTCCCAGGGCGACATTGACGCCGGCCCTGATCAGCTTGTCCACCGGACAGAATCCCGAGGCCAGCTTCAGGTTGGATTCCGGGCAGTGGGCCACGCTTGCCCCAGCGTCTGCCAGCAACTCGATCTCATCATCCGTCAGCTGGGTCATATGGACGCCCAGCAGCGAGGGTGATACCAGTCCCAGTTCATGCAGCCTTTGCAAGGGGCGCTTGCCGAGGTTGTCGACACTTTGCTTCACCTCGTCAGCCGTTTCGTGGATATGCATGTGGATCGGGATCTCCAGTTCGTCTGCCAGAGTTCGCGCCTTTTCCAGCGGGGCGTCAGAAACAGAGTAGGGCGCATGGGGGGCAAAGGCGGTGGTGATCAGTCCGTTATTGCGGAACTGATCATGCACTTCCAGGCCGCGATGCAGATACTCCTCGGCGTTTTCCGCCCAGCTGGAAGGAAAGTCGATCAGTATCAGGCCCACGACGGCGCGCATCCCGGCCGCGGCGCTGATCTTGCCGGTGATATCCGGAAAGAAGTACATATCGTTGAAACAGGTGGTGCCGCCGCGCAGCATTTCGGCAATCGCCAGGCGGGTGCCATCGGCGATGAACTCCTCGCTGATCCAGCGGCGTTCGGCGGGCCAGATGTGTTCATTCAGCCAGGTCATCAGTGGCAGATCATCCGCCAGTCCACGCAGCAGGCTCATGCTGGCATGGGTATGGGCATTGATCAGGCCGGGGATCAGTGCGTGGGTTTTTAGATGGTGTTCACTCTCCGCCGTGAATCGCTCTCTGGCAGATTCGGTCGGTAGAATTTCCAGGATCCGGCCATTGTGGATCGCGAGTGAGTGGTCCTCGAGAATCCGGTTGTCGGGGGCAACCGGGATAATCCATCGGGCGTGAATTAAAGTATCGATATTCAATGCCGGGCCTCTGATACGCTAAGATAAGCATCTAAATTTGCCACGGGACATGCATAGATGGAAGCCTCTTCCTTGAATATTTCGATAAATGCCGATAATGCCATCGTCTGGCATGAGGATCGTTTGCTGCTTCTGGATCAGCGCATACTGCCAGAAAAAGCGGAGTTTATCGGTTTTGATACCCCTCATCTGGTCGCCGAGGGAATTCGCCAGATGGTGGTGCGCGGCGCCCCCGCGATCGGTATCACTGCGGCTTACGGAGTGGTGCTGGGCGCTCAGTTGCACTCAACGGTCAACCCCGAAAACTGGAAGGAGGGGTTGTCGATGGATATGCAGCTTCTGGCCCAGTCGCGTCCCACGGCCGTTAATCTGTTCTGGGCGCTGGAACGTATGCAGTGGGTGATTGATACCCTGGACGAGGGTGATAATCCGGTGCCGCTCCTGTTGCAGGAGGCACAAGCCATACACCAGGAGGATATCGCCGCCAACCGCGCCATGGGCGAACTGGGCGCGGCCCTGATCGAGGGGCAGACTGCGGTTATCACCCATTGCAATGCCGGCGCGCTGGCTACCGGAGGATATGGTACGGCACTCGGTGTGATTCGCAGTGCCCACCGGGCCGGAAAAATCTCCAGGGTGTTCGCAGATGAGACGCGTCCCTGGCTGCAGGGGTCACGCCTGACCGCCTGGGAGTTGCATCAGGACAGCATCCCGGTCAGCCTGCTGGTGGAAGGGGCTGCCGCCAGTCTGCTTTCTCAGGGCGGCGTGGGCTGGGTGATTGTAGGCTCGGACCGGATTGCCGCCAATGGCGATGTCGCCAACAAAATCGGCACCTACAATCTGGCAGTGGTTGCCAGACATCACGGGGTCAAAGTGATGGTAGTGGCACCCACCTCGACCATCGATATGTCACTCGCCTCAGGGAATCAGATTCCGATCGAATCACGCGATCCCGGTGAGGTGCTCAGTTGTGGTGGTAAGCGCATAGGTGCCGACGGGGTGGATGCCTGGAATCCGGTGTTTGATGTCACGCCAGCGGCGCTGGTCGATGCCATTGTTACCGAAAGGGGGGTTGTGCATTCGCCAGATGCCAAAAAGATGGCGAAACTGATGGCTTGATCCTCTCAGAGCCTCTGAAATGCGATTACAGGCGCTTTTTTTTCGAGCGGCACTCTTCCCATTTATGTTATGATTCTGGGCTGAAATCCGCTATATGGTGGATTTCCCTGTATTGTAGATTGAAACAGAATTAATAGACTGTGCTAACCCGCCGAACGGTAGGGAAAAAGACCGCTTATGACCGAATTCGCTAAAGAAGTATTACCGGTCAATCTCGAAGATGAGATGCAGCAATCGTACCTCGAATACGCCATGAGCGTGATCGTGGGCCGTGCGCTTCCGGATGTACGTGATGGACTCAAGCCGGTTCACCGCCGCGTACTCTACGCGATGAGTGTGCTGGGTAACGACTGGAACAAACCCTACAAGAAATCGGCCCGTGTGGTCGGTGACGTCATCGGTAAGTATCACCCGCATGGTGATACGGCCGTGTACGACACCATAGTACGCATGGCGCAGCCCTTCTCCATGCGCTACATGCTGGTGGATGGTCAGGGCAACTTCGGCTCCGTGGATGGCGATGCGCCAGCCGCGATGCGTTACACCGAAGTGCGCATGGCGAAGATCGCCCACAGCATGCTCGACGATCTCGATAAAGAGACTGTCGATTTCATCTCCAACTACGATGAGTCGGAATCTGAGCCGGTTGTCCTGCCAGCGCGTGTTCCCAATCTGCTGGTCAATGGTTCATCCGGTATCGCCGTGGGCATGGCGACCAATATTCCGCCGCACAATCTCACCGAAACCGTCAATGGCTGTATTGCTCTGATCGATAACCATGCGATCACCATCGATGAGCTGATGGAGTACATTCCCGGTCCCGATTTTCCGACCGCCGCCTACATCAATGGCGCGCGTGGTATCCATGAGGCCTATCATACCGGAAGAGGGCGGGTATATATCCGCGCCCGTTCCGAGATCGAAACCGATGAGCACTCCCACCGCCAGCGCATCATCGTTACCGAGTTGCCCTACCAGGTCAACAAGGCGCGGTTGCTGGAGAAAATTGCCGAGCTGGTGAAGGACAAGCGCATCGAGGGTATCACCGAACTGCGCGATGAGTCCGACAAGGATGGCATGCGGGTGGTGATCGAACTGCGCCGCGGCGAAGTGGCCGAAGTCGTATTGAACAACCTCTACCAGCACACCCAGATGCAGAACGTTTTCGGCATCAACATGGTCACTCTGGTTGATGGGCAGCCACGACTGCTGAACCTCAAGCAGATGCTTGAGTACTTCATCCGTCACCGTCGTGAAGTGGTCACGCGCCGCACCCTGTTTGAGCTGCGCAAGGCGCGTGAGCGTGCCCATGTGCTGGAAGGACTGGCCGTGGCGCTGGCCAATATTGATGAGGTGATTGCCCTGATCAAGGCGGCCCCCAGTCCCGCCGAGGCGAAAAAAGCGTTGCTCGCACGTTACTGGAAGTCCGGTACCGTCGAGGCGATGCTGGAGCGTGCCGGTTCAGAGGCATCACGGCCTGATGATCTCGAGCCCGGCTTCGGTCTGACCGAGCAGGGATACCACCTGACGGAGACCCAGGCGCAGGCGATTCTGGATTTGCGTCTGCACAGATTGACGGGGCTTGAACAGGATAAAATAATAAATGAATACAGTGAGATAATAGACAAAATTAAAGCATTGCTTGATATACTGTCCAATGCTGATCGACTGATGGAAGTGATCCGGGAAGAGCTGGTCGCGATCAGGGAGCAATATGGCGATGAGCGGCGTACCGAGATCATCCATACCCAGCTCGATCTGACCCTGCAGGACCTGATCACAGAAGAGGATGTGGTGGTTACCCTCTCCCATGCCGGTTATGCCAAGGCCCAGACCCTGGACACCTATCAGGCCCAGCGCCGTGGTGGTAAAGGCAAGTCGGCCACCACCACCAAGGATGAGGACTTTATCGACAAATTGTTAGTCGCCAATACCCACGACACCATCCTCTGCTTCTCCAGCCGCGGACGTGTCTACTGGATGAAGGTTTACGAACTGCCCCAAGCCAGCAGAAACGCCAGGGGTAAGCCGATTGTCAATCTGCTGCCGTTGGAGGAGGGGGAGCGGATCAACGCCGTGTTGCCCATCCGCGACTATGCGGAGGATAAATATATCTTCATGGCCACCAGTTCGGGCACTGTGAAAAAGTGCCGGTTGACCGATTTCTCCCGTCCCAGATCCAGCGGTATCATTGCGGTGGATCTGCGTGAGGATGACGCTCTGGTCGGTGTGGCCATCACCGATGGTAATCAGGATGTCATGCTGTTCACCTCGGCTGGCAAAGCCGCGCGGTTCAGTGAATCCAAGGTGCGGGCGATGGGTCGCACCGCTTGTGGCGTCCGGGGAATCAAGCTGGGCAAGGATCAGAAGGTCATCTCCCTGATCATTGCCGAAGCCGGAAAAGCGGTGCTGACGGTTACCGAAAACGGCTTTGGCAAGCGCACAGATATTGACCAGTACCCGCTCAAGGGCCGTGGTGGCATGGGTGTCATATCGATCAAAACCTCTGAGCGGAATGGCGACCAGATCGGCGCCGTGCTGGTTGACCAGGATGATGAAATCATGTTGATTACCGATGGCGGCACCTTGGTTCGCACCCGTGTCTCCGATGTGTCACTGATGGGAAGAGATACTCAGGGCGTGATGATGATACGCCTGACCAAGGATGAAAAACTGGTGGGTATTGAGCAGATTGAATCTTTGGAAGGTGATGAGGATGATGTTGAAGATCTGACCGGCGAAGTTGCGACGGACGCAGAAGAATCTGAAACATCAGAAGAATAGTTTTTATTTAAAAACAGTATATTAGGCTGGAGAATTAAACATGTCTCGCATATATAATTTCAGTGCTGGTCCCGCAGCACTTCCCGAAGAGGTGTTGCAACAGGCTCAGGAAGAGATGCTTGACTGGCATGGTAGCGGCATGTCGGTGATGGAGATGAGCCACCGCGGCAAAGAGTTCATGTCCATCGCTGAACAGGCGGAAGCCGATTTGCGCGAGTTGATGGCTATTCCGGATAACTACAAGGTGCTGTTCCTGCAGGGCGGGGCCTCCAGTCAGTTTGCAATGGTGCCGCTGAATCTCCGCAAGAACGGTATTTTCAACTATGTGAATACCGGCTCCTGGTCGAAAAAGGCGATTTCCGAGGCTAAACGCTTTGGCGAAGTGGCGATTGCCGGTACTTCGTCAGAAGGAAAGTTCGACGTGCCCTCCCAGGAGAAACTGGAGCTGAACGGCAACGCCGACTACCTGCACTACACCCCGAATGAAACCATTCAGGGGATCGAGTTTCCCTATGTCCCGAATGCCGGCGATGTGCCGCTGGTTGCCGACTTCTCATCTTCGATTCTTTCGCACCCCGTGGATGTCTATCGTTTCGGTATCATCTACGCCGGCGCCCAGAAGAACATCGGTCCGGCCGGCCTGACGCTGGCGATCGTGCGCGATGATCTGATCACAGAACTGGGCTCTGATGTACCGACCATGTTCTCCTACAAGACACATGCGGATAACGATTCCATGTACAACACGCCACCTACCTATGCCTGGTATCTCTCCGGGCTGGTGTTTCAGTGGCTGAAAAAGATTGGCGGCCTGCCGGCCATGGCGAAAATCAATGAGCGCAAATCAGAGGCGCTCTATACCGCAATCGATGATTCCGACTTTTACAGCAACCCCGTCGATCCCGGTTGTCGTTCCTGGATGAATATCCCGTTCATTCTGGCGGATGCGGAACTGGATGGCACCTTCCTTGCGGAGGCATCGGAGGCAGGCCTGAAGACCCTGAAGGGACATCGTTCCGTGGGTGGCATGCGCGCCAGCATCTACAACGCCATGCCAGAGGAAGGCGTTCAGGCACTGATCGACTTCATGGCGGATTTTGAAAAACGCCACGGTTGATCTGATCTCAAACCGGCACCCAGGGATGCCCTGGGTGCCGGATCTTCTTGAATAAACGGGCAGATACCTGATAACGACTCTATACGCACTTCGACAAACCATCTGCCAGATGTAAAACAATTAAAAGACAGGGGGGTTCATGTTCAAAATTCTAACCTTGAACAATATCTCGGTGGCCGGTCTGGATAGATTGCCCAGGGATAACTATGAGGTGGCTTCGGAGATTTCCCACCCGGACGCCATTCTGCTGCGCTCGTTCAAGATGCATGACATGGAAATCCCCGCGTCGGTCAAGGCGATTGGCCGCGCCGGCGCTGGCGTCAACAATATTCCGGTACCGAAAATGACCGAAAAGGGGGTGGCCGTCTTCAATGCTCCGGGCGCCAACGCCAATGCGGTCAAGGAATTGGTGGTCGCCGGCATGTTGATGGCGGCACGCAATATCGGCCAGGCATGGACCTTCTCCCGTGGTCTGGAGGGCGATGACGCCAGCATCAACAAGAGTGTCGAGCAGGGCAAGAAGAACTATGTCGGTTTCGAATTGCCCGGACGCACCCTCGGGGTTGTCGGTTTGGGTGCAATTGGGGTGAAGGTGGCGAACGCCGCCCGGGCGCTGGGCATGAAGGTCATCGGCTATGATCCGACGATCACGGTCAAGGCCGCCTGGAAACTGTCTGCGGATGTGGAGCAGGCGCTGAGCGTTGATGATCTGATCGCCAAGTCCGACTTCATCACCTTCCACGTGCCGTTGATCGATTCCACCCGTCACATGATCAACGCGGAACGTCTGAAGCTGATGAAGAAAAACAGCGTGTTGCTGAATTTCGCCCGTTCCGGGATTATCGATGATGAGGCAGCGGTCAAAGCGTTGGACGAGGGGCATCTGTATGCCTATGTCTGCGATTTCCCCAGCAATCTGCTCAAGGATCATCCGCGCTGCATTACCCTGCCGCATCTTGGCGCATCCACCCGTGAGGCAGAGGAGAACTGCGCTATCATGGTCGCCGACCAGGTGCGGGACTATCTGGAAAACGGCAACATTACCAATTCAGTCAATTTTCCCGAGATCAACCTGCCGCGCAACGGCGGTCAGCGCATTTTGGTCGTGAATTCGAACGTGCCCAACATGGTGGGGCAGATATCAACGGATCTGGCCGAGGGTGGCCTCAATATCATGGATATGTTGAACAAATCACGGGAGCAGATTGCCGTTACACTGATCGATGTCGATAAGGAGCCGGATCAGGCCACCCTTGAGCGCATCAAAGGCATCGACGGGGTGTTGTCTGTCCGATGTCTCGGTTGTACCCGGGAAGATTAAGCCGGAAATACGGGGCAGGGTATGAGTGACCAGAAAAAACTTGATGGTATCCGTGAGCGTATTGATCTGCTGGATGTCCAGATCCAGGACCTGATCAACCAACGCGCGGCAGCGGCCAAAGATGTGGCCTCGATAAAGCTGGAAGAGGACAAAGACGCCTTCTTTTACCGGCCCGAGCGCGAAGCGGCCATCCTCCGGCTGGTTAAAAAGCGCAACAAAGGTCCGATGAGTGATGAGGACATGGCGCGACTGTTTCGCGAAATCATGTCCGCCTGTCTGGCCCTTGAACAGCCGATGAAAATCGCCTTCCTGGGCCCAGAGGGCACATTCACCCAGTCAGCGGCGTTGAAACATTTCGGTCATTCGGTAATTACCATACCCATGGCCTCGATATCCGATATTTTCCGTGATGTCGAATCCGGTACCGCCAATTACGGGGTGGTGCCGGTGGAAAATTCCACCGAGGGTGTGATCAACCATACCCTGGATATGTTTCTCAACTCGCCGATGCAGATCTGTGGCGATGTGATGCTGCGTATTCACCACCATCTGCTTAGCATGTCGCCGGATCTGAAATCGATAAAGCGGGTGTTTTCACACCAACAGTCCCTGGCGCAGTGCAGGCTCTGGCTGGATCGCAATCTCCCCCATGCCGAGCAGATTACCGTCGGCAGCAACGCCGAGGCGGCCAGACTGGCGAAGAGTGAGCCGGAGTCAGCGGCAATTGCCGGCGAAATGGCCGCGGAAATCTATCAGCTGAAAGGGCTGGCGACCAATATCGAGGATGAGCCGGACAACACCACGCGCTTTCTGATTATCGGCAAACAGCGCACCTTGCCCAGCGGGGTGGATAAAACAACCCTGTTGTGCGCCACCCGGAATGTGGCCGGTGGGCTGAGTTCGCTGCTCAATCCCTTGTCGAAACACGGGATCAGCATGTCGCGTATCGAATAGCGCCCATCGCGCAAGGGCAACTGGGATTACGTCTTTTTTATCGATATTGACGGCCACCGGGATGATCCGAAGGTGAATGAAGCCCTGGATGCGCTGGAGAGCGAGTCGAGGATGTTCAAGATACTGGGTTCATATCCCAGTGCTGTTTTATAAGGCGTTGCCTTATAACCAATTCATTGATGTTTGAAACGATCGGACAATCGAATAATGACAGAGCACACCAATAAATTTCTCCAAATTGCTGCACCGGGTATAGCCAATCTGAAGCCCTATATTCCAGGGAAACCGATCTCTGAACTGGAACGGGAACTGGGCATTACCGGTTCGATCAAGCTGGCGTCTAACGAAAACCCCCTGGGTTGCAGTGCAAAGGCCCTGGAGGCGATGCGTGGTGAGTTCGACGATGTGGCCCTCTATCCCGATGGTGGTGGCTTTGAGCTGCGTGCCGCCCTGGCGGCCAAACACGGTGTTAACGCCAACTGCATCACCCTCGGCAATGGTTCCAACGATGTGCTGGATATGATTGCCCGGGTGTTTCTCGCGCCGGGTTACGAGTCGCTGTTCTCCGAACATGCCTTCGCGGTATACCCGATCAGCAGCCAGTCGGTTGGCGCAACACTGAAAATTGCTCCAGCGGTCGATTACGGGCATGACCTTGATGCGATGCTGAACATGATCGGGGATCAGACCAGGGTGGTCTGGATTGCCAATCCGAATAACCCGACCGGTACCTGGCTGCATGCCGAGGAGCTGGAGAATTTTATCGCGGCAGTGCCGGAAACAACGGTTGTGGTCGTCGACGAAGCCTATATCGAGTATGTCAACGAGTCCGATTATCCTGATGCCAGCCAGTGGCTCTCCCGGTATCCCAACCTGATCGTGACGCGCACCTTCTCCAAGGCCTATGGACTCGCCTCCCTGCGTGTCGGCTATGGCTTGTCCCACCCCGATGTGGCGGATCTGCTCAATCGTGTGCGTCAGCCCTTTAATGTCAACAGCATGGCATTGGCGGCAGCCCGGGCCGCTCTGGATGATCAGGCGTTTATCGATAAGGCCGTGGAGGTGAACGACCAGGGCATGGTCCAGCTGGCAGCCGGGTTTGAAGAGATGGAGCTCGAGTATATTCCCTCGGTCGGTAACTTTATCACGGTTGATGTCGGCAGGCCGGTAGCCGAGGTGGACCAGGCACTGCTCCGCGAAGGGTGTATTGCACGTCCGGTCGCCAATTATGGTCTGCCCAATCACCTGCGGGTGACGGTCGGGCTTGAACAGGAGAATGCCAGGTTTCTGGCTGCCATGAAGAAGGTGCTCGGCAAGTGATGATTCGCCGCCTTGCCATTATCGGTGTCGGCCTGATCGACGGCTCCCTGGCGCGTGCGCTGCGGCAGGCAGGGATGGTCGAGGAGATCATCGGTTGTGGTCGCGGCAAGGACAATCTTGACAAGGCCGTCGAACTGGGTGTGATCGACCGCTACACCCATGATGTTGCCGAGGCCGTTAAGCAAGCGGATGTCATCTTTCTCGCCGTACCCCTGGGCGCCATGGCCGATACCTTCAGAGCGATGAAGGGGCACTTGGCCGATGACGCTATTATTACCGATGGGGGCAGCGCTAAGGCCAGCGTTATTGAAGATTGCCGTGCTGCGCTGGGTTATCTGCCCTCAGGTTTTGTACCCGGACATCCCATTGCCGGAACCGAAAACAGCGGTGTCGAGGCCTCATTCGCCACGCTCTATCAGCATCGCCGCATTATCTTGACGCCTACTTCCGAGACCTCTCCCGAGGCGTTGCTCAGGGTTGAGCAGATCTGGCAGGCCTGCGGTGCAGAAGTCACCCGCATGAGCGTGGAGCACCATGACGAGGTGCTGGCCGCCACCTCGCATCTGCCCCATATGCTGGCCTTCAGCCTGGTTGACTCCCTGGCGCGCATGAAGGCGAATGACGAGATCTTTCGTTATGCCGCAGGTGGATTTCGGGACTTTACCCGAATCGCCTCGAGCAGTCCGGTGATGTGGCGTGACATCTGCGTGGCCAACCGCAAGGCGTTGGGCGAGATGATGGATCGTTATATCAGTGAAATGACGGAACTGGCCGACACTATCAAACGTGGCGACGGTGACCATCTTCTCGAGATATTCTCCCGCGCAAAAAATGCCAGAGACCGTTATATCGATGGCATCAGCGATTCGCCGGAATAGATCAAAACGGTTCTGTTCTGACGTTACGGGACGGCCTCTCGTCGTATTGTCCAAAACGCCAAGAATTCTCCAGATACCTCTGGTCTGGTGATAGGACAAACTGTTGTTGATAGGCTATATAATGGCTAATCAATAATCGCTGGAGGTTGGCATGCCATCCAAACAATCATCAGACAAACTGGACCAGATTGTTGCACAGGCTCGAAAGGCAC
>PKUO01000044.1 GCA_002869585.1 Sedimenticola sp.
CCCGGCGCAAGTTCTTCGACCTGCACGCGGCCAACAAGAGCCAACTGGCGGCCCAGGCGCTGGACTATATGGGTCAGCTTTATGCGCTCGAACGGGAAGTCAAGCAGCTGGAGCCGGACAAAAGGCAGCGATTACGCATGGAGCAGGCGCGGCCTATTGCGGATGCCTTTCAGCAATGGATGCGGGCCCAGCGATTAAAAGTGCCGGATGGCTCGGGCACGGCCAAGGCACTGGATTACAGTCTGAAACGCTGGAGTGCGCTGACGCGCTACCTGGAGGATGGTGCCGTGCCTATCGACAACAACTGGGTGGAGAACCAGATCCGGCCTTGGGCGCTGGGCCGTTCCAACTGGCTATTCGCCGGATCACTGCGCAGTGGCCAGCGTGCAGCGGCCGTGATGACACTGATCCAGTCCGCCAAGTTCAACGGGCATGATCCCTATGCTTACTTAAAGGATGTGCTGGCTCGCCTGCCAACACAGAAGAACAACGCCATCCATGAACTGTTGCCCCATAACTGGCAGCCGGTGACTACTGACAAGGTGTGATCACCGGACGGTTACAATGATCTGCATTGACGGTGTAGAGTATGATGTGCCATGAATGGATTGCCTTAATATAATCTGTCATCAGAGTCTGTCGCATCGAATGGCTGGTAGAGTTTTCCTATGCGGCCGTGCTGACGGTCTGAATCTGATCCAGTCTGATGTTTTGGATATTGCCCGGGGATAGCTCCAGACAAATATATTCCGCACCATTTGCAGTCACAACGTCCACCACTGTTCCAGCGACAACGGTTCCGTTCGTGCCGGTTATTTCCACTCGCTTACGGTGCATGGCCATGAGTTCGTACTCACTGTGTGTTGAACAGGCAATAGGCTGATAGTCGTTGGTCAATGCTATGCCCTTTGGTCTTCGAGAATGGATCGAGTGAATTTTCATACTTGAGTATAGGTAACAGGCGGCGCATGAGAAACGGCTCATGCACCACAGGAACAGAATTCCGATGTTACTAAATTACACATAAAGTGTTACCTATGGTTGCATTATTTGGTAACACTACGCTGCCGTTAATCATTAACCTACTGAAATAATAGAAAATTATATGCAGGCATATTTATTGCTTTTATCCCAGGGCCAGTTGTTGATGGCCTTCTATGTGGGAGGTCGACACGCGGCAGATTGTGATTTTATAACGACAATAAAATAATCGCTCGCCAGTTTGTCTGGCAGCAAGAACCGCATTGTCAGGTCGCTTGGAAAACTGCCGACCCGGATGCAAACGCAGTAATAATAGGGCTTGTTGCCCATAGAATTTAGCAGAGAGAGGAAAACTGAATGAGTGACGACAAGAAAACAAGCGAACTGTCCCGCCGTGGTTTCATCAAAGTCAGTGCTGCTGCGATGGCCGCTGCCAGTAGTCCGATGTTTTTCACCAAGGGAGCATGGGCTGCGAATGAATTCCGCAATAATCCCGGTGATGCTTCCAGTGTGAAATTTGGTTTCAACGTACCGCAAACCGGTGCCTATGCCGATGAGGGTGCTGATGAGTTGCGCGCCTACCAATTGGCTGTCAAACACATCAACGGTGAAGGTGACGGCGGCATGCTCAACACCATGAAGCCGCTGTCTCTGAAGGGCAATGGTATCCTGGGTAAGAAGCTTGAGTATGTGACAGGTGATACCCAGACCAAGTCTGACGCGGCCCGTGCATCTGCCAAGCGCATGATCGAGAAAGATGGCGTGGTAATGATCACCGGTGGTTCATCTTCCGGTGTGGCTGTTGCCGTACAGGGTCTCTGCCAGGAAATGGGTGTGGTATTCATGGCTGGGTTGACCCACTCCAATGACACCACGGGTAAGGACAAGCGTCGCTATGGCTTCCGCCATTTCTTCAACGCCTATATGTCCGGTGCCGCTCTGGGCCCCGTGCTTGAGAAGGAGATGGGCAAAGAGCGTCGCGCTTACCATCTGACAGCTGACTACACTTGGGGCTGGACCCAGGAAGAGTCCATCAAGAACACTACCGAAGCTCTGGGTTGGGAAACTGTTGCCGCGGTCCGTACGCCGGTGGGTGCAGGTGACTTCTCACAGTACATCACGCCGGTACTGAACTCTGGCGCAGACGTGCTGATCCTGAACCACTACGGCAAGGATATGATCAATTCGCTGACCCAGGCTGTTCAGTTTGGTCTGCGTGATAAGCAGGTCAATGGCAAGAACTTTGAAATCATCGTTCCGCTCTTCTCCCGTCTGATGGCGCAGGGTGCAGGTGACAACATCAAGGGTATTCTGGGTTCCACCAACTGGCACTGGTCACTGCAGGATGATGGCTCCAAGGCCTTCGTTAAATCCTTCTGGCAAGAGTATGGCTTCCCACCATCACAGGCAGCTCAGACCTGTTACGTACAGGCACTGTTGTATGCAGATGCCGTAGAGCGTGCCGGTACCTTCTATCCGCCAGAAGTAATCAAGACTCTGGAAGGGCACACCTTCGATGGCATGGGTAATGGACCGACTGAGTATCGTGCCGCCGACCATCAGTGCTTCAAAGACGTTCTTGTTGTACGTGGTAATGAAAATCCATCTTCTCAGTTCGACCTTCTTAAAGTTGAGCAGATTGTTCCACGCTCACAGGTTGAGTACGATCCAGCCATCTTTGGCGGTGATCTCGGCCCATACGAAGTGTAAGTAGACGTTAACGCAGCTGCCGGTCCATCAACTGGACCGGTAGCTTTCTTGATTCATTTTTCATCTCACGGTTTTGGACGGTAATGGACGCGATAATACTTCAACTCCTCAACGGGCTGGATAAGGGCGGCGCCTATGCGCTGATCGCTCTAGGCCTGACACTCGTATTCGGAACCCTTGGGGTTGTGAACTTTGCACACGGTGCCTTGTTCATGCTCGGTGCGTTCTGTGCGGTTTCTATACAGAGTTTGTTAACGATCTCGAAGCAGGTGAAAGATGAGAGCATCACCTTCTTTGATGCATACAAAGAGCAGCCTTACCTGGAAATATGGTGGGGCGATACAGGTACGGCAATCATTGATTGGGCTGTACCCTTGTCTATTTTTCTGGCGATACCGATCATGCTTCTGATTGGTGTGGCCATGGAACGTGGCCTGATACGTCACTTCTATAAACGCCCGCATGCAGAGCAGATCCTGGTGACCTTTGGTTTGGCTATTGTAATCCAGGAGATTGTTAAATCTTTTTTCGGTGCAAATCCGATTCCGACACCGTCCCCAGAGATTGTTGCCGGCAGCGCCAATATTGGCCTGCTCCTTGGGTTGGGCGAATCAGTGGTTTATCCCTGGTGGCGCCTGGTCTATCTGCTTTTCTCAGGCATTGTGATCTTTGCCGTGTTTGCCTTTCTGCAGTTCACGACCTTCGGTATGGTGGTGCGTGCTGGTATGCAGGACCGTGAGACAGTCGGTCTGCTGGGCATCAATGTCGAACGGCGCTTTACTGTGGTATTCGGTATTGCTGCGGTGGTCGCCGGTTTGGCGGGCGTGATGTACGCGCCGATTCTCCCGCCGGACTACCACATGGGTATGGACTTTCTGGTCCTCTCCTTCGTGGTTGTGGTTGTTGGTGGCATGGGTTCGCTTGGCGGCGCTGTCTCGGCAGGATTTCTGTTAGGTATCCTGCAGTCATTTGCATCGATGACTGAAGTGAAATCCATCATCCCAGGAATTGACCAGATCATTATCTATCTGGTTGCGGTTGTAATTCTCCTGACAAGGCCTCGCGGTCTGATGGGGCGCAAGGGTGTGATGGAGGATTGATATGAGTATTCCTGCTATTCGTAATGACTGGGCCGTAATGGCCATATTTACAGTTGCGGTATTGACCGCTCCACTTTGGCTCGCGCCCATCGGGGCCAACTACCCCGACCTGTTGCAGAAGTTTGCCATTTTCGGCATTTTTGCCATCGGATTTAACATTCTGTTTGGCCTGACCGGGTATCTCTCGTTCGGACATGCGGTGTTCCTGGGTGTGGGTTCCTACACGGCCGTATGGTCGTTCAAGCTGCTGACCATGAATGTCTTGCCCGCGGTGGTATTCGGCACCTTGATGGGTGGTGTTTTCGCTGTCCTGATTGGCTATGTCAGTCTGCGTCGTTCTGGTATCTACTTCTCTATCCTGACGCTCGCGTTTGCCCAGATGTCCTATAACCTGGCTTATTCGGTGCTGACCCCGATTACCAACGGTGAAACCGGGCTGCAGATCACCATGAATGATGCACGCATTCTGGATGGCCCAGTGGGTGATGGTCTGCCATCTACTACCCTGTTTGGGCTGGAGATGAGCGGTTATTCCGGGTTCTATTTTTGCGCGACGATGTTGATAATTGCATTCTTCATATCTTTGCGGATCTTCCGCTCGCCATTCGGGTTGAAACTCAAGGCGATCAAATCCAATCAGACGCGCATGAAATACACCGGTTTCAATACTCGGCCTTACCTGTTGGTGGCGTTCGTCATCTCTGGAATGTTTGCCGGTCTGGCGGGTAGCCTGATGGCGATAACCGATCCCCTGGCCGGTGCTGAACGCATGCAGTGGACGGCATCGGGCGAGGTGGTTCTGATGACGATTCTCGGTGGTACTGGCACATTGATCGGACCTCTGCTGGGTGTGGGAATTATCAAATATTTCGAAAATATCTTCTCGGCACTCAACGAGGCTGGGCTGCATGAGTTCTTCGCCTTCATGCCGGATTGGCTGGAAAATATCGTGGTCGCTGTCAGCAGTGAATTCGTCGGTGAAGGTTGGCATTTGACGCTTGGGGTGCTCTTCATGCTGGTGGTTATCTTCCTGCCGGGTGGTGTGATGGAAGGGATCAGACGAACTACAGCCGTTGTTCGCAATCTTTCCAAGGGGCCTGAAAAAAAGGCCGCCGAGTCGGTTGGGAAGGAGTAATCGGATGAGTGAGAGCAATATTGTTTTAAACATCAGGAATGTAAACAAGACCTTTGGCGGCTTGCATGCACTCGGTGACATCAACCTTGAAATCGAAGAGGGCAAGACCCATGCGATCATCGGCCCTAACGGGGCGGGTAAATCAACGCTGTTGAATGTCTGTATTGGCCGCTTGGTTCCTGATAGTGGCACTGTTGAATTCGAAGGTCAGAATATGATCGGCATGCAACCGCACGAGATCAATCATGCGGGCATGGTGCGTGTTTTTCAGACACCGGAGATTTTTCCGGACCTTTCCGTGATTGAAAATGTCATGGTGCCGGCGCTGGCCAAACGTGATGGTATTTTCAAGTTCAACGCCTTTTCCAGTATGGCGGGTGAAAAGCAGATTGCCGACGAGGCCTTGCATGTTCTCGAGGATCTGGGGCTTGGCGCACTGGTGAATCAGCATGCAGGCAGCATGTCACGCGGTGACAAGCGCCGTCTGGAACTGGCGATGGGCCTGATCCAGCATCCGCGCCTGCTGTTGTTGGATGAGCCTACCGCTGGTATGGCGCGCCACGACACCAACCGTACCATTGATCTGCTCAAGAAGATCAAGGAGCGGGGCATGACCAAGATCATCATCGAGCATGACATGCACGTGGTTTTCAGCCTTGCCGATACAATTAGTGTGTTGGCGCAGGGTTGCATTATCGCTTCTGGGACGCCGGATGAAATTCGCGGCAATCCCAAAGTACAAGAGGCTTATCTGGGTGGAGCTGAACTATGAGTAAGCACAATATCGCGCCGGTTGTTCCGACGATTAAAAGCACCGGGTCGGCCCCGGCCTTTTTTTCCTGCTGGGACATACACTCATACTACGGTGAGAGTTACATCGTGCAGGGCGTCAGTTTCGATATCCGTGAAGGCGAAGTGCTGGCGCTGCTGGGGCGCAATGGAGCGGGTAAGACATCCACCCTGCGTTCGATAGCGCGGATGGACAACCCTCAGGTCACGCACGGTGAAATCTGGCTGGACCATAAACCGCTGCATAACATGAAGTCGCATGATGCGGCGCAGAATGGTGTTGGACTGGTGCCTGAGGACCGACGCATCATTCCGGGCATGACGGTAGAGGAGAATCTGATACTGTCACAGATCGCGCCACCGATCGGTTGGTCAATCGAACGTATCTATGAACATTTCCCGCGTCTTGCCGAACGCCGTAACCAGGAAGCGACCACCCTGTCAGGTGGTGAGCAGCAGATGTTGGCGGTGGCGCGCATCCTGGCGCGTGATATCAAGCTGCTGCTGCTGGATGAACCCTACGAAGGATTGGCGCCGGTCATTGTGCGCGAGATCGAACGTATCGTTGATAGTATTAAGACGCTGGGTATCACCACTATTATCGTGGAGCAGAATGCCGTGGCTGCACTGCGTTTGGCCGACCGCGCCATCATTCTCGATATGGGCCAAGTGGTGTTTGACGGACTGGCTCAGGAGGTACTGGACAACGCCGAGATGAGACAGCAGTATCTTGCTATCTAGATGCCTTCGTAATGGGTAGCGTAAGCGGGCCGGCCATTTGACCGGCCCGCTTTTTTTTAACCCGATTGTTCTGCCTCGCGAAGGATGCGAAAACCGATTCTCAGGTAGTGATAGTTCGGTCCCATCTTGTTGCGAGAGGCGGAGCGTAATCCACCAGGGACGTTGTACCAAGAGCCGCCACGCACCACCCGCTCTTCCAAATTGTCACGATTACATCCGGCATCCTGTTGTTCCTGGCCGGAGTAGACCTCGGCATAGATGGACGCACACCATTCCCAGACATTGCCATGCATGTCATACAGCCCCCAGGGGTTGGGCGGAAACAGGTCAACAGGTGTCGTCTGTCCCCGCCTTTCGCCTTTTGGGCTGCCGTTATAGGTATAGTTGCCATCGAAGTTTGCTTGCTCGGTGTTGATGATGTCACCAGTCCAGAACGGGGTGCCGGTGCCAGCACGGCAGGCGTATTCCCACTCCGCTTCAGTTGGCAGGCGGATATTCCACCCGGTGCGTTTCTGCAACCAGATGCAATACTCCATGGCGCTCCAGTAGGTGATGTTGATCACTGGCCGTTTGCCGCGTCCCCAGCCTTCATCGGGTGGCCTGGGTATTTTCAGCTCATCGCAGAACAGATCAAACATGGCGAAGGTGACGGGGGTTTTCAGCAGGTAGAATTTTTTTATCGTCACCGGATGCTGTAATTCGTTTCCGAACCGGTCTTTCTCGGTGGGGGGCGATCCCATGAGAAACTCACCGCTCGGTATTTCAACCCAGTCGGATTCAGCCACTCCGAGTTTTTTCAGGCGGCTCTTATAAAAGTCATCCCTTTCGTCCGGATAATGAATGTTTGTGGCCGGCTGGGTTTTGCCTGCGCCAGGTTGAGGCGGTGGCGTCTGCTGTTCAATCGGGACGGCTGCCGGTTCAGCCTTTTCTGTCGCGCCGCACTCTAGACAGGTGGAAGTGTTGTTGAAGCGGAACTGTTCGAGAAAAGCCTTCCCGCAGCGGCTGCATTTAAAGTGCCTGTCGCCTGCCAGAATGGCACTGCCTGAGCCACTGCAGTAGAGCGGTCGCCAGAAAGCGGCTGGTGTTCGGTTATCCGTCGGGTTGCCACAGCGGTCACAGAAGCGTGCGTTGGCGTGCAATCTTTTACCACAGCAGATGCAGACATTCTTAGCCTTCAACTGTTCGCCGCACTGGGAACAGAATAACGCGTCTGCGTCTTCGATTGTGTGGTTGCATCGAGGACAGTGCATGAGTAGTGGCAAGCTTGCTTGAATGATTCGATTATCGATACTCATCATATCGCAATGCAGCAATGAAGGATAATGAAAAACAGCTAATCAATTGATTAATAACAGTTAGCTGGCTATTTCACCTTGAAGCCATAGTCTCTTATCGCCTGTGTGATTGTTTGCACGTGATCTTTACCGCGGGTTTCCAGGGTCAATTCCACCTCTGTCTCTTCCAACTGTACTTCACTTGCCGCGCGGTTTTGTGAGATCTCGAGAATATTCGACTGATACTTGGCGACCAGAGTTGCCAGTGTTGCGATGCTGCCGGGTCTGTCTGGCACCACCACTTTGAGGCGGGCCAGGCGGCCGTCTATCTCCAGTCCGCGTTCGATGATCTTGGAGAGTATGGTCATGTCGATATTGCCACCGCTGATGACCACCACAACGGTTTTATCGCTGACATCCACCAGATGCTGGTTATACAGTGCGGCAAATCCCACTGCGCCAGCGCCTTCCGCCAGGGTCTTCTCCATCTCCAGAAGCACCATGATGGCATTCGCAATCTCTTCTTCGCTGACCGTAATGATTGCGGACACCAGCTCACGCACAATCGGCAGTGTT
Organism: Sedimenticola sp.; assembly: GCA_002869585.1. Classification (GTDB taxonomy): domain Bacteria; phylum Pseudomonadota; class Gammaproteobacteria; order Chromatiales; family Chromatiaceae; genus BM503. The sequence goes on from PKUO01000044.1 coordinate 8,307, forward strand.
TTACTGCCTACCTTGGCAACAGCAATGCCATCGGCCAGAGTACTGGTGGTCTGCTGTGGCGTAACCTGCCCGGCGGCGATACTTTCGCGCATGGCCGGCAGTCGCTCGGTTTCGACGCCGATGATACTGACGGCAGGCCGGGTAGATTTGATGGCGGTGGCGATGCCGGCGATCAGTCCGCCGCCGCCGATCGGCACGATCACCAGGTCCGGGTCGGCTACCTGCTCCAGGATTTCAAGACCGATGGTGCCCTGCCCGGCAATGATCGCCTCATCATCAAAGGCATGAATAAAAGTGGCGCCCCGTTCTCGTTGAAGTTCGCACGCCCTGTCGAAGGCATCGTCATAGCCGCGGCCATGCAGGATGATTTCCGCCCCCAGTACACGGGTGCCGCGAATCTTGGCAAGGGGGGTGGTCTCCGGCATGACGATGGTGGCCTTTACGCCGCAGAGTTTTGCGGCATGCGCCACCCCCTGGGCATGATTGCCCGCAGAGGCGGTGATAACGCCTGCGGCCTTTTGTGCATTATCGAGTTGCAGCATCTTGTTCAATGAGCCCCGGTCCTTGAAGGAACCGGTCATCTGCAGATTTTCCAGCTTGAGATAAAGTCGGCAACCCAGAATGCTACTGAGTGTTTCTGAGAGTGCGCATGGCGTATAGAAGACGGCATCCTTGATTCGTGCTCGTGCCGCTTGAATATCCGCCAGGTCAACGCTATGGCTATCTGTCATTGCCGTTGTCTTTTTCAGGAGTCATTATTTCTGTTCACTGTTAATAGTAGACGAGCATCGGTTCTGGTGCAGAAGGCCGTTGAACAAGCCCGGGAGCATAGATGAGTGAAACTCTGTGAACAGAAAGTCCTGCTGTTTCAGAACCACTTCAGCAGATCATGAAACAGAAAGATCAGAATCTCTATGGCGATCAGCCAGATGATGATCCACTCCAGCAGGGAGGAATGCTTGTGTTTCTGCTCATCCGCCAACATGCCGAATATCTCATGAATGATCGTCAACTTGCGGTTCAGCACCTCTATGCGCGGTTGAATATCCAGATACTTGGCGGTCATTATGTAGAGGTTTTCCATCTCCGGGTACTCCCAGAAAAATTCCGGGGTATCGAGCAACGCATGGTGTAGGTTGATGTCGCTCTCCACCAAAAACAGCTTGCCGCGCATTTTTGATATGTCCCGGCGACTCAGGTTGGTCCTGCCCTTCACCGCCATGCTTCTCGGGATATGCGCAGTCTCTTCAATGGTCTGTTCCGCATAGCTTTCGAGTTCGTTGAGTTTGCTCGATTGCGCCAGCCCATGTGAGACCGCCATTAATTGCAGGGCATCACTCCCCTCGATGCAGATCCGGTCGCCGCTGATACGGTTCTGATCGGCATTCAATTCAAAATTGAAATGTTCGAAGTAAGGGTCGGGCAGCGGGTTGATGCAGAAGGGTTCGATTTCATGACGAATACGCTTTTCGCAATCATGGCTAATATCCCAGGTGACCATCACCCCATAGCGGAACAGGAATATATGACCGTCATCTTCGATATGCAGGGCATCGCGATAGCGGGTGCAACGGTATTTATCGGTAAGTTTGTTGACCAGATCTTCAAAGGAGAAACGCTTCGCCAGACTGGTACTGATACAACGGCCCATGGTGTTTACCTTCAGTTTGTACACCATCAGCATATGCCAAATTTGTTGTTCTGCCTATATATTCAGCGAGGCCTTGAACGGAATTTTTCCGTACGGATTCAGCTGGTTGATCACCTGTAAATTTATGCCATGAGCTTTTTGTGCAGCCAGTAATCAATACTCAGATAGCGTCCGGCCCCGATGAAGAAGAGCGACAGGAGCATAACGAAATAGGTGGCGGAGAATTCGATGCCGTTGTTGAGGATGGCGAAACTGCCGTTTTCGGTCAGCCACTGGTAGTTGCCGTGCTCACGCAGAATATCCTTGGCGCGGTCCAGGCGCTCAATGGCGCCTATGGTGCGATCGCTGGCGAACAGGCTGCCGCTGCCCTCGGCAATGGCCAGCCAGCCATTCTCCCAGTGCACAGTGACTGCCGCCACCGCCATGGTTACCATCAGGGGCAGGGAGATATAGCGCACCGCCAGGCCGGTTAGCAACAGGATGGCGCCGAGCGTTTCGGTAGTGACCGCCAGATAGGCCATCAGCGTGGGGAAAGGTAGTCCCAGGCCCCAGTCGCTGTTGCCAAACCACTCGATGACACCCTCCATATTGCTGAGCTTGTTGGTGCCGGCCATCCAGAATACGGGTGCCAGATAGAGCCTGAGCGCCAGTGGGCCGAGAAAATCGAGGGATCTGCTTGAATCCAGTAAGGCGTGTATTTGTTTTGTCATTGTTATCATGCATCGATTCCTTGTCGGGCAGGTTTTGTGCCCAATAACACATCATGCTGTTGCAGTTGGCTGAAGATCTGCCGGCCACCGGCAAGCACAGTCTGCGGGTTTGGATGATTCATCTCCCGGGCGATCTGCTCCAGGAGTGCGATGCCCGTGCGCGATTGGTTTTCACTAACCAGTTGCAGCAGGCGTGCGGTAACCGGATTGAGCTCAAGAAAGCCTACGTCATCCTGTCGATCACGATAGACGACCAGATGTGTGGGCTGGTCGGGAGCAAACTCCGGTCGATTGTCAGGGCTGATCCGGTGCACCGGATAGCGATAACTAAGACGCCATGCCAGGGGTGAAAGTGCAGGGATGCCTGTCACCGGGTCTCCCTGGATATCGAATGAAACAATCTCAATGTCCTGATCCGAGATGGAGAGCGCCAGTTCAACCCACTCATAGTGAGCCAGTTCAATCAGAAAGTCCGGATCGTCGGACTGCGGAGTGCGTTCCTGTTCAAGATAGTTGAGAAATGCCTCCGGCAGCTTACTGAAGTAGGGTGTCTGCGCCCGGTGTGTGCTGAAAAAACCGTGTATCAGGCTGTGCCAGTCACTATCGGCATAGAGGCTGCGGATCACCGGAAAGGCGTTGCTCAGTGTGCCTTCGATGTTGTTATAGAACAGCTCGCGATAGACGGCCATCCGTACATGAGTGACATCATCCGGGCAGGGGGCAAGTTCAGGATCGCGAATGTGCGCGGCAAAGGCGTATTGCTGGCGTTGGAACTCGGGCAGCGGGTTGATTGATAATCGGTCAGGCGCAGCGGACATGCGGGTGCTCCTGTTTCATCTGCAACTGGGTGATGTGGGTAATTTCCCTGAGCAGTTCCGGCAGCGGCGGGATATTGAAATCGCGCTCCAGCAGGGTGGGTATCACGCCGAAGTGTTGGTAGGTCTGATCCAGCAGTTGCCAGACCGGATCGACTACCTCTGCGCCGTGGGTGTCGACGATCAGGTCGTCCGATTCCCTATAGTGGCCGGCGACATGGATATAGGCGATACGTTCTCCCGGCAGTGAGCGGATGAACTGCAACGCATCATAGCCGTGGTTGTGCCCATTCACATAGGCGTTATTGACATCCAGCAGCAGATCGCAATCGGACTCTGCAATAACGGCATTGATGAAATCGATCTCCTCCATCTGCTTGCCTGGGGTGGCGTAGTAGGAGACATTTTCCACCGCAATACGCTGGCCGAGAATCTCCTGGACCTGGCGGATACGGCCTGCAACATGGTGAACGGCATCTTCACTGAAGGGGATCGGCATCAGGTCGTAGAGATGGCCGTCGTCACTGCAGTAGCTGAGATGTTCGCTGTAGATGCCAATGCCGTGTGTCCCCATGAAGGCCTTTACCTGTTTAACGAACTCCACATCTATCGGTGTCGGGCCGCCGAGTGAGAGTGACAGGCCATGCAGCACCAGGGGGCGGCGCTCGGTAACGGCTCTGAATTGTTTTCCGAGGCGACCACCGATACCGATCCAGTTTTCCGGTGCCACCTCCAAAAAATTGACAGCTTCAGCCGGGTGGTCAGTCAGCGGCCCGAGAAGAGACCGCCTCAGACCCAGACCGGTGCCATGGATGGACGCCTGCGCGTTTTGCATGGCTGATGTCATTATTTAGTGCCGCCGCACTTGGCTTCGCCACACTTCCCTTCACCGCTTTTTTCCATGGCCTTGTCACCGCCACACTTGGCCTCGCCCGTTTTTTCCATGGCCTTGTCACCGCCACACTTGGCCTCGCCCGTTTTTTCCATGGCCTTGTCGCCACCACACTTGGCCTCACCACATTTACCTTCGGTGTCTTTCATGCCAGCCACTACCATATAGCCGCTGCCCAGATCGGTCATGCCGAATGGATTGGTGTCGGCTTGTGAAGCGATGGGTGCGACAGTCAGCCCTAGGGCGATGGCTGTGGCGGTGAGTTTGATGCTGGATTTCAGGGTGTTGTTCGACATGTTGGTTCTCCTAAATTGAATGATTTACCTGACGACAGTGGCATTGCCTTGTCGCTTGGGTAATAGATTGGCAGGAGAATTTCACATCCCAATCACGTAAATTTCACAGTTTTATCACAGAGAGATGGTGTTGAGATTTGCGGTGACAAACAGCAGCAGTCAGGGTGACTGTTAGCGGTGAGTCTATTCAGGTAGGCAGCATGACAACGGGGAGAGAGGCGGCGGCACGCCCGTCTCTCTCCCTCTCAGCAGTTAAGGGGTTAATGCCCGGTCATCGATTCAGATGCCGTATTGCGCCTTGACCAGTTCACTCAGGCCTGCCTTTTCCAGCCTGTCCAGGGGAACCAGCATGCTGACGGTGACCACGCCCGGCAGTCGGCCGATCTCCACCGCGCCAGTCAGGGTCACGCGGTTGAGCACCTCATCCTTGGATATGCCAAACAGCGTCGCCATGCGGCTTACGCCATTATCGGTGGCCTCGTTGATCGTTGCGCCGGAACCGACCATCTGCAGCGGGGCGCTATCCTCAAGCATGCCCTGTCCAAGCTTGCTCGCCAGTTGCTGGGCGCGTTGCCTGTCGCTAGCTGACAGTGGCCGCGCCAGGTAGGGGAGATCCTCCACCGGTGGCAGCAGGATCGGGCCATCGAGCTGCAAACCCTTGATGACGTTGACCTGCACGGTCACCTGCGCAGAGATGTCGGTGGTATGACCGGCAATCTCGCCGTCACCCTGCATGGCATGTGCGTCGCCGATATAGACGCCGCCACCTGCCACCTTGACCGGACAGATCAGTATCGCGCCCTCGCGCACCGAATCTATATCCATGTGACCATCGGTACGGACCAGATCGAGTTGCTCCTTGGTGATCCCGAACTCATGGGGGGCATCCAGCAGGAAGGTGCCGAAGTCCCCGGCGTTGTGGGAGTCGGGCATATCAATCGCTGGTGTCGTGCCGATGTTGCCAATGAAGGGACGCAGACGGGTAATCACGCCTGCCACATCTGCCGGAGCCAGGGCGACAATCGGATTCTGTTTCGACTCTTTCGGCAGGGCCATGACCCTGGCTGCATCCCTGGCCAACTCGTTGGCCACTGTCTGATCGACCGTGATGGCGGTTTGACGCTCGTCGTCGAAGGCAATGGTGTAGCCGTTGCCTACCCGGAAGGGGCTGACCTCAGCCCCACAGACGGCGCAGCGGACGGCATCGGGCCCAATGCCCTCCAGGCGGCTGGGCGGGCTTTTTGTCCCGCAACTGGGGCAAAAACGTGCGACGAAGGGGTCTGCGGTGTAACGGCCTTCCACGAACGACATGGTGCCGGATGCGGTGGCCATGGAGGTCACCTGGACTTTCTGAATACGGATGGCTATGGCATCCCCGATTTCAGCTCCCGTCACTGCTATCGGTTGCGTCACCTCGTGACCGCCTTTAAATGCTGGGGTGATCATCGGCCCCCAGCAACCGGGGGCCGTATCAGCGATGATCGTGCCGCCATCGGTGACAGGGCCAAGCATGGGGATGCTGGGGCCGACAACGCCACCGGAATAGGTATCTACATAGATGGTTCCCTTGACCTCGATATCCATTGTTACCTCCTTGATTAAGGTTTGATACAGGTAACAACCTCGCTGTTGTTCACACTCGAACTTGCGGATGTGATGGCAGTCGGGATATGTGCATGCTGCTGGAGTGGAATATTTGAAAACCGACACAACCCAGCATCTAAATGCACGGTTGCTCTCTTATATAAGTTTAGTTTGCCCGTATTCGGGAATCATGATCCGGAGCAATTAAAGCCTATATAAGGTAACCCTGATCTCCTCTCAGCCGGTGCTCCAGGCGCGCGGGCGTTTCATACCGGCAATTTTGCAGGCCTGCTTGACATAGCCATAGGGAAACAGCTGGAAAAGCCTGCGCTTCGCGTCTTTGCCATAACCACAGGCGTCAGCCAGGTGTCTGACGACAAAGCGGGCATCGGCGGCGACCTGGTGATCGTCATAGTAGCTGCGCATGAAGCGGATCACCTGCCAGTGATCCTCCTCCAGTTGCAACTGCTCAGTCTGCGCCAGTTGATGTGCGACCGATTCACTCCATTCGCCTGGATCGATCAGGTATCCCTCTTCGTCAGTACGAATCAGTTCGTTTTTCATAACCGCATTCATTGGTTACCTCCCAAAACTCAGTTTACGGGCTGTGTTTGTCCGCCTGTTTGTGGGCTGTTCTGATGTCCCAGCGCCAGTGCATAGATGCGCAGCAGATCATCCTCGCTGACGTCAATGAACGAATCAATCTCGGTCAGTGCATACACCAGGTCGCTGTGGGCGATCATGCACTTTTCCGCCGGTAGCAGCTCGGCCGCGATTTGCGGATAGCGCCGCCAGGCAAACGGGTAGTTGAAGAGAAAAGCGACGGACAGCAGAATCAGCACGTTGATCAGGACGGGTGTCACCACATAAGCGTACCCCAGTCCCTGAATGGCGCTACCCCCCAGAACTGCGGCAAGTGCCGTGGCGCCTCCTGGCGGGTGCAGGCAGCGAAGGTAATACATGGCTGCGATCGAAAGGGAGACGGCAAGGGCTGCCGCCATTGCCGGCGATTCGATAAAACGCGCCAGGGTGACTCCGATCAGCGCCGAGACGATGTGTCCGCCCAATACCGCCCAAGGCTGCGACAGGGCGCCATGGGGCACGGCAAACAGCAATACAGCGCTGGCACCCATCGATGTCACGATCAGGGCGCTGCCATGCATGTCGAGTAGATCCTGGCTGACAATCAGGATCATCAGAATAGAAAAAAAACCGCCGCCAGCCGAGATCCACTTCTCGGCATGGCTGGCGGGATGGGGATTGCTATCAAGAAAGCGAATAAGGAATTGGGGCATGCGCAGGGATAAACCTTCTCCTGATCCAGACTTCATACAGCCACCACTGACATCAAACCAGTTCGGTCCATTGCAACTCCAATATCTCCAAATTCGTGATCAGTATATGAAGTCGGTTATTATTGGGCAAACGAATATTATTATTACTTAATATCGGAATATACGATATAATACTGCACTTCTATTCATCTCAAGATTTGACCTCGGAACATGGATATCGAATTCGCCCGCACCTTTCTTGCCGTAACCGCCGCCGGTAACTTTGTCGGGGCGGCGGCAAAACTGCACATCACCCAATCCACGGTGAGTGCGCGTATTAAGACCCTGGAGCAGCAGTTGGGTACCTCGCTGTTTCGTCGTGGCCGGGGTGGTGCTGAACTGACGGCGGCCGGCCGGCGTTTTCTGCGTCATGCCAAGGCGCTGGTCAGGACCTTGGAGCAGGCCCGTCATGATGTGGGTCTGTCCAGCGGCTTCAGTGCCGGACTCACGCTGAGCGGGCGTATCGCCCTCTGGGACGGCTTTCTACCTCACTGGGTACACTGGATGCGCCAGACCGCTCCAGACATCTCCCTGCGGCTGGAGATCGGTTTCGAGGAGGGAATCATGCAGGGGATGGTGCAGGGTAATATCGACGTGGGGGTGATGTATACGCCGGAGAGTCGTCCCAATATCGCGGTGGAGCACATCTTCGGTGAATCCCTGGTGTTGATGACCAGTTCCCCGGACAGGCACTGGCAGGACTCCGGCTATGTGCATATCGATTGGGGACCTGAGTTTGTCGCCCAGTTCGCCGCGCGTTTCCCCGACATGGACACCTCTGCGCAACGGGTGAATATCGGCTGGCTGGCCCTGCAGCTGATAATCAATCATGGTGGTTCGGCCTACTTTCCTATTCGCCTGGTGCGCAGCCTTGCCCAGGCGCAACGACTCTTCCCGGTCGAGGACAGCCCGCTGATCACCCTGCCGGTCTATATGGTTTATCCGATTGACCGGCAGGAGCCGTACATTGCCACGGCGGTAAAGGGGCTGCGCGAACTGGGCGCCGAGGAGGATAATCGCCAGTCGCTGGATGCGCTGGATGCCGTCTGAATGGGTAGGTGTGCATGAAAACTGAGAGAGGCAGATGACAATCGGGGGATCGTGTTTTTGTGGGGCAGTCAAATACCGCATCGACGGTAAACTGCATGACGCCCGCTCTTGTCATTGCTCCATGTGCCGAAAGGCATTCAGTGCCCAGGCCTCGGCCTATGCACTGGTCGATCCCGGTGAGTTTTCGTGGGTGTCCGGCGAGCAACTGTTAACCACCTATGCAGCCGAAAATGGCTCAGGGTTGCAGTTTTGCAGCAGGTGCGGTTCCACGCTGTGCGGCATCGTTGATGGTAAAGTGCATGGGATCACCTTGGGGTGTCTGGATGGCGATCCGGAGGTAACGCTTGGCATGCATATATTCGTCGGTTCCAAAGCCCGCTGGGAGAAAATTCCGGATGGTGTTCCCCAACACGACGCAGGGCCAACTCCGAAGGTGACCGGGAATGAGTGACGCCATTATCGAAATCCCCTATTTCAGAGGCAGCCCCACACATTTGTAAACCGCGAAGCGTTGTTGGCCATCCTGGATCTCTGAGATCGGGACAATGGTATCGCCCCCAATGTTTGCCGCGCTGGTTCGGGCCAGCGTCTCCAGCTCTTTTTGTACCTTTTGCGGATTCCGCTTAATTCCGGCGATCTTGTCTACCAGGGAGACGGTTGTCTTGCCGAGTTCCTTGCAGGTAGCGACCTCATCCGCGTTTAAGACGCGCACCTTCTCGCCGCCGGGTGTGGGCTTGACCCAGCTGCAGCCGGTAGCCACGAGGATGCTGGCCAGTAAGGCGATAGTGGTGATTCTGATCATGAGGCGACCTCCAATAGTCGGGATTTGCAGATAGAGTGTAGCCTAAATCAGGGCAGGTTTTCCTGCTGGACAGTTAACCTGCCGGCGCTCCCGGGTTTGCGGGGGAAAGGTGAAAATACTGATCCGCTATTTATCACTGCTCTCTTTCTTAACGCCGCCTTTGGTGACCGGATTTCGCACCCGGTAGCCCTTTTCATAGGCGATATAACCCCCGGCTGCGGCCCCGGCAACCACGACCGCCGCGCAGCCCTGCAGGGTGAGCAGCAGGGGGAGTATCAGGATTAACGTGCCGATGGATTTCAGATTCATAACATGACCTTCTCAGACGCATGGAGGGGGTGGAGTACTTTTCTGCACTGTTGCACACAGGCATGGTACATAAGGCGCAACACCCGGTGCGGGAAGGCAGTCACAAAGATGTGACGCCAGCCACAGTCCTTGCGACAGCCTATTTTTGGGCGGCCTCGAAGCTGAATTTCTGCCCGGAAATCGTGGCTTCGTACATCAGGCCTTTCTTGGGCAGGGTGAACACGGCGACGCCATTGCTGTAGTCCGCGTCGGCCGAGACACCGGCGGTGACAGCGATGGCCGATGCCTGGGCGCCAAGTTCAAAGTTGCCTTCGGTGAAATCGTCCAGTGTCTTCTTGTCCTTGAAAAAGATGATTTCGCTATAGGCCTGCCCGCCGAACTGGAATCCGACCGTCAGTTGGGTGAGCGTGGCGGTGCCGATAAAAGCGCCCTGCCGGTAGACCTCGCCCTCGCCATAGGCGCCACCAATCCCCATGCCGGCCTTTCCCACTGTTGGGAAAATTGCATACCCATAGGCTTTGTCGAAAAAGATCTGCATGCCCGGATCTTTTGCCTTCATGCGTGCAACGGTGCTGCTTGCCTTGCTGCTGCCTTCGCTCTGGCCAGTCGGTTCGCTGCGCGGGTCCCAGCCGGCGGTGGCGAATGAACTGATGGATAGGGTCAGTGCGTAAAGCAGAATCCATACGGTCGATCTGAATGCCTGTGTCATTTCCGTGCTCCGGTTGTGGCCCCCTACCTATAAATATAGAGCTTATCGGGTAATCTTTGTGGCTTGATTGCGTTCCGGGCGAACTTTTGCTGCATCTGCGAGTCATATAAAGTACAGAGTGTAGGATGCGTAATCTGAGAATCTGTAATGGATGTTTATCCATCTAGGACTCCCTGAAGACATTAGTCTTGTTAACCGATGCCTTAATTCGAGGCATCGGATTTTTTTTGCCTGTTATTTTTGTACCGTATTGGTGCGATGATCTTGTGTGTGTGCACATAAATGGTGCAAATTCTCTGCTTGTCTCCTTGCGTTTCTTCTAACTTATTGTTTTTAAAATCATAAGATAGCGGGCATATTTTGTGCATCCAAATCGTCAGATTATTTGTGAGCCTGCTGTGATGGCACCAATCGGGGTCCTTGCAGTAAAAAATTGAATCAGATTTGTTGAGTTCGGGATGTCTGTTATGGGAATTGTAAAATCGTTGCTACCAGCCGGTATGCTGATGGGCTTGCCGGGTGTGGTGTTGGCGGAAGAGGCCGCGCTGAATGGTGCGAATACGGCGTGGATTTTAACATCCACCGCCCTGGTTCTGTTCATGACCCTGCCGGGGCTGGCGCTGTTCTACGGCGGTCTGGTACGAACCAAGAATGTGCTGTCGATATTGATGCAGTGTTTCGCCATCGCCGGTGTCGCCTCGATACTCTGGCTGGTGCTGGGCTACAGCCTGGCATTTGGTGATGGCAATGCCTGGATTGGCGATCTGAGCAAGGTGATGATGGCGGGTATCGGTCGGGATACGCTTTCTGGCGACATCCCGGAGCCGCTGTTCATGCTGTTTCAGATGACCTTTGCGGTGATCACGCCGGCGCTGATCATTGGTGGTTTCGCCGAGCGCATGAAATTCTCTTCCATGTTGATATTCAGCGCCTTCTGGCTGTTGCTGGTCTACGTACCGATAACCCACTGGGTCTGGGGCGGTGGCTGGCTGGCAGAGATGGGGCTGTATGATTTTGCCGGCGGGGTGGTGGTGCATATCACCGCCGGTGTCGCCGCACTGGTGGCCGCGCTTGTGCTCGGCCCAAGAAGGGGCTTTCCCACTACCGCCATGCCCCCGCACAACATGACCATGACAGTGATGGGTGCGGGTATGCTCTGGGTGGGCTGGTTTGGCTTCAACGGCGGCAGCGCCCTGGCCGCCGATGGCAATGCCGCGATGGCAATGCTGGTGACCCATATAGCGGCAGCGACGGGGGCGATGACCTGGACCTTCATCGAGTGGAAGCGCTTTGGCAAGCCGAGTGCCCTGGGCGCAGTCACCGGCATGGTGGCGGGTTTGGGCACCATCACCCCGGCTTCCGGCTTTGTAGGCCCGGGTGGGGCGTTGATCATCGGTCTGCTGGCGGGCAGCGTCTGTTTCGGTGCTACCCAGTACATCAAGCGGGTGCTCAAGATTGACGACTCTCTGGACGTATTCCCGGTTCATGGGGTCGGTGGCATCATGGGTACATTGCTTGCCGGAATTCTGTCATCCACCGAACTGGGGGTGTTCAGCGGGTACGGCTTTGCCGAGGGGATAACCACCATGGGTGGCCAGTTGTTTGTCCAGTTCGTCGGGGTGGTCAGCGCGATCATTTTTACCGCAGTGGTCACCCTGGTTATTCTCAAAGGGGTGTCGATTCTGACCAACGGCTTGCGTGTCGGTGAGGAAGAGGAGGTTCAGGGGCTGGATATCGTCTGTCACGAGGAGACGGGCTACAATCTCTGATGCACAGTCGCCATTTCGAATAGTACGGCTCTGATGCGATAATCACTGCTTCTGCGAGCCATCAGGGCTGGGGGGATAGTGAGTCAGGACCGTAATTTTGATGATCTGGCGGAGCGCTTTCGGCGCAAGGTCTACGGCGGGCTGAAGGGTGAAATACGCCTCGCGGTGCTCTGGCGCGATCTGGAAGAGGTGGTGTTGAGCCAGTCAGCGCCACCCCTGCGGGTCCTGGATGTAGGCGCCGGTTTTTCCCAGATATCGATCAGGCTGGCAAAGCTCGGCCATCAGGTGGTGGTGAATGATATCTCGGAACGGATGCTGGCGATGGCCCGGGAACAGGCCGAAGCGGAAGGGGTGGCGGAGAGGATTACCTGGCATCACACCCCTTTTCAGAAATTGGCCGAGCAGGAAAGCGGCCAATTTGATCTGGTACTGAGCCATGCGGTGCTTGAATGGCTGGCGCAACCCCGGACGCTGATTCCCGCCCTCGGGCAGTTTCTCGCGCCCGGCGGGGTGCTCTCCCTGACTTTCTACAACTACCATTCACTGGTCTACCGTAATCTGATTCGCGGCAACTTCAATATGCTCAACCGGCCCGAATTCGTTGCCGATCCGGATAGCCTTACGCCAGGTAATCCGCTGCTGCCGAGCGATGTACAAGAGTGGCTGGGGGAGGCCGGTCTGACGATATCACTCAGCAGCGGTATCCGTGTGTTTCACGACTACGTGACCACGCAGCGAGGGGGGAATGGGGTGCCTGAGGCGGTGATCGGGATGGAACTGCAATACTCCCGACAGGAGCCTTACCTGTGGCTGGGACGCTATATCCATCACATCTGCCATTCGCTGGATAAACCAACAGACTGACCAGATCAGGGGACTACTGATCCAGGTATTTGCGCGGCGTGCGTAGCGGCATGCGCGTAATCAGCTCGTAGCCGATGGTGCCCGCGTGTGTCGCCACTTCATTGAGGGGCAGGCCCCTGCCCCAGAGCGTCACCTCATCGCCAATGGCGGCATCCGGCAGGTCGGTAACATCGACCGTGATCATATCCATGGAGACCCGTCCGGCGAGTGGGGCGCGTTTGCCATTAATCAGCACTGGCGTGCCATTCGGGGTGTTGCGGGGATAGCCGTCTCCGTAGCCGATGGCGACTGTGGCGATGCGCGAGGGGCGCTGCGCGGTCCAGATCGAGGAGTAGCCGACGGATTCGCCCACCGGCACCTGGCCGATGGAGATGATCGCCGACTTGAGCGTCATGACCGGTAGTAGTCTGTCCCCTTCCGGATGGCTGCTGGCGAAAGGCGAGCCACCATAGAGCATGAAGCCGGGGCGGTTCCATTCACCACGCGCCTGGGGCCAGCCCAGCAGGCCCGCAGAATTGGCCAGGCTGCGGGGCGCATCTATCCCCTGAGTGCCTTCGTCGAATCGACGTATCTGCTCGGCGGTGAAGGGGTTATCGAGTTCATCGGCACAGGCAAAGTGGGTCGCAATTACGATCCCTTCTGCAACCCTGGGGCTCTGCATGAGTGTCTGATATAGGGCTTTGGCGATTTGTGGATCGACCCCCAGGCGGTGCATGCCCGTGTCGATCTTCAGCCATACTCTGATTGGGCGTGCTGGTGCGGAATCGAGGATTGCTGCCGCCTGGTGTTGACTGCCCACCATCAGCCAGAAATCCTGGTCGGCGGCCAGGGCGATCTCGTCACTGCTAAAGGCGCCCTCCAGCAGCAGGATAGGTTTGCTGATGCCCGAGTCGCGCAGCTCGAGGGCCTCCTCGATACAGGCGACACCAAACGCCGGTGTCAGCGGCTCCAATGCCTGGGCCACGGCTGTTGCGCCGTGGCCGTAGGCATTGGCCTTGACGATGGGCAGCGCTTTCCCACCGGCCGACAGGCGGCAAGCCAGGTCATAGTTATGGCGCAGCGCGGACAGGTCCACTTCTGCCAGGGCGGGGCGGCTCATGAGATAATTTCTGCCGCCATCAGTAGCTGTATTTTTCGGCGCTAAACAGCCTCTGGGCGGCCTCCCAGATTGGCCCTGCCTTGCCGTCACCGACCGGCCGGCCGTCGATCTCGATTACCGGTGCGATCTCCTTGCTGGAACTGGTCAGCCAGACCTCATCGGCATGGTGCACTTCATTCATGCTGACCACCCGCTCCTCGACCGGGATGGAGCCGTCCTTGCGCAGCACGGCGAGAAGAATCTGGCGGGTGATGCCCGGCAGTATCTGGTGGTCCAGGGGTGGGGTGATCACCTTGCCGTCCTTGACAATGTAGGCATTGCAGGCGCTGCCTTCGGTCAGTTCGCCACGGGAGTTGTAGAGAATCGTCTCGTTATTGCCGGCGGCATGTCCCTGTTGAAAATGCATCACATTGCCCAGCAGGGCGGTGGATTTTATGTGGCAACGCTGCCAGCGCAGATCCTCATCGGTGGAGACCTTGTAGGGTTTCACCTTCGTTCTGTCGGCCTGTGGCTCGGGGGGTATCTCGAAGGCGAAGGCAAAGACAGTGGGTGCTACGGCCTCCGGGTCTGGGTAGGCGTGGAAGCGCTTGCTGTCGGCGCCGCGACTGACATGCAGATAGATACCGAGGTTGCCGCCACCGTCACTCGCGATAAGCCTGTTATAGAGTTCACGCCACTGTTCGTCTGTCCAGTTATGCGCTATGCCGATTGCCTCCAGTCCGTTCTTCATGCGCTGGATGTGTGGGGCAAAGCCCACCATGCGGCCGGCATAGGAGGGGATCACCTCGTAGATGCCATCGCCGAACAGAAAGCCGCGATCCATGGGCGAGATTCGGGCCTCAGCCAGGGGTAAGTATTCGCCATTCAGGTAAGCCGTGCTCATAATTGTCATCTCGCCGTTGAGGGTTGCTATTGTACTAGGGATCAGGCCATCTGCTGTAGTAAATCATCGTGGCTGAGAAAGCCGGTAAGGTGCCGCAACTGGCTGATCATACCGCTACCGGCGGTTGCCGGCAGGCTGTCTTCGGTGAGGGTGCTCAGCCGGGTAACGCCGTCCACACAGCCCCGCTCAGAGAGATACTGCAGGGTGCCCTGGTTGTCGAAATCCGCCAGCAGATCGGTCTGCCGCAGCCAGCCTAGCAGGGCAACCAGCGCATGGCCGCCCCAGTTGGAGACATCCGCCACGATCAGTTCGTCGCACAGGGTCGCGGCAGGGACTATGTTCAGATCCCTGAGGGCGTTGTGGACATTGCCCATGCCGATCTCATTGCCGCCGTCGCCAATCGCGATCGTCGGGCAGTTGGCCAGCTCCATGAAGGGGTCGAAGCAGGCGGTGTTCAGCGATATCAGCTCGCCGCGCATGTTGTAATAGCCGCCGTCATGGGCCTGGCCTGGTCGCTCGATGGAGATCACCAGGGAGGGCTGGAATTGCTCCAGGGTTTCGATGGCGGTATGTCGCCCCTCTTTCTGGGCGTCCGCGCCATTGGCCAGTTCAATCACCCGGTAATCGTTGATCAGGGCATGGGAGACCGGCGCGCCGCAGACGATAATCGGCTCCACACCAATCCGCTCGAGCGCCTGGTAGAGTGAGATGGCGCCTGCCGGGCCATCGGTTTCGAAGGTGTTGTCCACCGGGAAGCCGGTGCCGATCAGCACCGTGCCGCGACAGCTGCTCAGCAGTTTCGCCGCGCGCAGGCAGTAGCCGGGTTGCAGTACCGTTTTGATCTTGGCCATGCCGCGCAGATTGCGCGCCACCAGCAGGTCCTCGATCTCCTGACTCAGCCTCAGGCCGCCTTGTATGGTTTTACGCATCTGCTTCACCCTCGGGGTCAACAGGAGATGGCCGGATACGCTGGAAGCGATCACGCGCCAGACAATGAATGGTGTGCGCCTCTTCGATACTGACCGGGGTAAAGCTGACGTCAGCCCCCGGTCCCAGTTGCGCGAGCTTCGCCAGATCCGCCGAAATCACCGATCCGATTTTGGGATAACCGCCGATGGTCTGACGGTCATTCAGCAGGACAATCGGCTGGCCGTCGGTCGGGATCTGGATGGCTCCAAGACAGATGCCTTCCGAGAGAATGCCGTCGACAGCGGCGTGCACCGCCGGTCCGGTCAGGCGATAGCCCATGCGGTCGCAGTGTTCACTGACCCGATAATCGCTGCTGAAAAAGCGCCGTTGATCGATCTTGCTGAACAACTGGTTCTGATAGCCCGGTACCACCCGCAGGCATGCTTCGCTACAGTAGTTGGGCTGGAACTCTGGCGCCAAGCGC
This sequence comes from Sedimenticola sp., assembly GCA_002869585.1. GTDB lineage: Bacteria > Pseudomonadota > Gammaproteobacteria > Chromatiales > Chromatiaceae > BM503. The sequence goes on from PKUO01000044.1 coordinate 24,467, forward strand.
AGGCAGCCGCTGCCTGTCGAGGGCCGGCAGGGCAGGGTGTCATTCTCCTTGAGCCGGCCGCCATTCAGTCCGCCTATGCCCTCGCGCACCACGGTGGCGCTGCTGCAGAAACTGGGTGGAATGTCAAAGCCACCGGCGACAGCCAGATAGGCGCGTGTCCCCGAGGTGGCAAAGCCCAGTTCGATCCGGTCACCGGGGTGTATTGGGTGTGACTGCCAGAGCGGTTTAGCTATGCCATTGATCTGCAGCCCGGTATTGGCGCCGGTCACAGCCAGGCGTGTGGATAGATCAGATTCGAGAAGCAATCCGCCAATGGTGATCTCCACTGCGCTCACCCCCGGTGGGTTGCCGCACAGGCGGTTGGCCCAGTGAAATGCCTCGGGATCGAGGGGGCCGCCGTTGCTCAGGCCGATGCGGTGTTGGCCAAAGCGCCCGGCATCCTGGATCAGGGCGAGAATGCCCGGTTGAATCACCCGAAGACCGTTCATGCCGGGGGCTCCAGCATGCCGCCCAGTTCGAGAAACCGTTCGCGGGTGATGGCCTGAAAGCGGACGCGATCGCCCACACTCACCGGCATGATCGGGTCTGCCTGCGGGTCGAACATCGGGGTCGGGCAGCGTCCGATCAGGTTCCAGCCGCCGGGTGAGGTGGCGGGGTAGACCGCGGTCTGCCGGTCGGCGATGGCCACCGAACCCCTGGGCACCTTGAGTCGCGGGGTGCTCAGGCGGGGTCTGGCAATGCTTTGATCCACCTCGCCCAGGTAGGCGAAGCCCGGTGCAAAACCGATGGCGTAGACCCGGTATTCCTGTGCCTGATGCCGCTCAATCACCTCATTGGTGCTCAGCCCCGCATCATTGGCGAGGGAGTCGAGGTCGGGTCCCACCTCGCTGTGGTAGTAAACCGGCAGCTCAACCAGTCGCCCCGCTTCCGGCAAGGCAGCATCCAGCTCATTGAGCGCCGCCTGGATTACGCGGCGAACCCGGAAGTGGTCGGTGCTGTCGGGATCAAAAATTACCAGCAGCGAGGCGTAGGAGGGGATCAGGTCGATCAGATCATCGGCCAACAGCCTGGTCAGCCGCGCGGCTGCCTGCTGGACCTGCGCCGAAATGCCAGGACTGGCCTGCTGGCCGAAATAGATGATCAGGGCATTCTCGCCGGCTACCTGGACTTTCATCCCTGCACTATCCTGCGCAGTTCCTGAATCGCTTTCACCCCCTGCGGGTTGTCGCCGTGTACACACAGAGTGTCAACCTGCAACGCCAGGGTATTTCCGCTGGCGGTGGTGACCCGGCCCTGGTGCGCCAATTGCTCGGCCTGGACGAGCATCTGTCGATGATCCAGCACGGCACCTGGCTTACTGCGCGCCAGCAGGCGGCCATCGTCACTGTAGGCGCGATCGGCAAAGGCCTCGAACCAGAGCCGTATGCCAAAGGCCTCGGCCTCGCAGCGATGCTGATCGGCATCGGGTGTCGCCTGCATTATCAATATGGGGGGGTTATGGTGTGCTGCCATGGCCTGCAGGACCGCCTGCCGGACTTCATCCTTGGCCATCATGTCGTTGTAGAGCGCACCGTGGGGCTTGACATAGTCAACGCTGATTCCCTGCGCCTTGGCCATCCCCTCCAGGGCCGAGATCTGGTAGAGCATCAGGGCGATGATCTCCTCGGGCTGACAGTGCATGGAGCGTCGTCCGAAACCTGCCAGGTCATCATAACCTGGGTGTGCGCCAACCCTGACGCAGTGTTGTTTGGCCAGGGCCAGGGTGCGCTGCATCACCAGCGGGTCGCCGGCATGGAATCCACAGGCGATGTTCGCCAGGTCGATATGGGGCATCACGGCCTCGTCCATGCCCATTACCCAGGAGCCAAAACTTTCGCCAAGATCGCAGTTGAGTGTCAGAGTCATGTTCTTCACCCTGGGTTTTTGTTCAGAGCACGGCGAGACGGCTGTTGGGCAGGTCGGTGACCAGCATGCAGCCCGGGCTGTGGGTGATACACAGCGGTGGCTTGGCCTGTTCCAGGGCCACCTGTGGAGTCACGCCGCAGCCCCAGAAGAGGGGGATCTCAGCCTCCTTGATCGTCACCGGGTCGCCGAAGTCCGGTTTGGAGAGATCCGGGATACCGATCAGTGCAGGATCGCCGAGATGCACTGGCGCGCCGTGCACGTTGGGAAAGCGTGTGCAGATCTGGATGGCGCGAATCGCATCTGCCGCGAGAAAGGGACGCATGCTCACCACCATCCTGCCGCTGAACCGCCCGGCGGGGTTCAGGTCGATGTTGGAGCGATACATGGGGACATTGACCTGTTCGCTGATGTTGCGCACCTCGAGGCCATCGGCCGCGAGGGCCTCTTCAAACGAGAACGAACAGCCCAGCAGGAAAGTGACCAGATCGTCGCGCCAGTAGTCGCTGATCTCCGGGGTTTCCCGAACCAGTTTTCCCTGTTCAAAGATGCGATAGCCGGGGATGTCGGTGCGTATGTCGAGATCCTCGCCCAGCTCCGGGAAGTGATGCTCACCCGGTTGTGAGGCAACTGCCACCAGGGGACAGGGTTTGGGATTGCGCTGGCAGAACTGCAGGAACTCTCCGGCCCAGTCGGCAGGCAGAATCACCAGGTTACACTGCACATAACCCGGGGCAAAACCGGAGGTATTCCCGGTATGCTCGCCCTTGCGGATGAGTTGCCGCAGTTCAAATGGTGTGGTGGTGGCTGCTGTCATCGCTTTCTAGGGCCCACAGGGTTGTGATAGATAGTGGTCTGAATTATTCGAATTATATCTGGCCGGATAGAGAATAAAATTGCAATTAATTTGCTCCAAATAGACATTGATGGAATATAATTTCTTCATAATCCAATAATGGCTAATTTAATGCGAATATCATCACTGGATAAAACAGATCGCAGGATTCTGCGATTGTTGCAGACTGATGGCAGGATGAGCAACGCCGATCTGGCAGAGGCAGTCAATCTCTCCCCCTCCTCCTGTTTGCGCCGGGTGCGCCGACTCGAGGATGAACAGGTCATCGATCGTTATGTGATGCTGATCAACCCGGCAGCGATCGGCAGGCCGACCAGTATCTTTGTCGAGATCTCCCTCAAGAGCCAGTCCCAGGAGAGCCTGCAGGCCTTTGAGGTTGCCGTCTCGGCGTGTCCCGATGTCATGGAGTGCTATCTGATGGCCGGTGACTCTGACTATATGCTGCGTGTCGAGGTGGCGGATGCGGCCGATTACGAGCGCATCCATACCACCATTCTGTCGCGCCTGCCCGGCGTGGCGCGTATCCGCTCAAGCTTTACCCTGCGCACGGTTTGCAAGCGTATTGTTTATGAACTGTGAGCGGAGGGTCCAGCGCCTGATAGGAACCTTTTCAGCTTGGTGTGTACCAGCCATTTTTCAAGCTCGACCAGCCAGAGAACGCTGGATGCCACCAGGGTGATCAACAGCCAGGTGGACAGGTCGATGGCGGTAGTGCCGAATAGCCGCTGAACCACTGGAACATAGGTGAAGCCGAGCTGGAAAAACAGCAGCAGTCCAACCGCAACCAGGATATAACGGTTACCGAAAATACCCTCGAAATTGAGCACCGGAGCGGTCATGTAGCGGGAGCTGAACAGGTAGAAGATCTCATACATGACCAGTGTGTTGACCGCCACGGTACGGGCACTTTCTATGCTTTCGCCCTGGCTCAAAACCCATTGGAAGAGACCAAAGGTGCCTGTCATCAGAATTACAGAGACAAAGGCGATACGCCACAGGAACATCGGTGTCAGGATCGGCTCGCTCGCATCACGCGGCGGGCGGCGCATGATATCCGCCTCCGGGGGTTCGAACGCCAGCGCCAATGCCAGGGTCACGGCGGTGATCATGTTGACCCAAAGGATCTGCACCGGGGTCAAGGGAAACTGGCTGAATCCCAGCAGGATGGCGCCCAGCATCACCAGTGCCTCGCCACCATTGGTGTGCAGGATGAACAGAATGGCCTTTTTGATGTTGTCGTAGACGGTTCGCCCCTCCTTCACCGCGTTCACGATGGAGGCGAAGTTGTCATCGCTGAGGACCATTTCAGAGGCCTCTTTCGCCACTTCAGTACCGTTGCCACCCATGGCGACACCCACGTCGGCACGCTTCAGTGCCGGGGCGTCATTGACCCCATCGCCCGTCATTGCGGCCACATGCCCCAAAGATTGCAGCAGGGTCACCAGGCGGAGTTTATGCTCCGGGCTGACCCGTGCGTAGACATCCACGGAGTCAACGCGGGAGCGCAGTTCATCGTCGCTCAGCGCGTCCAGCTCTTTTCCGGTGAGCGCCTTTTCGGCATTCGCCAAACCCACCAGTCGGGCAATGGCAAAGGCGGTAATTTTGTGGTCGCCGGTGATCATTTTCACCCGAATGCCCGCGCTTTGGCAGAGCTTCACCGCCTTGATGGCCTCTGGTCTGGGCGGGTCGATCATGCCAAACAGGCCGAGCAGCACAAGGTCTTTGTCGATATCGTCAAAGTAGAGTTCGGTCTGCTGCACCTCGGCGCTTTTGGTGGCAATGGCCAGAACACGTAAGCCCTTGCTGCCCATCAGTTCCATTTTTTCTTCCCAATAGGCGATATCCAGCGGTTCGGCGCCTCTGTCGGTCAGTTGCTGGCTGCAGTTGGCAAGAATTTTCTCAGGCGCTCCCTTGACGCAGATAATCGCCTCGCCCTGATGGCTGTGGTGCAGGGTCGCCATCAACTGGTGGCTGGAATCGAAGGGAATCAGGTCAGTACGTGGAAAGCGGGCCGTCTGCTCCTCAGGGACAAGTCCGGCCTTGATCCCGGCTACGACCAGTGCGGCCTCCATCGGGTCGCCCTGCAATGTCCAGATTCCTTCATGCAAGCTCACGCTGGCATCATTGCATAGCAGTGCCGTGCGCAAGGTTTGTTCCAGCACCGTATCCTCCAGGGCCTGATGCTCTTTGCCACCGATGCTAAAGCCACCATGTGGATCATAGCCTTCACCGCTGATTTCACAGGCACGATCAGCAAGCATTACCGTTCTGGCGGTCATTTCGTTTTTTGTCAGGGTCCCGGTCTTGTCCGAGCAGATCACCGAGAGGGTGCCCAGTGTCTCCACCGCCGGGAGTTGACGGATGATGGCATTGCAGGCGGCCATGCGTTGCACGCCGATGGCTAGGGTGATGGTCATGATTGCCGGCAGTCCTTCCGGAATGGCAGCAACCGCCAGTCCGACTGCGGCCAGGAACATATCTGCGGCGCTGTAGTCGCGGATGAGGACGCCGAAGGTGAAGGCGAGGATGGCGAGCAGAATGATGGCGCCGGTGAGCCAACGGCCAAATTGCGCCATTTGGCGCAGCAGTGGGGTTGTCAGCCCTTCAACCCCCGCGACCATCAGACTGATGCGGCCCAACTCGGTGTCCGTCCCGGTGGCGGTTACCACTCCCAGACCCTGGCCGGCGGTCACTAGTGTCCCTGAATAGGCCATGGATCGGCGATCGCCCAGGACGGTATCGGTCGGGACGGGTTGCCTTTGCTTCTCAACCGGTATGGATTCACCGGTCAACGCCGCCTCCTCGATACGCAGTCCCTTGGCCTGCATCAGGCGCAGATCGGCAACGATCTTGTCTCCAGCCTGCAAGGGCACGATATCGCCGATCACCAGTTTTTCCAGATCGATGGTGATGCGTCTGCTGCCGCGAATCACCAGGGTGCGGGGCGAGAGCATCTGCCGGATCGCGGCCAAGGCGTTTTCCGCCTTGCCTTCCTGAATAAAACCGATCATGGCGTTGATCAGCACCACGCCGATAATGACCGAGGTATCCAGCCAGTGCTGGAGCAGGGCGGTTACCATGCCGGCCAGCAGCAGTACATAGATAAGTACATTGTTGAACTGAGAGAGGAAACGAACCAAGGCGCTGCGCTGCCTGGCTTCGGGTATCCGGTTGGGTCCGTACAGCTCGAATCGGCGCTCTGCTTCTACCTCAGACAGGCCATCCTGAGTGGTTGCCAGGGCCTCGAGGGCCTGTTCAATATCGGTGGCATGCCATTCTTTCGTCAGGCGTTTTTTGGTGTTTTTTTGCATGATCGATCAATCCCAATACCGCCAGGGGTTGGTCGTGCAATAAAGCCCATTCCCCGGTAAGTCATCAAACAGCGATTGCTGGGGTTGTGAATTGGATACCCCCCCCTTTGGCCGTTGTAGTCACTATTTTAAAGATAGATTAGTTGTAGATTTTATTGAAGATGACCTTGGTATGTAATCGGTGACAGTTTGTCAGTCAACTATCAGGAGTTGGTCTGTTTTTCAGTTCTGGTGGTATTTAGCAGTCCAATTTTTCTGTTTGATTGTAGATTGTCATGGCGTCAAGGAAGGCAAATTAGTATAAAAATAAGTGGGGACATACTCGCAAGGAGGATGTCATGAAAAGCATAATTCTTAAATCAATTTCAATCGCGTTGTTTGTTTTGGGTATGCAGGCAGTCAGCTTGCAGGCTGCAGAGAGTGTTTTATTTCTCGGTGATTTTTGCTGGCGGGGCCAGAGTAACTCTGTGGATCAGACCACAGGGACTCTGAAACTGGGCGTAACGCAGATCGGGAGTCATTTTCCAGTGTATGGGAAGTTGACCACGGATGAGTTTGCACTTGTAGTACAGGGTAATGCCGAAACCACAAGCCAAGGTATTGAAGTTGTGCTTCACGGTGCTGGCTTTAATGGTATGGAGCGGATTGTTACCACTTACCATTTGCTGCTTAACGGGACACTCAATGGATCTTACAGGTCTATTGGCTTTGAGTCTCTTGGAGGCATGACGCCGGAAACCATGACCGATGAGGGATCGCTTGCAATAGTACCTTGTAACTGATCGAGGGGTAAGCACTCGTAGCCTTATGGAGAATAGGTGCCAGATAGTCCGGTGGGTTATGCCTGAAGTCTGGAGAAGGAGCTAGGGAGGTTTAAATCTCAACGGATGAGTGGTTCGCGGGTCAGGTGAAAACTGGTCGGGGTGAGAGGATTCGAACCTCCGGCCCCTGCCTCCCGAAAGTAGTATCGGAAATTTCCATTAACCGTTGTTTTGTTGATATTTTCATTAAATACAGTAGGTTGCTGTGGCTATTGTATCTCCGTCATATGTATTTTTACACCCCCAAAGCCCTTTTGCCGCATATTTTTGGGCGCAAGTGTGAAAAAAATGGAGTGCAGAATTTAGCAATTATCTGCCCCCTGCATCAGGGTTCGCTGCTTACTTTTGATATTATTGATCAGCGAATTGTGAATGAAAAAATAATTATGTGGTTGCCACTGTTCCGATTGTCGATCCAGCCGTGTTATGTCAATTGCCGGGTACCACCGTCGATGTGCAGTGGGTCAGTCCTTATGGGGGTTTGGTCGACACTTTTCCTTACACCTTTTACAGTGGGAGTGATGTAATTCCCGCTTGCGGTAATGATTTTGAGGGATCGTTTACTAATATCTACGGGATATTTGGTGGGGCCGATAGCAATGATGAACGCGCAGCGACCTATGGCGTAGTGCTCACCTATCACTACTGGGTGGCCGGCGGTACCACCATCCAGTTGCCCGGGGAACCCACGGAAACTGTGAATAAGTTCACATTCGATCCGAACTATTGCTTCTTCCCTGGTAATGCGACAAATTAGGGGGTTGCGTTTTCCCAACCTGTGTTTTAATGAGATCCAAGACAAAAAGTTTGGGGTTTAAGGAGAAAGGACATGGAAAAAAAGATTCTGGGCATGGCGTTGATGGCCGTCGCAACCCTGTTGGGGGGGTGCGCCAGTCAGGAACACAAGCACTATCAGGCAACACAGAATCCCGATGGAACGCCTTATACGGCGGCGCAGGTTTTAGAGATTGAGACCATTCGGGCGATCGAACGATCTGGATTTTGGGAAGGTAATGCGGAGCGGGGCGATAAGTACGGCTCTCTGTACCAAAAGAAATACATTGCAGCGTTCAATCAATCAATCACTGACAATGAGCTCCCCACTATGCGAATGGCCGGGAACAGTGTCGGCATCATGGATACGGCCAATATTGCCATGCATGTATTTAATGCGCCGTTCACACTGGGACCGCTGTGGATGGTTCTCATTCCCAGCGGTGATGCGGGTAAATCTTCAATCAAACATAGCTACAAGACGATTAGCAAACCCCATTTTTCGCTATATCATATCGCAGAACAGGGTAGCAAATTGGAAGATGAATTTGCGTTTATGGAGAGGGTTTTTTTGACAATAGCCGATTGTACACCCTTTGCCAAGATTAGCGGGTGGGAAACCGGAACGTATGCGGAAGGACATCATCATGAGCGCCGTTACGTCTGTGATCCAAGTCAAGAAGGCACCCCTGCCGAAAATACATTTGGTACACTACTAACTATGTTTACGACCCAGGAAAGTGCTTTTTCTGAGATGTTGCCCCAAGGGACGCTTTACTCAAGAATCCATTATACATTCAGCAGACATACAGAAAATGAGGCGATAAATTATTACAACAAAGTAAAAGACGCCATCCCCGAAAACGCCTACGCGGTCTTCACCGGTCCGAATGAGCAGGGTGAATGGCGTGTTTTTGTCGCTCAAAACGGCAAGGTGGTGGCCTTTCCACTCCCCGATACCAAGGGAAAATCCAAGGATCTGGCCTCAAAGGCTCATTAAAGACCCTGATACCCCTCAAAATCAAACTGGGCCTTCGTGGCCCAGTTTGGTATTACAAACCTTCAAAAACAAAATCGGATAAACGCCGAAAAACGCCCTCATTCCAGAAAGAATGACGCAAAAACCCGGATACCATAGGTCTATCTTTGCACCTTACTGGCTATTCGGATGAAACAAAGCGGAATTTTCCAATCCAACTTTCGATCGACGGTTGAACGACGAATCACGCGAACAGCTCTTCTGGCAGTTCTGCTAGGCGTCACGCTGTCGGGTGGCCTGGCACAGGCCACGAATGCTTTCATTAAGGACAAAGAACGGGGCTGGTTCTGGTACGAAGATCCGATCATTCCCGAGGAAGAAGAGGAGCAGCCGATCCCGGAAATACCCCCGCCCCCGCCTGCTGAGACAGCTGAGAAAAAGGAAGTGGAACCGGAAAAGCCAAAGATGTTTTCTGTTGTTTGGCTCAGGGAGCAACTGCCCAAATTGCGGGAGCGGGCGATTGATGATCCCAGCAAAAAGAATGTTCGAACCTATCTGTATGCCCAACGGGTCATGATGGACAAGGCGGATAATTTCTCCAACACCTGGCGTCGGGTTGTCATGACCGATCCCTTGCTGGACGAAAATAATCGTTTTCCCTTTGCTACAGGTTTCCGTGCTGTCTCATTACGTGCTCGATCTGCCAGTCAAGACAAAGTCATGAAGATGATATCGGAAGAGGCGGGAATATTTTATCGAGCACAGACGTTCATGCCCGCAAATGATCGATAGTGGTTCTGTATTGTAGAAGTGTTGGATCTCTTCTCTTAAAAGAAAGAGAAACGGCTGTTACTGACGCCCTCAGGAAATATCCGTTATCAATTCAAAACGCCCTACAATGATGGGACCACCCATGTCATCTTCGAACCGCTGGATTTCATTGCCAATCTGGCGGCGCAGGTGCCGAAACCACGGGTGAACCTGACCCGGTTCCACGGCGTATTCACGCCCAACAGCAAACACCGGGGTAGATATGACGCCGGCTAAAAGCAGCAAAGGCCGTCCCCACGAGGAACATGAAGACAAAACACCCGAACAGCGGCACCAGTCCATGACCTGGGCGCAGCGCCTGAAACGGGTATTTAACTTTGATGTCTCGGTCTGTCCAAAGAGTGGAGGTGAAGTCAGGGTGATCGCCAGCATCGAGGATCAGCAGATCATCGATAAGATACTGACTCACCTCATGAAGAAAGGCGCATTACCGCCACCGCCCGAGTTGTTGCCGGCAACGCGGGCCTCATCAGACTCAGACTGGTTTGCATAGCGTTGGTTTTCACACTTCTCTACACGGCACAGCAACAGAAGAATAGGCCGCCTGGCAGGCTGTTGCCTGAACTAAGCCTGTACGTCAGGAAGGCATTGGAAGCGGGAGGATTCAGCCGAAAATCCAGTAGATTGAATAGATTGAGGCCGGATAGACGGATGATTCAGGCATATCCAGGCTCCAGTTTTCTGCAGTTTTCTGCCTTGATATACATGGGTGACAGCGGTTATCCTTCATATACGTGACTTCGGAAAGATGGCAGTCGCGCAGCTCCAACCTCAACGGCACCGCGCCTCAAGGTTGGTAACAAGGCGTGGTACCTGCAAGTCGATGGCCTGACTGAGCTTCAGCAGTTGGTCGACTGGTACAAAGGCGTCTGAGCAGCCGTAATGAACATCATGGAAGAACAACAATGAACTCGGAAATGCCCACCCGCGCTCTGGTCATCGCCAGCCCCCACATCGACCGCATCCTCGCCGGTGAAAAAAACGGGTCATTATTCAATACAATCTAACAATTGTGAACCTGAAAGGCCAGGTCTGTACCGTCAACAGTGTTTACGATGGCGACACAATGCGAGTGACCCGTGATGGTAAGCGGATGAAGGTTCGCCTCTACTGTATCGATGCGCCTGAACTGGCACAGAGGCCTTTGGGGTCGGAAGCAAGGAAGGTTCTGAGGGCAATCACACCAGAACAAGTGGTGGTGGATACGAAAGGGAAGGACAGATATGGAAGGGTAATCGGTGAAGTTTTCACTGCTGATGAGGATAGAGAAAACTTAAACCTCGCAATGATTTGGTCTGGGAATGCTGCTGTATATGAGAAATCCTGCAACGATCGACAGTATTATCAGGCTGAGGATGAAGCCAAGAAGCTCCAGTCTGGGATCTGGGGGAAGCCTGGAGATCACCTGCGACCGTGGGCGTGGCGCCACCGCCATTAAGTTCCAAGGTCGGACTACCTTCGCCGGATGGATCAGGATACGATGCAGTGCATCTGCATCATCAGAGGCAAGGTATAGATATGGCCGCATCCAAGACCGCAACGCTTACCTTCCGAATTGATCCGGCAGTTAAGGACGGGTTGCGAGCCATGGCTGAGAAGGAGCACCGAAGCTTGGCCAATATGATCGAGGTCATGATTCGTGATTATTGCGGGCGCAACGGCATAGCGGTCCCGGAACCGAAAGCGGAAAAGAAACCATGAGGGGCAACGGATGCCGTTAAATGAAGCGGATACCTGCCGGGTCTTTGTGACCCCCAAGATCAGGGAGGCGGGCTGGGAGCAGCACCCGCATTCCATTACCGAACAAAGGACCTTCACCGATGGGCGCGTTGAGGTGCGTGGCAGTGTCGTTCGCCGGCGGGAACAGAAACGGGCCGATTACCTGCTTCGATATACACGTGATTTTCCAATTGCTGTCGTTGAAGCCAAACCGGAATCCGATCCACCTGGTAAGGGTTTGCAGCAGGCGAAGGAATACGCCGAAATTCTCGGTCTCAAGTTCGCCTATGCCACCAATGGCCACCAGATCATCGAGTTCGATTATCTGACCGGGCAAGAAACCGAACTGGCCGCCTATCCCACACCAACCGATCTGTTCGCCAGGCTGAAGGCCAGCCAGGGGATCGCCGAGGATGCCGCCGACAAGCTGTTGTCCCCTTATCACCACGTCCCCGGCTACGCCCCCCGCTATTACCAGGAGATCGCCATCAACCGCGCCGTGCAGGCCGTCCTGCAAGACAAGCGCCGCAACCTGCTGACCATGGCCACCGGCACGGGCAAGACCGTGGTGGCGTTTCAGATCAGTTGGAAGCTGTGGAATGCCCGCTGGAACCGGGAAGGGGCGCACCGCAAGCCGCGCATCTTGTTTCTGGCCGACCGCAATGTGCTGGTCGATGACCCCAAGGACAAGACCTTCGCACCGTTTGGCGATGCCCGCCACAAGATCGAGGGCGAAGCGATCAAAAGCCGGGAGATGTACTTCGCCATCTACCAGGCCATCGCCAAGGACACACGCCGTCCCGGCCTCTATCGTGAATACCCCAGGAACTTCTTCGATCTGATCATCGTGGACGAATGCCACCGTGGCAGCGCCCGCGACGACAGCAATTGGCGGGAAATCCTCGAATACTTCGAGCCCGCCTTCCAGTTGGGTATGACCGCCACGCCTTTGCGTGAGGACAACCGCGACACCTACGATTATTTCGGCAACCCCCTCTACACCTACAGCCTGCGCCAGGGGATCGATGACGGCTTCCTCGCCCCCTATCGGGTTCACCGTGTTGTCACCCAGGCGGATGCCGCCGGGTGGCGGCCTAGCAAGGGCGAAGTGGACCGCTACGGCCGCGAGATACCCGACGAGGAGTACCAGACCAAGGACTTTGAGCGCATCATCGCCTTACGCGCACGCACCGAGGCCATTGCCCGCCATCTGGCCGAGTTCATGGGGCGTACCGACCGATTCGCCAAGACCATCGTTTTTTGCGTCGATCAGGAGCACGCCGACGAGATGCGCCGCGCCCTGAACAACCTCAATACCGACCTAGTGCAAAAACACCCGGACTACGTAACCCGTGTCACCTCGGAAGAGGGCAAGATCGGTAAGGGGCACCTGAGCCGGTTTCAGGAGCTGGAGACCACCAGCCCGGTTATCCTCACCACTTCGCAACTGCTGACCACCGGCGTGGATGCGCCCACCTGCAAAAACGTGGTACTGGCCCGCGTCGTCAACTCCATGACCGAGTTCAAGCAGATTATCGGGCGCGGCACACGGATGCGCGAAGACTACGGCAAGACCTGGTTCAACATCCTCGACTACACCGGCTCCGCCACGCGCAACTTCGCCGACCCAGACTTCGATGGATTCCCCGAGATCGAGGAAGAAATTACTATCGACGGGGAGGGGTATGAAGTGGAGATAGAAGGCGGCGACATTATAGAGCCGCCTCTATCTGACCATGAAGGAGAAGAAGAGGGTGAGGATGACGGTGGTGGTATCATCATCGACCCTCCTCCGCCCGGAGAGCCCCGCAAGTTCTACGTGGACGGTGGACGCATCGAGATCGCCGCCCACCTGGTCTATGAATTGGACGCCGAAGGCAACCAGCTCAGCGTGGTGCAGTTCACCGACTATGCAGGAGAAAAGGTCCGCACTCTGTTCACATCGGCCGATGAACTGCAAGACCGTTGGGCCGATCCGCTCAAACGCGAAGAGGTGATTCTGGAACTAGAAGAGCGCGGTATCGCCTTCAAAGAATTGGCGGTGGCTACTGACCAACCGGATGCCGATCCCCTCGACCTGCTCTGCCACCTCGCCTTCGAGACCCCTTTGCGCACCCGAAAGGAACGCGCTGACTACCTGCGCAAGAACCAGCCCGACTTCTTCGATCAATACGGGCCAGAGGCACGGGAAATTCTCGCAGCGCTGGTCGACAAGTACACAGACTTTGGCCCCAGTCAGTTCAGCATACCCGATGCCTTGCAGGTGCCGCCCATTTCCAAGCACGGCAACGTGATGGAGATTGCCAATCTGTTCGGCGGTGCACCCCAGATGAGGCAGGCCGTGGACCGGCTCCAAGCCATGCTTTACCGGGACTGAGGACCGTATGGACAGCAAACAGACGAAAGCCCGGGTTTATGAGTTTCTGTGCCAAAGCATCGAGATAACCCACTGCCCGGGACTACCGGACAACGTGAACCTTTACGGATTCAACCGCGCCAGGGATCATCTGTTCACCTTCAAGCTATTTGGCCAAGACTCGGTAGGGTCTTCTGAATATTTAGCGGTGGACCAGGAAAGCGGTGAGGTCCGTTACCTAGGGTTTCACGGGGAATGAGTGGCGTAGGTACGAGGGAGTATAGGTGAGGCCATGAGCGAATCTGTGGAGATACAAAGCCAGGATTATTGGTTCAAAGTGGTTGATATGGGGCAACAGAATTGGGCATTGATTGATCCGTTATCAGATGGGACATATCGAGCATTCTTCGTGGGCGATACATCCGGTGTGTTTGATGAGCTTCAATTCCCCTCAAAGGAGCTGGCCACTGCTGCGCTAAGGCGGAATGGATTTGCAAAATACTCAGACGATCCACAGGCCCAGGCATTAATACAACCCCCCGATCCTCCCTTTCACCGCCACGCCCATCCAAACGGGCCGATATATTCCTCCGGAAGATATTGGCGATGAGTTAACCAGTTGAAATAAAACGTATGCCTAGAAAAAAGAAAATCGAACAACCGATGACCACCGCCCAACAGCTCGGCAGCATCATCAAGTCCGCCCGTCAGATTATGCGCAAGGATAAGGGTCTCTCTGGTGATCTGGATCGCCTGCCCATCCTCACCTGGGTCATGTTTCTCAAGTTCCTTGATGACCTGGAACAACTGCGCGAGACCGAGGCCGTGTTGGAGGGCAAGGTGTTTCAACCGGCCATCGAGCCTCCCTACTGCTGGCGCGACTGGGCGGCGGTCGAGGGCGGCATCACCGGCGAAGAACTGATCGCCTTCATCAACCAGGAGCAGGCCATCCTGCCCGACGGTAGTGAAGGCCCCGGCCTGTTCGCCTACCTGAAAAATCTCCAGGGAGCCAATGGCGGTGACCGCCGCGACGTGATCGCTACCGTCTTCAAAGGCCTGCAAAACCGCATGCTCAACGGCTACCTGCTGCGGGACGTGATCGACAAGATCAACGCCATCCATTTCAACTCCTCGGACGAGATGCACACCCTCAGCCGCCTCTATGAGACCATGCTGCGCGAGATGCGTGACGCGGCGGGCGACTCCGGTGAGTTCTACACCCCGCGCCCGGTTGTGCGCTTCATGGTGGAGGTGACCGACCCCAAACTGGGCGAGGCCATCCTCGACCCCGCCTGCGGCACTGGCGGCTTTCTGGTGGAGGCCATGAGCCACCTGGCACAGCAGTGCCATACCGTTGAAGATCGCGAAACCCTGCAAAACGCCAGCCTCTACGGCGGTGAGGCCAAGCCCTTGCCTTATCTGCTGGTGCAGATGAATCTGTTGCTCCATGGCCTGGAGTACCCGCGCATCGACCCCGGCAACAGTCTGCGCTTTCCCCTGCGCGAGATCGGTGACCGGGACCGGGTGGACCTCATCCTTACCAACCCGCCCTTCGGCGGTGAGGAGGAGAGGGGCATCCTCGGCAACTTCCCCGAGGAAATGCAGACTGCCGAAACCGCGCTGCTGTTCCTGCAACTCATCATGCGGAAGCTGAAACGACCGGGGCAGGGTTCCGAGAACGGTGGGCGTGCCGCCGTGGTCGTCCCTAACGGCACCCTGTTTGCTGATGGCATCGCCGCCCGCATCAAGGCGGAAATGCTCAAGAACTACAACCTGCACACCATCGTGCGCCTGCCCGAGGGCGTCTTTGCCCCCTACACTGACATCCCCGCTAATCTGCTCTTCTTCGACCGCTCCGGGCCGACGGAAGACATCTGGTTCTACCAGGTCCCGCCGCCGGAAGGGCGCAAGAAATACACCAAGACCAAGCCCATGGAATACGCCGAGTTCGACGCCTGCCTGGCCTGGTGGAGCCAGCGCGAACAGAACGCCAACGCGTGGAAGGTCAGCGCTGCCGATGTGCTCAAGTACGACGATGCGGGCAAACTGGTCTCGGCCAATCTCGATATCAAGAATCCCAACAGCCTGGAGGCGCTGGAGCACCGGCCGCCGGAGGAACTGATTGCCGACATGCTGGAGAAGGAGCGGCGGGTGATGGGGATTATGGAGGAAATTCAAACCGCCTTGGGTGCGCGCCCATGACATTTGGTTGGGAGACTATTCCGATTACTGAGGTAGCTGCGCCTGTCGAGAGATCGGAGCCACCACAGCCTGGTGTTATCTATCGGCAGATCGGAGTGCGATTGTGGGGAGAGGGAGCCTACGAGCGCGAGTCGATGGACGGCGCCGATACTCAATACAAGGCTCTGAATCGGGTTGAATCCAATGACATAATCGTCAACAAGATATGGGCAAGGAATGGAAGCGTAAGTGTCGTAAACGAGGCTTTGGCAGGTTGTTATTGCTCTGGAGAATTTCCGCTGTTCCGCCCGAATCCTGACGTACTCGATTCAAAATGGTTCTACTGGATCACTAAGGCGCGATGGTTTTGGAACAGTTGTGACGAGAAGTCACGGGGGACAAGCGGCAAGAATCGTATCAAGCCGCGCAAGTTCCTTGAGATTGGCATACCGTTACCCCCTCTCGACGAACAACGCCGCATCGTCGCGAAAATCGAATCCCTAGCCGTCAAGATCGACGCGGCTAGGCAATTGCGGCAGGCAATTCGGACCGACGCCCAGGCCATGCTGCGTAGCGCCTTCCAACAGGTCATCGAAGGCGCGGAATACCGTCCCATGGGCGAAGTCGCCCCCATCGTCCGTCGCAAGGTGGAGATCAAGATGGATGGCGAATACCCGGAACTGGGCGTGCGTTCATTTGGCAAGGGAACTTTCCACAAGCCGGTGCTCGGTGGTATGGATGTCGGCACGAAAAAGCTATATAACATCCACCCCGGCGACTTGGTATTTAGCAACGTTTTTGCATGGGAGGGTGCTATCGCTGTGGTGCATTCCGGGGACGCCGGTCGGGTAGGTTCGCACCGTTTCATTACCTGCGTGGCCGAGAAGGGCATTACCACGCCGGAGTTTCTCCGCTTCTATCTGCTGACGGACGAGGGCATCGAAAAGGTACGCGAAGCCTCACCCGGCGGTGCGGGTCGAAACCGTACACTCGGACTGAAGAAACTGGAGAAGATCGAAGTCCCCATCCCCGACTATGGCAAGCAGCTCTGGTTCAACCGCCTCCAAGCCCAGGTCGCAGCCATCGCCCGGGCGCATGCCGACAACCAGACCGAACTCGACGCTCTGGTTCCCGCCATCCTTGACCGGGCCTTCAAGGGCGAACTGTAGGAATCGCATGAATGGACATTTCACCAGACAAGCAGAATATTGATGCGGTATTTTCCAATACCGTTTACTACATCGACTTCTACCAACGCGACTACAAGTGGACCGCCGAGCCGGTGCAACGGCTGCTGGATGACATCTACTACCAGTTCGGTGAGGTGTACCAAAAACATGCCGATGTCGATCCGGGCAAGGAAACCGTAACGGCCCACTATCCCTGGTACTACCTCAACACCTATGTCACCAATGTTATTGATGGTCGTGTCTATGTGGTCGATGGCCAGCAACGGCTCACGACACTCACTCTGATCCTGATGAAGCTTCGCCACATGGCGAACGGCCACGGCTCGAAAACGGCGCATTGGCTGGAGAACAAGATCGCCGGTTACAGCGGCATGGATCGTGAGTTCTGGATGAATCATGTGCGCTATGGCGATGTGCTTAATGCGCTGATCGAGGGCAATGTGGAACCCAAGGCCATTGATACCTCGGCAGGTATCACCGCTGTGAATCTGGTCAGTAACTTCCAGTTGATCGATCAATGGCTGGAAGAGCGCCTCGACAGCAAACACAAGCTGGAGACCTTCGTCTTCTATTTTCTCTCCCGCCTAGTGCTGATCAACCTCGCTGTGGAACAGACCGATGTGCCGATGGTGTTCGAGGTGATCAACGACCGGGGGGTGCGGCTCAATCCCTACGAGATCCTCAAGGGCAAATTGCTCGGGCAGATCGACAAGATCGAACTTGAGCAGGGCGATTTCAACGGCCTATGGGAGCGGCAGACGAGCAAGGTTAACGCCTTTCGGGACAACGAAATCGATGCTTTCTTTCGTGCCTGGCTGAAGGCCAAGTACGCGGCCTCTCGCAAGGAGGGGCAGCGCTTCGACGGCGACTACCATCGCGAAATCTTCAAGCGCGACATGAATCAGCTACTGCAACTGGAGCACAATCCAGTGGCGGTGAAGCCCTTCCTGAGAGAGACCTTCCGCTACTACACCGATCTGTATGCCCGCATCTGGCAGGGTACGCAAAAGCTCAATCCGGAGTACCCCTGGGTCTTCTATAACAGCCTCAACGAGCTGGATACCCAGTTCATGCTGATTTTGGCGGCCTGCGCCCTGGATGATCCTCAAGAGGCCGAGAAGATCGCATTGGTTTCCCGTCATCTCGACCGCTTTTTCACGTTACTGCAACTGCAAAACAGCTATGACAGCAACCAGGTGATTACCGAGCTGTTTTTGGTGGCGAATGCGATCCGCGAGAAGCCGGTGGATCGGATTGCGGATGTTTTCGACGACCATCTACAGAAGATCCTGGAGCAGCGGCGATCAGGGACGGTGAACGAGAGCTTTCAGTGGGGCTACTTTCGCAACGCCTCGATCGTCTCCCTCAACAAACGCTTTATCCGCTACTACTTCGCCCGTATCGATGACTTCATTGCCAGCGGCATGAAAGTGAACCCCAGGCATCCGATTCAGGATCTGGTTACCAAGCGGGGTGAGAAGACCGGTTTCCATGTGGAGCACATCCTTTCCCACAACGGCGAGAACCGGAAACTGTTTGGCGACGACGAGGAGCGCTTCGACTCCGAGCGCAACCGTCTGGGTGGGGTGCTGATGCTCAAGGGCAAAGACAACATCTCCAGCTCCAACGAGGTCTATGCGGACAAACTGAAAACCTATGCCAACACCCTCTACTGGAATGAAACGCTACGGGCCGACACCTACAAATCGAAGCTCGATTTCAGCGCTTTCCAGGGACAGCACGGTCTGGACTTTCACCCGATGGAGCAGTTCGGGCCGGAAGAGCTGGAATACCGACATCGACTGTTGTTTGACCTGTCCAGCCTGATCTGGGATCCACTTTGATGGGGCAGGGAGAAGGGTTATCTTGGTTGAAGGCAGTGCCTTGCCCTGCCACAGGCAGCCAGATCGTGAGAGGATGACCTCAAGTAGTCATAAAAATAATCTATCGGCATAGCCCTCGCAAAATAAGGATTGACTTACCATAATGGTAAATAAGACAATCGTCAGCCGTCATACCGACGAACTTCCTTTGGATGGGGAGGATCGCAAGATTTTGGGTGGTCCACTCTATCCAGCCGATGAAGTGCTGGTGTTACTGGCGGAATTGGGTGCTCATGCGGTACGGGTATGGACCAACAAGTGCCAGAGGGACATACAGAAGTGGTCGTTGGATACGGACGACTTGTGCGAACTGATGGAAATTGCGGTGCAATCAGGACGTTTTCGGGGTGCGGAGTGGTGCGTTCAGCACCCTAATGGCCCTTGGGCGGCCTGCGATGCCTACTCATTCGTGCGCCGTGAATGGCTTGCCCATGCACACAGGGAGATGAGCATGGAGTATTACATCAAGTTCGCCATAGCCAAGACGGGGAAGCTGCTATTGGTGGTCTCCTGCCACCCCCCGGAAGACAGAAGGTAGAGAAACGATGAACGATTCTAACAACCTGTGCCCTATCTGTGGTGAAGGAAATCTGCACCCTGAAGTCGGCAAGAATCCTGTGGAATATAAAGGTCAGACGACCGAGTTGGACCTTCATTACTCCCTCTGTGATGCCTGTGGCAGCGAACAGGCGGATGCCACCCAGACCCGTGTCAACAAGCGCCTGATGATCGCCTTCAAAAAGCGGGTGGACGGCCTGCTGGTCGGTGCCGAGGTGCGGGCGGTCCGGGAGAAGTTGGGACTGAGCCAGGCGGAGGCTGCACAGGCCTTTGGTGGTGGCCCGGTGGCCTTCTCCAAGTATGAAAGCGATGACGTGGCCCAATCTGAGGCTATGGACAAGCTGCTGCGTTTGGCGGCTGAATTGCCTTCTGCCTTCGATCTGTTGTGCCGTCGGGCCGGTCTTGGGCGTGTACTTGCTGGAGAGCAATGGCAACAGGCTGAAGGCTGGCTGGCGGAGCCTCGTCACCCGGCAGAAGGCAGGCGACCCAGATTGCGTGTGGTGTCAAGTTCTACGCCGAGTGCTGACCAGCCGACAAGATACGCAGCATGATTAGCGCCGGCTTACAAAAGGCCATAGACAGCCTGAACATTCAGGATGTCTACATTCGTGATCAGGTTGCCAGTTGCATAGGAGATTTCGACCCCAAGTATGCAGCGGATATGGAGCGTCTGACCGTTCAGCAGATGCATCTTGTCAAGCAGTCAAATGTAGTTGAACTGGAAGACGATGGACGTCTGTTGAGAGTATTCGTTCGGCTGGGGGCGCGGTGGGTCGATCCAGAAGAAGATAGCGAAGAACTCTCCG
The DNA here is from genome assembly GCA_002869585.1 of Sedimenticola sp. Lineage (GTDB taxonomy): Bacteria > Pseudomonadota > Gammaproteobacteria > Chromatiales > Chromatiaceae > BM503. Next base: position 44,634 of record PKUO01000044.1, read on the forward strand.
TGAGGGCGTTGATAGAAGCCGAATTCATTGCCGAATATCAGATGAGTGCCACGCTGGAACAGGCTTGTATCGATGAATTCTCTCTCAAGAACGCCAGTTACCATATCTGGCCTTACTGGCGGGAGTTGTTGAGCAACCAGTGTGCTCGCATGCACCTGCCGAGATTGATCCTACCCGCCGTTCAGTTGGCGCATAATCGCCACCAGGAGGCAGAAACGTTAGAGTCCCCCGAGAAAGGTTCCTGATCAATCGGGCTTATAAGACTATCTCCGGGCCCCTGATCCAAGGCTCTGCATCGCAAGGTGCAGGGCCTCCAGACTGCCTCCGCAAGCTTCGGCAGACTGGCTCTATGGCTTCAGAGTAGCCCTTCTGCACTGAATTTCCGCCACTGATATTCCACCGCCCCCAGGGATACACCAAACAGCAGCATAGCATCCCAGGTGCCCCCGCGTCGGTGGATGTGGACGATGGACATAAGCATTTCGCCAAATCGCCCATCACGCCCCTTGCATTTCAGTCGCTACGCTAGTGATTCCACCAGCTTGCGCCTGGCAAGGGTCGCGCCGGTTCGAGTGTCTACCGGGATTCAAATGCACTAGGCATCCTGTCACATTCATTGCATAATCCGTCCCTGCGCTCGTGGCTTCGCCACCAGCTCTAGGCCGGGCAATGGTTGCGCCAGCCTGCTGGGTGCCACAGGGTGAGTGAGTAGTAAATTTCAAGGAGGAATATATGCAACCGGATATCGTTTCTGCCGCCATCAATGCTGTTCTGCTAAACCTGAGATGGCTTCTGCCTGTGTTACTTGTCATTGGTGCTTTGAGACTGCTGTTCGAGGCAAAGCTCAAGGGTGCTGCTGGGGAGGCTGCTGTGAGTAAACGGCTTCGTGAGTTGGGTTCCGAAGTACTTGATGATATCGTCATCCCCGATGGACGAGGCGGATTGACCCAGTTGGATCATGTTGTCCTGACCCGTTACGGGTTTCTTGTAGTAGAGACCAAGAATTATGGCGGCATGATATTTGGTCAGGAAAGGGACAAGCAGTGGACCCAGCGCATGGGCCGTAAGAGCTTTAGGATGCGCAATCCGTTACATCAGAACTATGGTCATGTTCAGGCGCTAAAGGCACTGACACCTGATATTCCTGTTTTTGGCCGTGTTGTTTTTGCAGGGTCTGCTGAATTCCCCAAAGGTATTCCATATGGTGTATCGACTTTGCGTAGCCTTGCTGATGACTTCTCTTCGCTGAGGGATGTGACGATTGATCAGCGCAGCCTGCAGGCCGCATGGAATGATCTGAAAACCCTTATGCGATATGGAAAGAACGCCGGAAAGGAGCATATGGAACACATTGAAAACAAGCACGGGAAAAGCCTTCGTGTTCCTGTCGCCTCTGGAATGTTATTTATTGCAGCATTGATTTCTTTGACTTTTCTTTCTTAATACCTGAATCCGTGAATTCAGAGTTGGTTAATTCCTGAGTTACCCTGTTCAGCCCCGTAACATAATTTCTACATGAGATATTCTACCACCAGTCGCCCGCGCTATCAGTTATTTGCCATTTCGTCGTAATACCTGCCGGTTCTGACGGCATTGGCTAGACATCAGGCACAACGCCACCTGAGCG
>PKUO01000015.1 GCA_002869585.1 Sedimenticola sp.
TGATTGATGTTTGTTCGCACTTTCATCATCTCAGAGTTAAGGGGCGGGATGCACCTTCACCAACTGAATCTGTAAATTCGTACTTTTGGAGATCTATTCCTCTACGTTTTTACCCACAAATTTTTCCGAAGAGCCATAAATATTAAGGTATTAGATAGGGGTTTGATTAAAACCACATTAATTTGGCGATAATAATCTTCTTGAAAACGATGTATGTAGTGCGCGAAGGTATGATGGTCTATAGCAAGGAATAGTTGAGTGTTTTGCGAAATTATTTAATATCTATACTATTATGATAATGCGATACTGGACTTACGGGTGGATAATAATCAGCTAAATAGTCACTATATTAATGGTCGCTAAATAACTTAATAAAAATGGAAGATAAGGCTGTCAAAAACCACAAAAGATTCAATATTGATTCTTTCAAGAGATTTACCGAGTGTGCGAGAAACTGCACAGGAATAGACCTGCTTTCTAAAAAAGTCATTCAACTCCTGCAGACGAGTGTTACGGCTGAGACCATTCTTGTCGTTATATCCGATGATTTGGAGGTATCTTCTCCAGTATTTATTTCCGACAATTACTCGGGCGGTCGAGACAATTCACTACTCGCCGCAGAAGTGATTGACAGTGTTACTGCCAGGCAGATTGATTCCCCGGAAAGCAAGAAAGAGATAGATATATTTGAGAATCCAGACCTCGACGGTACGATAATCAGTATTCTGGCAACCCACGGGAAAAGATTCTCTATCTTCATCCAGCCAATAATACGTGCTTCATCAACCTCAGCCGAAGATTTTACATTCCTGGAGATGCTCAGTAACGTCTTATCGATAACCCTGGATAAAATGACAATTGATGCGGCAGACTTGAGGAATCTCAACCAGATACTTGCCGCTAAACAGGAGTGGGAAACGAGTATCGATCATCTGACCCAATTGATCTGTTTTCTTGATGAAAGGGGTTATGTGCTCCGGGCAAATAAAATACTCGAGACCTGGTATGGAGGTAGTGTCAAGGATGTCAAAGGGAAAACCGTTCACAGCCTGTTGCACCCAGGATGCACCAATGTTGACTGTGAACTGCACAATAAATGGAGAACGCTTTGGGGGTTGTCGGATACTTCCGGTTTCGAATCGGTTGAGATATATGATCATCTGACCGAAAGAAGCATCAGTATGACGATCAGAAAGTCTCGTTTGAAAAACCCCTTGGATCGAGAAAACCATAGCGGTGCGGTTCTGATTATTCAGGATATCAGCGACAGTCTGTGGGATAAGTATCTGCTGGAAAGCTACAGCCAGGAATTGTTTGTTCAATTACAGAATAAAAATCTGGAAATTAATAAAATAAACAAATACCTGGCAAGTGAAAAAAACAATCATACCAAGATTCGCGAATCACTCATTGAAACAGAAACCAAACTGCAGTCCCTTTCGGCTCAATTACTGACCGCGCACGAAGAGGAACGAAAGAGGATCGCCGGTGAATTGCATGACAGCATTGGTCAAAGTCTCAGCGTAGTAAAACTCAGATTGCAGAATGTTCTGAGCACGGATATCTCAAATCATGATCTGGAGAGATTTGAAGCAGACAGAAACTCGTTGCTGAAAGTTGTGGATCTCACAATCGATGAGGTCAGGCGGATTTCCATGGGTTTGCGCCCATCGATACTGGATGATATCGGCCTGCTGGCAACCCTTCAGTGGTTCACCAGGGAGTTCAAAGAGGCCTGTCGGACTATTCAACTGGACACCGACTTCACCATTGAGGAGTCGACGCTGACCGATACGCAAAAAGTTGTGATATTCAGGATAATCCAGGAATCGCTGAACAATATCACCAAGCATGCGCAGGCAAAAGCAATCTTTATCAGTGTTACTGCAACAAGCAATTCAATTGATCTGCATATAGAGGACGATGGTGTCGGATTCAATCACTTGAGCCAGAAAAATCCCTCAGGATTTGGACTGGGCAGTATGCGAGAGAGGGCCAAGCTTTCCGGTGGTGAGTTGGTAATCAGTTCTGAGCCAGGGAGAGGGACGGTCATCAAAGGGATATGGCAGGCGCAAACACCGATCTGATTATCTGTTGACCAGCCCATTTTCAATGGCATAGGAGGTGATTGCGGAGGCATTGTGCAGATCAAGCTTTCGCATCAGGTTGGAACGATGTTTTTCCACGGTCTTGACGCTTAAAGACAGCCTGTCCGCAATTTCAAGATTCTTGCTGCCTTCGGCAATCAGCTTTATCACCTGCCGTTCACGTTCGGTAAGCAAATCCCAGGATGTTTCCGTTTTGCTATCGTCATTATTGTCAAGAAAACCGGTAAGAACCTTACCGCAAATCCCGGGGCTTAAGAATACCTTACCGGACATGACGCTTTTGATTGCAGTAAGCAGTTCCTGGTGGGTATCTTCCTTCAGGACATATCCGTCGGCTTTGGCATTGAGCGTGGCCCGTACGTACTCTTCTGACTTATGCACTGTCAGGGCAATGATTTTTATACCGGGTTCGCGTTTTTTGATCGTGGTGATAACTTCTGTGCCGTTGATGTGCGGCATGGATAAGTCCATTAAAACCAGATCGGGTAATAATTTAAGAATATTCTGAATTGCCTGATGTCCGTCTACGGCCTCGCCGATAACCTCAATATCTTCGTTGGAATAGAGAAGGGATTTGAGGCCTTCGCGCAAGATGGTGTGATCTTCAGCTATGAATACCCTTATCATTTTCATTCAGCAGATTCTGGCCTGGCCATTGTTAACTTTAGAGTTTTTCGGGTAACGCTGTTAAAAAACGGAATGTAAATCTCATTTTTCCCATGCCTCTGCCTGTTAAATAATGGTCTCACACTCCACTCAGGCCATATTTAATAGTATTTCACGAGAAAATCAACAGAGCATTAAAAATATCGCGTAGAGGAATTATACAGTGCTATGGGTAGAACAATGGGGTGTTTACCTCACCGACAGGCTACAAGATAGGTGTTTCAATTAAATGACATTCATAGAGACGAGAATGCGGCCGTGTCATGTATAACAAAAATGGTAACAGTATGTTTTGCGCACTGATCGTAGAAGATAGTGCGATTTTTCGCGATACGCTCTCTGAAGTGATACACCAGCATTTTCCCGCTATTCAAATCGAATCTGTGGGTGACGGCCTGGAAGTGCTGGATCTGGTCAGCCAGGTTGAGCCGGATATCATTCTTATGGATATAAAATTACCAGGCGTAGACGGTATAACGCTGACAAAGAGTATCAAGCTGGGCTTCCATGGCATTGTCGTTGTCATGCTCTCCAATCATGATATCCCTGAATATCGCCAGGCGGCATTTAAGCATGGCGCCGACTGTTTCATCTCCAAAGGCGCGGCATCCTGCATGAATGATGTCCTCGCCAGGCTGGAGGGCACCCTCACCTCGAAGGGGATTGTCGTTCAGCATTAGCCTCACGACCATATCGTGGGCGATGCCATTATCCTGTTGATAAATAAGAATTAATCTGATCGCATCAGGTTGTATTACGCGTGAGCCCAGTATGGACCTGGGAAAACCCTGCCACCTACCTCCCCCTGCATTCAATCTACAGTTTTCTACACCTCAATATAGGGTCTATTGCTACCTACCTTCGACAGCGCATTCACTTAAGCTTAATGCTACCAAGAATGGATAAAGAGCGTAGTGCAAGCTCAGTGGGCATGAAAGCTCTGTAGTGGTGGTTGGGTGAAGGCAGTTAGTGACTTGGTTGTTGGAGAGAAAATGATTGTTTTGCTGTTTCTCCAGCTCACCCGTACAGACGAAATTCAAGGCGAAAGCTTAATTTGGCGAGGGAGCCGAAATGAAAATTATTAAGCATCTTATGAAACTGATTGACCGGGGTCGGGTAATGCCGCGAGTCGTTAGTGGCATTTTTTTGATTGTGCCAATCACGGCTGTGCAGGCTGCGCCAGTGACTGTGAATGTGGTCGGTGTCGATAATACGGTATCGCCGGCAGCCACTACGCCATTGACGAGTTACAGATGGCTGGTAGAAGAGGACAAAACCTACCATGTTCCCTTGGATGCCAATGGTGAGGTTCAGGTAGATGGAAGTAATATTCCTGTAATCGACCCGAACTGGGAGCAGGGCAGCACCCTGTCAGTAACCTTTCATCGCAGCTATATGCCGGTGGTAGGCAAGGGTGACGAGGCCGCAATCCCGGATGTTGATCCGACTAAACACCATTTCATTTCGGTATTGCCAGATAATGGCTATTCACTGGGCGGCGCGCCCATTGCCCCCGGCCAGACGGATGTCACGGTCTATGTAAATAAGAACCCAATCACCACGGCACAGATTGTGATCCAGGTGTTTGAGGATCTCGCACCGATCAACAATGTCTGGGATCAGGGTGAGCAGCCTTTAGAAGGTTTTAAGGTGATCCTGGAAGATGCAGGTGGCCGATATGGCGCCTCTGCCGGTGTCCAATCACTGGATGTTTATGGTAATCCGCTCTGTACGACCTACCTGCCCAATGGTGATGTCGACCAACTGGGTGCAGGGTGTTTCTCCGGACCGGATGGCTTTATAAACATCAAAAACCTGACGCCTGGTAAATACGGTGTGATCATCGCGCCTCCGGGCTCAGTGCCCGATCCGGATCATCCTGGAACCTTTATTGCCACCAACTGGGTGCAAACCTCTACCATTGAAGGCACCAAGGTTATTGATGCCTGGGTAAAGGCTAACGAGCCAGGTTATTTCGCCGAGTTTGGTCCTCCTGGACCACATGCTTCGTTTGGTTTTGTTCCGGCAGGCAAGAACAATCCGTATGTAGATAGTACGGTTCTTACAGGTGGTGCAGCAATCACGGGTCAGGTAGTGGGTGAGCATCTGTCAAGACCGCCCAAAACGGCTTTTTTCAATGGTGCCCCATTCGCACACACCACGCCTTGGGTTGGTTTGAACCTGGGTGCAGCCGGTTTGGGTAGGGGTGTTTACGCGGCGCGTACCGAATCAGACGGCTCATTCACGATTCCTGATGTACCTCCAGGTAATTACCAGTTGGTTATCTGGGATGACGCTTTGGATGTGATTTTTGCCTTTCATACCGTCGTTGTGAATGGTGATGCGAATAGCTGTAACTCGCTGACCAGTTGTAACCTCGGTGATGTGCCTGTCAACCAGTGGTTCACGCGTCTTGAAAACCATGTCTTTCACGATATGGATGAAGATGGCTTTCGTGATGCAGGCGAGCCGCCACTGCTGGAACAGGCTGTAAATCTGCGCTGGCGTGACGGTAGTGTGTATCAATCCGCGCCAACCGACGGCGAGGGTTTTGTGCCTTTCGATCAGGTATTTCCTTTCTTCAGCTGGTTGGTTGCAGAGGTGGACTTCGCCCGCTTCAAGGCAACCGGTGTCACGGTAACCGTTGATGAAGGCGGTCCAATAGACTTCAATGACCCATACTCATGGGAAGGCTTGTTGTCTCCACAGCCACAGAATGATCCATTAGATCCTGACAGCTTTGTACCTTATACGGGCGCGCCGTATCGTACCCAAACAGGTCCGGTTCTGACACAGGGTTTTCAAGGATTTCTCGGCCAGACCAGTGTGATGGAATGGGGTAAGGCCGCCTATGGTCCTGATGAAAATGGCGGTATCTCAGGCGTGGTTTTCTACTCGGTAACGCGTGCTGAAGATGATCCGGCCTATGGTGGTCCAGAGGTTTGGGAGCCTGGCATACCCGGTGTGACCGTCAACCTCTATGACAACTTGGGTAATTTCCTGGCTACAACCGAGACAGACAGCTGGGATGCAAGTGTGCCCACCAATTGTCAGTTCGGAAATAGCCCGGCCTCCGACAGGCCATTCACATTCCGTGGCTACGCAACCGACTGTTACGATGGTATGCGTAACTGGAACCAGGTCCGCCCCGGCGTGTTTGATGGCGGCTATGCCTTCGGTCCGCAACTGGACTGTGACGGCAATGTTGCCTGTCTTGCAAAGACTTCAACCAATGGGGCGCTATTGCCAGGTCGTTACGTTGTTGAAGTTATTCCACCTGTTGGGTACGAAATCGTGCGTTCGCAAGATCGTAACGTCGATTTTGGTGAGGAGTATGCACAACCACAGCTGTTGCCTCCGACCTGCGTAGGTCCAATGGAACAGGTACCTGCGGAACTCAGTCTGTTCCCGGGAGTTCCTGCTCCGCTGGCTGGTCAGATGATGCCACTGTGTAATCGCAAAGCGGTGAATCTGTTCGCGGGAGCCAATGCGGCAGCGGATTTCTTCCTGTTCACCGAAGTACCGATTGCCGGGCATTTCATCGGCTTTATCCTGGATGATGCAGCCAATGAGTTTGACCCGACATCACCGCAGTTTGGCGAGAAGTTCGCACCGCCTTTCCTGCCGGTGTCAATCAGGGACTGGACCGGTCGTGAGATCTCTCGCACCGTGTCTGATGAATATGGACGTTACAACGCGCTGGTTCCATCAACCTTCACGC
>PKUO01000023.1 GCA_002869585.1 Sedimenticola sp.
AGTTTCGAGTTGAATCACTTCCTGCCAGCTACCGAGGATGCGTTCTCCAACCCAGTATTGTCTGACAATATTGTCTGGCAGAACCGTATGTTCAACTGGATGGTGGCACCTGATGGTTCATTCAGCGGGTTGTGTCCGGACCTTGGTGGTTTGGGACTCAACTGCGCAACGGGAACCACTGCTGTGTATGACGATATCGCTGTGCTTCCTGTGGGTTCGGGTAGTCTGACATGTATTGACTGTCTGGTAACTGGTGGCCCAGATCCGATGTTTGTTGCCGAGTATGTCAATGGCAATCGCGATTCAACCATCTTCAATCCGGAAGTGACCACGGCTATTCAGGCGCCTCCGGCGCTTGATGAAGGCGGTAACTTCATTCGCCTACGCTTTGGTCCCCTGACGCAGACCCTGAATGATGGCACGACCTTACGTGGTGATTATCACATAGGGATTGCATCTGGAGCAGTTGATGCAGGTGGATCATCGGTTGAAGACGATATAGATGGCGATACAAGACCAGTTGGTCCGGCCAATGATATTGGTGCAGACGAACGTCTATAGGCCAGTGAATAAGGAGCAAAAATGATGAAAACGAAATATTTCTCAAAAGCCTTGCTGCCATTGGCCATAACACTGATGTTGGGCACCACCAATGTGGTTGCCAGTGTGCTGGTGCAGTGTCCAGGTGACAGAAATGAAAATGCACATTTGAATAATGGAGACCGAACGGTTCTGGCAGGAGAGGGGTTAACGCCCGAAGAGATCGCAAATATCAAATGTATGCATCTCGCATCGGGTGATGGCTTTGCAACCCTCGGGGATGGTAGTACCAGTTACATTTTCGGTTTTTCCGATCTGACTGGGCTACCAACCAGGCGTCAGGATCAGAAAGAGGCAGCACTGCAGGCAGGGATGCTTGCAGCGCAGTGGCCGGCCCCAACTATCGATGTTGATGAAGGTAACGAGCTGTATCTTACCCTGACCAATGTCGGTATGTTGATGCGACCCGATCTGTTCGATCCGCATACCGTGCATGTGCACGGGTTTCCGGAGGCTGGTTATGTGTTCGATGGTATCCCTGATGCCTCAATCTCGATCAACATGGGCGCTAGTCTGACTTATTACTATAAGTTCAATGATCCTGGTACCTATATGTATCACTGCCATGTGGAGGCGGCAGAACATATGCAGATGGGTATGCTGGGTAATCTCTATGTCAAGCCTAATCAGAATGGTACTTCTATCGAGTATCCGGCTGGAAGTGGAAAAAACTATACCCAATTTGCCTATAACGATGGGGATGGAGCCACCGGTTATGATGTGGATTACCCGATTCAACTGGGGTCATTTGACAGCGCGTTTCATATAGCCAGTGAGACGGTTCAACCCCTTCCCTTTGCTTTGATGAAAGATGACTACGCGATGATCAATGGGCGGGGTTATCCAGATACTGTGGATCCAAGGACTCAGGACTTCCCGCCAGCGCTTGGGAGCGGGGCAAATCCAAGTAATCCCGCGGCAAACCTGAAAACCACACAGGCAGTGAGTTCCCTGGTAACCGCTGATCCGGGCCAGAGGGTTTTGCTACGTGTTTCCAATCTGAACATTACCCGTTTCTACACATTGCAGAGTCTTGGCTTGCCGATGCAGGTGGTGGGTAAGGATGCAAAGCTACTGCGTGGTCCAGATGGCAAGGACCTTTTCTACTCGACGAACTCTGTCACTTTAGGCGGAGGTGAGTCCTACGATGTGATTCTGGATACAACTGGCACATCAAGCGGCGACACCTTCTTTCTCTATGCAGCCAATCTGAACTACCTGAGCAATGGTACCGAGGAATTAGGCGGCATGATGACAGAGATCAGGATCAATTGAAGGGTCGGTGAGGAGATTGAAAATGACTAAGACATTATGCAAATCTATCGGAACTCCTGCCGTACTCGCAGGAGCACTGATGGTATCGGGTTTACCTGCAGCACAGGCTGCAGTGGATGGAATCGTTGGTTCTGCTTTTAATCTGACGGCGAAAGTTGACCATATTTCCACGGCGGATGGTGGCAGTCTGATGCTGTGGGGTTTCTCCGATGATGGAGGCTCCAACAATGGCCGGGCACAGTATCCAGCGCCAACGCTGATAGTGAATCAGGGTGATACGGTAACGGTTACTGTTCGTAATCAATTGCCAGCCAGTGCGGGAAATGTATCGATTGTTTTTCCTGGGCAGTCAGTCAATGCAACAGGTGGCGTTAGTGGGGCACTGACTCACGAAGCACAACAATTTGACAATTTTAGCACTACGAATGTGAATGAGGCAGTTGTCACTTACTCCTTCACAGCCGATAAGCCGGGTACATTTCCCTACTACAGTGGCACTGATTCCGCATTGCAGGTGGAGATGGGCTTGACGGGAGCAATCGTTGTCAGGCCAGCAGGATTTGATGAGAATGCTCCAACAGCCTATGGTCATGCCAGTACGGCCTATGATCGTGAATATCTGTTTGTCCTGACAGAAATGGACCCGCGTATCCACGAGGCGATGGAGCTGGATGGGGCAGTTCCGCAGGAATATTTGGACAATTATGTCTCAAACTATTTCTTTATCAACGGGCGCACCTCTCCAGATGTTTTCCAGGCGCCTGGTGTTGGTTGGATGCCGACCCAGCCTTACAACACGCTGCCACGGATGCATCCGGGCGAGAAAATCCTGATGCGCGTTGTAGGTGGTGGACGTGATCTACACCCATTCCATCATCACGGAAATCATGCGCTGATTATCGGTAAAGACGGGAAAATGCAGGAGAGCGCGCCGGGAATGGGCGCTGACCTGGCAACCTCGGTTTTTACCATGCCAATGGCGCCTGGAGAGACTGTTGATGCGATCTTTGAATGGACTGGTAAAGATCTGGGCTGGGATATCTACGGTACAGCAGCTGCTGGACCTGAATTTGCCCATGACTGTAACCCGGGCGTCGATGGTTTTGATCCTGTTACCAACGAGTGGTGCGCGGATCATGACAAGCCGATACCAGTTCAGCTGCCTTCTCAGCTAGACACCACCTTTGGTGGCTGGTGGAGTGGCAGTCCATACCTGGGCTCGCTAGGTGCATTGCCTCCAGGTGAAGGTGGATTGAACCCGAATGGAGGTTTCGTCTACATGTGGCATTCGCACACAGAACGTGAACTGACCAACTATGACATCTACCCAGGCGGTATGCTGACCATGATGATCATTGAGTCGTATAACGTGCCAATCGAAGAATGAGCACAGGAGAGGCGACAATGAATAAAAAGGTTTTTAAATTAAATCGAATCAGGTTAGCCATGCTGATGCTTGCCGGATCTACGATGGTACCAGCTGTTTCTCTGGCGGTTGATCTAAGGGCTGTTGAAGGCACCTGGAATTCGCCCGGTGGTCCAGTCACCATGTGGGGATTCGCTGCGGATACAGGTGACTGTACTGCACCAGCCGCATGGGGCATTGGGCCTGAGTTGACGGCCAATCCAGGGGATCCATTGACAGTTAATCTGCGTAATTGTCTGAGCGAACCTGTGTCTATAATCATCCCTGGCCAGCCGACAACCTTCACCCCGGTGACTACAACAGATGGTTTTAACAGGTCACGTGTGACTGCGTTCACAGTAGAAGCACCAGCTGATGGCGGGGCAACAACCACTACTTATACATGGAACGGCCTGAAAGCCGGAACCTATCTCTACCAAAGTGGATCACATCCGGCGAAACAGATGCAGATGGGATTGTATGGTGCATTGAAAGTGGGTTTTTACCCAGATACTAGTGGTGAAGTGACATTGCTGTTCAGTGAGGTGGATCCAGACTTACACAACCCGCCAACTGCAGCGAATCCTCTCAACTATTCGCCCAGTTATTACCTGGTTAATGGTCAGGTTTCAGCACCAACCATTCCTGCGGGCAACAACTATCTGCCCACAGTACTGCGCATGCTGAATGCCGGTCTTGATTTTCATGTTCCTGCACTTAACGGTGGTTACATGAGCCTGGTAGCGGAAGACGGAAATAGTTATCCCTATCCACGTGAGCAGTATTCCGTGCATCTTCCAGCAGGCAAGACCATCGATGCCTTGTGGCAGGCGCCTGATGCAGGGAGCTATCAGATCTACGATCGGCGTCTGAGCGGCATGCTCGCTAACTTGGCTGTATCGCCTGGGACAGGGGCACCGGTACCTGTTGATGATGCCTACTCAGTGCCAGAAGATACGGCGTTGGTCGAACCTGCTCCAGGTGTTCTGGCTAACGAAACAGGCACATGGACTGCCTTTGTTTCATCTGAACCCAGCAATGGTGCAGTAGTGCTCAATAGTGATGGCAGCTTCATCTATACTCCCGCGGCGGATTTCAACGGTACAGATAGCTTCCAGTACATGGTTAATGACGGTACATACAATAGTGCAGTACCGGCTACGGTGACTCTCACGGTAACTCCTGTTGCCGATCCGCCAATTGCCAATGACGATGCTTATGATGTGGAAACGGGTGCAACACTGACAGTGGCAGCATCAGGTGTTCTGGCCAATGACTCGGATGTCGATAACCAGACTCTGACTGCGGTTCAAACATCAGCCAATCCGTTAGTAACTCTCAATACTGATGGATCATTCAGTTATGGTCCTGCAGGTGTGCCTGGCACAGATAACTTCACCTACGAAGTATATGAAGATGGTGTAGCTTCTGGTATTACCGCTACTGCTACTGTGACTATTTCTGCAGCCACAACCAATACTCCACCAGTAGCAACCAATGACAGCTACACCACCAATTCAGGCGTTGGGATAACCGGTAACGTCATCACCGATGATACGGGTAGTGGTGTGGATAGCGATGTTGATGGAGATACCCTAACTGTTTTATTTAATTCTTCACCTAGCAATGGTGTTCTGAATCTTAACCCAGATGGCTCATTTACCTACATGCCCAATGCAAACTTCAGTGGAAGTGATAGCTTCTCCTACGTTATTGGAGATGGTAATGGTGGAACCGCACTCGCAAACGTTAGTATCACCGTCAACTTTGTCAATACGGCTCCTGTGGCAGTAGAAGATTATGTTTCCAGTATTCCATGGAATACATCGGATAACTTCATCAATATTGTTTCGAACGATACTG
>PKUO01000075.1 GCA_002869585.1 Sedimenticola sp.
CAGTGCGGAGAAGCGCGAGACGGCCAATGCGCCAGCCACCCCGAGCAACACCCCGAGCACACCACCGGCGGCGCTGAGCAACAGGGCCTCGAGCAGAAATTGCCAGAGAATGTCGCGACGGCGAGCACCCGGTGCCATTCGGATACCGATCTCGCGAGTACGCTCGGTAACCGAGACCAGCATGATGTTCATGATGCCGATGCCGCCGACCAGCAGCGACACCGAGGCGATACTGCCGAGCAGCCAGGAAAACACGCGACCACTCTCCTCGGATGATTCCGCCAATTCAGCGCGATTATAGGCACGAAAATCATCGGCCTGGGCATCCGTCAGTCGGTGGCGTTCACGCAACAACCGCTTGACCGCTTCAAGCGCACGGAACGATCCTTCACGACCGCTGGTGGCGATATCAATGCGGTGAATGTGAGTCACACCCAGTAGTTTACGTTGTACTGCGGTAATCGGCATGAACAGGGCGTCGTCCTGGTCAGTACCCCAGGCGGTAGCGCCCTTGGATTCCAGAACCCCGATGATCTGACAGGCAATCCCCTTGATAACCAGCGTCTCGTCCAGCGGATCGGCCAGGCCGAACAATTCACGTGCCACGGTCTGCCCGAGCACGCATACGTGAGAGGCGCCGAACACTTGCTGTTCAGTGATAAAACCACCCGCACTCAATGACCAGTTGCGCACATCGATGTACTCGGGTGTAACACCCTCAATGACAGTACCCCAGTTGGTACCCCGATAGCGAACCTGGCCAGCACCACGAATACTGGGCGCTACCGCCACCACATCGCTCAGATCATTAATGGCGACGGCATCTTCGTAGGTCAGACTGGTTTTTCCACCCGCACCACTGCGCACCCCTCCGCTGGTGAGTGTGCCAGGACGAATCACCAGGGTGTTGGTCCCCAGGCTTTCCAGAGTCTCTGCGATCCGCAACTGGGCGCCCGCGCCGATAGCCACCATGGCAATTACCGAGGCTACGCCGATGATCACGCCAAGCGCAGTCAGCATTGCCCGGGTCTTGTTGCGCCACAATGCGCGCAGTGCCAGTTGCAGGGCGGCGGACAAGCTCATTCGACGGACTCCACAAGGCGACCGTCGCGCACCACCAGGGTACGGTGGGCATGTTCAGCGACTTCCTGTTCATGAGTAATCAAGAGAATGGTCATGCCCTCGCGGTTCAGTGCGTCCAGTACATCCATAATTTCGTTGCTGGTAACGCTGTCCAGATTTCCGGTGGGCTCATCTGCCAGCAACAGGCTGGGCTGAGTCACCAGGGCCCGGGCGATGGCGACGCGCTGCTGCTGGCCACCGGACAACTGATTGGGCTGGCTGGTCATGCGATCCCCCAATCCCATGCGCATGAGCGCCTCGGTAGCGCGTCGTTGGCGTTCCTCATGGCCAACGCCCGCATAGATCAGGGGTGTCACCACGTTCTCCAGGGCGCTGGTGCGTGGCAGCAGATTGAAGTTCTGAAATACAAAACCGATGTCGCGGTTACGCAAGCCGGCCAGCTGGTCATGATTCATGTGGGTGACATCCTGCCCCTGCAGCTTGTAGCTTCCCTTGTCGGGCACATCCAGGCAGCCGAGAATATTCATCAGGGTGGATTTTCCTGACCCGGACGATCCCATCAGGGCAACAAACTCGCCGCGTTGAATGGTCAAATCGATACCACGCAACGCCTTCACCTCCACGCCATCAAGCGCATAGGTCTTGTACAGTTCGCGTACCTCGATGAGCGGATTACTCATGGCGGCCTCAGAACAGACTCAGGCCGAAACGTTGCTTGCGTTCAGTCTTGCGTTTTTCCGGTACTGCCACAACCATGCCTTCACGTAATTCATCGCTGTTCACCTCAACGTAACGATCACCGATAATGCCGGTAGTCACCTTGATCGGTCGTAAGCCGTTGCCCTCGGGAGTCCATAGCATACGTTGATCGGTTTGCAGATCGCGGCGCAAGGCGGCCAGTTTCTCTTCCGGCCAGTCGGGCACGAAGCGCAGTGCAGAGGGCGGGACCTGCAGTACATTTTTCTGCTCTGCCACCAGAATGGAGACCGTCGCCGTCATACCCGGCTTCAGGGCGAGATCGGCGTTGTCCACGCGAATGATACTGTTGTACTTCACCACACCGGACTCGACCACGGGCTGCAGGCGAACCTGGGCAACACGTCCTTCAAACTTTCTGCCGGGATAGGCAAACACGGTAAAACGCACTGACTGGCCCTCGTTGACCTCGCCGATATAGGCCTCATCCACTTCGGCCTCCACCTGCATCTGGGACAAATCCTGGGCAATAGTGAACAGGGTTGGCGCCTGCAGACTGGCGGCCACGGTCTGGCCGACATCCACATCGCGGGAGATCACCACACCGTCGATTGGTGCATAAATCGAGGTATTGTCCAGATTCACCTGTTCTCGCTGCCTGACCGCATCTGCTTGGGCGATTTCTGCCTGCTTGAGCTGATACTCAACGCGTGCTGAGTCATATTCAAAGCGCGCCGCATCCCGCACGTTTTCGGCGACCAGTTTCTTTTTGAACAGGTTGTTCTGACGATCCAGTTCACGCTTGGTATCGAGCACACTCACCCTGGCCTTTTCAGCCCCGGCTTCGGCGCTCTTCAAGTTGGCCTCCGCTTCCGCCAGCTTGGCGCGGAACACCGCCGGGTCGATTTGTGCAACCAGTTGATTTTTCCTGACCCGATCATTGAAGTCGGCGTGCAACTCTGCAATGGACCCTGACACCTGGCTACCAACCTGTACAGTGTTAACCGGGTTGAGTGTGCCGGTGGCCGATACCACGGAAGTGATGTCGTCACGCCGCACCTTGACCTCGGTGTAACCTGAATAGGTTTCGGCCTCGGGCGACGATTGCATCCACCAACCGACAGCCGCCAGGAGTGCTATGGGCAGGCCTATATAGAAGATCATTTTAGTAGTCATAGTCATCCTCTATTCGACAGGTCACATGGTTTGGAGTTCTCCTGCAGATGTTTCATTGTGTAACCGTTGTCTGTCTGATCAGGATCCGGGTCAGGCGAGATGAAACATATTGTTACAACTGGTTACTCATTCGAAATTACGCTGCAACACATCCCCCCTAATCTGCCAACCGTCAGCGACAGATCGCACATTCGGCAGACGACAATTCAATCTGCCAAGAAATCCCGCGAAGTCTGACGATCTATAATTATTATGAGGTTTAATATATGAAAAGTCTTTTGAAACTAGCCACCATTGCTTCACTGCTTGCTTCTGTACCGGCCTTTGCCCATCACCCGGCTGCGGATATCGTAGATCCGGAAATCTACGAAATGATCGATGAAAACGTATCAGACACCCCTCACGCTGATATGGTCTTCGATGATATGGGTCGTTAATCGATCCACGTAGAAGCCCGGCATCATCCGGGCATGGGAGAGGCTGACCCGGCATTCAACGGGTTGGCCTTTTTTTTGCGTCAGACATAGCACATTGCTTTATGGGGGTGATATTCCAATCTCGTATACAACTCCTCCGTCAGGGCACGGTATACTAACGGTGACAATATCAGCATCGCATTGCTGAAAATAAAAAAATGAGGAGTGTTGGAATGAAACGAGTAACCATCGTCGGAGCCGGTTTTGCTGCACTGACCGCCATTCAAAAGCTGCGCGCGGCTGACCCGTCAATGGAAATCACGGTAGTCGCACCTAAACCGGAGTTCACCTACCTGCCTGGCACCATCTGGATACCTTCGGGAATCCGCGATCCAAAAGACCTGTTGATTCCACTGGACAACTTCTTCCGTCGCCAGAAGGTAAACTTCCATCAAGGACAAGCCAGTGGATTGGAAAACGGCGGCAGAACCCTGCTTACCGATGGCGGCAAGATTGATAACGACGGTCTAATCATCTGTTCCGGCGGTCGCTTCATCAAAAAACTCCCCGGCATAGAAAATACCATCACACCCTGCGAAGGCATACCTGCCGCGATGAAAATCCGCGAGCGTCTGCAGCAACTGCAAGGTGGTACTATCGCCATCGGCTTCGCGGGCAATCCCAAAGAGCCCAGCGCCATGCGCGGCGGCCCGATGTTCGAATTTCTGTTTGGCATCGATCGTCAACTGCGCCTGGAAAAACGCCGCGATAAATTCAAACTGGTATTCTTTACTCCAGCACCCAGCCCTGGCAACCGGCTCGGACCAAAGGCCGTCAAGGGACTGCTGAAAGAGATGGAGAAGCGGGATATCGAGACCCATTTGGGCCATAAAATGAAGGGATTCAGCGATGGCAAGGTGCAGACCGAAGGCGGTGAGTTTGCAGCCGACCTGATCCTGTTCATGCCCGGCATGACTGGCAATCAATGGTTTGACAATACCGACCTTCCCCGCTCAGAAGGTGGCCTGATTCGAGCGGACCGTCACTGCCGTGTGGAAGGGATGGACAAGGTCTATGTGGCCGGTGACTCCGGCAGCTTTCCAGGTCCCGACTGGATGCCCAAACAGGCGCACATGGCCGATCTTCAGGCAGGCGCTGCGGCAGCCAACCTGATCGCCGAATTCAATGGTGAAGAACCAACCAACACCTTCAAGGTAGAGTTGGTCTGCATCGTTGACAGCCAGACCACCGGTATGCTGGTGGCACGAACCGAAAAGCACAATCTGGTGATGCCACAGATGCGCCTGTTCCACTGGCTCAAGCGTCTGTTTGAGTGGTGGTATCTACGCCAGTATCATTAACGATCCGGCAGACAATTCATAACGGACGGAAAGAACTCGAGAAAATCCGCCTCAAGGCGGTCATACTCCCGCTCTACCTCGTGCAGCGCCCCGGTCAAGGCATCCGTGCGCTTGAGACGCATTGACATGCGATCAAAGGCCAGTCCCAGGTTATTCAACTCCCGGTAGCTGCCCAGCCAGTCCCCCGCGATCATGCGAGGCGCCATCGCCCTTAGTCTCTCGGGCAATATATCCGCATATTCATCGAGCATACAATAGACCGACTGGATAAAGTCGATACGTGACTGGTTGGAGAAATCCGACCAATGGATCGAGAGAAAGTGATCTTGACATCCTCCCCGCCCTAAAGAGCAGGGATTCCTACCGCGCTTAGGGCGCAATTGCCCTGAGTCGCTTCGGCGGGTTCCTGCTTCATCACAGCGGCCAACGCCTCTGCTCCACAGGCTAAAACGGCATGCCCTGCCGCTAAAATATTGAGCGCCGCATTGTGGTCTGCATGCGCCTCATGGCCGCACGCCACACAGCGGAACTTTGCTTGCGTCCGGCGATTCTCTGCCGACTCATGCCCACAGGCCGAACAGGTGCGAGAGGTATAGGCTGGATTCACCGCCAACACCTCGCCACCCAACCACCGGGACTTGTATTCCAGCATGCGCCGGAAGTTGCCCCAACCCTGGTCGAGAATCGACTTGTTCAGGCCGGATTTGGCGCTCACATGCTTTCCCGGTGCTGCCGCTGTGCCTTTTGCGCTACGACTCATACCCTTCACG
>PKUO01000013.1 GCA_002869585.1 Sedimenticola sp.
CAAGGGGCCAACGGAAGACAGCTTCTGGTATTACGAAATCGGTGGGGCAGAGCCCGTATCGGCGCCTGCCAATCCTTCTGTCGTATCCGTTACCCTGGGTGGATCGGCGCAACTGGGATTGGGCTACAGCTGCGGTAAGTTCGATCCCGTGGCTGCCGTGACAAATACGTTGAATAACATCGGCGCCGGGGTCGACAACATGCTGAATGCGATGACGGCCGCAGCCAGTGCCGCTATTGCTTCATTGCCAGCATTGATCTTGCAGCGAGCCAATCCAGGCCTCTACGACATGTTCCAGAACGCCCTGCTGCAAGCCGAGGAGACCATGCAGCTGGCGACCAAGTCCTGCGAGCAGATGGAAGCTGAGATCGCCCAGGGCAAGAATCCCTATGCCGATCTCATCACGTTGTCCAAAGGCAATGACTGGAAGCTCCAGATGGGCGTTGGCGGTAATGATGCGGTAACCGCCAAGGACGCCGTCGAGACCGCCAACGGGGACAATGGCGTGCCCTGGATCGGCGGGCAGGCCGGTGGTTCGGGGCAGCCGGTGCTGGAGTTCACCGGCGACATCGTCAAGGCCGGGTACAACATCAACATGAATCGCCCGATCACGACGGCAGGCCCGGTGCCGCCTGCGTCGACCACCCGTCTGACGGAGATCTGGACAACGCCTACCGATGCGCGTAACTGGGTTGTTGACGTGGTCGGCGAAAACATCGTCACGACCTGTGACACCTGCCGCAAGGACAGCATCCCCGGTACCGGGCTGCTGCCAAAGCTCAATCAGGAGGCAACCACTGTAACGACGGAGATCCAGAACCTGGTCTCCGGCGCAACACCCCCGACACTTGCCAACCTGGACAATATTACCGCCCCCGGTGTGGCCATCACCCGCCAGGTCATCGAGGCGATCCGGGAGATGCCGGCTTCCGAGCAGAGCCTCATCATGGGCCGGCTGGTATCAGAGATCAGCACGGCCCGCACCGTGGAAAAAGCGCTGTACGCCCGTCGCCTGCTGCTTTCCGGCCGCCAGGTGCCCGAGGTCTATGCCACCGAGGTGGTCCGTGAGCACGCGGACAAGTCCATAACCGAGTTGGACAAGGAGATCGAAAATCTGTTGTTCGAGACCCGGGTACGCAAGGAGGTGGTCTCTGACACGATTGCGACCTTGCTTCAACGCGCGGCAGCCCGTCGGCAGTCATCTCTGAAAACGCCAGAAGTACCCACCATCGATCCGCGTCCGCTGAGCAATGGCCGTGTCCAATAACGGATTTGCCTTGCGTCGGCGCGGGTTCTTTTTGCTGACCCTGCTGGCGTTCGGTCTGGCGCTGGGGGCGGGCGGCATCCTTTGGCATTCGGTCGAGACAACCTCCGTAGTCGCAGTGCAGACAAGGATCGATGCCTTGAAACCACTCCTGACTGGCATCCGGGTCTCTCTGATTGCCCTGTTCGCCATGGGATGGCCATGGATCGTGAACGCCCTTCAACGTTGGGGGCGCCTGGATGAGACACGGGCCGGGAATTTGCTCGCTGTACGCTGGCGTATCGTGACCTGGCTGGTCGTGATCGAACTGGTGTTGGGTCAGAACCTGCTTGGTCAGGTACTGGCTGTGCTACAGGGGAGCAGGGCATGACCGTCGACAGCTATCTCGAACTCTTCACTACACTGTTCGGCTGGACCTTCTACGGCATTTTGTGGGATGTGCTGATTGGCACCGGTATCGTGTTCCTGCCGTTCCTCGGTATCCTGATCGACAACTGGCGGGAACCGGCGCAAGGCGGTGAGTTCGGTACCGTCACCGGATTGTCGTTGCGGCGCATGGAGCTGGAGCTCTTCATCGCATTACTGGTGGTTGTTTTGGCCGGCCAACCGGCCGCGTTAACGCCACTGAATGCGGCTTCGCTCAACTACACGCCGCCCCCGACACTAATCGACCCGACACCCTCCACGGCGACTGTGGCAGCGCCACAGAGCACCTACGGTTCAACCTGCTTCACTGGTTCGCCGGCGACGGTGAATATCCCGGTGTGGTGGTATGCGGTGCTCTCGATGACCTCGGGATTCAATCATGCGGTGGTCGAAGGCCTTCCAAGTGCTGCGGACATGCGTACCTACGAGCAACAGGCGCGACTCGCGACCATTGCCGACCCACGGCTGCGCCAGGAAGTCAGCGATTTCTTCAGCCAGTGCTACATCCCGGCCCGGTCGAATTATCAGACAGAACGGCCATCCACCGCCGCGGTCAATGCCCTGCTGACAACCTATGGCCCCGACGATCCGGACTGGATGGGATCGCATATCTATCGAGATACGCCCGGTTACTACGACACCCTGCGCGCCACCACGCAGGTCAGCGGCTGGGCCTACAATGCTGCCCGCGATACCGAATATGATCCTGCCGCACCACCCACCTGGGGCAGGCCTTATTGCAAGCAGTGGTGGGAGGACGCGTCGATTGGCCTGCGAGAAAAGATGATCAACGAGGCAGATGCCACATCGGCCGGTTTTTCAGGTCTGGTGGTTGCCATTGCCCCGGCTTTGGCCAGTGAGCAGCAGAACGACGCAGTCGCCAGGACCGTTCTGGCAAATGCGCCGCCATCGTGGTCGAACAACGACCTCGTGGCACACAATTCCGGCAGCACCGGCCTACTGAACACGGTGGAGAATGTCGCCAAAGGAGGCCTGGCATCGGGTGGTGTGGTGGCTGCATCGGCGCTGTTTTCAGTCACCATGACCGCGGTCCTGCAGGCCCTCCCGATGGTACAAGCCGTGCTCCTGCTCGGCATCTACGCCTTGCTGCCCATGATCGTCGTGCTGTCGCGCTATTCCATCTCCATGATGGTCATCGGCGCCATGGCAATTTTCACCGTCAAGTTCTGGAGCGTGCTCTGGTATCTGGCGCTGTGGGTGGATCAGAACCTCATCCTGTCCATGTACCCGGATGTAAATGTCTTCCTGCAGATGTTCGCCAACCCCGGCGAGCACGACATCAAACGCATGCTGCTCAACATGATCACGACCAGCCTTTATCTGGGTCTACCGTTGCTATGGAGCGGGATGATGGCGTGGGCGGGGGTGATGATCGGAAGGACGATCGATTCAGCGACAAGCCCGCTCAAGGCGCCCGCACAGGAAGCAGGTAATCAGGGAGGGCGTATTGGGAAAACTCTGGCGACAAAAGGGGTAAGACGCTAATCGCGCTCGTACCATCCATAGGGATCGGTACCGTCATCCAGTTTGCCTGTACGATAGTTCAAGACGCCGCCACGAACAGCGTGATTGGTCGCATCGTTGGTGTCAGGTATTTTCGTGCCTTCTGCCAGCAAACCCACAAGACGAGCCAGGAAGCGGACCATGGCGACAACCAAGGCCCAGGCAGCATGGAGAACCCTCACGAAATTGTTTAAGGCACCGTTCGACATAATTATCCTCTTCAAACTCCGTCTTGCAAAATTCCAAGTACATAATAGTGTTCAATGAGCTACACAGGCGTAGGAGCTTCAGTAGAAGCATCCTGGAAGTAGATCTGATGTGTAATATTCACTATATCTTCGAAAGACACCGCAATTCTGTCAATATCAAATTCCTCTGATGTTCTGTCGTAAAGGTGATAAGGCTCAAGTTCACGTGCAGTCAGAAGAATAGCACGACGATGAAATTTGTCATTAAGAGCTGAAGCATGCTTGATTTCGTCTGAGCTGAAGTCAGCTAGCTTGGCCAAGATTACAAAAACCTCAAACCTTTCAGAGGGGAAAGCCTCAGCTACAGCTTTCAGTTTGGTGATATCATCTTCGGTAATGCTTTTTCGTGTCTTGCACTCCCCAACTGCAATCTGAATGCGTCCATCACGATGCTTCGGTACCACAACGACGAAATCCGTCTCACATTTATTGATTTTCGCTGAATCCGGCTTCAGATCCATTGCGGTTGTAAAAAGCATCTCCCGTGAGCTGAACGTCGTATCGAGTTGTTGCAACATCAACATAACCGGAATTGCACCCTCCTGATTATCATCGCGGCCAAACAAGCCTGAACGACGGAATCGCCAGTCGCCACGGTGATTTAAATGCGGAGTGATGTTGAATTGATGCCCACAAAATTCACAAGCTATCTCAGTGCTGAGGTTGTCGAGTGCTGCCCAGAATTCCAATCTGCAATTGGGGCAGTCAAATTCCAGCCCAGCGCGAAAAACAGATTTCTTCAAAAGATATGTGAGCACAGCATCTGGAGTGAGCTTGCTGTTAAATGCTCTCTCTTCGATGAAAAGATCCTCGTATAATGAAAAGCCGATTTGATCCGTTGCAGGATCTTTTGCGCGGATTGTTTGTATGGCACCACTGCGAGTGAACGATTTGTCTGGACCATAATTCTCAATCAGATCTCTAACGCCTTGGATTTTGAATGGTCGACATTTCTGGAGACCGCCCATTTGCTGAATCAAGCGAGATGCAATTAATCCAGGCTTGCTTGGCGTAGCTGTAATCCCAGCAACTAGAAAGATCTGTTCAACTAGTAGATTTACATCGATGGGATCAATAGAGAGGTCTGATCTTGTTGTGCGAGCTATGATACCAATTCCATCGGGTTCAACCCGTGCCTTATCCCATTCGAAATAATAATTTCGCCTCGTCAGAAAAATTCGTGGGCTGCTTCCGGAACGGGCAACGCTCCAAGTGCATGATATAAAGCGATTTCAGCCGCATGATAGGTCTTGAACC
>PKUO01000047.1 GCA_002869585.1 Sedimenticola sp.
CTCGATCATCATCGAGTGGGTCGGTATGATGTTCTGGTGGCCGGATGAAGGGACGGACCACAGTCGTACCATGCTGGTAACGGAGATCAGTTATCTCGATAACGATTTTCGTCGCAGCGTCGTTACCTCCGATCCGGCACGATTCGCCAAACGGTTCGCCGATAATTTCTACCACTACATTTTCGAGGTGACGCGGTTTGTGGATTTCATCCAATGGGTGTCAATGCCTCCGCGGAAGTATGGGCAGGGCGTCAGGGCGACGCTGCATAAGGTTTACAAACCCATGTCAGAGTACGTACTGGCCATGATGCAGGTGACGCAGGTGTTCTCAGTGCGCCTAGCTATTTTGACTCTGGCGATGCCGATCTTCTTGCTGTTTAGCCTGGTCGCGCTCGTCGATGGATTGGTGCAACGCGATCTGCGCCGATGGGGTGGAGGTCGAGAGAGTTCCTTTGTCTACCACTATGCAAAGAAGGCGGCACTACCCTTGGTTGTCCTGACCTGGGTGACCTATCTCGCTTTGCCTTTTAGTCTGCATCCGACCTTCGTCATTTTGCCGTTTGCAACGTTGTTTGCGCTGACGGTAGCGGTCACGGCGAGTACGTTCAAGAAGTACCTGTGAAGAAAATGCTGATGAAGGTGTGTTATGGGTTTCCGCGACACCAGGACAATGCGTCTTCAAGGTTTGATGTGCTGGTCTTGTGTAGAACGGCCTTTTCATAGTCTGGCATAAGCGGAGTAGAGATACCTTGCCGCTTTACAGAAATAAGGTAGCTGATTCCATCTTTTCCATCCCGTCCAGCCTGTGCCTTTGCACTATCGATAGCGAGATCGGCGAGTTTCTCAGCGGTAAGGTTTGTGATGTTTTCGCCAATTTTCGTATAGATGACAATGTCAATCTCTGCAAAATCCCTTAGACGTTCCACGATTACTTTGTTCGGAGTTGGTGCGGATGGTCTCGTGTAGTGCTTGTCGGAGCACTCCTTTCTTGTCTCACGTCGCCACAATAAATTTTCTGCTTCGCCGAGACTAATGCTTGATTCCAGGACGAGAATCGAGGCATTGACTGGATTGCCGCCATTTGCGACAGGAACAACGGTAGGTGCGCCATCGCGGGTAGAACTCGAACGTGCAAATTCGATGGAAAAAGGTGTTGTGATTCCTTCCTTCCGCGCTCGAATTA
This sequence comes from Sedimenticola sp., assembly GCA_002869585.1. Taxonomy (GTDB): domain Bacteria; phylum Pseudomonadota; class Gammaproteobacteria; order Chromatiales; family Chromatiaceae; genus BM503. The sequence continues at coordinate 1,184 of PKUO01000047.1, forward strand.
TTGGCTTAATTTCCTTGCCTGGATCTTCGATTAATGAACCATAGGCAAGAATTCCAATGATACTCATCGGCGAGTTCTCCTAAGTGTCTAGGTGATTACGAATATTCTGTGAATATTAAAGCAGATGGTTATTCAAGTCCCGACGAAGCAAAGAAAACTCCGCACTTTTCTGAATTGATTATCCATATCTAGTCCTCCACGAATCCCCCACCATGCGCGTCATGCGCAACACGTGGAGGACATCAATGCGAATTACCCAACTGCTGGTCTCAGGGCTTCTGGCGGCCACAACGCCTATGCAGTTTGCCTTTGCTGACGCAGACGGTGAGCGGGCAGCACTCGCCCGGATCATCCACGAACTTCAGGCCATCGATCCGCTGATCACAGAAGCGGCTTCGCAAGCCAATCCGGATGCTCGTGTTCGTTTCCAGTATGAGTGGCTACGCCAGGATCTTGATCGGATTCGACTCGGGATCCAGGAACACATCGATGCACCACGTTCGGAGCCCCGGACTTTTCCGCCGCTGCGCGGCGATTACCGTCGGTGATGTCAGGTCATGACGGCAGCCCAAAACACGGCATTTCAAGCAGGGTCCGGTTTTACCCCGGCAACCCTGCTGACCGGCATCGCATCGATCGTGCTGGTGCTGGCCTTCATCTGGGTCATTTGGGTCACGCTGGGCACCTTCCGTGCTTGGCAGAACGGGCAGGTGGTTTTGTTCGATGTGATTTGGGCGACGTTGCGCGCCAGCATCGTGCTCATGGTGTTGGGTTTTTATCTGCGGTAGTGGCCGTTGGCCATTGCTGCAGGGTTCGGGGGGTTCCCCGGTATTCATAACAGGGGGCAACCCCGTTACCTCGGAGAGAAAGTAATGATGAAGAAATTAGTAAAACGGGTGGCAACCGCAATCGGGTTGCTGGCAGTCTCGGCAACTCAATCGGTGTGGGCGGCGCTGCCGACCCCGGTCGCCCCCAGTACCGCACCTGCGGCCGGTGACTGGATTGCGCTCATTTCCGGTTACATCAAGGATGGCGGTCTGGTTCTGGGCTTGGCTATTGCCGTGCTCGGTTTCCTGTGGATCGCCTATCTCGGTTTCGCCAAGTTCAACGAAGCTCGCCAGGGCAAGGCCGAATGGGCCGAAGTGGGTGTGCTCGGTATTGTCGGTGCGATTGTGCTGATCTTTGCCAGCTACCTGCTCACCGAAGCTGCAGGCGTCATCTAACCGATGTCGGATCGTGACGATATTCTGGCCGACCGGCTCAATGTGGAGCCGGCGATCTTCAAGGGCTGTTCATCGTCCGAGCTGGGCATCATCGTGGGTGTGGCCGCGCTCATTTGGTTACCCGTTAGCCTCCTCCTGGCGGGTTTGATGGGCGCGGTCACCATGGGGTTCGGCATGGCTGGTGTCGGTGTCGTGGGGACAGTCATCGTTATGGCGGGACTGTTTCAACGCCTGAAACGTGGTCGACCGGATGGCTATTACCAGCAACAGATTGCCATCTGGTTGTCGGACCATGGTCTGCGCCGCGCGCCGTTCATTCGGCGCAGTTGTGCCTGGGATATTGGGAGAACACGGTATGCGACGTTACCGCACCGAGATCGATAACGTTCGCGCTCACCTGCGCTCACTATGGGTGGTGATCAGCCTACAGTTCGTCGTGATCCTGGTTCTCTGGTTTGGCTGGAGTCAGGCGCCGAAACAGCTGACCGTGCATGTGCCGCCGGATCTACGCTCAGGGGCTACGCTTGCAATCAATGAAGTGCCCGCGGCCAATGTGTACGCCTTTGCCTTTTACATCTTCCAGCAGCTCAATCGCTGGCCCGATGACGGGGCGAAGGATTATGGCAAGGCCATCTTCCGTATTTCCCCGTATGTGACGCCGCGATACCGGACGGAACTCATCGCCGACCTGGAACAGAAAGGCCGCAAGGGTGAGCTGGCCTACCGTGTGCGAGGTGTGCATGAGATTGCCGGACATGGCTACGAGGAACGTCGAGTCGATGTGCTCGCGCCCGGCGTTTGGGTGGTCTGGCTGGACCTCGATCTCTTTGAGTCGGTGAAAGGCATGACCGTGAAGAAAACCGCCATTCGTTATCCCTTGCGGGTGGTCAGTCTTGCGGTTGATCCGGAAGCCAATCCCTGGGGGCTGGCGCTGGACGGCTTTGCGAGTGACGGGCCGCGCCGGCTGGAAGAATCGGAACTCGGTGTAGATGCCGGGCAAGAACAGTAGCAGGAGCAACCCATGCGAAAAAAAACATCGAACCATTCCGTAATGGCTACCTGGCTGGGTGTGGCGCTGTTACTGGTACAGTCGCTGGCCCATGCCGAGACTGACGCGCTGGAGCGGATCGAGTGGAAGAAAGCACCGATCCGATTGGAACTCGTGGTTGGTCAGGAGCAGCGGATTGAATTTCCCACTACAGTAAAAGTCGGGGTGCCTGCCTCGGTTCAGGGTGTGCTGCGCACGCAGAGTGTCAATGGGATGGTCTACTTGTTGGCGCACACGTCCTTCGGGTCCAACCGACTCATGGTGCGTGAACTCGATAGTGGGCGTATCTACCTGCTCGATGTCACGGCCACTGACGAGGGTGGGCCGGGCCATCCGATTCAAATCTATGTGACGGGTGAACAAGGCAGTGAAAATGGTCAGGCAACTGGCGGGAATGAGCCGGAACAGGAGCGGCCTGATTTTATTCAGCTGATCCGCTTCGATGCCCAGCAGCTCTATGCCCCAGCTCGCCTGGTCAAAGACCAACCCGGTATTGTTCGTGTTCCGGTCAGTCGTGACCCCGTCGATCTGTACCATGGTGGCAGCGTTGAAGGGGTCCCGTTGGCGGCATGGCGCGCCAATGGCCTCTATGTCACGGCGGTCAAGTTCACCAACCGCACCGAACAGGCACTAACACTGGACCCACGCAACCTTCGCGGCACCTGGCTGACGGCAACCTTTCAGCACCACCGTCTGTTTCCCAAAGGCGATGAGGCTGATACCACGGCTGTTTACCTGATTTCCGCCCGGCCGTTCGGCGTTTCGCACTAGGGGTTCACATGGCGATTGCAACTTCCAACCGACTCTTACCTCTGCTTGCCGGCGCTGTTGTGCTGATGCTGGTGTTCGTCACCCTGAAATCCTGTTCGCAGGAACCTGAAGATGCACTCGTTCTGGAGAGCGTACCTCAGGCACCCGCGCCGGATGCGGACAGTCCTGCCGATACCATCAAGACGCTGACGGCCAATGTCGCGTCCATGACCACGGAAGTACAGGCTCTACGCAAAGACAATGACCAGCTGCGCAAAGAGAATCGTGAACTGCTAGCCAACCGTCACCAGATCGAGGAGAACGTCACAACCCGGGTCAAGCGCGAGTTGCTCTCCCATGAAAAGGACAGAGATACACGCGACCGGATCGATGCCGGCGTGCTTTCTTCCCTGACGGCCCGCGTGGATGCATTGTCCCAGTCTCTTTCCCAGCGTTATCCCACACAAAGTGGCAACGATATCCCGGTGGGTCTGGGCCTCGATAACGTCGGAGAAGGTACTGCAACGACTGACAGCCTGATCTGGGTCGAACCGCTAGACGTTGTCGATGATGCTGAGTTAGTAGCCAATGGAAACAGCCTGCTGCAGAGGGCAGGCCAGTCCACCGGAGGTGCGTTGACATCGGTAAGCGAAAAGACCGCAAAAATTACTCAGGAACTCAGCACTGTCCATCCCGTTTATACGGTTCCCCGTAACGCCACCCTGATCGGTTCAACGGCCATGACGGCCCTGGTTGGTCGGGTGCCAGTACAGGGACAGGTACGTGATCCGATGCCGTTCAAGGTCATCACCGGTGCAGATAACCTGGCCGCCAAT
>PKUO01000109.1 GCA_002869585.1 Sedimenticola sp.
CCGGCCGTGGAGCGTCTGTATACGCGCACGCTGCCGCGCCTGCAGTGTTTGCCAGGCCCGCTTAGTGCTAGGCCTCGATAACAAGCCAGGCGGGTTAGATCGTGACTGCGCCAGACTGGCTTGCTGTCTGTCTATCAAGCCCTCTAGGCGTTCCTCAATGTGTTCTACCTGCTCATGCTTGGCTTGCACATACAGGGATAAGGCCTCTTGATAGCTCTGCTCAACAGGCGCCGCTTCCAAAAGAGCCTGCTGCTCACGTTCCAGGACCAGGGCGGAATCAATCAGGTCCGCCCCACCTCCTTCCGTCGTTTGAGCTCGGCCTTCATCCAGGCGCTCGATGCCTGCATGTCGTGCCGCAGAGATTCGATCTCTGATTGCTTCAACAGACGCGGCCGCTTTGAGGTGTCCCGCCTCTCCTTGGGTGAGTGAATCGACGCCATAACCAAATACCTCCGTCCAATACTTATCCATTGCCTTGCCGTGCTTCTTTTCGATAGCGTCCAGCATCGAGGGTTTCACAGCCAGATCCAGTGCACCAGGGTGTGCAGTCATGACAGCGGCGCCAACAACCTTCCCGCCCCGGTTTTCAATATAGCCTCGCAACGATGCCACGGTCCCGCCCATAGTCAACGTATCATCAACAACCAGGTACTTTTGACCAGGCTTAACTGATCCGTCAAATGTAGGGTTGAACGCCAAGCGATAATCGGCGCTGGAGTCAGTACGCTGAATCTTTTCACGCTGCACGATCCCTGTCTCCACCTCCATGCCTAGCCGGTCACTCAGCACCTCCGCCAGCGCCACGGGGATCTTGTTGTTCCCGGCTGTCTCTGCAGCCAGCACAGGGAGCACTCGCACATCCTTGTTCTCTTCTAGTAGAACTTCTATTTGCTCGATCATTTCATCAGTGACCAGGCGATCCACCATGTCCAGCGCCGCGCCGGCATCGCCCCCCTTGGCCGCCGTGTATTCTGGCTGCTCCTTGAGCTGCCCAAGGTCTCCATTCCGGATCACACGAGGAAACTTACCCCATCGTGAACGCTCCCCTCTTCCCAGACCCTTCATCAAACCTCCCTTTTTTAGCCGCTAAAATCAACGTGAACGGCTGCGCCCCCGTTGCGCCGCCATTGCGGACACTTGGGCCTTCCCTTGCGCATCATAATTAATGGATTTCGCGCTGCCGATAGTAGGTACTATATCGAAATCCTTTGGGGAGTGCATGACAAACTTTTTGCCTATTTGCTGATAAACACCAGCCCTGTCGGCATGAACTATTTGACCGTCATACGACTGGCCTTTATCGGCTTCTTGGGCCAGGTATAGGTTGTACATGCCCGGCTTCAGAGAGCCGGCCTTATCAACCTTTTCATTCTTCCACTCGCCTCCCTGCTCTGTCTGAACGATCCTCGAACCGTTCATTACCACAAGACGTTGTTTCATTATTCGATTTCTCAAACGGCGATTGGGTTATATAAGTCTACCATTATTAGGCATCCTTGCTTCCCGAAACAACCTCGGTCAGGGCCTCCAAGCGGCCCCGCAAGGTCGCCGCCTCTTCACGTGCTGCCCCCTCGCCCTCCCGGGCCGTATCCCGTTCTGCCTCTGCCTTTTCGAGTCTGCCGGCAATTCGGACCGCATTCCTTTCCGACTGCTTGCGCTGTTCTGCGGACTGACTTCTCTCCGCCAGGAGCTGGGCTTTGACTTCGGACAGATTGGCAGTAAGCCGGTCGCGCTCCTTAGCTCCGGAGGACCGCACACCTTCGAGTTCAGCTCGAAGCTCTTTCACCTCGGCCTTATGTTCAGAGCGAGCAGCCTTGACGGCATCCAGGGCATTCTCACGCTCTGTACGCAACCGTTGAGCATCCTGATGGGCATGGTCCAATTCGGTCCGCAGCTCACCGGCACGAGCCTCAGAGGTTGCAACGTGCTCGCTGGCTTCTGAAAGCCTAGCTCGCAGCTCTACAACCTCGGCCCTAGCTGCCGCCTCGGTTTTCTCCAGCTCTGCCAACCGGCCAGCTGTTACCTCCAATTCAGACGCCTGGGCCTCGTAGGCCTCCGCCAACTCCTGGCGCATCACATCCAGCTCTTCACGCTCCGCCTCCCAGCCGGCTTGCGCCGCTCTAAGGGATTCGTTGGCCAACTCCTGGGCCTGACTCCAGAGCGAGCCTACAAACGCCTGAGCGGCCTGCATGACCGCATCGGGCACCTGGACGGCCAAAGGGGAAGCCTGGGAGGTCTGCGCACGCCGCCACTCCTTCATTGCCGCGCTGGCGTCATTCATATTGACTTTGGCCGCCCGGCGCACAACGTCAACCGTGGGAAAGCTCTCCCGATCGCTCTGCTCATACAGCTCATCGGCAGCAGCAAAGACACGATCCCGGACCTCCTTGCTCATTTGTACGCTCATAATCCTATCTCCTTCTTTAAATAAATAGTAATAGTGATAATATTATTACTACTATTATTATTAGTCAAGACGAATTGGTCCCTCAAGGCAAAAAAAACCCCGCACGTCGGCGGGGTCAATGAGGGGTGTTAGTGGAAGGAGGGCCTGCTACCCCTCCATTATCGATACCAGCTGTACCTGGGCTAGGTCTGCCTCGTACTCGTTGCCATCCAGCTCGTCTTTCAACCAGGCGAAGCCATCGGTAGGGGGACGACGATTGAGAATCAAACGCGCCGACCTGCCGTCATGCGTCACCAGTACGATAGCCTTCTTCAGCTTATCCGGATCGGGATCTTTCTTCGACTTCTGCTCTCCTGCAGGCTCTTCGTCTTCCCCCCCTTCTTCCTCTTCCTCGGCGTTACCTGGATCGGTGTCCTCGTTTTTCTCTTCATGCTGCCGCTTGTCCTCCAGGTACTCGCGTAGCAGCTTGACCGATCCCCGCGTCAACTCCTGGTCATCATCATCCAGCCACGCGCCGACCTCTTCCGGGTTCTTCTTGTAAGCCTTGACCAGCTCATTAACAACGGTAACGTCATTGGCCCGGCCAGCATTGAACACAACTGCAATGGGTTCCGGTAGATCCAGCAATGTGACGTGCTGAGTGACGAACGCCGGGGACTTGCCGATCTCCTTCGCAATCGCCTGCTTCTTTTTCCCTGTCGCCAGCTCGCGGCCGATGAAATCGGCAATCTCGCGGGCCGTCAGTTCGTTGCGTTGCAGGTTCTCGATAACCTGGTCGGCCTCGTTGTAGTCGTTATCAACGAAAGCCGGGATAGTTTCCTTCCCTGCCACCTTCGAGCCGCGATAGCGGCGGGCACCGTGGTTGATGAGGTAGCGGCCCTCCGCCTCGGGATGCTCGCGCACCGAGATCGGCGACTTAACGCCCCGGTCGCGGATCGTAGCGGCCAGCTCGCCCAGGCTCTCCTTTGAGAAACCCGGATTATCTGCATGGCGCGGCTGATTCGGGTCCTCATCGATCAAATCTAGCGGTATCTCAAGTGGACCACCTGAAGAACCCCCAGTCGAAGGATCACCCAACAGACTCGACAGATCGCCGATGCCATCCAGGCCCAAGCCCGACATTGCAGGCGATTGCTTTTTAATAGCTGTCTTGGCACTCATCAAACGATCTCCATTTTTGTAATCACATGGTCAGCCAGTGCGCGAACTTCTTTCGCGGCCTTACGAGCTGCCGTCTTTCTTATCTTCCAAACAGGCACCCCACTCGCCAGCGCATCGGCAATACTGCTACGCAGTCCCACACCGGCAGGTATGAGCAACTGCGGATAGGCCTGCTCCAGGTCGGCCAGATGCCGGCCATGGCGGGGGTTACGTGCATCAACTTTGCTTGGGACCATTCCCAGGAATTTCAGCTTGGGGTTAGCCTTTCGGACATTGGCAATCGTGGTAACCATCTTTTTAATACCCTGGATGCTGTACGCCTCCAGTTCGATGGGCGATAGCACGTAGTCCGCGGACAGTAGCGCAGCCGCCAGCCCCACGCCCAACGATGGCGCAGTGTCGATCAACACCACATCAAAGCCAGCCACTTCCAATGCCTCGATATTGGCCCGGAATGCGGCGCCGGCCTCGGAAATACTCCGTTTTTCCATATCCGCCATTTGGGGGTCTGATTCGATCAATCGCATCAAACCGCCATCGTCCATATCCCCGAAATGGTCAGCCAGGCCCTCGGCCCCATTAAACATCCTGCTCGCCGTACAACCACAGGCGAAGGCCTGTAGCGTATAGGAGGCGTTCCCTTGCGTATCCAGATCGACCACCGCAACCCTCAAGCCGCGCTCCACGAAATCAAACGCCAGGTGCACCAGCGTTGCCGTTTTCCCAACCCCGCCTTTCTGATTCGCGGTGACCATTGTTTTCATGATTCTGTTCCCTGCTTTTTCTTGGCGTCCTCGCCCCATTTCTTGACGATGAACGCCTTGTGTTCCGGCAGTACGACCGTGACCCGTTCGTACCCTTCCGGCAGATTCTCCGCCGTGTGCGCCAACCAAACCCGCTTCACTGCCTGGGAAACCGCCCCCTTGGTGAGCCCTAGCGCCTTTGCAAACTCCGTCTGCGTTCTGCCCTCGACCAACACACCCCGCGCTATATCGATGGTCTGTTGGCCGATATCCAGGTGTTTTACTGCCGCCTGGAACTGGGCTTCGGTTAGCTGCTTTTTCATACACTGCACCCATAATCACGCCACCCTGGTTGTCTAAAAAATAGCGGTGCCAGCCGCCAATAGAAAGAATAGTTTAGCTAAACCATGCCTTTTCTGTCAACTTTTTTAGCCGCTAAAACGTCATCCGCTGGGTACGAGGCGACCAGATAGGTGAGTAGAGTAAGCACTGAGAAATGCCCCAAAAAGACCCATCCGGTATTCATCTCTGGAGAACTCCAGTAGTAGATCATCCGGAACATCTGGAAGGTCACATCAGCAATAACCACCAACCTCAACAGAGGCCAGAACAGGACCAGCAACAGCCATAGAAAACGCAATATGCCCCTACCAGCACGATAGATCCTACCAGGTCGCTTAGCTGAGTCATCGCTGTTAACAGCCGGACCGGCGCTAACTTCTTCCGTGACTTGAGGCGACTTAGGAAACTGTACGATATTCGACATAACTTGACCCTCCATGAACTTGCGTGTTCAATGCTGATAGCTCTCCCACCCTGGGAAGCATGGTCTTGGTGTGCCAGCGCCAGGCCAGACGCCCCGGTTAATCCGGGGCGTCACCAACCACCCAAACAAACAGATCCCTGCTACCTCAACCAAGCCGAAGGTTGCACTTCATGAGCCAACCAGGTCCACGCCGGTTGCGGATCTGCTGAAGATAGGCTTCGTCGTTAGAGGTGTTTTTTACATGCCAGGGATAACAACCATTCCGCCAACACTGAGCCAGCACCGACTTCCACTGGCGCCCCTCATAACCAGCAAAACGACAAAGCGCATCCCATTGCTCGGTGGACAGGGTATCTCCCTGGATGGTTTTCTTCTGTGAGTTCATCGGAAATTCTCCGGTAATTGACCAGGGCGAGAAGACCGGCCTTCAGATATACAATAGGGCATAATGCCCTAGTTGCATAGTTTAGCTAAACCACTGGAAAAGGGCAAGGGAAATTTTAGCCGCTAAAATTATTTTCTCCAGATGATACCTAGCCCGGCGTAGTCGCAAAGAAGCGCCCAAGCCGCGTAAGGTATTGCGGAGTCTTCACCGATCCAGCGCCGGACTGTTCTGTCTCCCCTAGCTCCGAGCCCCAGGGCCTTTGCCGCTCTGCTGCCGGTGAAATGCGCCAAACGAAGCGCCTCCCTCACCTCTTCCCCGCTCGGCTGCGCCCAGGTCTCTGCTGGTCGTAAACACTCCAGGCGTATATTTTGTGTATCGGTCATATTCTTTTGCTCTTAGTTTGCTTCGCCATCCGTAAAGGGACGCAGCTGATCGAAGTGGAAACGGTATGTTCTGCACTTCGGATCATAAAATATTTCACGCCTTCCCTTGCGGATTTTATATTCAACCGGGCGATCCATATATGCCCAGACCTGCATGGAATCAGGATCAACCCGCGTAATTATCACTGGTTTCCCCAATTCCTTAGCAAAACACCGCCGATAGACCTTAACAACTTCACATCGCAATCCGGGCTTAAACATCCCCTTCTTGGCGTACAAATCTGCGGCCTTGGCCGCTAGTCTCTCCTGAGCCTGCGCCGCCCATTTTCTGGCTATAAACGCCCGGTGCTTGGGCAGTATCACATCCACCAGTTCGTGACCTGGTGGCACTGAAATAGTCGCCGGGGATCGGTGCGCCGGCGGGTCCAGGCGCACCAGCCAGGCCGGCAGCAACTCTCTTGCCAGGCGATCCCGATATTCTTCATCAATTGGGTGTTTCTTATCCTTGAGGTAGGCCGCGAATATGGCCGCTGCGGCTTCATCCACGCATTGCCTCAGGTAAATATCATCGTAGTGGCAACGGTAGCCGGTTTCTGAAATAAAAAGCTTATCCAAGTCCACTGCATGGAAAATGAACTCCGTGTGCAGCACACCCATACCGTCGCCAAACTCTACCATGGCACGAATACCCTCCACCTCGATCAAAAAATCTCCTGACTGCCCCCATTTGGGAACCTCACCAGGCACGGCCCGACAATGCCGCTCAACCAGGTGGCCCGGTGCATTCACATCAGCCATACACCCAAAGAAAGTGCCTCCGTTCAGTTTCCAGACGGTCGCCTCGTATCTATCAGCCGCCGCCCTGGTCGCCTCTTGGTCTCCGCCAATGGCCGCCGCATGCAGATCGTCCACGGATGCCATAGCCACATCCAACAGCGCCGCCTGATTATCAGGCATCGAGGCCGCCAATTCGGCGGCTAGCTTGTCCCGCTCACTCATCCCCTGCCCCTTGGTTTGGCCCCGGCTTGAAACCGGGGCCGCCCCTCATCAGTCAATAGCGCGGAAAATGGCCGGACCTTCGGCATGCTCGGCAGCGAAATCGCGCAGGAAGTAATAGCGGTCGATCAGTAGATCACCCGCGTCAGTCCCTTGCGCATCAGCCGCAAGCTGACACAATGCGAAGAGCGTGGCGACGATCCCGGCAGCGTCAGCCGACAATTCGCCCTCGAACCAGTTGCCGGCGACTGCCACGCGCATAGGGCTTTCCAAAGCCGGCGCCAGGTAAAAGCCGCCATTCGACAGAGTGTAAAAATGCCAATACCCGCCCTTGTAGTCTTCGGAAAGGCGGTCCATCCAGGCATAGACCAAGGCCTCACCGTGCATCATCAGGCGCGGAGTGAAGGAAGTAGGAAGGAAGTCCAGTCGGTTATCTTCAGCAACCAGGGACGCGGAAACAGGGACCTGTTCTTGTATTTCATTCATCGGAAATTCTCCGGTAATTGACCAGGGCGAGAAGCCCGGCCTTCAAGACACATATTAGGGCAAAATGCCCTAATTGTCAAGCACAGTAATTCATTACCTGACACTTGAGGGGGGGGCAATCACCGCCGATCTTCCCTTGGTGTTAAACCTGGGACTTGATTAAAGCTCTGGAGCTAGGTGGCGGCACTGTACGTGTTGGGGCGCCGTAGTCTGAACGCCATGGGGTGTGCAGAGGGGCGAAGCCCCTTTGTAAGCGTGCAAACTTTAGCTGGCCATGGATGGCCAGCCCAGGCCGCGCTTGCGCGGGGCGAAGCCATGGAAGGCGAAGGGCAGGCGCTTTTGTATGCAGCGAGCACCGATTTTGATTTTTACCTTATCCACAGATCGGAGGCACTAACTACAGGTTTATTTAAAGGAAGATAGATATAGGGTAAGGTGAGAAAATGTGTGTATTATTAAAGTATATCAATAGCTTAGCGCCGATTATCGGCCTTTGCAGCGGGAGTTCTTCAGCGCACGAGGCGGGAGTTCTTCAGCGCACGGCTTTCAACAATAAAATAACTAACGCATTGATTATACAGTACATTTAACGGCGGGAGTTCTTCAGCGCGGATAACTCTTGATACTCACAGGGTTATTCACAAGAACAGGGGCGGGAGTTCTTCAGCGCACTTGGTCTCAATGCACCGGCCGGGAGTTCTTCAGCGCAGCATCAGAACAGTTCTTTCTGTCGCGGCTGACCCACCGGCTGTATGTGTGTTGGGGAGGGAATCAGCACCAGCCCATTATCTTTCACATCCACCTGTGCTTGAGGATACACAACGGCCACCGCCTTAAGTGCCTTCAAGAAAGCCTTCTTGAAGTCGCGCACTGCCTGGTCGTTTTTGAAGTTGCTGCCGAACTGAAGCATGAGGCTGGCCCAGGGGATCGGACGGGTCCGGCGCTCGGTGTAGCTCATCCGGTAAGTGAGCCATGTGTACACGTCCATGGCGAGCGGAGAACCGCGTAGCGACTTATAGGCCCGCAGATCGATCGGTATCGGTCGGTCGATACACTCCTGGAAGAAATTTTGGCTCAGCCGGACGGTGGATTGCCACGTACCGGCCTCGTCCTGTCCTTGTGGACGCCACAGGGCGCTACTGGGATCATTGTCCCCGTCAAGCGCCCAGTCCTCCCCATCGAGACTGAGGTCATCGGCGATCATCACATTGCGCAACTTGAAACCCTTACGGCCGTTGCCCAGGTCGCCGGTGTACTGAGCGGTGATGAGGGCACCGAAGAGCCGCTTCATCTGCTCGGAGACTCGCGTAGAGGTTCCACGGGAACCGCCGCTGCTGGAGCGCAGCTCCATCACCTCGCGGAGGAATCCGCGCAGGGAGTCCCCTAGCTCGATCACAGGCGACTGACACCGAACGGCCTCTGTGGTCACCCAGGACAGCAGCAGGCGAGGATAGATGCCGTAGGGGATACCACCTTCATAACCGGCGAGGATGCGCAGCCGGAATTCTCCGTTCTTGCGGGTGAAGGCGTCTGTTTTCGGGTCCTTGTAGGGCATGGTGGCCATCACCAGCGCCCTGGCCATGAAACCCAGCGCGCCGGCGTGCTTTGCGTCCTCAAGGTCTTGGCCCATGTGCTCATCGATGGCCGCCCGCACCCAGTCCGGCACGGGTTTACGGTAATCAACGGTAAGGATGTCAGATGTCGTGTCGCCCTTATTGCGATTATTTGCCATATCAAAGTTCCAAGTCGGGCCGATCAACAGAGAGGCAGACGCGGCGGCCAACGGCTGCCAGCATCTTGATTAATCGATCAACGGTACATTTTTCAACACGCCCGTTAAGCACGTCGCTGAGGCGCGGCCCTGTGGTGCCCAGGCGTTTCGCCATCTCTCGGCCGGATAGGCCGCTTTCGTAGTAAAGCCGGGCGATCTCGTTCATTAGTTCGGCGCGTATCCGGAGATTATCGGGCTGCCTAGAGTCTACGGTGTTCATAAGAACCGCACATTATCAAATTCGATAAACATACACAATAGGATTTAAAATAGCGGCATTTGTTCCCGGACTGGTTGCCCACCGATAGCGATAGACGGGGTCGTCTCAGAAAACGGAAAATAAAGCACGCTAAGCCGGTTGCAGCGGCCGTAGCGGCCTGAACTTGCCCGCGCCGATCTTGGCGCTGCTGCGCCAGAGGTAATCGCCGGTCAGGTTGATGTGCTCCCAGCCGAGCGGCGACAGGTACTGCAACAGGCCGTCATCGACGGCTTGACCGTGGCCACGCAAGGCGTTCGCGGCCCGCTCCAGATAGACCGTGTTCCATAGCACGATGGCCGCCGTCACCAGGTTGAGGCCGCTGGCCCGGTAGCGCTGCTGCTCGAAGCTGCGGTCGCGGATTTCCCCCAGGCGGTTGAAGAACACGGCGCGGGCCAGCGCGTTGCGCGCCTCGCCTTTGTTCAGCCCGGCATGCACGCGGCGGCGCAGCTCGACGCTTTGCAGCCAGTCCAGGATGAACAGTGTGCGCTCGATGCGTCCCAGCTCACGCAGGGCGACGGCCAGGCCGTTCTGGCGCGGGTAGCTGCCAAGCTTCCTGAGCATCAGCGAGGCCGTCGCCGTGCCCTGCTTGATCGAGGTGGCCATCCGCAGGATTTCATCCCAATGGGCGCGGACGTGCTTGATGTTGAGCGTGCCGCCGATCATCGGTTTCAACGCCTCGTAGGTGGCATCGCCCTTCGGGATGTAGAGCTTGGTGTCGCCCAGGTCACGAATGCGCGGGGCGAAGCGGAAGCCCAGCAGGTGCATCAACGCGAAGACGTGGTCCGTGAACCCTGCCGTGTCGGTGTAGTGCTCCTCGATCCGCAGGTCGGATTCGTGATACAGCAGGCCGTCGAGCACGTAGGTCGAGTCGCGCACGCCGACGTTCACGACCTTGGTGTGGAACGGCGCGTACTGGTCGGAGATATGGGTGTAGAACGTCCGCCCTGGGCTGCTGCCGTATTTCGGATTGATGTGGCCGGTGCTCTCGGCCTTGCTGCCGGTGCGGAAGTTCTGGCCGTCCGACGATGACGTGGTGCCGTCGCCCCAATGCTCGGCGAAGGGATGTCGGAACTGCGCGTTGACCAGCTCGGCCAGTGCCGCCCCGTAGGTTTCGTCGCGGATGTGCCAGGCTTGCAGCCAGGCCAGCTTGGCGTAGGTCGTGCCGGGGCACGATTCCGCCATCTTGGTCAGGCCCAGGTTGATCGCGTCGGCGAGGATCGTGGTCAGCAACAGGTTTTTGTCCTTGGCCAGGTCGCCTGACTTCAGGTGGGCGAAGTGCCGGGTGAAGCCCGTCCATTCGTCTACCTCCAGCAGCAATTCGGTGATCTTGACGTGCGGTAGGATCATCGCCGTCTGGTCGATCAGGGCCTGTGCGGTATCGGGCACCGCCGCATCGAGCGGCGTGATCTTCAGGCCCGACTCCGTGATGATGGCGTCCGGCAGCTCGTTGGCCAGCGCCATGCGGTTGACGGTGGCGAGCTGCGTTTCCAGCAGCGTCAGCCGGTCATGCAGGTACTGGTCGCAATCGGTGGCCACGGCCAGCGGCAATTCGCTGGCCTGCTTGAGGCTGGCGAATTTCGCGGGCGGCACCAGGTAGTCCTCGAAGTCCTTGAACTGGCGCGAGCCTTGCACCCAGATGTCGCCGGAGCGCAGCGCGTTCTTCAGCTCCGACAGCGCGCACAGTTCGTAGTAGCGCCGGTCGATGCCGGTGTCGGTCATCACCAGCTTCTGCCAGCGCGGCTTGATGAACTCGGTCGGCGCGTCGGTGGGCACCTTGCGGGCGTTGTCGCTGTTCATGCTGCGCAGCACCTCGATGGCGTCGAGTACGTCCTTGGCGGCGGGCGCGGCCCGCAACTTGAGCACGTCGAGAAATTCCGGCGCGTAGCGGCGCAGCGTGGCGTAGCTCTCGCCGATGCGGTGCAGGAAATCGAAGTCCTCGGGTTGCGCGAGCCGCTGCGCTTCGGTGACGCTCTCGGCGAAAGCATCCCAGGACATGACGGCCTCGATGGCGGCGAACGGATCGCGGCCCGCTTGCTTGGCCTCGATCAGCGCCTGGCCGATGCGCCCGAACAGCCGCACCTTGGCATTGATCGCCTTGCCGGATGCCTGGAACTGCTGCTGATGCTTGTTCTTGGCGGCATTGAACAGCTTGCCCAGGATGCGGTCATGCAGGTCGATGATTTCGTCGGTGACGGTGGCCATGCCCTCGATGGCGAGCGCCACCAGGGTCGCGTAACGCCGCTGCGGCTCGAACTTCGCCAGGTCGGCGGGCGTCATCTGGCCGCCCTCGCGGGCGATCTTGAGCAGCCGGTTCTGGTGAACCAGCCGCTCGATGCCGGAGGGCAGGTCGAGCGCCTGCCACGCCTTGAGGCGTTCGATGTGTTCCAGCATGTGCCGCGAGTTCGGTTTGACCGGGGATTGCCGCAGCCAGGCCAGCCACGTCGTCTTGCCGTTGTCGCGGCGCTTGAGCAGATCGTCGAGGCGACGGCGATGCACGTCCGTCAGCGGCTCAGCCAAGGCGTCGTAGAGACGCCGGTTGGCGCGGGTAATCGCTTCGGCGCTCGCCCGCTCGACGGCGTTGAGGGCGGGCACAATGACCGACTGCCGCCGCAGGTGCTCGATCAAGGCTCTGGCCAGCACGATGCCCTTGTCGGTTTGCATGGCCAGCTCGGTCAGCAACTGGACAGCCTGCCGGTAGTGGCCAATCGTGAACGGCTGGAAGCCGAACACCGTTTGCAGCTCGACCAGGTGCTCGCGTCGGGTCTGCTCACGCTGCCCGTACTCGTCCCAGCTTTCGATGCCGACCTTGAGCTGGTTGGCGACCAGTCTCAGCAATGGCGGGAACGGTGGCTCATCAGCGCCAAGGATGACGCCGGGAAAGCGCAGGTAGCAGAGCTGCACCGCGAAGCCCAGCCGATTGGCCGGGCCGCGCCGCTGCCGGATGATGGAGAGGTCGCTTTCGCTGAACGTGTAGTGACGGATCAACTCATCCTTGGTGTCCGGCAACGCCAGCAGGCTTTCGCGCTCGGCGGCGGAGAGGATCGAACGGCGGGGCATGCGGTTTCCTTCTTCTTGAAAACGTAGGTTTGTGACAAGCCCGCCAAGGCAACCGGCGCGGCACGGGAATCAAGGCATTGCGATTCTCGAAAATAGTTCTTGAAATTCTATTCTTGATTGCATATCATCTCAACGAGTTTCGATAAGAAAGGATGCCCATGCGACCGTCTGTTGTGCTTGACATGAAGCGAAGCGCAGTGCGTGAAGCGGTAGGCCGCTTTCGCGCCGCGAACCCGCGCGTCTTCGGCTCGGTGCTGCATGGCACCGACCGGGATGGCAGCGACCTCGACCTGTTGGTCGATGCGCTGCCCGGTGCCACGTTGTTGGACTTGGGCGATTTGGAAGAAGAACTGAAATCGCTGCTCGGCGTTGACGTCGATCTGCTGACTCCCGGCGACCTGCCGCCGAAGTTCCGGGCCAAGGTGCTCGCGGAGGCGCAACCGATATGAGCGAGAACCGCCTGCCCGATTACCTCGACCACATTCAGCAGGCCGCAACCGATGCGCGCAGCTTCGTGGAAGGGATGGCCAAGGACGACTTCTTGGCCGACAAGCGCACCCAGCAGGCCGTCATCATGAGCCTGATCGTCATCGGCGAGGCGGCCACAAAGGTGATGGATGGCTACGTCGAGTTCACCCAGGCGCATGCCGACGTGCCGTGGCGCAGCATGCGCAATATGCGTAATCGCATGGCTCACGGCTATTTCGACATCAACCTCGATGTGGTGTGGGAGACGGTACAGGAATGGCTGCCGGCGTTGCTCCAGCAATTGCACGACCGCACGACCAGCCTCCCGTTCAAATTCGAGTTAGAACTCATATCCAGCCTGTCTGGGGGCACTGTGAAAGAGGGATCTCCGATGACTGTTGAATCGAGAATATTTTCTGTAGCCGAGTATGTTCAGCCGTCCGAAGGCGAGCCTATTCGTTCCGTTGTGCTTGAAACCCGAGACTCAATTATCGTGGTTTGGCATGTCCATCCCGGGCAGGAAATTGCGGCTCACATTCATCCTCACGGCCAAGACACGTGGACTGTTTTGTCGGGAATGGCTGATTACTTTCAGGGCAATGGGATTGTTCGTGCCCTCAGGGAAGGTGAGATAGCCGTGGCAAGACCGGGCCAAGTGCACGGGGCGCGAAATACAGGTACCGAGCCATTTGTGTTCGTCTCGGTTGTGGCATCAGCCAATGCCGGTTTCGTATTGGCTGAGCGATAGAGCCCAATCTCTGGAGTTGGTCCAATGAGCGGTCGGGGAGATAGGTAACAGACATGCAGCGGACACGGCTGCTAAACCAGGTCGCAAACCTCCTTGCGTCGCAGCGTGCCGCAAGCGACGCGATCAATCGAATGGGGTCGGCATGAGACTGAACACCATCCAGTTCCCGACCGCGTAGCCGCCTGTCCTGCCGATCAGGTCTTGACCATCGACGCCTGGGATCAGTCCTGAATGTTCTTGGAGACCACTACGTTATGAGCCGCAGCCGCCGCAAAACACCCATCGTCGGGCACACGACCTGCGGCAGCGAGCGCGAGGACAAGAAGCTCTGGCATCAGCGCTGGCGCACCCGTGAGCGCACGGCGCTGACCAGCGCGTCGCCCGAAGCCCTGAGCGCCCATCTGCCCCTGCTGGAAAACCAGGCCAGCAGCGTCTGGTCGATGGGCAAGGATGGCCGCTCCTACTGGCCCGTCAAGCGCCAGGCCGCCACGGCGGATCGCATCGCCAATCACAAGGGACGCAACCCGCAAGAACGCGCCTCCCTGAAAAAGCGCCTGCTGCGCAAGTGGATGAGCAAATGAAGCTCTCCTTCCATCAGCACATTGCGCTGTTCTGGATGATCGGTGCTCCGGGCGTCTTCGCGCCCGTGATCGAGAACGCCAAGCGGCCCGATGCCGGCGCCGTCATGGCGTGGGGTGTCGCGATCGTGGCGGTGATGATCCTCTTCACCCCTTTGCTGCTGCGCTGTCCACCATTCCGGCGCTGGTATGGCCGGACGGATGCGCTGTCGGAGCGGCAGCGCCAGGCGCTTGCCGAGCGCGGCCTGCGCCGCTACTACCAGACCGCTTTCGATGACGGCTACGTGCCCCGCGTGATGCCCTACGTGTGGCGCATCATCTGGACGGTCGGCGGGTTGATGGCTGTGACCGCCGTACTGCCTACCAACACCGGACGGCCAGCCTTCGATGCCTTGGTGGTCTTCTCGACCTGGTATCCGATAGGCGTGATGCTGCTGGTTTTCGCGTCGAGGCCCCTTGGCCGGTTGATTCGCCAAAGAGCACAGGAGCGGCGGAAATGAGCACGTCAACCATCGAGGCGCTGGCCAGCGCCTGGGCAAGGATTGCCGAGGAAGCGGAATTCCCCGCTGACTACGAGGGGACTGCCACACCACAAGCGCATCGGGCTAGCGAAGCTATTCAGGAGCAGATTCGGGAGCGCATCGTCGCCACCAACGACATGCGGCTGTTCAGCCTGCTGCACCTGCTGGGTCAGGCGTCGCTGCGCATGGAGCAAGCGCTGTGGCCGGAGGATTACGAGCGGATGACGCGCGAGGTTGAGGAAGCCCTGCGGCAAGCCACCGACGCCAACGCCAGATCGTACACCCACGAAGAAGTGATGCAGGCGATGCAGGAACGCATCGACCGGGCGCGAGACAAGCCATGTTGATTGGCTATGCGCGCGTCTCGACGCAGGATCAGAACCTGGAGCTGCAACGCGAAGCCTTGAGCAAGGCCGGATGTAAAAAGGTCTTCGAGGACAAGGTGAGTGGCACGCGGGCAGACCGGCCTGGCTTGGCCAAGACGCTCGAAATGCTGCGCGAAGGCGATACTTTGGTCGTCTGGAAGCTCGACCGGCTGGGCCGGTCGGTCAAGCAACTGGTCGATCTGGTCGGCGATCTGCACAAGCACGGTGTCCAGTTCAGGAGCCTCACCGACTCCATCGACACCGGCACACCATCCGGGCGGTTCTTCTTCCACGTCATGGCGAGCCTTGCCGAAATGGAGCGCGAGCTGACCGTCGAGCGCACCCGCGCCGGGCTGGAAGTCGCCAAGCAGCTCGGCCGCAAAGGCGGCCGCAAGCCGAAGATGACCGACAGCAAGATCGAGTCGGCCAAGAAGCTGCTGGCCAGCGGGGTGCCGCCCAAGGACGTGGCCAAGAACCTCGGCGTGTCCATTCCGACGCTGTACCGCTGGGTGCCAGCCTCCACGCACGCTTAGCGTGCTTTATTTTCCGTTTTCTGAGACGACCCCTAGACGCGGCCACGGACGCCTTAACCTCCGGCTGATCGGCGGGCGCTACAGGCATCGGTAGATCGGCCCGAGAGTAGTGACAATAGGTAGACCAGCCGGCAGGATCGCCCAGAGTATTCCCATGATAAGAGACCAGTTCACCAAGCTGGATCTGGTTAAGGAATAGGGTGGAAAGCATTTGGCAGGGAAACATCCGGGCACAGCGCCTATCAATATCCACGCCAGTGAAGGAAACCAACTTCAGGGCCTCCGGTCCGTGCGTCTCGCAAATGTGGTTTGCAGCAGCCAACATCAGCCCCCCAGCGCCCACAGCCGGATCACAGATACGGGTAAGACGATCAGAGGGCAAGGGACTATTGCCCATATTTAGCCTGGCCAACAGCTGGCAAATCTCGCCTGGCGTGAAAAATTGACCCGTCCCTTTCTGGTGGTATCGGCTGACCAACTCCATGTGGACAGGCCCCAGGATATCCGTAAACGGAGCGGCGGCTATGGCCTCTTTCGCATACAGCCCGGAAAGATTGAACAACACCTCTCGCACCGCGTCAGCGGGGATCTCGGTCAGTTTCAGGCCAAAACCCGCCATTACGTCATCGATCATCAAATCAAACCACTGTTCGGCTCTGAGCCCTTCCTTGCCATGCAAACGAATCAGTTCCTTGGTCAATACGTCCATTGGTTCCCCCTGCTTTTGATGTTTTGAATTTGAGCGCCTGCGCTCCTGACCCACTGGCGAAGTGCGGGGGTAGAGAACGCAAGGGGAGGGGGATCGCCCGGCCTGCACAAGTGAAGCGCAGCGAAACGCGGAAGGTTGGGGAGACCCCTTGCGTGAGCGAGGGGCAGAGCCCCTTATCAGCCCTGGACAGTTGCGGAGCATCTGTTTGGGGCATACGAACAAAAGCCGGCCAATAGTCCCGGTAGGGTCTATTGGCTCTTTATTAACCAAGCGGAGCGCGGAGGCATCAGGGATACGGAAGGCTTGTCCCTGAAGCGAAGCGGAGGGGATGGAGCGAAGCGGAACCTGGAGCAGCCCGACCCGCAACGCGGGGGATGCGCAGAACGTGCATAAAAGGTAGAATAAACGGCTAAAGGAACACTTCGATATATCGAAATAATAACGCGGAAAATTTTAGCCGCTAAAATAAACCGCTCTCAAGCAGAGGCCCAGTGTACGATTTCATTTTCTTCACGAATGTGCTGCGCATCCTAGAAGAGCGCGGCATGACCAAGCAAGAGCTGTCGAAACGATCAGGGGTGTCAATCTCGTTCCTCTCTGATCTAACGACCGGCAAGGCAAATCCGAGTTTGAAGGTGATGGAATCCCTGGCGACAGCACTAGACGTTGCATTGCCCCTGTTGCTTGAGTCTACCGACATGGACAGCAAGACACTGGAAGAACTGGCCGGACACCCGGCCAGAAAGAGCCTACCGGAAGGGTACGAACGGGTCACGGTCGTACTGCCGGAACACAAGGCGTTCATCGTCAAGAAATGGGCCGAAGAGACACGCAAAAAAATCAAAGGGAAGTAGGAACACAAACAATTGCCACGGATGGATGCCCAGCCCCCGCGTTCCATCCGGTAAAACCAAAAATGAAGACGTAGGAACCCACTAGCTTCACGGACGAACGCCCGACCCCCCGCGTTTTAGCCGCTAAAAAAATCTGAATCGATACGTCTAATTTAGTCTAAAAATTAGGCGATCTCCCCCTGATAAAACAGACATCGAACGGCCGAATGCCATTCGATATGCACGAAGTATTGCATGTTGGATTATTTCGCTATATCGTAAGTCTCGCCGGAGGGAAGAAATTAACGTCTAGGAACTGGGATGACCGCAGGAAAGAACGAACTAAACAGCATCAAGGATCGAGCTAAGCGCAAGCTGGAGCGCGATATGGGGCCGGAGTTGCTGGCCGCGCTCAGAGATCCAAAAACCGTAGAAATAATGTTAAATGCCGATGGCCGCCTCTGGCAAGAACGCCTCGGCGAGCCGATGCGCTGCATGGGCACGCTACGCACGGCGCAGGCCCAGGCAATCATCGAGACCATAGCCGGCTACCACGGAAAAGAGGTCACCCGCCAAAAACCGATCCTGGAAGGCGAATTGCCGTTGGACGGCTCCCGGTTCGCCGGCCAGCTCCCGCCTGTCGTACCAGCGCCCACATTCGCCATCCGCAAAAAGGCCGTGGCCATCTTCACGCTGGACCAATACGTCGAGAGTGGCGTAATGACGGGCCAGCAACGGGACGTGCTGATCGAGGCCGTGCGGGCGCACCGCAACATCCTGGTAATCGGCGGAACCGGCAGCGGTAAAACCACTCTTGTAAACGCAATCATCAATCAAATGGTTGCCAACGATCCCACCGAACGAGTTTTCATTATCGAGGACACCGGCGAAATCCAGTGCGCCGCCGAAAACTATGTGCAGTACCACACCAGCCTGGACGTAACTATGACGGCGCTGCTGAAAACCACGCTGCGGATGCGCCCCGACCGCATCCTGGTCGGCGAGGTGCGCGGACCCGAGGCTCTGGATCTGCTCATGGCCTGGAATACCGGGCATGAAGGCGGGGCCGCCACACTGCACGCGAACAACGCCAAGTCCGGCCTGGATCGTCTCGCCATGCTGATCAGCATGCACCCCGATTCACCCAAACCCATCGAACCGCTCATAGGCGAGGCGGTTCACATGGTCGTTCATATCGCCCGTACCAGTAGCGGCCGCCAGGTCCAGGAAATCATCGGGGTTTCCGGATTCAACAATGGCCAATACATCACCAAAACCGTTTAGGAGTAACAACCAAATGCAACTGTCTCACCCCTTTGCCCAAAGCAACCGCATGACGTGGGCGTTCGCCCTGGCCGTTTTGGCCGTGGCCATCATGATGATCCCTCAGCAGGCGCTGGCGTCTGTGGGAACGGGCGGATCTCTCCCCTATGAGAGCTGGCTGACTGATCTCCGCAACTCCGTAACCGGCCCCGTCGCGTTCGCCCTGGCGATCATCGGCATTGTCGTAGCCGGCGGCGTGCTGATCTTTGGCGGCGAGCTTAACGGCTTCTTCCGGACCTTGATTTTCATTGTTCTGGTTATGGCGCTGCTGGTCGGCGCACAAAACATGATGAGCACCTTCTTCGGTCGTGGCGCGGTGATCGCTGCGCCGGCCAATGATGCAGCCCACCAAGTAGCGGTGTCAGCCCAAAAGGCGGGGGAGGGCGAGTAATCATGGCGCTCCGCACGATCCCCATCCGTAGAGCTGGCAACCGCGAAAACATGTTTATGGGCGGGGACCGTGAGCTGGTGATGTTCGCCGGTCTCCTGGCCGGCGCATTGATCTTCACCGCCCAGGAGCTCCGGGCAACGGTGTTCGGCCTCGTCCTGTGGTTCGGTGCGCTATTCGCGTGCCGAATCATGGCGAAGTCCGATCCGAAAATGCGATTCGTCTACCTCCGCCACCGAAGATATCAGGGGTATTACCCGCCTCGCAGTACACCGTTCCGGGAAAACACGGCAACACAAGGGAAGCGTTACAGATGATTGAACTAGAAATGGTGAGCTACACGATTGCTACCCTCGGGGTGGTATTGGTGCTGATCCTGTACGGCCGTATACAGGTCGCCGGGGCAGAATCACGACTGAAGAAACATCGGTCCAAGGATGAGGGATTCGCCGACCTGCTCAACTATGCCGCCGAGGTCGATAACGGCGTTATCGTCTGTAAAAACGGTGCATTCATGGCCGCCTGGCTGTACCGGGGCGACGACAACGGCAGCAGCACCGACGAACAGCGCAACATGGTATCCGCCCGTATCAACCAGGCTCTGGCCGGACTAGGCAGCGGCTGGATGATCCACATTGATGCACCGCGCCGTCCAGCCCCTCGGTATTCGCAGCGTGAGCTGTCACATTTTCCGGACCCGGTATCCGCCGCTATCGATGAAGAGCGCCGCGCACTTTTCGAGCGGGCAGGGACCATGTACGAGGGCTATTTCATACTCACCCTGACATGGTTCCCCCCTATGCTGGCGCAACGCAAGTTCGTTGAGCTGATGTTTGACGATGATACGCCAGTGCCAAATCACAAGGCCCGGACAATGGGCCTCATCGAACAGTTCAAGCATGAGATACAGACGATTGAGTCCCGCCTATCGGCCGCCGTACAGCTCACGCGGCTGCAGGGGCACCAAGTCGTTGACGAGGACGGGAGCAGGCACACCCACGATGATTTCCTGAGCTGGTTGCAATTCTGCGCCACGGGTAATAACCAGCCGATCATGCTGCCCAACAATCCGATGTACCTGGATAACATCATCGGTGGGCAGGAGTTTTGGGGCGGCGTGGTGCCCAAGATCGGCCGGAAGTATATCCAGGTAGTGGCCATCGACGGGTTCCCGCTGGAATCGACTCCCGGGATCTTGAGCGCACTGTCTGAGCTGCCCAGTGAATATCGCTGGTCATCACGCTTCATCTTCATGGACCAGCATGAAGCCGTGAAACATTTGGATAAATTCCGCAAGAAGTGGAAGCAGAAAATACGCGGATTCTTCGACCAGGTTTTTAATACTAACTCGGGTGCCGTTGACCAGGACGCGCTTTCGATGGTCGCGGACGCGGAAGCCGCCATTGCCGATATCAACAGTGGTCTTGTAGCCGGCGGCTACTACACCAGTGTGGTTGTATTAATGGACGAGGATCGGGAGAAACTGGAACGATCCGCCCGCCAGATCGCCAAAGCCATCGACTCCCTCGGCTTCGCCTCCCGGATCGAAACCATCAACACCGTAGATGCGTTCCTCGGCAGCCTACCAGGCCACGGCGTGGAAAACGTCAGAAGGCCGCACATCAACACCATGAATCTGGCCGATCTGATGCCGATCAGTACCATCTGGACCGGCAGCGAGCACGCGCCATGCCCGATGTATCCGCCCATGGCACCGGCCCTGATGCACTGCGTAACCAGCGGAAGCACACCGTTCCGCCTCAACCTGCATGTGCGAGACCTGGGGCACGCGCTGATGTTCGGGCCGACACGGGCCGGTAAATCCACCCACCTCGGCCTGATCGCGGCGCAGCTCCGGCGCTACCAGGGCATGTCGATCTACGCATTCGATAAAGGCATGTCTATGTATCCGCTCACCGCCGCGGTGGGTGGCCGGCACTTCTCTGTAGCCTCTGACGATAGCCGGCTGACGTTCTGCCCGCTGCAGTTCTTGGAAACGAAGGGCGACCGCGCCTGGGCAATGGAGTGGATCGATACCATCCTGGCCCTTAACAGCGTGGAGACCAGCCCGGCGCAACGCAACGAGATCGGCAACGCCATCATGAGCATGCACCAGAGCGGCGCCCGCACGTTGTCGGAATTCACGGTAACGATCCAGGATGAGAAAATCCGCGAGGCCCTGAAACAGTACACCATTGACGGCATGATGGGGCACCTGCTGGATGCCGAAGAGGACGGCCTGGCGCTGGCCGACTTTACCTGCTTCGAGATCGAAGAGCTGATGAACCTCGGTGAAAAGTTCGCCCTGCCGGTGCTGCTCTACCTGTTCCGCCGCATTGAGTGCAGTCTGAAAGGCCAGCCGGCCGCGATCCTGCTGGATGAGGCTTGGATCATGCTTGGCCATCCCGTGTTCCGGGACAAGATCCGCGAATGGCTGAAGGCATTCGCCAAGAAAAATTGTCTGGTGCTCCTGTCAACTCAATCACTGTCCGATGCCGCCAATTCCGGCATTCTTGACGTAATCGTTGAATCGACCGCCACCAAGATTTTTCTACCCAACGTTTATGCACGGGACGAGGAAACCGCCGCGCTCTATCGGCGTATGGGCCTCAACAACCGCCAGATCGAGATCCTCGCTACCGCCATACCCAAGCGTCAATATTACTGCGTCTCCGAGGTCGGCCGCCGCCTCTACGAGCTGGCGTTAGGCCCCTTGGCTCTGGCGTTCGTCGGCGCTACCGACAAGGAATCCATCGCAACCATTCAACACCTGGAAGCCAAGTATGGCGATCAGTGGGTAGACCACTGGTTGTCGAGCCGGGGATTGAAGCTCAATAACTATCTGGAGGCAGCATGAGCTTAAAGGACACCATGAAGGGCATCGTATTCAAGAAGCCCGCCGACGATGACCCCAGACGCGGACAACAGGCCATCGCCGGGGGCCGCCGGCAGGGGGAAAACGAAAACCCTTACCTGTCCGCCCGGCGCACCTGGAACGATCATGTCGGCTCTCAGGTGGCTTCCCGACGGATGTGGCAGGTAGTCGCCATCTTGTCCCTGATGATCGTACTGGCCGCTGTCGGTGGAAACATCCATATCGGCAGCCAGTCGCGGTTTATCCCCTACGTGATTGAGATCGACAAGCTCGGCCAAGCGGTAGCAGCCGGCCCGGTATCAGCCGCCTCACCCATCGATAAGCGCGTCATACACGCCTCGGTAGCGGAATTCATAACCGATGCCCGCATGGTCTCTCCGGATGTGGCCCTGCAACGCAAGTCAATCTTCCGCATTTACGCCAAGCTGGCCGCCACCGATCCGGCCACGGCCAAAATGAACGAGTGGCTGAACGACTCGGAAGAGTCCAGCCCATTTAGCCGGGCCGCAAAGGTGATGGTTAGCACCGAAATCACATCGGTAATCCCCCAGTCGCCAGACACCTGGCAGGTGGATTGGATTGAGACAATCCGAGATCGGCAGGGAATAGCAACCGGCAAGCCTGTGAACATGCGTGCCCTGATCACAGTTTACACCACCGCACCGACTCCACAGACCACTGAGGAACAGATCCGCATGAATCCCACCGGGATCTACGTGCGTGATTTCTCCTGGTCGAAACTACTTTAAACACGAGGCAAACCACCATGAAGAAGCGATTTATTGCTGCAGTCCTGGGTGCCGCGCTGGTGGTGCCCGCCGTGGCCCTGGCCGGTGCCGATGGCGACCTGGCGGAGAAGTATTTCTCCAAGAACAATCCCAAGCTGACCACTCAGGAAAAGGCGGCTATCGGGATCGCCAAACGATGGGCTGCCGGCACACCCACCGGCATGAAGCCCGTCGCGGGTCCGGATGGATCAGTCCGATTTCTGTTCGGTGCTCAACAACCCAGCATCGTCTGTGCGGTCCTGCAAATCTGTGATGTGGCCCTGCAGCCTGGCGAGTTGGTCAACTCCATCCACCTGGGCGATACAGCCCGTTGGATGGTAGATCCCGCAATCACCGGCAGTGGAGCGAGCGAGACCCAGCACCTCATCATCAAGCCTATGGACGTGGGCCTGGAGACCAGTCTTGTGGTCACCACGAACCGCCGAACCTACCACCTGCGACTGCGGTCACATCGGACCCAGTACATGCCCCAAGTGGCATTCTCTTATCCGGAGGATGCCCTAGCGAAATGGGATGCTATCCGTACCAGAGAAACGCAAGAGCGCGAGGCCAGAACCATCCCCCATACAGGCGAGTACCTGGGCAACCTGTCCTTCGATTATGAATTGTCCGGAGAAGCCCGCTGGAAGCCTGTACGGGTTTATAACGATGGCCGAAAGACCATCATTCAGATGCCTGACGCAATGGAGCAGACAGAGGCGCCTAGTCTGCTGGTGGTCCGCAAGACCGGGGGATTTTTCAGTGATGACGAAACCGTGCTGGTCAACTACCGAGTACAGGGAGACCGCTACATCGTTGACCAGGTGTTTGATAAGGCGATCCTGATAGCCGGCGTCGGCAGCGATCAGGACCGGGTGACGATCAGCCGGGGAACCGACAACCGAAAAGCAGGGGGATATGACCATGTTCAGTATTAGCAGGATGGCCATCCTGATCCTGGCGCTGGCCGCGACTGGCTGTGCAACAACGAGCGGGCCAAGCCAGTATGGCAACTACCTGAAGGATCAGCCGATCAGCGTGGACCAGCTGATCGCCAACGATGCATTGAAACAACTGGCCATGCTGTATCCGCCGGCAAAGACGCGCCTCACGATAAAGCAACCCACCCCGGATGTATTCGGTAGCGAGCTGGTGAAAGGATTGCGGGAGGCAGGCTATGCGCTCCAGGAGTATTCGCCCAAGGCACAGCACGAACCAGATACAGCTGATGCGGGCTTGCCGCTGATGTACGTCCTCGACCAGGCGAAGGATGACCACCTATATCGCCTGACTCTCCAGGTCGGCGACCAGGCCATCAATCGCCCGTACCGGCAGGAGCAAGGCACCGTAGTCCCTGCCGGGTACTGGGCACGCAAGGAGTGATGGCATGACGGATACAGTCGCAGACCAGATGGCCCCGGATGCCTCGCCGGGCAAAGTCAGTAAAAAGGGTGGCGTTCGCCGGGTCAATAACATGCCGGTCTACATCCTCGGCGCACTGATGGGGTCGTTCCTGCTGATCATGATGCTGGTCGCGGCAGATCGCGCCGCCCAGCAAAATGAGCCCGCAGACACCAACCAGAAGCAGGGAGGCTCCACCAGCGTTTTCGCAAAGGACATAACGGGGTCACATACAGACGGCTTTATACCGGCTGTAGCACCTCCTGTGCCGGAAGAAGATGCCCCTAAGCTGATCATCGCAAGGCCCGAGAATCTGGATCTCCCGCCCATGCCTCCACCGACCCTGAATCAGCCAGCGCCGCTACAAGCGCCGGTTAGGGACGAAGAGGCGGAACGTATACGGATGGCGAAGCTGCAGATGCTCCAGGAGGCCGCGAAGTCGAAAACCAATGTGCAGATGACGGCACCGCGTAGTGCGCCATCGGTAACCAGCGTGTCCGAAAACACCCCCCGCACACGGCAGGAAATGATCGAGCGCCTGGCGGCTGTACGGCAGCAGATAAGTGCAGCAACACGGGATGACCCCACTGCTGCCTACCAGGCCCGCATGGAGCAGGTAAAGAGCACATTAGACAACCAGGCAGGCGGCACCGGCGGCACGGGCACAACGGGAGCCCCCGCGCTCCTTCAGACCGCCGCCTTGTCCGATGGCAATCGCGCCAGCGGCGACGATCGTTGGAGGCTGGATTCCCGAACAGCCGCACCACGCTCGCCGTATGAGCTACGCGCCGGGTTTGTATTACCCGCCACGCTGATATCCGGCATCAACTCGGAGCTGCCGGGTCAGATCGTGGCCCAGGTCTCTCAGCACGTCTATGACACGCCTACCGGTCGCCATCTACTGATCCCTCAAGGGTCCCGCCTGGTCGGGACCTATTCGAGTGATGTGGCCTATGGCCAGTCGCGTGTTTTGGTCGCCTGGCAACGGGTCGTATTCCCGGACGGCAAGGCCCTGGACATTGGTTCAATGCCTGGTGCCGATGGCGCTGGATATGCAGGGTTCAACGACAAGACAAACAATCATTATCTCCGGATCTTCGGGTCCGCCCTGCTCATGTCAGGAGTCACGGCAGGCATTGCCCTGAGTCAGGATGATTCGGGTAGCAGCAGCGACAGCCAACGGTCTAGTGATGCCCTGAGCGAGGCACTGGGGCAGCAGCTCGGCCAGGTAACCGGGCAGCTGGTCGCCAAGAACTTGAGCATTGCCCCAACTCTTGAAATCCGCCCTGGTTTTCGATTTAACGTCATCGTCACCAAGGACCTGACATTCTCGAAGCCATACCAGTCTTTTGATTATTAACGCCAAGGGAGAAGCCCAATGATATGGAAAAATTTAGCCGCTAAAATCGCACTGGCCATTGCACTGACCTCCGGCCCGATGCTGCCGGCAGTTCACGCCGGCGGCATCCCGGTTATCGATGTGACCAACATCGTGCAAACCACCGTCAGCGCCTCGGAATCAGTCAGCCAGACTCTTAAGCTGATTCAGCAGTATCAGACCCAACTGCAGCAGTATCAAAACATGCTGCAAAACACGACAGAGCCTTCGTCCTACATCTGGGACAATGCTGTCTCGACAATGAACAACCTCCGCAACCTCATCGACTCCCTCGCGTATTACAAAAATACGATGGGCAGTGTCGATGCCTATCTCTCGGAATTTGGTGATCTCAATTATTACGAAGCTTCCCCGTGCTTCAATCCTAGCGGCTTCTGCTCTCCCGCAGAACGGATAGCACTGGACCAAGCCCGCCACCTCGGCTACTCGTCACAGAAACGGGCTAACAATGCCCTATTTCGCGGGCTGGATGCACAGCAGGATGCCATGCAGAGCGACGCCAGCCGATTAGAACAGCTTCAGACAGCCGCTGGAAACGCTGAGGGGCGTATGGAGGCCATCGGATATGCCAACCAGCTCGCCAGCCAGCAGGCCAACCAGCTTCTACAGATCCGGGGACTCCTGATTGCCCAGCAGAATGCAGTAACCACACGAATGCAGGCACAGATGGCGGAAGAGGCAAGACAGGCGGCAGCCAGCAGAGGACTGCGATCCGGTGCATATACGTTGACAACTAGCCCAGCTAAGAGCTGGGGTCCAAGCGATCTCTATTGAGGTGATAGCATGCGCACAATAATTATCTTTAGTCTTACTGTACTTCTATCCGGGTGCTTCTCTGAAAACCCGAGTGAAAACACACCATTGCCGGAAGCCAATAACGCGAATTGCAAACCGGAACTTATTGCGGCAATAGAACCAAAATCCTCCCGTGAAAACTTTGCTGGTGCCTGTGCCAGACGGGGCACTTTCAAACAGAGCCCACCAAAAAGCTGGGGTCCAAGCGATCTCTATTGAGGTGATAAGGAGCATTTAAATGGTTGCCTTCGCTCGTTATGCAAAAGCCGCATGGCCGTTTCTCCTGATGCTGTTGTTGTTCACGGCAGATGCCAATGCGGCAATCAATAACGTGGGTCTTATGGACGATATCGTACAAAAATTCCATGACAAGGCCAGCTTATGGGCCAATGTCATTGAGAATGCGGCTACCAGACTCTTCTGGACGTTAGTGCTTATCTCTATGGTTTGGACATTCGGGCTGATGTTGCTGAGAAAGGCAGATATAGGCGAGTTTTTTGCCGAATTTTTTCGCTTTACTGTCTTTACTGGGTTTTTCTGGTGGCTCCTGGATAACGGACCGGCATTCGCCATGTCTATTATTGATTCTTTAATGCGCCTGGGTGGATCAGCCGCATCGATGACAGGATTAGCCAGCTCTTTCTCTCCGTCCAGTATCGTCGATATCGGTTTCATATTGCTCGGTAAGGCATTCGCCGAATCATCTGGCTGGTCCCCAATTGATAGTTTTATTGGCGTTATCCTTGCCTTGCTCATATTGGCACTCACAGCACTTATCGCTGTGAATATGCTGCTCCTGCTTATTTCGGCCTGGATACTAGCCTACGGCGGAATATTTTTTCTTGGTTTCGGCGGCTCCCGCTGGACCTCGGACATGGCCATTAACTACTACAAAACTGTACTGGGCATAGCTGCCCAGATCATGACCATGATCCTTCTTGTTGGCATAGGTAAATCACTCATCTTTGACTACTACAACAACATGAAGTCTGGAATCGATTTCTCGGAAATGGCCGTAGTCATGATCGTTGTGCTCGTTATCTTCGTGCTTACCAACAAGGTGCCGGCGCTGATTGCAGGAATCATTACAGGGGCCAGTGTCGGGGGAATGGGCATTGGTCAATTTGGTGCCGGCGCAGCGATGGGGGCTGCTGGTATGGCAGCAGCAGCCGCAGCCGTGGGCGGTGCAATGGTGGCCGCAGGCGCCACACAAGGAGCCGGCGGAGCTTCTGCATTGATGGCCGCCTTCTCCCAGGCAAACGCCAACGTAGCGTCAGGCAGCGACGTGCTGACAAGCCTCTGGGGTGGAGGATCTGGTGGCGGAGGTGGCAGCGACCCCGGTGGTGGAGGACCTGGCGGCGGAGGCCTGTCGGGCACAGGGAATACCCCACTTGCAGAGGCGGCCGGCTTTGCTTCTCCGATGGGATCTGCGGCTCCCGCCGGAGGCGATGACGGTGGTGTCGCTGCCGGCGGGGGCAGCGACTCCGGAGATACTGTTGCCGATAGTGGTGGCGGCCAATCTTCGGCCGGCGGCGAATCCCCCAGCGATGGCGGAGGCGCGTCCACGTCCAGCTCGGGCGGTGGAGGTTCCAATGGAGACGACAGCGCACCAGGTGCGCAACAAACAAAGGGGGGCTTCATGGCCGCCGCCGCAATGACTGCCAGTACAGCGACCAAGATAGCCACCGATGCCGGCGCGAACTTGGCAAAGGGCGCCGGATCGATCGCCAAGGAAAAAGCCGCCAGTGTCGTGGACAAAGCGAAAGGCGCCATAAGCCAGACTGCCGGCGGAAAGATTGCGTCGGAGATCCGCAACCCAGGATCAACCAACCAGGCACGCCAAGATATGCATGACATAGCCGCCGCCGCTGAGCTGAGAGAGCATCTGCAAGCCGACGAGGCCCGCGATTTCCTAGCGGAGCACTCGGGAGCCGGTAGTGATAACACCCCGGACTTCGGGGACAACAGCCTATCGGGTGAGGAAGCAGATCCTCAGTCGGAGGTCGCCGCCTTTGTGAACCGTGATAACGGCACACAAAACACGTGAATCAATCAAGGAGACAAACAATGCCAACGGAGATCCGTAAAACCAAGCTGGTCGCTGTTATCGCGGCGCTTCTCACAACGGTTTCGCCTTATACCGCCAATGCGGCATCACAGGCGGAATGCTCTATCTGGCTCTGCCTGCCTGGAGGTTTTCCGGCCGGCTGCGGCGCGGCCTATTCAGCAATGATAAGCCGCGTGAAACATTTCAAACCCCCTCTCCCCGCCTTCAGCTCTTGTGCAGTTAACCCGCCTCCAGGGAGTGGAAGCCATATGACCTTTGATTATGGGCCGGCAGCGTTAATTGGCGAACAGCGGACGTGCACTGGATGGTCCATGTGGGGAGGAGACGGCGGCGACCAATGCACCCAGTGGACGAATGTCCCAGCACATTACATTAAAGGCACGATATGCCAACACAACGACAATGGTTCGGAACCTCCAGGTTGTGTTGCAACAAAAATGTACGGTGATGTTTTTATCGAAGGCACGCCCGCCGGCCCGACCTTCTACTGGTAAACAATATGCCGTTCGTTGCCGATCTCCCACCACTGGAGCAAGAGCGGGTTACCTGCTCGATTGCGGCCGCCGTGAAGTATGAGATACCGGCCAATATCGTACTGGCCGTCGCTGAGAAAGAAGGCGGCAAGCCTGGGCAGTGGGTCCGGAACAGAAACGGCACCCACGATGTGGGCCCAATGCAATTCAACACGGCATATCTGCAGGAGCTGGAACGGTATGGAATACAGGCGAGCGATGTAGCGGCCACCGGCTGCTACCCGTTCGACCTAGCCGCCTGGCGGTTGAGGCAGCACATCATGAACGACCAGGGCGATCTGTGGACCCGGGCCGCTAACTATCACTCACGGACGCCAGAATACAACGTGGTCTATCGGGCGGATTTGATGAGGAAGGCGACAAAATGGGCCAGCTGGTTGGATAACCGACTGAACCCGCATGAGGTGGTCATCGAGAAGACAGCAACAACGCCCATCACCATCGAATCGACACAGGACCACGCTTATATCCCCCGGCAGCTTGTGAAAAGGGAAATGTAATGTCTGACAAAAAGCCAAGACCCCTGATCAGAATCACGAAGCATGCAGACCCTCTAGCAAAGGCCGCCCTCTACCGTCTGAGGCATGACACGCTACTGATCGTGTCGAAGCTAAATAGCAACCGTAATACCAGCAATGAGGACATGAAGCGGCAAATGGTCTTCGTCCAGTCGCAGCTTTGCAAGGCAGCAATAGCCGATGCCAGCGTACCGACCGCCACCAAGAAGGCGCTGATGGAGTTCCAAGCCGCCACCATGGCGGAAAACATACAGGACCGGCGCGGTTCGCTACGCCGTAGACCAGAGCAAAAAGGAGCCGCTTGAAAATGGGTAAAATAGCTATATTACTGGGTGCATTATTAGTGGGCGGTATCGCGCAGGCCGCAGGTGCCCAAGAGACATACTTCACCGCTGCAGGCGCACCCGTATCAACCTTGGTCCGGGTGTCTTACCCGGATTCCAGCGCGAGGTTCCAGCCAGGTCCGGACGTGGCTGAGATCCTTGCCGATGCCAAGGATGCGGCTGTGATCTATGTCAGCGGTCGCACCAGCACGACCAGGCCAAGCGCAAAGGACGAAGCCCTGGCCTTCGCCCGCGCCGCTGCAGCCCGGAAGTACCTGGCAGATCGTGGGGTATCGCCCCTGAAGATCATGGTCAATTACGCATCAGCCACCGATTTTGTAGCCGACAACACAACCCCAGAGGGAAAGCTGGAAAATCAACGGGTCGATATCGAACTGGTCTATGTACCGATGTATTGATGCTGGATTGGCAAGGGAATGCCGCTCGCCCTGGGCCTAGCGGCAGCGACACCTGCCTAGTGGTGTGACTCGCCGGGAGAGACCGGCCTCGATTATTAACAAGCCTAGATAAAGGACGAAATATGGCCAACTGGACGACAATGGAGTTCTGCGCGTTGCTCACCCCCTTTTCATCTGCCATGCCACTACCAGCGGCTATTCTATGGTTAGCTTGCCTGGCAACGGTGATACTGCTTGGGGGCAAAATACACCCGGCATTAGCGGAGAGAGAGGATAAATAAAAGGCCCAATCCCCGCCTTTTACCCGGCTTTTTAGCCGGGTTTTTTCATAAGTTCTGCGACAGCTATGTTCCCTTATACTCACGGAATCCATCCAACAAGCTTCCAAAAGACTTTGGTGCGTACTTCTCGAAACCTTCCTGATCCACATACACAAAATCGTATGTCACATCTGACTGCGTGCCGTTGATGTCCTCACACCACTGGCGAAGCCGCTGTGTTTTCAGCGGCACATCCAGGTCTTCCTGCCCCTTTGTCTCGACCACCACAATTCGGCCATCGGACAGCTTCACAAAAAAGTCGGGATAGTAGTTGGAGATGTCGCCGTCCGCATTCACATAGTCCAGCTTGAAATGCACGGCCAGATAATTCTTGGCGTATGACACCACATCGCTGCAATCCTCCAGAAAACTGGCAAATTGCAGCTCGAAATGGCTGTCGCCGATTACGCGATTGAATACGCTCTTTTTCGGCATCAAATAGCCCTGGTCTTTCACCACAAAGGGCCGGGTGTGCCGCAGCTTGATGGTATCCCGGATTTCCGCGTCGCCTTTGTCGCGCACGGTCAGGTCATTGACCGCCTTTTTGAAGGTCTCGATCACCGTCTTGGTGGCTGCCAGTTCGGACAGATTACGTAGGGTATTCGGGGACTCCAGATCAACTGCCTGGCTGAACAGCGCACCCTGAATAAACGCCTTGATCTTGCCGTACAGCACATCGTAGCCACTCACCAGCCGCAACTCTTTCATCACGGCTTTAGCAAAGTAACCAATCACACTGCGATAGTCCGCTACTCCGGCGGTATCCAGTATTGTGGTGTGTGTCACCTCGCCGGTGGTAATGTCCTTGAATACGATTTCGCGTTGCTCCTCCTCGCTGAAGGTCTGGTAGATCACCGGCTGGAATGTCATTGCCCCCGCATCCAGATCGCCCAAGTTCTTGTACTCCCGATAGACACGAGGCGTCAGCACCGGGATTTCAATATCCAGCGCCTCAATATCTTTTTTCTCGTTGCTGTTATCGACTTCCACCACCAGCGGCGTCTTGGGCTTGGTACCTTCGCCCATGGCCTTGCGTTCCAGCTCCACGCCCTCGGCCTGGATCGACTCTACAAAGTCCATGAAGGCATCCGTACCCACCACGCTGACATATTCCTCTACCCCGCCGGGATACATCTTGCGCAAGCCGCGCCCCAGTGTTTGCTCCGGCAGGATATTGCTCTTTGCGGAATAGGCCCGCAGCCCGACAATCGTTGTGACATTGCGCACGTCCCACCCTTCCTTGAGCATCAGCACGGAAACAATCGCCTTGTAGGGGCTTGTCAGTGAATCAATCTCATTCGACTGCTGGCGCAGCCTTTCCAGCTCTTCCTTGGCCTTGCCCGATGCGGCCTCGGAAATCTCGCCATTGTTCTTGGTGTGAATCACCAGCACCGCATCTTTTAGATCGGGGTATCGCCCTCCAAGGTATTCCGCCACATCATCGCAGTTCTTGGTGTCATCGGTCATCACAAACAGGATGGCCTTCTTGTCCAGCTTTTGGTGTTCCTCATACGCCTTGCGCCATTCGATCACGCCCAGGTCGATATAGTCCGCATACTTTTCCGTATACTTCGCGCTTTGGCGTTCCGACAGCTTGGCGCGGCTGGCGGCATCGGGCAGCACCGGATGCTTCACCACGTTCTGCGAGATTGCCTCCACCAGCGGATAGTCCGCCACGGTCTGCACAAAGATCGCGCCGTTGTTGTGCTTCGGTGTAGCCGTCACATCTAGTTGCAGACTCAGGGCATCGCCCTTCTGCAAAAGCCGATTGTGAATATCCTGAATCGACTGGAACCACGCCAGCTTGGCATCGTGGATATGGTGCGCTTCGTCATTCAGCACCATCAGCTCGTCGATATCACGCACAATCATGCCCAGGTCCACCTTGGAATCGGTGGTGCCGCCAGTGGGGCGCTTTCCGAGGAAATAATCCATGGTGTTGTCATCATCTGGCGAAGGCGGAATATCCTCCCCGGCATAGACGCGATGGATATTTGTCAAAAAGATATTGCCGGTGGGGTGCGTCACCCGCACCTCGTCTTGCAGGTGCAAGGTGAGCTGAAAATCATCCCGCCAGTTGCGCCCGTCAAAGCCGTTGTCGGGGATTACCGGATCTTCAAAGAAAATGCGCAAGCCCTGAAAATCCTTGTGGATACGATCCAGCACGATGATGTTGGGGGCGATCACCAGAAAGTTGCGCGACAGCTCCGAATCCGGTTCATATAGCTTATGAAAAAAACTCCACGCCAGCGCCAGGCTTATCACCTTGGTCTTGCCGCTGCCCGTGGCCATCTTGATCACATAGCGCCGCCAGCTCTCATCGAACATCTGCGCCGACACCGCGCCACTGCTGTCGAAGCGCATCAGGTCAAACTTGTCCTTCGCGCCTACCACGTCATACAGGTAGATAACGGTCTCCAGCGCCTCACGCTGGGCGAAGAAGTATTGAAACTGTGTATCCGCACCATCCGCCTGCGGCTTCAAGTGCGGCTCCTTGAACCACCAGTTCAACAGGCTTTTACTGGTATCGCTCGCGCCGACATAGCCGCTGTCACGAAACGCCTGAACCTTCTTGCGCAAGCTGGCCACCAGCGGCGGCATCAGCTTGTCCATGCTGATCTCGCGTAGCGCCTCGTCCGCCGGGAACCAGCGAATTTCCGGGTTCAGAATGGTGTGCGGGGAATCGGGAAAATCAGGATGCAAGGCCATTACTTCTTCCCTCCCACGCTGAGGTCCACAATGGTCATGGTGTCATTGCCAAAAATATCCACCACCTTCACGGCGATCTTGCGCCGCCCCGGCGGGCATTCGTGCACCACGCTGGTCAGTTCCAGCGAGCGGTCTTTTTTGGTGCGGAAGCTCTGCCACTCGTTCTCGAATACGTAGTCGCCGGTCCACTGTTCTTCAGTCTCGCCGGTTTCGGCGTTATGGATGCGCACGATCTCGCGCTTGCTCTCGAAATCGAAGTCCACCGACCAGTAGTCGATCCAGTCAGTCCAGTGCTGGGTGAGTTGTTCGCGGGTGACGATGCCGTCCTTGTCTTTACTCACCTTCACAATCTGGCCCTTTTCCACCACGATCTTGCTGCCTTTGTTCTTCAGGGTCGCCTCGGCGTTGGCAATAGAATCCTGGGAATAGAACACCGAGAAATCGGTCAGCTCTACCGCCACGGTGTTCTGCTTATTCGCGCTTTGGACATGGGGCTTGACCTCGATGAAGGAAACATCGTGGAACACTACCTGGTTCTTCTCCACCGCCCGCTTGTCAAATACCTCGGCGGGAATGTACTTGGGCGCGATATCGATGCCTTTGCCGCGTGCCTCGTCCAGCACGTTAGGGAACAGGCCCATTTCGAACTCAAAGCCGAGGATGTCCACCTTGGTGATGTGCTTCTTGCGGCACTCCAAAATGATCTCTTCAACGAACAGCCGGGTGACCGGCATGTTCACCGGACCCACCGATACCAGTCGCCCGGCGCGCTTGCCGTTGAAGGTGGTGAAGCCCTCCACTTTCTCCGCCCGGTAGGCGCGCAGGATGAGGTCGAGAAAGGCCGCCTCCTTGATCGCCAATTGCTGCTGCTTCTGCTCCTCGCGCAGGTCGGGATTGACGCCGATGTAATGCTGGCGTTCGTACTTACCCAGGTTGAGGATTTCAAAGGCGCGGTAGTCCTTGCCGTCTTCCTTGAGTTGCCGCTGCACGCCGATCATGCGTTTGCGGGTGGTGTGAATGGCGAACTTGCCCAGATCAGTGGTGATCCACTTCCTCCCTAGTTTCTCCGCCACCGCAGCCGTCGTGCCGCTCCCGCAGAAAAAATCGGCGACGAGGTCGCCTTCGTTTGATGAGGCTCTGATGATGCGTTCGAGGAGAGCTTCGGGTTTTTGGGTAGCGTATTTAGTTGCCTCAATTGCTTGTGAATTAACTTCGCTGATGTCAATCCATATATCGCTAACTGCCTCACCCTTCGCCTCGTCAAGATAGCGGATTAGCCCTATCTTTCCCGATGGGTAGTCGTAAATAAGACCCCGTTTTCTGAAAGCCGCGATCGACTTTTCTGAATAGTCACCAATTGCATCTATACGATAAATACGGCCATCCGCATCTTTGTTTGTAAACTTCGCATTGATGTATTTTTCGCTGTACTCCTTATATTGCCTGTTCCATATACCAGGCTGAGATTTGGAGTAGTAAAGAATAGAGTCAGACGAGCGTGCATATTGCTTTGAGACCGCTTTAGCTCCTCGCGGAGGCTGGCGTTTCCATCTAATTTCATTCTTGCAATTGCCGCCAGAAAATACCTCATCAAGAATCAAACGAATAGCGCTATTCATTCGCCAATCACAATGCACATAAATACTCCCATCCTCCGCCAGCAGATCCCGCATCAGCACCAGCCGCTCGTAGATCATGGCGATGAAGGAGTCCGCGCCCTTGCCCCAGGTGTCGCGATAGGCAATTTCTTCGAGGATGTTGGGCTTTTTGGTGAAGGTGTCGCCACCGATTTCGATGTCCATGGAGAAGTCGGCTCCCACGTCGAAGGGCGGGTCGATGTAGATGAGCTTAAGGCCGCCCTGTTTTTCGATCTCTTCGCGCAGCGGGCCGTTCTTGAGCGATGACAGGATCAGCTTGTTGTCGCCCCAGATGAGCTTGTTGGTCCAGCCCTGGAGCTGACGGCCGCGATTATCCATAGCGAACAGGTCGGCCTGGAGGGCGGAGTCCTCTGGCTTCTCAGCGCGCGGCTCGTCCACCTGCTCGATGGTCTGAAACGGCAGCACGATGTTGCACACCTCGTTGCTCTTGCCGTTCCATACCAGCTCCACCTCGCGCTTGTCCTCGAACAGCAAAAAACGATACTTCTCCGGCAACTCCTTGTTCGACTCCAAGTAGCGAATGACTTCTTGTTTTTCTTGATCTGATAATTTCAACATCTACCACCTACCTTGTGTATTCTAATCAGCCGACGCTTGGCCAGATCAACTATGATCCTGTCGTCAATTACACGCTTTGACTAGGACACTAACGCATTAAACGTCTTGAATACATGCTCAAACCTGTCCAGGGTCGCAATTACCTCAGGCGACTCGCCATCGAGCAGCGACGGGTTTTCGAGTAACCAACGAGCGGCCCCGAAATGGTCAAACTCCGCCACTGAAGCGGGCATCAGCCTGAATAACGCTTCGGCCTTCTTGACGATGCGCGGTGTCTGGTTCGCGTCCAGGAGAGCAGCCGAGGTAACGGCATTTTCCGCAGGCGGCTTGTAGGCTCCATTGAGCATCTGGACGAACAAGTCTGCTTCGAAGAGATCCTCGACATCGGCCTCAGCTTGGTCAGCGAAATCCGCACAGGTATGAAAATGGCCGGCCTTGAGGATATTGGCCTTCTTCAAGTTCTGGATCTTGGTCTTGTCGCCGTTGGCAATGTCGGAGAGTACCGCCATGTTGATGCGATTGCCGCCGAAGAGCCTGACAAAGGGAGCAATTTTGTCGATGCCTCCAGATGGACAAAGCGTCCACTTCGGGTCTAGTCCTTCGCGGTGGCGCTTTTTCAATGCCTGGGACAGCACTTGCAGATACAGGATATCGGACGGGCCTTCGACCAGCCATGTGTTGGCACCGATAAAAAGCGACTGGGTCACCTCGTAGCCCAACGCCCCTTGCAGAGGGAAGAGCGTGTCGTTGTTGACTTCGAGCACGTCAGATCGAACCTTCGTGCCTTTTACCTCTGGTCGCCTGCCCGTCTGCTCAACGATCACGTCCTCCACGATGCGGACATCGGCGAGTCGGTCCATCGGAACCATAAAAGGTGAATGGGTCGTGAAGATGACTTGGTGGTCAGGCAAAAGCCGCTCGACGATATAGTGAAGCAAGTCGCCTTGGGCCTTGCCATGCAAGGTCAGGCCTGGCTCATCTAGTAAGATGACGGCATTGCCATTGCCCGGCATCTTCTTGAGCTGCTTGAACTGAGCCAAAAACGAGAAGAACCAGACGAACCCAGCACTGCGCTCGGACAACGGCAATGTAGCCTTGTGGTTGGTGTTCTTGATGCGGATGTCTGCCACCATCCCGGTATCAAACGGTGCCGGGTCCTTGGGCTTGGCGTTATCGATCTCGATAACGACCTCCAAGGCGTTGTTCTGACTCCAGAACTGGAAAATTTCCTCGGTGATCTCATTGCTGGCCGCTTCGCATGTAGCCTTCAACGCCTCGCGCCGGTCCGCATCGAGCAGTTCTTCAAGAGTAGTGCCCGCATATTCCAAGAAAGCGAGGAATATCTTGTCGCCAACCGACACGGTTTTGTTTTGCTTGTCCTGCTGCAGTTGCTGAATCGAGACCATGCCCGACATGCGCTCGAAGTGTGAGGTGAAGAAAAACTTTGGTTGGCGCTCCGATAGAATATCGACCACGGCCAAGTTAAACTCCGAGTTACGGCACTTCTTTATGTCCTGCAAGAGGGCTTCTTGCTTGGGAGTACGTTCGGCCAAACCTGATAGTGCCTTATCTGCCGCAGGACCGTCATGAACACCATGCAAGACGTTATGCTCCATTACATCAAGGGCGTGCTTGGCGATCAAGTTATCTAGAGCCTTGGCGCTATCAACCTCGATTTCCCAAATGCAGTTGTCGCCGTCATACCGGAACCCAAAGTGGGACTGGAAAGTTTCGCCCTTCAATACCTCAGCGCCGAAGCGCTGCTCCACGGCATCCTTGTCTGCGCCTTCGAGGCGCCACCACGTGCGAATGACCTCGGCAGAGCCATCTGGGTGGCGCTCGTCGAATCGGGTCGAGAAACGCCTTGGATAGTCGATGGTTTCGTCGAAGTCGAAAGGTTGCGAAGGCTTAAGGCCGCGCATCGCGCTGAGCAAAGCGGTCTTGCCCGCCTCGTTTTTTCCGACAAGGCATGTGAGGTCACCAATCTCAAACTCTTCGCTGTCCTCCACGGACCGATAGTTCTGAACGCGGACCTTTGTGAGCTTCATTGTTTATCCATCCCGTGGTGAAATACTTGTGAATGCAGATGACGTTCGACTTGGCGCTCGCAATACCGTCGCCGCATAAATGCCTGTTGAACTGCGAAGCACTTGATAGAGCTGCCCAACGGGTGATGGCGTGGAAGGGGCATCCATATTGTTGGTATCGGCCCGCTTCCTAAAGGCTATCGGTCGTCTGTCACTGCGATTTTTCTTCGGCATCATGCATCATTTCCCAATGCTTGACCACTACAGACCCCAGTTGACCGGCCAAGACTCCGGACCTCACTTCACCCGTCAGCGGACACGCACCTCAAACCCCGCGATCCCGATCTGCTTGCAGAGCTTCCACAGGGTTTCCAGCCTCTTGAACACCCGGACCTGGCCGCGCCGGGTCTTCATTTCGCGCTGCTCCAGGCGACCGGTGTTGATCACCACGGTAAAGCCGGGCAGATCGAGGGGCCGGGGCACGGCCACCAGGCGGAGATCCACGCCGTTCTGGACCAGGGTACGGATTTCGACTTCGTTCATAGGGGGGGGTCCGCCAAAAGTGCCGGTTTTGGTAAAATAGCAAGTAGGTAACCAATATATATAGTATTGGTTACCAGATCAAGCGGTCAGGAAAGGCCTGGGAGGGCGCTTCTGGCGGGGTGATTTAACATAGCGTCCGTTATCGGCACTGGCAAATACCGTGGACAGGGAGTAAATCGAACAAAGCCGAAGGTTCGATTC
This sequence comes from Sedimenticola sp., assembly GCA_002869585.1. Lineage (GTDB taxonomy): Bacteria > Pseudomonadota > Gammaproteobacteria > Chromatiales > Chromatiaceae > BM503. Next base: position 37,995 of record PKUO01000109.1, read on the forward strand.
CTCTCCGTAGACCCTAACCGGTAAGCATTAAACAACGTGTTTACTTTTTTACGTGTTTATCACATACTGTGATAGCAGTCGTATGAACGGGATCGCTTCGGCGATGCGGCTACCCCGCCTGGAAACAGGTTCCCGCCCAAGTGCAGGTATATCCAAGAGGCCCGATTAAGGAAAAGCTCACCGCAAGGTGGGCTTTTCTATTTTGGGGCCTTGATAGGTTTGTTGTTAAGCGTGTTATGGGCGATCACATGGAAGCGAATCGGCGGCTTACTCTCTGGTCGTGCCCCGTGGTTACGGGTACGCTCATAGGCGCTTTGAATGAACAGATTTAGCCGCCCTTGCCGCTTCCCGGATCTGGACGCGGTGAAATAAACTTCGTAGCTCCTCGATGCGCCACCCTCGTCGATCAGGTCTATCGTGAAAAAATTGCCGCCCTGGGCGTGGCGACATTTGCGGGTGCCGAGGCTCTGCACAATCTCCGGCAACCGCTTCGACAACTCGTAGCGATCAAAATCAAACTCCCGCTCTTCCCTCGAATCGCTATAGAGTAACTCCGTATCCACGTAGGCCCTATCTTCAATACCCTTGGTGAAAGTATGCAGGCTGAATGTCACGACAAAGGGGTAATGCCGCGCTGGCTTGTCGCCCGTTGCCGGTAGGACATACGTCCACTCGAAGGGGTGCAGGTGCGAGAGATCATAGGTGGTGCCCTGGTACGTAAATGGCCGCCATTTCATCACACATGCCCCCGGCGCTTCCGTGCGTCCTCTTCATCTCTCTTTTTCCGCTCCTTCAGCTCCGCTTTTGCCAGGGCCTGTAGCTCGGTAATCAGCCCCGTGAGATCGTATTCGTTGGACGTTTGGCCTCCGGCGCTTTGATAGCGGCTTTTCCGCTTAACCAGTCCTCGCGTCTCCATCTCTTTCAGGTGCTTCTGTACCGTGCTCTTGTCGCGTCCCACGATCTCGCCAATGGTGGCCTTCGAGGGCCACGGCATTTTCGTCTTCTCCCACCAATGCTTGAGCAGCACCAGTAGAATGTTGAGCTTCACGGCATCAATGCCGAGTGCCTGCTGCCGCTCCAGCAACAGATTGGGAATGGCTGTCCAACCCCCCAGCTCGATAGTCGCCTTTCCCCATTTGCGCTCAAGGACTCTCTGGGATGGTACTTTTGGCTTTTGGGCTGGTTGCGGCAGTTTTAAGACTTTGCTCATTTCGGTAATCCGGGTGATTTTTCTTTCATGCTTCCAGCATAAGGCCGCCAATACGGGAGCTCAATGGAAACCCCCTACGCAATAACGATCAGGGGGCAATATATATACTATGTCTCTGGCATAGAGTTGCGTGTGATCCGATGAATCTGTATCCGCATGGAGTCTACTTTGGTAGTTATCCGCAACTACGGGGGCCAGTTTATTATCGCATGGGGAGGTATGGGTAATCCAATATGGGGGGTAGGCGAAAACACATATGGGTTTCAGCAGCGGCATAATCACCCTTGGCGTCCCTGGAGTTCGCTAGCTTTGGATTGCAATATGCTATTACAAAGGCTGAACAGCTTTGGAATTAGTTCATCATGGCATGCTTCAATAAAAGTTAAGACGTTCTCACCTGCAACGACTTCATCCTGATACATCACTCCTCCCTGTCCATCACGATACGGCTGCCGGTACTGATACTCTTCGAATTCTAAGTGATCCCACTTGTTTGAAATTCTGATCAGATGCTTATGCTTGATTGTGTTGACGTAACCTTTCACTTTATTAAAGGTGCGATCCAACAGGAAATTCATAAGCTCATCATAGAAACTCTCATCCTTGTATCTATCGATGAATTCCTTGTTCCATTTTAATTCCCGAAAGTTAGACTTACCCCTCGGAATGAAGAGATATAGCAAATAAGGAAATGAGTCGAGTAAGGCATGGAGGCTATTAAGAAATGCTGCAATATTAGCCTCGTAGACATACCTAACTGTGACGGTCTCGCCAGCGCGTCGATAACCTGTGCTTGAGATCCTATCTAGCCTTAGATCCCCCTCTTCCGAAGCGCCCACAAGGCAGATGTAATGGTACTCGCAGTACTGAAGCCAACGATGGATCGACTGGGTGCTAACCTCCAGTTTATCGATCAAATCATCCTCTTCAGCATTAAGCTCCTGCTGTTTCAGGCTGAGAAACTTTCCAATTTCAAGCTTTTGCCCCATGTTTCCCTGAACACTCCAGTGATCGCCTGGGTTCAGACACGTCAGCGCTGACGTCGCCTGACCCCGTTGCTTTTGAAGATCGCACCTATCCTGGGTCGCGCGTTTCGCACTCCCATATTACAATAATTCCCCAGCCGGCCGCCGCCAGATCGGCGCACTGACGGCGATTCCGCTCCATGTTGCCATCAATGAAGTCGGTAACGAAGTCCGGCGCCGTGTTATGTTTTATTTGAGACTGATACATACCCCAAGAACCCCGAGACCCAGGCTAATAAGAGAAAGCCAAACCGCCATTCGCACAACAACCTGAGGGTGTCCTATATTTGCTCGAAGCCTTCCATACCAACCATTTGCCGAACGTATTTCTAATTCATGAATGGTTTTAGTTTCGATGCCACCCAATTTCTTGCGATACCAGGAGTTGATAGTGATGGTTGGTTCATCTTTATTGATGCTTATTCTGGGGGGATTGTTGTAGGCAAAAATATAGTTGTCTTCTATTTCTAGGCACTCGCAGAATATTGACCTATTGTTCCTTGAATTTGTGATTTTCACTACTGAACGTGACTCCAGTCCAGAATTTGTAACCCAGACCCACCCTTGATTCAGTTCGTCTCGCAGTGAAGCAAGTACATTATATTCCATGGACGTGCCTTCTTTTAAAGATAACCATTGATGTGGCGACCACTCAAGAAGCCTTGCAGGACTTCCTTATGCGCACAAACATTGGCGCATCTCCTTTGTGCGAGCCAATGCAAATTTCCCACTCAGAACCGCATTCGCTCCGAAGTGGAGTAACCGATAGTTCGCCATTCCCGTGCCACTCTTCATCAACCATGAAGTATGGTGGTCGGACATGCGAGTTGATGCACCCGCAAACGGGACAATGAAGGTTGCGCTGACCACTATCCACGGTAACCATGTCTTTCGAAACGATTGGAAGAATGTCGAGTTCGGTTTTCACTTTGTGATTCCTCGATAGTTAGATGCAAGCGTTGCGCAGGGCACAAACGCTCAAATGAAAAGATTGGCCGGACGGCGGAAGCGGACGACTCATGGAGAGGCCCAACCGCAGATTATGCGTCTCGCGCATCTGACTTGGCTGTGACACTGGATTGGAGGGGTATTCAACATCCTGCCAAGCGGATATTACTTATAGCTCAGCAGGTTACCAGACAATGGGGGTGAGGTGGAATAATTTCACCAACGTACCGGAAGAAAGGAGCAGATGGGATAGCAAGTGCTTTTTTCTGCTAACAGCGGTCGTGGATTGTGTTGGTGGTTAAGGAGTATAAAGAACTAACCTCATCAAGCCGATAAATCTCGCTGCTTTTGAATAGCGCAATCCAAACCAAAACACCCCGCCTTAGCGGGGTGTTTGTTATCAGCCTACTGCCTAGATCGGGGTTAAATTCGCGCCGTTCTTCGCGGCTTCAGCTCCTGACATTGCACCTGTTTCTTCTCTTGTTTTTGCTTAGCCTTCTCGATAGCTAGACCCACAGCAGCCCTTACCTGGCGTTCAACCCCATCACGCCCTAGCGTACTGTTATTAGCCAGATCGTTGAAATCGGTGTGCTGCTTCATCTTGGCTAAGGCCTCCAGCTGCGCCCCACTGAGCAAATCGCTCTGTAACTTGCCCCGATCCCCTTCAATCAGCTTAAACCGCTCCGGGTCCTTCTCCGCGTCTGCCAGTGCCTTCGCGGCCAACGCATGTTTTCGGTAACTCTGAGGGGTAACGGGTTCCAGCTCTTTCGGGTACTCATTTTCGCCTGGCGCGAACACCGGAAAGATAGCCTGTCCGCCGACCGCCTTAGCAGCCTCCTGCGCCTTCTCTTTTCCGCTATTGATTCCCTGCGTCAAGACCAGCTGGCGATCATCGTCACCGACCACAATAACGGGCTTATCGGGATACTTCTCGTGCAGATCCACCGCGACTGCCTTCAGGTTACCGGAATCGAACGCCGCAACGGTCCCATACCCCAGGACCTCGGCCAGCGTGGTAGCCGTGGCGTACCCTTCGCCGATCACCAGTGCTGGAGCTGCCGCAACCACCTCGATGCCGCCAACGGCGTGAAAGCATCCTTCCTTGCGGCTGTCCTTGGCGAACCGCTTAGTGCCGTTCGCCTGGATGTACTGTGTTGTCCACTGTTTCCCGGCGGCGTCGGTAGCGGGGATATAGGTGGTCTTCCTGCTCTTGTCGGTCAGAGCGCCGGCATGGACCTGGATGCCCTTCTCCCGCATATACGGGGTAGGCTCGTCCGGTACGACCAGGCCAGCCGTTTGTTTGCTGATCCGTTGTGCAGTGGCCTCATGCAACCGCTCTTGTTCAGCCGCCCGGGCGGCCAGCTTCTCGGCAGCCTCTGCCTGTAGCTTGGCCTTCTCCTGGGGATCGAGTGAATAGCCCTTGGATTTCCATTTCATATCGAGACCCGTCCGATTGTTTTTGATGTATCCGGCCGGGTGGCCATCCAGATGACCGACATAGAACCCACCCCCGAAGTCGTGCTTAACACCACTTTTGTCGTCTTCGAGCCTGATCCTGTGCTTTTGACCGTCCATGATCGGGTGTTCCCCACTAACTTCACAGCCAAGGGACCGCAGGGCCTCCGCGAATTCCTCCCTGGGCGACAGGGCCGGCCCCTGTTGGCCAGCCACATTATCGGGCAGCCAGCGTTGCAGCTGCTCCATGTCAGCACCTGGGCCGACATACCAGGACTTCGCCGCCTTGTCCCATTGGGCACCTGCCGCCTTGGCCGCCTTGCGCTCTCCATAAGGCACCGCCAGAAATTGACGCTCGGTAGTGACGGCTTTCTGTATCTCGGGCGCCTGGCTGGCCTCGGGTGTTTTCTCCATCCATTTAGCGAAGGGGGTAGTATCCGCGCTGGGGGGGACATACCAGGAACGTTCCTGACGATCCCAGCGAGCACCTAATCCCTTAGCCTCGTCCTTTTCCTTAAATGATACGTCGATGTAGGTCCGGTCGGCCTTCTCTTCGCTGGGACGCTGTACGCCAGCCTCCGCTGGTTGTTGTTCAGTCTGCAGATGTTCCAGCTCTGCGATACGGCGCTGTAAATCATCGTCGCTGAGCATGGCAACCGCCTCCGCGGCCTTGCGATCCTCCTTTGCGGTGGAAATATCACTGTCACTGCTATTTGGGTCGCGCCTTATACGATTCTCGGCAATACGCGCCAATTTGGCAGCTTGCTCATGCTCGTTGCTCTCTGACAGAGCATCGATTACAGCCAATTGATCCGCGAATACCTCAGCCTGTTCCTGGCTATCGAAGTCAGCAACCAATAGATGGGCACCATCATCAGTTTCCGCATACACTCCCCAAAACTCAGGTTCTACGCCAAGGACATGAGCCGGGGTAACATGGCGCTCTTTGCCATCGATGCTTTCGGCCTCTTCGTATACATTGCCCTGCACCTGAACGCCGCCATTCCAGCGACTGGGCAGATCCACACCTAGCCGCTCACTGGCGGTGCTTTCAAATTGAACTCCATCGATCTCGGCGGCCGACAACTGCCTACGGGCACCAGAAACAGCCTGCAGGTTGGCCGATACTTCGACCGACATATCAGCCAACAACCGCTCCAGCTGCTCCTTGTTCGATATCGGTAGCTCCATCTCCTTCTCCTGTATCTGTGTGTTTTCCTGGACCTGCTGGTGCTCGAACGCCAGCACATAGCCTTGAATCTTCTCGGCATCTGCAGAAGCCCGGAAGATCTCCAGCGGGTCCTCTTCCAGGGATTTGATCCAGGAGCCGACATAGGCCGCATGCTGCTCTGGATCATGGCCGATGCCCAATTCGTCGCCCAGGATCATCGAGGCGATTTCCGCTCTCAGCTCTTCCTTGGCATACCCTTGGCTACCAAACGGATGCGAAAGGTCTCGATCCAGGCGGGAGTGGTGCCCGGTCCAGTGACCCAGCTCATGTAGCGCTGTGGCATAGTACCGATCCGCACTAGGAAACTGGCCGCGTTCCGGTAAGGTTATACTATCGCTCACGGGTCGATAGAACGCACGGTCACTTGGCGCATGAGTGATCATTGCTCCAGAGGCCTTCAGAATATGCTCTGCACGCTCTACTGCATCCCATTGATGCTCTGGTTGCTCCTTCCTTTCCAGTGGCGGCAGACCTTCGATTTGCTCCGCATTGAACACGGTGGCGAAGAACACACGGGGACGTTCCAGCTCGGTGATAATCTTCACAGGCTTGCCGTTGTCATCGAGCACCGGCTTGCCATGGCCATCCCGTTTTGTCTGTTCCTCAGTAAACTTCCAGTATTGAACAGGGGTTCCCTTCTCGCCTTTCTTGACCTGGGCGTCTACAGCAGCCGCCTGCTTATAGGTCATCCAGCGCGGATCTGTGCGTCCCTGACTCATCAGGAACATCGCATTGATACCCTTGTAGCGTTTACCCGTTGTCGGGTTAATCGGTAGATATGTACTGGCCGCACCAGGCTCCCACGGCTTTTGCCACGGAGCAGTGCCCGCCTTTAGTTGTTCAATCAGTCGCTCCGCGACCACTTCGTGAAACGGTTTTTTCTGTTTCATTCCGTCTCCCCAAGCTCGGCCAGATCCTCGGTGCTCTCTTGAGCGTCCTGCTCGCTCAATGCGTCCTCCACGAACGCGCCGGCACGCTCGGCTTCCTCCGGATCAAACTCGGCTTCATAGCCCGGCGTCTGGGCATCAGCCAATTTTTCATATAATGCTTCGGCTGCATTCGCCTCATCATCAAATACGCTAACCGCGTCAGTGTCTGTTTTGCTATTCATACCGACTTCTCCTTGTTGTCGCTGGTAGAGCCGTTACGGCCCTTGCTATAGTCCGGCCTGCCTTTCAGGTCTGGATACGTTTGCTTGCAGGTAGGGTAGTTACTGCATCCCCACCAGAACTGTCCTTTCTTTCTGCTTGGTCTCCGCGATAGACCACTGCCGCAACTCATGCACTTATGCAGAGACGACACCGGGGCCGCCTCTTTACCGCCGGCAATCGTCACTGCGCCATCATTCGCCTTAGCGACCTGGCTACGGATAAACTCCTCTTGTTTGGTAATGAAGGCCTCCAGGCTGGCGGCCCCCTGCTCGATGCCTTTCAACATGCGCTCATAAAGGGCAGTCAATACCGGGCTCTTCACCACTTCGGGCAACACGTCGATCATGCTACGGCCCAAGGTCGAACTGATGATCTGCTTGCCCTTGGTTTCCAGGAACTCGCGGCGCTTCAATTCGGAAATGATCGAGGCGCGGGTAGCGGACGTGCCGATGCCGTCACCATCGCGCAACCTCTTCTTATGCTCCGGCTCGGTGACATACTTGTGGATGTTCTCCATCGCCCGAATCAGCGTGCCCTCGGTAAAACGCGCGGGGGCTTTCGTCTTGGCATCCTTCCGCGTGGCCTGCCTGCAGGTCACGGCATCGCCCTGGGCCATCGAAGGGAGCACCTGGTTGCCGCCTTCGTCCTGATCCTTGTCGCTGTCGTCGTTGTCCTGAAACACGTCACGCCAGCCGTTGCGCGTGACAACCTTGCCGGATGCAGCGAATGTCTCGCCGGCAACCTCGACGCCAACCGTGGTACTCAGGTACTCATGCAGCGGGTAGAACTGCGCGAGGTAGGCCCGAACGATCAGGTCGTAAATTTTGCGCTCCATGTCGCTGAGGCGCCCCGCGCTGCCCTTGTGCATGGTCGGAATGATTCCGTGGTGCGCGGTGATTTTTGCGTCGTTCCAGGTCTTGGACTTGATGCGTGAATCCGCACCGTCCACGATTCCGGCCAACTCCGGGTTGACGTGCTTGATGGCCTCAAGCACCTGCGGCGCGTCGGCGTGCTGGGACTCCGGCAGATAGGCGCAGTCGGTACGCGGGTACGAGGTCAGCTTGTGGGTTTCATAGAGCGCCTGGCAGGTATTCAGCACGTCCTCGGCGCTATAGCCGAACTTGCTGGAAGCCAGAGCTGTTATGTCAGACAGGGCGAACGCCAGCGGTTGGTTTTGTTTCTTGGCCTCCTGCTTGTACTCGGCCACGCTGCCGGCCTGGCCGGTGACAGCGGCCACCAGGGCGTCTGCAACGGCGGTATCGACCAGGCGGCCCTCGGAATCGAGGCCGGCTTGATCCTCTTTCGCTTTCCACGCGGTGATAAACATCCCGCTGGCATGGGTTATTTCGGCCCGAATCTTGTGATACGGCACCGGCTTGAATGCCTCGATTTCGCGGTCCCTGGCAACCACCAGGGCCAGCGTCGGGGTCTGCACCCGCCCCACGGTGAGTAATGACCGTGATCCGCCACGCTGCGCCCGCAGGGTGAATGCACGACTCAGATTCATGCCAATGAGCCAGTCGGCGCGGCCCCGGCCTCGGGCAGCGTCAGCCCAGCCGGCATAGGCGCTGTTGTCCTTGAGCGCAGCAAGCCCGCGCTTGACGGTCACCGAATCTTGAGACGACACCCAAAAGCGGCGCACTGGCTTAGTGTTCCTGAAATGCGCCAGAACCTCATCGACCAGCAATTGACCCTCGCGGTCGGGGTCGCCAGCATTGACGATTTCACTGGCGGATTTGATAAGTTTCCCGATGATCGTCAGCTGTTTTTTCGCATCGGGCTTGGGTTGCAACAACCAGTTGGTCGGTATAATCGGCAGCTCATCGATCCGCCAGACCTTACGGCCATTGCTGTTCCGTGGTACGTCCTCGGGTGTGTACTCGTCTGGCCCGGCTTGTTCCAGCATATGGCCAAAACACCACGTCACCTTGTCGGCACCGCACTCTATATAACCATCACCCTTTCCCGTCGCGCCCAACTCTCCAGCGATAGCCTTGGCAACAGAGGGCTTTTCTGCAATAAACAACCTTGTCATATCTCGAACTCCTACCATGTAATAACCGGACGAATCACCGAAACTACCTGCGAACGATCAACCAGCCCGTAATAACGTCCATCGAAAGAAACAGCGGTAACATCCGACATCAGCAACAACTCATCTGCGCTCAATCTGTGCTCCTGAATACGGAACCGGGGCATAGGGCGACCCGCACCATCCGCGTTCAAGGGGACACTCAACGGCAACAGATCCCCGTTAACTCGCACCCCCTCGGAAGACACCGAAACCAGGTCATTTTTAGCCGCTAAAATGCGCTTCATCATGTAACCGTAGCCACCAGGGCACATACCCGCGCCGAGATAGTCCCTCCGGACCGCCTCATCGAAGACCGCTTTTTGAGATGGGCAGACAACCACATAAGCCCCCAGCTCCACGGGCTTAGTGGTCGTCCAGTACAGGCCCACAGGGATACTGCGGGTAGTGTTGATACGGGCTCCAGTCGCATAAGCCAACGCGCCAAAGCACAGGACAAGTACACCCGACCCGGCCACCACCTTTGCAAGCCGCTTCACAGGGCAATGGCCTCAGATTCCACCGGAACCCGCCGCAACACATCACTTGACCGTGGAGCGGAGATTGAGGCGCGAGCCTGGAAGATCGGATCTTTAAAATAGAGCGGCTGCTTGCCATAGATGGCGGGATAGCCGGCGACATAAATAACCATGTCACCTGGTTGCTCAATCTCGCCCGTGGCCGTCTTGGTCGGGCCGGGCATGCGTAGACACTCATCAGGCGTCAGAAGCGGCCTCTGCACCTCCTGGAAGGTGCGGGAGACATGGCCGTGCATGGCAGACGTGCGCCGGCCGCTGGTCGTCACCCGCTCCGTTACCACCGTGGTCTGCCCAGTCAGGCGAGACAAATGTTCGGCCGTCTCTACCCGGTTGGGAGGATACGCATTCTGAACATGGCAGTTGGAGGTAATCGTTTCGTCGTGGCCATAGCCGGTTTCACGAGATTTGAGCTGGTTAATATCCTGAGCGATCAGGTAACACTTGATGCCGTAACCGGCGACAAATGCCAGGGACTCTTGCAGGATCTCCAGCTTGCCCAGACTGGGGAACTCGTCCAGCATCATCAACATGCGGTGCTTGTAATGCGCCTTGGGCCGGCCATTCTCAAAATCCATCTTATCGGCCAGCAGCCGAACGATCATGTTAACCATGACCCGCACCAGGGGGCGCAGTCTCGCCTTGTCATTGGGCTGGGTGACGATATACAGACTCACAGGGTCATCATGGTTCATCAGGTCTTTAATGCGGAATTCGGACTCGCTGACATTCCGCGCCACCACTGGATCACGATACAGGGAAAGATAGGATTTCGCGGTAGATAACACCGATCCCGCTTCTTCCTCCGGACGGTCGAGCATGTCCCGTGCGGCTGAACCGATCACCGGATGATTTCGCCCGTCTACATGACCGTAGGTGGTCATTTCCATCCACAGTTCAGCAATATCACGGTTAGGATCAGCCAGCATGGAATCAACGGCGGGCAATGTGGCCTCCGCCCCTTCGTTGCGAGCCTTATAGAGTGCGTGCAGAATCACGCCGACCAAGAGTGCGAAGGCAGTTTTCTGCCAATGTGAATCCATGCCCTTGCCGTCCGGATCAACAATCAGGGTCGCCATGTTCTGAACGTCGCCAACCTCGTATTCCGTTCCTACGCGAATTTCATCCAGAGGATTCCAGTGGATGCAGCCATTCAATGATGCTGGTTCAAACCGCATCACCTTGTTGCCGGCATGCAGCTTCCGCCATCCGGAGGTTAACGCCCACAGCTCGCCCTTTAGATCGGTAATAACGCAACTCGCCGGCCACGACAGGAGGGTAGGCACCACCAGGCCGACACCCTTACCGGACCTGGTGGGCGCATAGGTCAATACGTGCTCTGGGCCAGAGTGCCGCAGATAGTAAAAACTACCGTCTTCATCTTCCCAGCCGCCCACGTACACGCCGGTCTGGGTAGGGGCTTCCTTGGCCGTGACCACATCGAGCAGCTTGCGTGGACGGGGTAACAATCCAGCCGCCTGAATATCCTTTTTCTTGGCCCAGCGTGCCGATCCGTGCAGATGCTCGTCGGCCCGGGACGAATTGGCGTAAACAATCTTTGTGACAGCCACGCCCAAAAGGCCAGCGGTAGCAACCACCAGGCCAACGCCGGCCGCTCGCATAACCTCATCGGGGTACTGGGCGTAATAATCCGCCGCCCACCCCAGAATTGACCAGGGGGCATAGATATGAAACAGATGGCCGCCCAGGACCGTCTGATAATCGAAGGAGTGGGCAAAAAACTGAGTGGCAGACTGTAGGCCCGCACCTAACGACAATGCGCCCAGCACCGGCAATAGTTTATTGTTGCTCTGTTTTTTACGTACTTGTGGCCCTGCATGGCTGTTCTGTTTTTTTTTCATCTTCTTCCCTTTCGTCCCTTTGATGTTGTAATCGAACCCTTCGCGTTAACTGTGACGCTTTCCCCTATCGAAACACGCTTTACGCGCCGCGCCGTGGCCGGATCTACCGGCAGCACCAGCACATCACCACCACGCTTCAGGAGGGCCAGCTGGTGGCCCTCGATGTTCCTGGAGCCCGCATAGGAAAATGCACCAACTTCCCCATTATATCGGCAATGCTTCGGTATATCGAAGTCTTTTAGGCGTTTGGCCTCGCGCTCGGCTATATACTTGTCCGCAGCGGCCTTGGCCTCCGGGGCTACTCCTGGCCCAGAAAGAGGCCGTCGCAGTTGGTTATCTGGTTTTGCTCCTTGCTGCTCCAGGTTACGAGGAACATCACGCGGCAATAGCACTTCACCTCCACCGGCGACGCGAACCACACCGAGTTCGGACAATCTTCGCAGACGGTGCTGGCTTTGGGGCGGCGGGACTCGTCCAATGCGTCCAACGTTCGGCTTGCGCTGTCCGCCTGGTGCGCCGGTTCCGGCAGCTGCTCGTCCAGGACCTCGCTCGACACTGCTACCGCGTCGGTTTGTGTGCTCACCGGTAGCGGCTCCTGGTCCAGCGCGGCCAGCGCCGCGTCCAGCTCGTCCTCTATCTTGATTTGGTCTGTCATGTGTTCCCTCATTGGTTAATAGTGACTGCCGCCGGCGCTCCAGTTCCGGGTCGGCAAAGGTGATAGGCAAACGCGCAGCAACGGCAGCTCGGATAATCTGCGCCTTGAAATCAACAGTGCCGTTGACCGTTATCCGGTTGCCGTAACGTTCGCTTGCCAGACGGAGTGCAGCGACTAGGCCCTCCCCTGTCGCTTCACGGGAAACCTGCAACTTGTCCCCGTCATCACGCACCGCGCTCTTGCCGGCGCGATAGATGATCGTGCCCTTCTTGGTGATGTTGTCCATCACCGGGGAGTGTCCCGGTTTTGCGCCACCCTCCCCTTTTACAGTGCTCCCCTGGAGGCCTTGGGCCGCCTCACGGGCACGGAGAGCCGTTAAGGCCTCGGCATTACCGCGCAATGCCTCCTTCTTCAGCCAGTCCGCCCAGGTTCGCCGTCTATGGGTATCGGATAGCCTGCCTTTCTTGATCCGGAACTCCCGGTTAATCGCCTGAATATCTGCTCGAAGTGACTTGCTCGCCTGTGCATATAACAACTTCTTGTTTGCGCGGTTCTGTCCCAACACCTTAATACTCGACCTGCGCAGCCGGTTCGACCGTTTCACGGCCTCGATCCCCGAATCTTTCCAGTGCTGCAACCGCTCCAGGTCCGCTTTTTTGGTAGCGACCAGGGTTTGCTGTTCAGTTTTATATTTGGCGTAAAGCTCAACGGTATTAATGCGTGAACGCAAAGGCTGCTTGCCATATTCACGCCGCGCCTGTTTACGATCGATCTGTTCTTGGGACGGCACGAACGCCCCCAAACGCGCCTCCAGTTTCGGCTTGGACAGGTCACGGGCCACGGTACTCGCCTTCGCCATCGTCCCGTCGCTGGCCTCGATCACGAAACCGTTGGCCCGGTGGAGAAGCACCAGCCCGTTGTCGCGCATGACCTGGTGCAGCTCGGCCCATGACTGCGCACCACGGATCTCATCCAGGCATTCGCGCTTGACCCAGCCCACCAGGCTATCAATTCCAGCGTGCCGTTCCATATCTGCCGCTCGACCCTCGGCAATCGTACGCTTGCTCTGGTGATTGTCGCGCTCCAGCCCATAGTCACGTTCGAGCACTTGGCAAAGTTCGCCCAAGGTCCGGTAGGATTGGAACGGCTCGTGCATCGTATTCCTGACCGGGTGGATCTTGTTGATAGCAATATGGATGTGCAGATTGTCGGTATCGTGGTGCACGGCACTGACACGCTGGTGGTCGCTGTACCCAAGCCCGGCGCAGATGCGATCCTCAATGGCCTTCAAGGTGTCCGCTTCGGGCGTCTCGCCCGGGCGGAAGCTGACCAGCAAATGAAAGGTCTTGTCGCTCTCAGCACGGGTATTAATATGTTGCGTCGCCAACACCTCACCAATAACGGCCTGCATGGTTTCGGCTTGGCAATTCGTCACCTGGACATTGCCCAGCCGTTCGGTCTTGCCTTGCTCATCGACGATGTACTTCACCAGGCCGGCGAAGTCGGATTTACCGACCGAACGCATGGGAACGTGCTTTGCAATCAAAGCATGCCCCCCGGTGACCCCGAGTTTTTAGCGGCTAAAAAAATCACTGCTCCGCCCTCGGCATGACAACGGACATCATGATCTTTCCCATCTCGTCCTGGGTGGCCTCAATGCGGCCCAGCAACGCCCGTATGGTCGAGTCGCCAAAATGCGCAGTACGCTCATCATTGGTCAGCCAGAGTTTTAGCAAACCACCCAGGCGCCCCAGGTCGCCATTGATCCGGGCCAACTCCCGCACCTGTTCGTAATCAACTATGCCTTTTATTTGGTAACCCTGGCCGACCTCGCGGAGATAACGCGCCGCACTCATGCCGGCCGCCTTCGCCTTGGCCTCGATCAGATCCTTCTCTTCCGGCAGACAGTACACCTTAATAGGTGGACTGTTCTTTCGGGTTACTGTCGTTTGTTTTCCCATCGTTCAACCTCTGTTATGCAGGCGGTAGCCGGCTGGCCTCGCAGAGCAGGATTCCTGTTGAGCACCGCAGGTGCGAATAAGGACAGCGAAGAAGGAACGCCCGTTTACGGGTGGGCCTACTTCGCCCATCCTGCCCGCCTTACGGCGGTGTAACTCCAAAGGAAAGTTTACACCTAAAGACGTGCATACAAAAAGGAAAAGTAGCGTATATATCGAAACATAGGCTAGAATGCGGTAAAACCGCATGATATACAGAGCTTACCGCTTATAATCCAAGCGTTATACTTGTGCTTTACACAGATAAATACACGCAATATGCACAATATGGACTAACAGCGATGAGCAAGCGATACACCGAAGAGTTAGCCGAGTGGGCCGATAAACGAGCCAAGAAGAAGCGCCGGCAAGATGCGGTCGCCGTAGCGTTCCTAGCGGTGAAGGCGAACGTCAGCGAGGCAATGGAAGCCGGCTATGCGCTCACAACCATATATGAGCACATGCACGAAACCGGCAGGGTTAAGTGCAGCTATGAGACATTCCGCCGACATGCTCGGAGATACATTAAGGCAGGGTCAGCGCCTACCCCCTCCACCGACCAGGCAAAGAGGGGGCCGACTGAACAGAATACCAAGCCCGCCGAGTCGAAACAGGAGCAGCAGCCCAAGAAGGGCGGCTTTGAATACAACGCAACACCCAACAAAGAGGATTTGATCTAATGGCAAAGGTTCACATGGTTCTACAAGGAAAGGGCGGCGTAGGCAAATCTGTATTAGCAGCCACTCTGGCACAGTATAAGACGGACAAGGGACAGACCCCCCTGTGCATCGATACCGATCCGGTAAACGCGACCTTCGAGGGATACAAGGCGCTAAATGTGCGCCGGCTGAACATCATGGAAGACGATGAAATAAACAGCCGCAATTTTGACGCCCTGGTCGAACTGATCGCCCCATCAAAGGATGACGTGATCATAGACAACGGCGCCAGCAGCTTCGTACCCCTTTCCCACTACTTGATCACAAATGAAGTACCCGCAATCCTGCAAGAAATGGGGCATGAACTGGTTGTGCATACGGTCATTACCGGCGGCCAGGCCCTTCTGGACACGGTAAGTGGCTTCGCCCAGCTGGCGAGCCAATATCCCGCAGAATGCTTGTTTGTGGTCTGGCTGAACCCCTATTGGGGAGCCATCGAGCATGAAGGCAAGAGCTTTGAGCAAATGAAGGCATACACAAACAACAAAGATCGGGTTTCCGCCATCATCCAGATTCCGGAGCTCAAGAAAGAGACACATGGCCGGGACTTCTCGGAAATGCTACAGGCCCGCCTGACGTTCGACGAGGCGCTGGCAATGGAATCGCTCACGATCATGACCCGGCAGCGGCTTAAAATTATCCGCAAGCAACTATTCGGGCTAATGGATAATGCGGCGGTACTGTAATGACCGACAAGATCGAGGAGACCATCAAGGAAATCGCGGCTAAACACGGCATAGCCGTGGGCCGTGATGACCCGATCCTGGTACTGCAGACCATTAACGAAAGGCTGATGCAAGATAGTGCAGCAGCCCAGCAAGAGATTCTGGACCGATTCAAGGAGGAACTGGAGTCGATTGCGCACCGCTGGGGCGACGATGCAAAGAGTAAGGCTGAGCGAATGCTAAATGCGGCACTCACGGCCAGCAAAGAGGCGATGGCATCAGCGATGAAGGAAGGGGCCACCGCCGCGACAGTGGTCATTCAAAAAGAGATTAAAGATGCTGTCCTTCAGATCCGCCAGCCCATCGGCAGTGTTCGTGCAGCAGCGACTATGAACATAGTCGCTGCTGTAATGACATTGTTGGCTGCTGGAGTGGTGCTATGGGCGGCAGGATAGTATAACTACTTAGGCCGGTTGATGGCCAAGGACTGGCCACGACTGCGCTCCCTCGCCTGTTTTAGTTCTTGCTCTTGCTTGCGCACCATCATTTGATGGCGGCGCAGTGATTCCCTCATCGCATCCCAGTCAGCCGCCAGCTCGGGCCGTTCGATCCGTAGCTTTCGGGTGGCCAGCTCTTCAATCCTGGGGGAGTGCAGGCCCATCCCCTCCTTAACTTCCCTAACAGCATCTAGTGTACCCCGTCAAACGCTTTGTAACTTATCAAGCGTTTGACGTCCACGTTTAACTTTCTCAAGAATATCGTTTGCCGACTTCGTCCAAATGAAGGGAGCAGGAGATTCATTGTGCTTGCTGATGTAATCCATCACCGCCTTCTCAAGCTCGGCGACACTGCAAAAGATGCCGCGCCGCAGCTGCCGCTCAGAAAGATCTCTGAAAAACCGCTCCACCATATTCAACCAAGAAGCACTTGTGGGCGTAAAGTGAACATGAAATCGCTTGTGATACTTTAACCAGCTTTGAACTTTTGGATGCTTGTGCGTGGCATAGTTGTCACAGATGATATGGACTTCTTTATCCGCCGGCGTGTTC
The DNA here is from genome assembly GCA_002869585.1 of Sedimenticola sp. Lineage (GTDB taxonomy): Bacteria > Pseudomonadota > Gammaproteobacteria > Chromatiales > Chromatiaceae > BM503. The sequence goes on from PKUO01000109.1 coordinate 54,569, forward strand.
TTGTTGATAAGCCGCAGAAAATCCAGCCACTCCGTATGACGGTGCCGTTTAGCGCACTGTCCCAGTACTTCTCCAGTGAGTACATTCAAAGCCGCAAACAGGGTTGAAGTGCCATTGCGCTTGTAGTCGTGAGTCATCGTGGCGTTGCGACCGGGTTTGAGTGGCAACCCAGGCTGGGTACGATCAAGCGCTTGCATTTGGCTTTTCTCATCGCAGCTAAACACCATTGCATTCTCCGGAGGTGACAAGTACAAGCCCACGACATCCTCGAGTTTTTCCTGGAATCTCTTGTCATTGGAGAGCTTTAATCCCGTGACCCGGTGCGGCTTCAGACCATGGACGCTCCAGATCCGTCCAACCGTACTCTCACTGACATTCATGCGCTCGGCCATTAACCGCCGACTCCAGTGCGTGGCATTGTCCGGCTTTTCTTGGGTTGTCAGCTCAATGATCTTCTTGACCTTTCGCGAAGATATGCTCTTCTTACGGCCAGGCCGCGGCGCGTCCTTTTCAATACCGGCCAGACCAAACTCTTGGTAACGATCACGCCAGCGCCCCACCTTTTGTCGGCTGATGCCCAGCTCTTCGGCGATCTCGCCGTTGGTCTTCTTCTGTGCAGCCAACAGCACGATTCTTGATCGTTCCGCCAATCTGACCGATGTGGAACGAGAGCGGGAAAGTCGCTCCAGTAATTCACGCTCTTCGTCTTTGAGCTCAATATCAACTGCAACCCGCATAATGTTTTTCCAGAACCAAGAAACAGCCCTTATTTTACATTAAATACGGCGGGGTACACTAGCCGGTGGTTGTTGAGTTGACTGATCTAGTCAGAAGGTTCAGGTGCCGGAACACACGAAATGTGTTTGGTATCGCCCGGGACCGCAAGTAGAGGTATGCACAGTCAGTCCAGTCCTATGGATAAAGCCGGCTTTCTGTTACAGTCGAGTGTGCTGCGTGGAAGTTGGAGGGTGATGATGCGTTATCCGCTGTTTGGTGTTCGGCGAAGGGAGTCGCTCGGTAGTCTTAATCACTATCTGATAGGCTTAGCCTTGGTGGTGGGTGCGGTTTTGTTGCGACTGATGATCACTTCAGAAGCGACAAGTGCCGCAGCACCCTTTATTACTTTTTTTCCAGCAACAGCGCTGGCGGCACTCATCGGTGGACTGGGGCCTGGCATCATGGTCGCTGCATGTGGGGCGGTACTTGCGTCTACGATATTCTGGACGCACCCGGTTTTTGAATTTGTAGCCGAGGATTGGGTGCTGCTCTGTTTTTACCTTGTCTCCGAAATCATTATCTGTCTGGTTATCGATGCGATGCATTCTGCAAACAGCCGTTATCTAATGCTGATTGAGGAAGTTGAATCGAAAACAAAAACACATCCATTCTCACGGGAAACAAATCAGCACTGCCGGCAGGCTAAAAACGACGGATAAGAATTAATAGTCGATAGGGAGTGGAAGCCGGATACAGAACACTGTTCTACCCGGTCCCGAGACAACAAGGTTAACGTCCCCACCATGTACCATGGCAATCTCCCTTGCAATGGACAGCCCCAAACCTGAACTGCCAAATTTTGTTGATGACATAAAAGGTGTAAACAGCCGGCTTATTATCTTTCCAGATATACCTGGACCGTTATCAGCAACATCCAGTTCAAGCATGTCTTCCTTGATGAATGTGGAAACGATAACTTGATCGGCGCCAGCTTCCAATGCATTTCTTATCAGGTTGCTGACCGCTCGGTAGAGTTGTACCCTGTCGGCAACTACATGTAGCTCCTGCGATACTTGGTTAATCAGCTCATAGGGTGGTTTTACATGACATTCTTTAAAAAGCTCGTCAATCAGAGTAGACAAGAGAAATCTGTGTGGGTTGAGATCGAGGACCCCGTCCTGGGCAAAGGACATGGAGCTTCGACATAGCTCCACCGATCGATCAATAGCCGCTAACAGTCCGGGTAATATTCTTTGGACCTCTGGGTCAGAACTTGTTTCAAGCGTATCCGATGCCAACATCACCGAGGAGAGTGTGCCGCGCAGATCATGCTGAATTTTTGTTACTGCCATTCCGATGGCAGCCAGGCGTGTCCGATATATTAGGGCGGCACGAATGTCATTCTGAATCTGCCTGAATGCCTCTTCGGCTATACCAATCTCATCAACCCTGCCACTGCAAATATTGCTTCGACTGGCATCAGCGGGTGCGCGGCGGAAATCCAGGATTATGCTGGTTAACCGCTGCAGTCTACGCACTACAGCGATCTGAAGAAATCCATAGAAGGAGATCGATACCAGTAGCGCTGTAAAAAGCGCGGTACCGATGGCGCGTTTGGTATTTTCCATTGACTGCCAAAAAAGATCATGGCATCCCACATCTATCTCCACTAGGATAGCGTTTTCCCCATGAGGATCACCGGCGATATGAATTACTTTATTGCCTGGGCTTATGGCGGTCTGCAGCATCATGCCCAGCATTGAAGGGATACTGGAATTGCGTAGGTCATAGTACACGTTATGGACCAGCGGCATGTTTGGTCCCAACATCAGGATGCTGTTATCTGATTTGCGAACAGTAATGCCGAGTACGTTTGCCTGCTTTAACAAGCGGTTCTGTAGAGAAGTATCGATCAAACCGTTGGGTGATGCTTCGAGTGAAATTGAGATGAGATAAGCGGCAGCTACACGTTCTTACAGCCAAGTGGTGCTGTAGTGGGAAATGAGGGGGAGTGTCATCAGTGAGGTGACAAGAAGAATCACTAGCAGTGAAAAAAGAATAACGCGAGCTGAAAGGCTATCTTCCAGTAGGTTAGCACCCTTTACTTGCAATATTGTCTTCGCAGGCTTATTTTCTGCCTCGGCATCCTGGGTCGGCTGTGTCTCAGTCCGTATCATAAGAAAAATCCCAAGGATGAATGTCGCGGTTAGTGGCTCTGAACAGCGGCAGTTGCTTACCAATGATAGTTTTCAATGATATTCGTTCAGTCGGGTTGGTGCAGTAAAGGTTGCACTCAGGCGCGTCGCGCGGTGCGGACCTCACCGTCAAGTCGGTATCCACCTGGTTCCGTAATCAGGAGGCGTCGGCTGCCATCGGAAGGCTCGATCTTTTGGCGCAGTCGGTAAATGTGGGTCTCCAGAGTATGCGTTGAGATCTCCGCGCTGTAACCCCAGACAGCACCGAGAAGCTCATCACGGCTGACGAGAGTTCCTTTACGATAGAGGTGTTTAAGTATTGCCGATTCCTTTTCAGTCAGGCGAACACGTTGTCCGTTGACGTTTGCCAAATACTTGTCCGTCGGTTTGAACGTGTAGGGTCCAAAATTCAGCGTTACATCATCGTGTTGTTGATGTTGGCGGATCTGTGCGCGTAACCGGGCTAGTAGCACGCTGAAGCGAAACGGTTTCACGATGTAATCATTCGCTCCAGCTCCTAGTCCACGGATTGTATCTTCATCGGTGTCAGAAGCGGTCAACATGATGACGGGTGTGTTAAAACCACGCCTTCGCATTGAACGGCAGATATCGAGTCCATCGCCATCGGGTAGGTCCAAATCGAGACATATAGCGTCAAAGGATTCATTCAGCACTCGTTCATGCCCCCCCTTCGCAGTTGTTTCGGTAAAGACGTTATAATCCCAGCGTTCAAGCTGTTCCGCCAATGCCTGGATCAGGTGGACATCATCATCGATCAGAAGAAGGCGATCTAAGGTCATTATATTGGTTCCTACGCGTTCGCGAAAATTACTCCGGTAAAAGAATTAGGTATAGGGAATCATTACATTCTGTGAGGCGCATCTCTTTCCAGTCGAGAAATCTAAATCTGATGATGCAGGCCGTCTGAATATCACTGATGACCCCTTATTCTCCTACAAGACACGACTTAATTTATTAACGGCCTTGAATTGAGTTGTATCATAGCTTGCGTGTAGTGGTTTGCACTAGTGTCCAATGTCGAGAACGTTGACAAAGATCAATACTTATCTGCTGCGGACTCGGAAAAGGTCAAGCTCTATCCCGTTATCGCTATTACATAGACGCAGGGGGAGTGACCCGACTATATGCGTCCGGCGCATTAAGTTCATCAGCAAGGTCAGCAGTAGATGCTACTGTAACCAATTGGCAGCCAGTAATTCAAACCCGGCACCGGGAGATTCCTGGGGGTGCCTATTTCCCAGTCTAACGCTAGGTTTGTTCACGAAGACGTGAACTCACGGGTTTGTGATTGGCCATATCGAATTCCCAAGCCCACACTATCCGCGTGTTTCAAATAATGCTTCGGTTGCTTTGGATCTACCAGTATGTCTGTGCCGACAAACGTCACGGTGGTCAGGTGGTCATCTTTACAAATACCTGCGCTGCCAGAAGCCGCGCAGGAAGCGCTACGGCAGCTATGATCGTCGTGGACAGATCAAAGGCGGGTCTGCATTGACGAACGGCCCGCAGTGGTTGAACGGCGCTCTCGTATCGGTGACTGGGAGGCCGATGCTGTGATCGGACAACCGGGTGGCGCCGTGTTGGTCACCCTGGCCGAACGCAAGACACGACAGTGCATCCTGGCGCTGTCTCCCGACAAATCAGCCAAGGCTGTCAAAAAGGCCATTATTGGAGTGCTCCAGCCCCATGCAGTTTATGTTCACACCATCACCTATGACAATGGTAAGGAGTTTGCGCATCACAGAGAGATCGCAAGTGCTCTCGATGCAAGCGGTTACTTCGCTCATCCATACCATTCCTGGGAGCGAGGATTGAATGAAAACATGAACGGCCTGATTCGCCAGTATCTGCCCAAAGGCAAAAGCTGAGCGTGATCACGATAATCGATGTGGTTATGTTCACGCTATTTGATGGTGCCTCCCGCGGCGCAGAACGCGAGTGTAATGACTGGCTTCCCTGCCGGTGTTGGTGAGGTTTTGAGATTAGAAGGTTGCCAGCTCGTTGTTGAAGTCCTCAAACAGATCCTGTGAGATTGATCACCGTCCTGGTGGTAACGTCGTAGTTGAGCGGCGTAGTGGTTTTCGAACGCGGTGGTGAGTTCGTACAGGAAGTCGAGCCTATACTCTACTCAGGATTGCAATGAAAATTGAACGCGTCCATTGGCGGAATTACTTCGGTGGATTGGCTCTGGTTTTTCTGTTCGTCGAGGGGATGACGGGGATTCTTCTTTCTCTGTTCTATGAGCCCACCCTGGTCGGGGCCTACGACAGCATAAAGGAGCTCTACAGTGATTTTCCCGCCATCGGCGCGTGGGTCAGAGACGCTCATCGATGGAGTGCCTTACTGCTGTTCAGTGCCATCTTCGTACATGCGTTGAGAAGCCTCGTCAGAAGGGATTTTCTTGTGACGACCAAGAGAATCCGGACCTTGTGGGTTGCCGGGGTTCTCTTGACAGTGGTGCTGGGACTTCTCCTGCTGACGGGGTTCGTTCTTCCGTGGGAGTGGAGGGCCTACTGGACGATGGAAATGCTCTCGAACTATTTCGGTGCCATTCCCCTCGTCGGTTCGGTCTTCGAGGAATTCCTGGTGGGAACCTTTACGCTGAGCAGGAATTTCGTGGCCCATGTGGTGATCCTGCCGGTCATTACTCTCTTCCTGCTGGATATGCACCTCGTCGTTGTACGCAGACGCACGGGCGGGGTGAGTGCCTACCTTTTCAAACATAGCCTTCTTTCCCTGCCGTTTCTCGCCGCGGCCGCCGCTCTGACGGTTTTCGTGCCCATGCCGACCTCGGACCCCTTCGTCGTTCCGAGGCCGTTCGAGGGCGAAGGGATCCCGGTTCCGGAATGGATGTTCCTGATTCTCGTCACACCCTACCTCGGCCACGGCGAAAATGCAGCGTTCGCCTGGGGGTTCCTCCTGCCTGTCGTACTCTTGGTCGGCTTGGTTATTCTCCCGTTCCACGCCGGGAAGGAGCGAAGCAGGACGAAGAAGGAGGATCATGCAATGGCCGTCGACTCTTCGGTTTCCAGGGGGCGTCGCGCGGGATTGGCGCGTTCCGGGAAGGTGCGAGCGGGGGTTGTGGCAGTTGCAGTCGCGGGCCTTGCGACGGCCGCGTTCGGAGGATTGTACTCACAGGTTCACGTGGCTCCCGTAATGGGCTGCAGTTCGTGTCACAATGTTGCGAGGGGAAACAGAATGGGGAAACCACCGGTTTTTTTCAAAGACAGGACAGCCATACCGCTCAATGACGATCCGGAATGGCTGGTCAAGCACTACTACTTTCCCCAGAAATGGTCCGAGCGTACGACGAGGAAGCCGCGGCCCGTGTCAAGGTAGTTGAGCGCTTACAATATGTTGCCGATGGCTAAATCGAGATCGACAGCAACGCCTCGGAGCCTTCTCGGACGCGCGGAGGTTGATTGTCAATGCGGCCTTGTCCAAGGATTTTTCCAGGCTTTGGTCAACTCCTCACCACTCCCGGCAAAATACTTTCGTCTCGCTCCTTTTGCGTATGGTGGCTTGAATGCCAACTATCGCGCCAGTAAGGGTTTCAGTGAAACTTCGGAGACTATTTGTTGCCCTTGATATTTCTCGTCGCTTCAAATAGTTAGTGACAACGTTATTGGCTCACTACGGTCCATGAAAAGGTCAAGCCCTATCCCACTATTTCTATAGATGCAGGGGTGCAAGTGAGTCTACTCGTATACGCCAGAAGCATTAAGTTCCTCAGCAAGGTCAACAGTAATCTTCAATAGATGCTTTTGTAACCAATCCGGTAGCCAATATTCCCAGCCCCGGACGCTGGGTGATTCCTGTTGAGTTCATATTTCTCAGTTTAACGCTAGGTTGGTTCACGAAGTCGTGAGCTCACGGGTTTGTGATTGGCCATATCGGATTCCCAAGCCCACACTATCCGCGTGTTTCGAATGATGCTTCAGTTGCTTTGTATTTTGTTAGATGTTTGCAAGGTGGGGCATCCTGATTGTCATTTGTTGTTTGCATGACGGTATTCGGGCGTGATACGGTATTCGGGCGTGATTTAGAAATCCGCACCCGAGTAATAATGTGGCACTGGGAGATTGAATAATGAACAAGTTCGGTTCAACACGTCGCGGTTTTTTGAAAGCCATGGGGCAAGTATCCCTTGGGATGCTTGTAAATGGATCCATAGTGATGCGCACGCTGGCGCAGACCAAGGATCCAATGATGCAGCATGACTATACGGGATGGGAGAATTTCCATCGTGAGCAGTGGTCCTGGGACAAAAAGACCCGCGGCACACACTTGGTCAACTGTACAGGTTCTTGCCCGCATTTCGTCTACACCAAGAATGGTGTGGTGATGCGTGAAGAGCAATCAAAGGATATGCCAAAGCTAAACGGGGTTCCTGAGTACAATCCGCGTGGTTGTAATAAGGGCGAGTGTGCTACTGACTATATATATAGCTCCCACCGCATCAAGTATCCGCTAATCCGTGTAGGGGAACGGGGCGAAGGTAAGTGGCGTCGAGTTTCTTGGGATGAGGCGCTTGAGTATGTCGCAAATGGAATTGTCGATACGCTTAAAAATGACGCTTCCGACTGCATCAGCGTATACACTCCAGTACCGGCAGTTTCCCCAGTCTCTTTCGCAGCTGGGCATCGTTTTGCCTCATTTATCGGGGGGCATACGCACACCTTTTTTGACTGGTACGCCGACCATCCTACCGGTCAGACACAGACTCAGGGTTTTCAAGGAGATACATGCGAAACCGCTGATTGGTATAACGGCCGAACAATCCTGATGTGGGGTGCTAACAGTGCTCAGACCCGTATTCCAGATGCACACTTTCTCCAAGAAGCAGTATTGAATGGCAGTAAGATGTATGTCATCTCCCCCGATTTCAATTCCACTGCCACCAAAGCAGACGTGTTTGTTCCAATAAAGCCGGGAACTGATGCTGCCTTGGCTTTGGGCATGGTAAATGTTATTGTCAAAGAAAAACTCTACGAAGAGCATCATCTGAAAGAACAGACAGATCTGCCGTTCCTGATTCGTACTGACACCAAGATGTATCTGCGTGAGGCCGATATGGTGAAAGGTGGATCAAAGGAGAAGTTCTATACCTGGGACACCAAGACTAAGAAGCCGGTATTGATGAAAGGTAGCTGGGGTGAAGAGCCGGAGATGAAAGCCAAAATCCAACCGCCTTTCATGGGTCGAAATACGCTTACTTTCCCAGATGGCTATCTTGAGCTGGGTGATCTAGATCCTGCCCTTGAAGGTACATTCAAGGTTAAGCTTGCAGATGGTGAGAAGATTAAAGTTCAGCCGGTATTTGAGGCTTACAAGCCCAAGCTAAATGAGTACACTCCGGAAAAAGTTTCGAAGATCACTGGTGTGGCGCCTAGCGTTATCATACAAATGGCGCGTGATTTTGCCATGAACAAGCCATCAATGATCATCATGGGCGCTGGTACAAACCACTGGTATTGGAGTGACACTACTATGCGCACATTCCTCTTGTTGTGTGCAATGACCGGCAACGAAGGTTACAACGGAACAGGTGTCAATCACTATGTTGGTCAGTGGAAGCCTACTCCCTTGCCGGGCGTTGGTAAGCTCTCCTTCCCTCTCGGTGCTAATAAGCATCGCTTCTGTCAAACTACCATCTGGACCTACTACCATGGTAATGTCTATGATGCGATGGAGAATGAAAACATTGATACCGCGAAATATCTCCGTGAATCATTGAAAAGCGGACAGATGCCACTTTTCCCGGAGAATGGGCGTGACCCCAAGGTCTTTATCTGCTATCGAAGCAATTGGTTGAATAATGCCAAGGGTCTTGATTATGTATTACGCAACTTGTGGCCAAAACTGAATTTGACGGTGAACTTGAATATCCGTATGGATAGCACGGCACTATATTCAGATGTGGTATTGCCAAGTGCACATTGGTATGAAAAGACCGACCTCAGTATGAACGAGGAGCACACCTTTATACACATGACAGAGCCAGCTATAGCACCTCTGTGGGAATCAAAAACGGACTGGGAGATTTTTGCCCTGCTATCCAAGAAAATGGGTGAAGTTGCCAAGAAAAAAGGATATACAAAGTATTTTGATGAGAAGTTCAATATAGAACGAGACCTCACTAAGCTCTATGACCAACAGATTGATGGTGGAAAGTTGGCGACTGATGAACAGGCTTGTCAGTTCGTTCTAGACAATGCACCTCAGACACATGGCATAACCTTGGAGATGATTCGCAAGGAAGGACCACAGCGCTTCAAGAGCAACTGGAGTTCACCTATGAAAGAAGGTGTTCCATACACGCCATTTCAACACTTCATCCAGAAGAAGAAGCCGTGGCCGACGCTGACTGGACGCGAACAGTTTTACATAGATCACCCGACATTTTTCGATTTGGGTGTTGAATTTCCTGTATACAAGACTCCTGTTAATGCGGATCAGTATCCATTACGCTTCAGCACGCCACACAATCGTCACAGTGTTCAATCCAATTGGAAGGACAATATTTTGACGTTGCGTCTGCAGCGAGGAGGTCCTATGTGCGAGATTTCACCGGTGGACGCAAAGGCTCGTGGAATTAAGGACAACGACTGGATAGAGGTCTGGAATGATCATGGCAAGACGATGGTGCGGTGCAAGATTCGCAATGGGATGCAGGCAGGCATGGTAAGTATGCATCACGAACCTGAACTCTACATGGGTAAATTCGGAGGGGAAAATACACAGAACCCATTGCCTATACGCATAAATCCGACATCCCTAGTCGGCAACTATGCACACCTTAAGTTCAGGGCTAATTACTACGGACCGGGTGGTGTTCAGCGCGATACGCGCGTCGAGATACGTCGCTATACAGGTTCTGTTACCGCTGGGTTAACAGCAGCAGCTACCCAAAATGAGAAGGATATAAGTCATGTCTAAGAAGATGATAACAACCCCAAAGCGTCAGTTGACTTTCATTGTTGATCTCAACAAATGTATCGGCTGTCAAACTTGTACCGTGGCCTGCAAGAAATTGTGGTCCACAGCCCCAGGTCAGGATTTCATGTACTGGCGTAATGTAGAAACCACCCCAGGCTTGGGCTATCCAAAAAACTGGCAGAGTAAGGGCGGTGGATACAAAAACGGCATGCTTCAGACGGACGGTCATTATCCAACCTTGGATGAATACGGCGTACCGTTTAAGTACGACTTTGCAGCTCGCCTGTTTGAGGGCAAAAAAGGTTCTGTAAAGCCAAGCCCTGAACCACGCTGGGCGCCGAACTGGGATGAGGATCAAGGTGTCGGTGAATACCCAAACAATATATTCCAGTATTTGCCACGCATGTGTAACCACTGTGAGAATCCAGCGTGTCTGGAAGCCTGCCCAAATGACGCTATCTATAAGCGTGCAGAGGATGGACTGAACATTGTTAATCTGGAGAAATGTAAGGGTGCGCAGGAATGCATCAAGGCCTGCCCTTACGGCAAGGTGTATTTCAATGAAACTGACCAGAAGGCGAATAAATGCATCGGCTGCTTCCCCAGAATCGAAAAGGGAGTAGCTCCAGCCTGCGTTGCTCAGTGTGTGGGCCGCGCAATGCATGTTGGCTTCATTGATGATGTGGAGAGCTCTGTATACAAGCTTGCCAACGTCTGGAAGGTGGCTATACCAATGCATCCTGAATTCGGAACCAAGCCTAATGTGCTCTACATTCCACCCTTCGTGGGGCCGGCTATGCAAGATGAAAATGGCAATATGATGATGACGCAGAAAATGCCATTGGATGTACTGCAAGGTTTATTCGGGCCTGAGGTCGGTGGCGTGCTTGCGGTGCTGAAGGCTGAGCGTGCAAAGAAGATTGCCGGCCAAGGTTCCAAGCTTATGGACACCATGATTGGTGAGTTGAGTGATTCAATGATGATTTCTCCAATGACCTGAGGATGATTACGGGGTGGGGTTGTTGTTGGCCCCACCTCAATTTCCACGGCATCAATACGCAAGAGGTTTTTACGATGCATATTAATACCAATCTATCTGGCATAATTTATTTCGCTCTTTTGTCAGGTGCCCTTCTGCTCAGCCAGCCAATTCATTCGGCCGACCTGGCTGCAACCTATGAAGGCAAGGAGGTCTGTATCAAGTGCCATGACCTCCAGGGTGAAACCTTCGAGGAGACAGTGCATGCGAAGGCCTTCGACTCCCTCAAGCCCAAGGTAAAATCAGAAGCTAAACAACTGGCAGGTCTCGACCCAACCAAGGACTACACCAACGATACCAACTGCATCGGTTGTCACACCACAGGCTACGGCGAGCCCGGTGGCTATAACACGGATTTACCCGGTGGCTTGGCTAAAGCACTGCGGGGGGTGACCTGTGAGGCTTGTCACGGAGCAGGTAGCATATTCCGTGAGCAACATGGCGAGGCGGAGAACAAACTTAAACGTGAGGGTGAATATACCGATCGAAAAGTCTTGATCGCTGCGGGCCAGAACTATGATTACGAAGCCAAGTGTGTGGCGTGTCATCTCAATTACGAAGGTTCCGACTACAGCGGTACTCATCCTCCTTTCACGCCTTTCACGCCGACATTGGATGAAAAATATAAGTTTGATTTCATCAAGTCAGTGATGCACAGCGGTGAGAATGGGATTAAGTCTATCCATGAGCATTTCAAGCTTATCGGTGTATTCCAAGGAGAAGCGCCGGCTCTGCGGGATGAATTGCAAAAAAATGCCATCGATCCAAATGACTATTGATCGGGATGAGTGGATCCCTGTCCTGAAATGCGGGTAATTAGGTGCAAGAACGATGAACGAATCGGTTAGTGGACAACAGGAAGGGCGCGCAAGTTTGTATGGAATGTTGGCGCTCGGATTTACATATCCAGATACGGCATTGTATGAATTCTGGAATAATGGGAGTTTTGTTAGGGAGCTTAGTGTGGCAATAGGCAAAGCAGCACCTGAGATTTTGGAGGTTTTTGAGGTTACGCTTGCCCCAGAACTCAAGATGACGGTGAATTACGAGGAATTTGAAGCGCTTTATCTGACTGCATTTGAAACTAATTTTCCGAAGCGTAGTGTCTCACTTTATGAGGGGGATTATGTAAAAAAAGGTGGCAAACCGGACTTGTTGCTGGAACTCAAGGATTTCTATAGCAATTTTGGTTTGGAGGTTAGCGAAGAGCTTCATGAGTTAGAAGACCGGATTACAGCCGAGCTGGAATTCATGCAATTCCTAGCATTGAAGCAATCCCAGGATGGGATCGATAAAACCCCGTACATTATGGCGCAGCGTGATTTTCTAGAACGTCATCTGGCACCTTGGATGCCTCATCTACAGAAAGAGGTATACAAGCGTAACATAGGTACCTTCTATATAGGTTTAACGGATTTGCTGGCCAGATTCGTTGAGGCTGATCTGGAATACCTCAGGAAGATTGATCCAGATATTGAAACGCGGTCCGCACAGCGTTAAGGAATATCAGATTCCGTTACTGCGTACCATAGATTGAGAAGAGAAAAGTTGAAATGAAATTGCCAGGTTTGACTAGAAGAATTGGATGGTTCGGTGGTACTACGGTTCTTGGCGCAGTGGTATTCGTTTTTGCGGGAATAATATTTTGGGGCGGTTTCAATACCGCCATGGAGGCAACTAATACACTGGAATTTTGTATCAGTTGTCATGAAATGGAGCAGACAGTCTATCGCGAGTATACCCATAGTATCCATTTTTCCAACAGGACGGGTGTCCGTGCCACATGCGCTGATTGTCATGTGCCCAAGGACTGGATGCATAAGGTCGTACGTAAGGTGCAGGCAAGCGGTGAAATCTACCACAAGTTGATGGGTACTATCGATACTCCAGAGAAATTCGAAGAACGACGGTTGTACTTGGCCAACAGAGTGTGGGCAACCATGAAGTCAAATGACTCCAGAGAGTGCCGGAACTGTCACAGTTGGGAGGCAATGTCTTCGGATGCACAGAAGCCGACCGCCAAGCGCCGGCATCGCAAGGGTTTGGCAAATGGCGATACATGCATTGACTGTCACAAGGGTATCGCTCACAAGGATATTTCCAAATTTTATGATCCCGAAGCGAATGGAGGTTAACAAAATTATGACGCGTAACAAAGGGAATGTCTCAATAGGCACAGAAGACTCCGTCATGACAGCAACACCAGGAGGCCCAGGCAAACGGAGAGATAAGTAAATGCATCAGTGTGATTGGTGTTTTACGCCAGTTAGATTTTTAGCCACCGGGGTGATCCTGGAATCTTTAAATAACCTAGCTTTACGATATAGAGAAGGAGATAACACTGTGACTTTAAATAACCTAGCTTTACGATATAGAGAAGGAGATAACACTGTGAACAAATCAAAGCGAATCCTTACGGCAATTGTCGGGATCGGACTGATGGGCATGGCAACACTTGCCGTCGCGGCCGATAAGATGATGGTAGATCCGGCCAAGATTTTGAGCGAAACGAATGTATATGGTTTGTACAATACCTTTAAGGTGCAGCCGAGCTACTATCAAATAAGCATGGCTGACCGCAGCAAAGCAGCCGCCGAAGTTGAGGCCGTAGTCAAGAAGCACAGCGACTCGGTCTTTGTTCAGGCGTACCTTACGCGGGGTTTTAAGAGTGAATCAGACTTTCTCCTGCGGATGCATGCTTATGAACCAGCTGCCGCGCAGGCGTTTCTAACTGATTTCTCGGCCACGAGTCTGGGCCGGAACTCAAAAGCAACCTTGGCCCTCATCGGTGTCACTAAAGGTCTTAATCATACAACCAAGGAAAAGTCGCCCAATCTTCTGAATGCACTGAAAAGCACGTCCTACTCGGCAGATGCGCCTAAATACGCGTTCGTGATTCCTATCGACAAGAGCCCCGAATGGTGGAATAAGACCGAAAAGGAAAAACTCGCAATGATGGAAGATCACACAATCCCAACATTGCCGTACCTGGTTAATGTCAAGCGCAAGCTCTACCATTCCACAGGGCTTGATGACACTGACTTCATAACCTACTTCGAGACCTCTGATCTGGTTGCCTTCAACAATCTCAATATCGCGTTGCATTCCGTATCGGAGATGCTCTACAACACGCGTTATGGCGATCCCATCGTGATGGGAACAATCATGTCGGTTACCGATGTCGTGGAAGCCATTTCCAAATAGTGAGTTCAAGGCAAGGTAAGTTCCCCCGGCAAAAGCCGGGGGCTTTTTAGAGTCCCCGATAGGGATCTGTAAACCCCTCGCCTTTAGGCGACGGATGGCGGGGTATAGGATATGCTCGGGAAATGGAAGCATACAAGAAAGGGAGCTACACGGTATGGGATTGTAAGTACCATCTGGTGTGGACGACAAAATATAGATATCCGGTCACTGCTGTCCCATAAATGCTTAACGAAAAGGCCTGATAACCAACTTGTTTTGATACAATGAAATCGCGACAACAAGTCATTGATCAACAAAAAAGGAAATCGGGCCTTGGCTCATAATAATACCGTATTTTCTCAATTACTCAAATTGGTTCCGCGACATGAATTCGAGGTCCTGGCAAACCAGCACCATGCGGGCCGAAAACTCCGCAAAATGACCCGCCGGTCCCAGTTCGTCGCCATGGCGACAGCACAGCTATCGGGCCGCTCCAGCCTGCGTGACATGGTCAGCAACCTCTCTGCACAGGCTGCCAAGCTTTATCATTTGGGCGTCGCACTGGTCAGCCGTTCCTCTCTGGCCCGTATCAACGAGCAACAACCCTATACCTTGTATGAGCAGTTGGTCGGCAAGCTCCTTGCTCGTAACCGTCCGGCGTAAAAAAGTCATTTTGTGTTATTCGGTAGGCATTTTGTGGGTGTATCTGGTGTGAATCCAAGTGGTCATTTACGGGGCATGAAGAGTTATCACAAAAAGTCGCCGGACGGTTACGAACTTACTGGCGTTCTGTCAAACTAGTGTACCCCGCCGTATTTAATGTAAAATAAGGGCTGTTTCTTGGTTCTGGAAAAACATTATGCGGGTTGCAGTTGATATTGAGCTCAAAGACGAAGAGCGTGAATTACTGGAGCGACTTTCCCGCTCTCGTTCCACATCGGTCAGATTGGCGGAACGATCAAGAATCGTGCTGTTGGCTGCACAGAAGAAGACCAACGGCGAGATCGCCGAAGAGCTGGGCATCAGCCGACAAAAGGTGGGGCGCTGGCGTGATCGTTACCAAGAGTTTGGTCTGGCCGGTATTGAAAAGGACGCGCCGCGGCCTGGCCGTAAGAAGAGCATATCTTCGCGAAAGGTCAAGAAGATCATTGAGCTGACAACCCAAGAAAAGCCGGACAATGCCACGCACTGGAGTCGGCGGTTAATGGCCGAGCGCATGAATGTCAGTGAGAGTACGGTTGGACGGATCTGGAGCGTCCATGGTCTGAAGCCGCACCGGGTCACGGGATTAAAGCTCTCCAATGACAAGAGATTCCAGGAAAAACTCGAGGATGTCGTGGGCTTGTACTTGTCACCTCCGGAGAATGCAATGGTGTTTAGCTGCGATGAGAAAAGCCAAATGCAAGCGCTTGATCGTACCCAGCCTGGGTTGCCACTCAAACCCGGTCGCAACGCCACGATGACTCACGACTACAAGCGCAATGGCACTTCAACCCTGTTTGCGGCTTTGAATGTACTCACTGGAGAAGTACTGGGACAGTGCGCTAAACGGCACCGTCATACGGAGTGGCTGGATTTTCTGCGGCTTATCAACAAGAACACGCCGGCGGATAAAGAAGTCCATATCATCTGTGACAACTATGCCACGCACAAGCATCCAAAAGTTCAAAGCTGGTTAAAGTATCACAAGCGATTTCATGTTCACTTTACGCCCACAAGTGCTTCTTGGTTGAATATGGTGGAGCGGTTTTTCAGAGATCTTTCTGAGCGGCAGCTGCGGCGCGGCATCTTTTGCAGTGTCGCCGAGCTTGAGAAGGCGGTGATGGATTACATCAGCAAGCACAATGAATCTCCTGCTCCCTTCATTTGGACGAAGTCGGCAAACGATATTCTTGAGAAAGTTAAACGTGGACGTCAAACGCTTGATAAGTTACAAAGCGTTTGACGGGGTACACTAG